>CAYLJJ010000014.1:45141-88583 GCA_964384025.1 uncultured Nannocystaceae bacterium
TCATCCGGCACCCCCTCTGTCGTTCACTGATCCCCTACACGACGCTCTTCGGATCTCTCCACCCCCTCATCCAGGCCATCTCGATCTGTGTCTGCGTGACGAGGATCGGTCTCTCCCACATCCAGCTCACCATCACCATCTCCATCTTCAAGGCCATCCATGAGGCCATCCCCATCGCTGTCAGACTCCCGAGGATCGGTCTCGCCCTCATCAAAGATTCCATCCTGGTCACTGTCCTCAACACCATCCATAAGGCCATCCTCATCGGTGTCGGCGCGGCGAGGATCGGTCTCTCCCTCATCGAAGATCCCATTTTGGTTGCTGTCTTCGACGCCATCCAGGAGAGCATCCGCGTCTGTGTCTCCTGCGGTTGGATCGGTCTCTCCCTCATCCCATTGACCATTCTGATTGGCATCTTCTAGGCCATCGGAGAGGCCATCACCGTCGCTGTCTGCGCTGCGGGGATCGGTCTCACCTGGAGCAAACTCTCCATTCTGATCTCGATCCTCGACCCCATCGAAGATCCCATCCCCGTCTGTATCCGCCAAGCTGGGGTCGGTCTCATCTAAGTCCAGGACCCCATCCAGGTTGCTGTCCTCCAAGCCATCGGGGAGGCCATCCTCATCGCTGTCCTCCCGATTCGGATGCGTCTCCCCCTCGTCTCGAAAGCCATCCAGGTTGCTGTCTTCCAGGCCATCAGAAAGGCCGTCGCCATCGGTGTCAGGGTTGAGAGGATCGCTCTCATCAACACCCAGGTTGCCATCCCCGTTTCGATCCTCAGCGCCGTCGCTGATGCCATCTCCATCTGAGTCTGCGCTGTTGGGATCTGTCTCCCCCTCATCCAGACCGCCATCGGCGTCGCGATCTTCCTGACCATCTGAGAGTCCATCCCCATCTGTATCAGCCTCTAGAGGATCTGTTCCGTTCTCGCCCCAAACCTCAACACCATCCAAGAGGCCATCCCCGTCGGTGTCTGCTCTCTGGGGATCACAGCCATACTCCTCCTCCTGCTCATCGGTCAGGCCATCCCCATCCTGATCCTCCTGGCTGCCCCAATCATCCTCTGGATTAAAGGGATCACGTTCATTCTCCAGCTCGCTGCCGTCCGGCTCACCTCCGTCATCGGTATCGGGATCGCGGGGATCAGTCTCTGTTGGATCTCGAACCCCATCCTGATTGGCATCCTCAACCCCATCGCTGAGGGCATCATCATCAGTGTCAGGATCTCGGGGATCGGTCTCCCCCTCTTGGAAGAGGCCATCCTGGTTGGCATCCTCCACACCATCGGAGAGGCCATCCTCATCGCTGTCTGGGTTGAGAGGATCGGTCTCTCCCGCCTGGAAGCTGCCATCCTGATTGCTGTCTTCGATCCCGTCTAAGAGCAGATCCCCATCGGTGTCGGCTCGGCGAGGATCAGTCTCTCCATGATCCAGAGTGCCGCTGTGGTTCGCATCTTCCAGTCCATCGGAGATCCCATCTCCATCAGTATCAGCTCGGCGAGGATCGGTCTCTCCCCCATCAAAGCTGCCGCTGTGATCAGCATCCTCCAGACCATCAGAGAGGCCGTCGCCATCGCTGTCTGGGTCAAGCGCCTCGGTCCCCGTGCGGCGCTCTAGGCCATCTCTGAGGCCATCTTCATCGCTGTCTGGGTTGAGGGGATCGGTCTCATCAAGCCCGCGCTGGCCATCGCTGTTGAGATCCTCAGCGCCATCAAAAAGCTCATCCCCATCGGTATCGGGGTTGAGGGGATCGGTCTCATCTGGAGTGGTGAGACCATCTTGATTGCTGTCCTCAACGCCATCTAAGAGGCCATCATCGTCGCTGTCGGGATTAAGAGGATCTGTACGCTCCTCCTGGCCATCGCTGAGGAGATCTCCATCAGTATCAGCTCGGCGAGGATCGGTCTCTCCCCCATCTTGAACGCCGTTGAGGTTCTCATCCTCTTGTCCATCATGGAGACCATCGCCGTCGCTGTCTAAGCGCCTTGGATCGGTCTCATCATCTCCCCATTGACCATCTAGGTTGAGATCCTCAACGCCATCATTGATGCCATCCCCGTCTGAATCCTCTTGGAGCGGGTGGGTCTCATCCTCCCCTCGTTGGCCGTCATGGTTGCGATCCTCTAGGCCATCTGAGAGGCCATCACCATCTGTATCTGGGTTGAGAGGATCGCTCTCATTGAGGGCTCGCTGACCATCCTGGTTTTGGTCCTCTAAGCCATCTAAGAGGCCATCACCGTCGCTGTCGGGGTTGAGCGGATCGGGCTCCTTGTCTCCTTGTTGAGCGTCACGTTTTCGATCCTCCAGGCCTTCATCTAGGGCGTCATCTTCTGAATCATGATCGAGAGGATCGGTCTCATTCTCCCCTCGCAGGCCATCATGATTTGCATCCTCAACACCATCCAGGAGGCCATCACCATCGCTGTCAGGATCGAGCGGATCTGTGGGCCCTAAGACCTCAACCTGATCTCCCAAGCCATCATGATCTGTATCGGGATCTACTGGACTGGTGAGGCCTCGTGTCTCCGCTCCATCGCTCAGGCCATCTCCATCTGTGTCTGGGTTTGTGGGGTCGGTGGAACCGTGTACCTCCTCAGCATCATTTAAGCCATCATCATCTGTATCGGGATCCAGGGGATCGGTGGATCCGATCCGCTCCTCCCCGTCGCCCAAGCCATCTCCATCACTGTCAGGGTTCATCGGATCGGTCTCATCACCACCTACGCGACCGTCCCGGTTGAGATCCTCAACACCATCACTGAGGCCATCCTCATCTGAGTCGGAGTTGAGGGGATCGCTCCCTGTCTCGCCATTAACCTCGATGCCGTCGCTCAATAGATCAGCGTCTGAATCTGGGTTGAGGGGATCGGTCTCATCTGGATCTCTAGAACCATTCTGGTTGGCATCTTCAACGCCATCGCTGAGGCCATCCTCATCTGTATCGAAGAGGGTTGGATCGCTCTCTCCCTCATCTCGATCTCCATCCTGGTTGGCGTCCTCAACGCCATCATCCAGACCATCTCCATCCGTGTCGGGGTTGGAGGGATCTGTCTCTCCAAGATCAACACGGCCATTGCCATTTCGATCCTCTAGGCTGTCTGGGAGGCCGTCTCCATCCGTGTCGGGATCCTCATCCTCTTCACCCACCTCGACAAACTCGATGAAGTCATCACAGAGGTTACAACCCACCGCAGTCACCGAGGCTTGATCTCCATAGGCCCAGGTGTCCATCAACAGAGGTTCATCGGTCTGCGCCTCAAAGCGCTGTCGCCAATAGCGGCGTTGGAGAGGATCGAGACTGGAGCCCTCACCCAGCTCCGTGAGGCTATCCTCTGGGTTTGTCAGATCGGAAGGAACCCGAACAGGGCGATCATCCCAGAACATCGCGAGAGGCTCAGGGGGCTGATCTGGACCTCGCTGTAAGGCGATAGAGAAGCCTCCTAAGTTTTCCTCAATATCCGTCATGGGGAAGTGCGTCTCGCCGGCATAGAGAGAGATTCGGAAACGATAGCGTCCCGAAGGAACGATCTCTCCCTGACGGTCACGACCATCCCAGGTGATCCGATTGAGGTTCCGTAGAGCTTCTCCGTTGAGGACAACATCATCACGCTCTTCGACAACCCCATCTTGATCGGTGTCGATCACAATTCGGTAGGTCCCGCTGACGTTGCTGATAAAGCTGAAGGTCCCTGAATCTTGATTCCCATCTCCGTTGGGAGAGAAGGTCGCGGAGCCTACGCTGTCGTTAAACATCGGCTCGCTGATCTCCGGGGCTGGAGGCTCCAGCGGGAAGGGCTCGGGATAGTTGAGATAGATGGAGTGCTGCGGGACGATCCGTTGGGGAAGGTGCTCAAGATCAGGAAAGGAGAAGCAGCTCCCATCTTCTGGATCTCCGTAGTAGCACCAACTCTCATTGCGATGCTCAAAGAGACCCATACTGTTGGCCAGAACAGAGAATCGAAAACCACTCAAATCTTCAAGATCGATAACAAAAACATGGGCTCCATCATCAACTGTAGAGCGCACATAGAAATTTGTGTCTGTCCCATAATCGGTAGAGCCAAAAGAAAATCCGTGAGCATTGATACGCCAGAAGACTGTATTCAAACGTCCTCCTTGAGCCCCTACAACCTCCACCTCAAAATAGCGAGTAGAGCCTCCACTCTGGGTGATGGTCTCTGGCTCCCCGACAAAATTGAGACGCCACTGACCGGTCACATCAGCTTGAATCTCGTGGCGAGGGAGCTGTCTTAGATCGGCGCTGCAATAGCCCCTCACTTGATCGATAGAGAAGGAGCGAGCGCAAATACCGTTGAGTTCATCACCCTCATAAGGGATCCCATTGGATCGGGAATGACAAAGATAGGGCGCCTCACAAGCATCATGATTACGACAGCGTGGTGCTCCTGGAGGAGAGAGTAGGATCTCCTGTCCCTGTCGTTGTTCATAGACAGAATCAGGCTCTAGTTGGTGAGGCTCCCCTGGACGGTGATCGATGCGGACCTGAAGTCCATCTACATTAACCGGTCCCTCTTGAATCCAATCATCGCTGGAGCAAAGCCTGAGGAGTTCTCCCTCCTCCAGGTAGACTTGTAGAACGCTGTTGCCTTCCAGGCCCTGATTTTCACCCAATTGAGGGGTGCCCTCTACCAGAGCAAGACCCAAGCTGGGCCAAGCCAGAGAGAGCATGAGAACCTTAACTATTGATTTCATCAAAACCTCCTAAGCGGGCTCCATTGTCGAGATTCTTCGAAATGGTTTCAATCTGAGCTTTTCCTCTGAGCCCCTCTGCCTTGGATGCTGAAATCCAAAGGGCGAGCTTTTAGAAGCTCAGATGCTGCCTTCCTTGATGTTTAATAGCCTGGCTCAAGCT
Source organism: uncultured Nannocystaceae bacterium (assembly GCA_964384025.1). Classification (GTDB taxonomy): domain Bacteria; phylum Myxococcota_A; class Bradymonadia; order UBA7976; family UBA1532; genus CAYLJJ01. The sequence continues at coordinate 50,014 of CAYLJJ010000014.1, forward strand.
GAGGGATCCATGCGCCGTTTCTCCTTTATCATCCTCATTCTGCTCCTGGGGCTTGTTATGCCGAGTCTCATCCAGCGAGCAGCCGATAAGAGTATTAGAAATATTTTAAGAAAAAGAGGATATAGAGCAAATTTTTCTCTGGAGCTTGACCTCCTGGGCTTCAAGCTGAAGGATCTTCAATTGAGCGGAGCACGAGGGCGGCTCTCAATAGCGCACCTCAGGGGAAAGGTCGATTGGTTCTCTCTTCAGCTCCTAAGCTTAGAGTTAAAGCGCGGTCATCTTCAGCTCAGAGCCTCCATTGAGGGCTCAGGGCTCAAGCCCCCAGACTTAGAGGAGCTAAAGCAGAGCCCTCTGGATCTCCTTGCGGAGGGTTTTGAGCTGCATGGGAGGGATCTTCAGCTTGAGGCTCGAGGCGCTCAGCTTCGCTTGGATCGGTTGCTGATCCGCTATCTTGGTTCAAAACGCTTCTTGGGAGAGCTTGAGGGCAGTTTAAGGGCTCGCGGCCAGCAGCTCCCCAGCGAGGCTAAGTTTCATTGGAGCCCCTCCAAAGGGATCAGAGCCGAGTTCAGGGGAGCGAGAGGGGCGCCGATCTTTGAATGTCAACGAGCTGGGGCTCAGATATGGGTAGAGTCTCTCAAGCTCCAAGGCGCTCATCCCAGAGCTGAGAGGGTCTTCCTTAAGGCCCCTGGCTTAGAGGCGGGGCTCTCTCGGTTGGAGTTGACATCCCCGCTGCGAATCTCGGGAGGAGAGGTTCAGATCGGCCCCGATGTTCAGGCAGCCCCCAGAGCGCTTCGAGCCTGCCTGAGAGGCTCGCAGGTGCAGAGCCTGGGATCGACGAGGGGAGCTGCCCAGGGGCAGAGCCTAGAGTTTGAGAAGCTGCGCCTTCGCTTTGAAGCTCCTCCACCTCTGGGACTCCAAGAGATCGATGCGTTGGAGGGTCAGCTTCAGGAGGACACGCTTCTCCTGAGAGGCCGCCTGATGGGCGCTTGGCTTCAGATCGATCAGCTCGACCCCCTGCGGGTCTCTCTTCGGGATCTGGCGCTTGAGCCGCTGCTTCAAGAGAACTTGCTCCCGCTCCCAGAGGGGCTTGAGTTCTCTGGAGGCTTAGATCTGGAGTTGCTGTTTGAGCCGAGCTTAGAGAAGCTTCAGCTCAAGTTCCGCCTTTGGGAAGCGAGGCTGATTCATCCAGGTTTGGCGCCAGAGCCTCTGGGACCCTCTGATCTTCGAGGAGATCTGCTGCTCCAGCATCACGGTGAAGCTTGGCGGCTCCCTGAGGGGCGCCTTGAGCGTGGCGCCCTCCGCTTGAATCTCAAGGGAAGCTTGAAACGCTCTCTATTGAAGCTCAAGCTGAGCCTGTTGGAGCTGGAGTGTCAAGCGGCGCTTCAAAGCCTACCGCCTGGACTCTTGGGACCCTACTCCGAGATGGAGATGAAGGGGCGATTCTCTCCCAAGCTCAGCCTCTCGCTGCCCTTAAAGCGACCTTGGGAGCTGGAGTTTGAGTTGAAGGGGCTCAAGGGTCGCTGCCCTATCCAGGCCCTCAAAGCTGCCAAAGAGGCTTGGCCTCTGCTCTCAGCAGGCCCTAAGGCTCCCGATGATGTGAACTGGCTCAATGAAGAGTTTCTCCTCCAACTGCGCGAGGGGGTGAGTCGCCCTGTTACGGTAGGGCCAGGGAGCAAAGGCTATATCCCCTTGAAGGCTCTGCCGCCCTATGTCGGTGGCGTGGCCTACCTCAGCGAGCAGATGGGCTTCTATCGGGGCTGGGCGATCAGCCCGACCTTGATCAAGCGGGGGCTGAGGATGAACCTACGGGAGGGACGCTTTGTATATGGTGGCAGCACGGTCAGCCAGCAGTTGGTTAAGAACCTCTTCCTCAGCCGAGAGAAGAGCTTAGCGCGCAAGCTGAGGGAGGCGCTGATCGCAGGACGGATGCAGGATCAGGTGCTCAGAAAGCGGATATTAGAGCTCTATCTAAACTGCATCGAGTTTGGACCCAACATCTATGGGGTGGGCGCAGCAGCGCGTTACTATTTTCAGAAGGATGCTCGCAAGCTGAGTCCTCGTGAGGCGATCTTCTTGGCGATGCTCAAGCCTGCACCCTGGCAAGGACCCATGTTTAAAAAGCGAGGGCAAACCTCCAAGAGCCCTTGGTGGACTGAGAGGGTCAAGATCCTGCGTCAACGTCTCTTGGAAGCGGGCTACCTAAGTGAATCAGCGGCCCAAGCTGATGAAGAGCGGGGGCCTCTTCGCTGGGACGCTCAGGGTCAGGCGCTGCCCTAACGATCACGGTTGAAGCTCCACTCCAGCCCTGCCAAAGTGAAGCCCCCCACAGGCTCGGTGAGAAGCATGGTACAGCAGATCCCCAGACGCGGTGGCGTCCTCCTTCACCCCAGCTCTTTGCCCTTTGGGCGAGGCATCGGCGATTTGGGCTTGGGCGCGGAGCGCTTCCTAAATTGGCTTCAAGAGGCGGGGATGGGCCTCTGGCAGATCTTACCCCTGGTACCGCCCGGAGCGGGGAACTCCCCCTATTCAAGCTGGTCCGCCTTCGCAGGCAACCCCATGCTCCTGGATCTTGAGGATCTGGTTCGCGCTGGGCTCCTCCGCCATGAGGAGGTGGATCAGCTTTCCGCCGGAGAGCCTTGGTGGGTCAACTTTGCTCAGGTCCGCTCTCAAAAAGGCCCTCTACTGCATCGCGCCGCTGCGCGTCTACGCCAGCGCCCAAAGCATCCCTGGCGTCCCGCTTTGGAACTCTTTCGGAGCGAACAGATCTGGTTAGAAGATGCGGCCCTCTTTCACGCTCTGCTTAAGCGGGAGAGATCTCCTTGGTGGGAGTGGCGCCCAGGCCTCAGAGAGCGCAGGCCCAAGACCCTTAAGGTGCTGCGCCAAGAGCTGGCCGACAAGCTGGAGGAGTTTACAATCCTTCAGTTCTTCTTTGAGCGTCAGTGGGGGCTCTTGCAGCAAAAGGCCAAGGCCCGAGGGATCGAAATCATCGGGGATCTGCCCATCTATGTGGATGCCAACTCTGTCGATGTTTGGGCTCATCAGGATCTCTTCCTCCTCGACAAAGAGGGGCGTCGCGATCAGGTGGCTGGGGTCCCTCCCGATGACTTCAGCCCCAAGGGGCAACTCTGGGGTAACCCCCTCTACAACTGGGAGCGGATGGCTGAGACAGGCTACTCCTGGTGGATCCAGAGGATGCAGCGAGCGCTCTCGCTTACCGATCGGGTGCGCATCGATCACTTCCGCGCCTTCGCTGACTATTGGGCGATCCCCGCCGACTCGAAGGACGCCACTCAGGGGCGCTGGTGTCCAGGACCAGGGATGGAATTCTTTAAAGCCCTGGAGGATGCCTTGGGAGAGCTGCCCGTTCTGGCAGAGGATCTGGGCATCATCGGAGAGAGGGTGCGTCAGCTCCTGAAGGAGAGCGGTCTGCCGGGAATGAAGGTGCTCCAGTTCGCCTTTGGTGATACTCCAGAGAACGCCTACCTGCCTCACAACCACAAGCAGCATTCGGTGGTCTACTCAGGGACCCATGACAATGAGACCACTTTGGGTTGGTGGTTTGGGAGCGATGAGAGGGTCCGCGATCATGTGCGGCGCTATTTCGGCATTGATGGTCACGATTTGGTCTGGGATATCATCCGCGCGACTTTGAACTCTGTAGCGGACACCGCGATCATCACCATGCAGGATATCCTCTGTTTAGACAATCGAGGGCGTATGAATATCCCCGCTGAGCCCTTGGGAAACTGGGAGTGGAGGATGCATGAGGATGCTCTTAAACCTGAGAATGCTTGGCGATTGAGAGAGCTTAATGGCCTCTATGGGCGCCTGCCCATCAGCGGGGCTTGAGGGCTGCGCACTTAGAGCTGCTGCTGGGGTAAGCGCAGCGGAAACCGAGGATGGGGGAGGTCCCTTGACCTCCTCGACGATAGCTCAGCCGCAGATGGCATAGATCCTCCTGAAAGTCTCCTCCTCGAACTGTATGATAGCCTTCCAGGTTGGCTTGGGATGGGTGCTCTTCGTTGAGCGTCTCCTTTGAGACCTTAAAAGGGGTCTCTCCGCTGCGAGTCTCAAGATGAGGAAGGCAGTAAGGCACTGGGCTCGTTTCCCGTCCTTTGCACACCAGAGGATAATCTTTTGGATAGTCACACTCTGCATAGAGGCAGAGCGAGATCTGCTCCTGACAGCCCACAGCGCAGTCAGAAGGATCGGAGCCTGCGTTGATGCCTACTAAGATCTGAGGCTGTTCACAGGGGCTGTCTCCATTAGGGTAGACGCTGCTACAGTAGCTGGATTTTTCTTCCTCTGCGTTTGCTTCCTCTCCGTTGACGATCCCCAAACACCAACTTTGGCAGTCCTGGAAGCGTTGTTGGCAGGGACACTCTCCGAATCGATTCATCAGCTCTTCAGACCAGAAGATCTGCAGCTCCTCATCCACAAAGAGTTGCTCCCCAAGAGCTTGCTCTCCCTGAGCACCCTGAGGCTGCGGATCAGCACAGTAGGCGCGGGGATCATACTCGTCGAGAGTCCACTCTCGGACATTCCCAACCAGATCATAGATCCCAGCCACGACATCCAGCGAGGAGCTCTTGACCGCGCGCACACGAGTCTCTGAACATGCCTTCCAGGCGAGCTTTCCAGAGTTGTTCCCACAGCCATTTTGAAGATCAAAGTGGGTGTCCTGATCCCAGAGGAAGAGGTTCCCTCCATTGAATCTGCGGGCGCTGTATTCCCATTGAGCTTCTGTAGGGAGATCGCCTCCCTGAGCGCGGCAATATGTGCGCGCCTCCTCCCACTTGATCCCCACTACAGGGTAACTCCCAAAGTTGTCTCTGTCTTTGTAATAGCCGGTGATGAAGCCCTCCTGGCCCTCATAACCGACAGAGGAACGATGAGGCTTCACGCAATCATGAGCAACACAATGATGGTACTGATTAACCGTTACTTCATGCTCATCCATACAGAAATCTTTTACGTCAACAGTATGTACAGGGGTTTCTGGGCGCGCATCATTGTTACAAGCTCCCCCGCTCCACCATGAATCGCAGGGATCAAAGTTGGCGGAGCCCATCTGAAACGTATTTGAACCTTCAATCCAGACCATCCGAGTTGGCTCAGGGGGCTCTATGCCTTTGGAGCAACTCAACAGAAAGAGCGTGAGCGTAGTGAGGAGTGGGCGAGACATAAATCCTCAGAAGCTGAATGTATAGATGAAGCCCCCAGGAGAGAGGGAGAGCTGACCTGGTAGGCTGATGGGTTGACCATAACGAGGGTTTCGATGCTCCAGGGGAATCTCAACGCGAAGCGCATCCCAGACGATCAGAGAGATTCCAGCAGCGAACATCCCTCCACCCAGGCCAAAGCCCAATTTCTGATAGCCAAGCAGCTCATCAAACTTATCTGTGTCATTGTATTCTTGATCCGCGAAGTAGCCTGCGACAAAGCCTGAGCCAATCGAAAGCCCTCCCAAAACCATCGTAGTCCACCCTAGAGGACTCCTCCAAGTAGAAGGTGTAAGTTTTGGCGATATCTTTGCCTCTACCCGCAGTATCCGACCTTTTTTTAGTTCAATCTGTTTATTGAACTTTTCATAACCATCTCGCTTAACAACAACTTGATAGTGTCCTTGTGGATAAGGGAGTGGCTCTTTAAATGGAGTCAAACCAATATTTTTCCCTTCGATATACACTGTTGCTTCTTTAATTGGGCAGTCCACATAGATATATCCCTGCGCCTTAGCTGTCTTTAACTGAATATTTAGGCGGAAAGGTTCACGTCTCTGCACCACAATATCTTGGTAAAAAGGTTCATAACCATCCATCTGAACCCACACTTTATGAGGTCCAGGATGGATAAAGTTACGGTAGGGCGTAGTTCCAACTACCCCAAGACGCTTGTCATCTACAAAGACTTGAGCTCCCTTGGGCTTCGACTCGATGATCAGCTCCTGATCTCGCTCGATACGCGCCTCGCAGTTTTTGCGGGTGTTCATCGCTCGATCTCGTTTTGGACCGGTTGGAGCCTTCTCAAGGTAAAGCTCCATTTGAGAAACGCACTCCTCCCAGGACTCCAGCTGCTGATAGCTCACCGCGATGCTGTAGAGCAGATCTTGTGAGTGATTGAGTTCATAGGAACGCCGAAATTTCTCGATCGCCTCTCGATAGCGCCCCTTACCATAGAGTTTATTACCCTCTCGACGGCTCTCCTGCGCTTGAGTTCGCTCAGCAGCTGAGAGCTGAGCAGAAGCTTCAGGACTCAAGCTGATCTTCTTAGCCATCACAGGAGCAGAACTCGGGGGGGGCTTCTTTGGCTGTTGAGCGAGAGCAAAGCTAGGGAGCAGCATCAACAGGAGTTTGAGCCTTCTCAGCATCCGTTCTCGCCTCTCTTTAAAATCGCGGTTCAGGTCTGGAAGCGAACCAAGATAGACTCCCCCTGCTCCCCTGTCAAAGCGAGGATGATCCTTTGCAAAACAAGCCCCCGAAAATAAACTGGCCCCAAAATCTCTGGAGGCTGAATGCGATCTTCTCTTCTCTGGCCCCTTTTGGGCTTACTGCTCTGGGCCTGTTCTGAAGAGGGAGGGAGCGAAAAGAACTCAGATCTCGCACTCCTTCACTTTGATCAGGGTCGATCAGATCTTCAAAGCGCCCAGCCCATCCTCGATATGGCCGCGCTTGACCAACATCCAACAGATGAAGAGGCGCTCTCAGAGGAGGACACTGCGCCTCTGCTCCTTGATACCAGCCTCCCAGAGCCTGATCGGGTCGCCTTGAGGCTCGACACCAGCCTCCCAGAGCCTGATCTAGCTACACCAAGCCTCGACAGCGCTTTGGCCGATCTCCCAGCTCCAGAGCCCGACATCGGACGAGACGCCAGCCCAGCGCCCGATCTCCTCTCTCCTACACCTGACGCTGCTCCAGAGCCCGATATGGTTCATCCAGAGCCGGATACTGCTCCTCCCCCTATCGATTGGCCAGAGCGTCCCTCTGGACAGTGCACCGAGGGGAGAGATTGTGAATCAGGCATGTGTAACAACAGCTCCCCAGGAGGCTTCTGCGAGGGCTGCCTCTGCGCGGCGGGGCATATCTGTAATTTTGGGACCTGCAACCGCGAATGCAGCGCTGAGGAAGATTGTCCTTGGGGGCTGCGCTGCGCTCGTATTCCAGGTGGCGATGGAGATATGGCTTGCGCCTTGATCTCTTGTGGAGAGGAGTACAGTTGCCCTGAACCTTTCATCTGTGATGAGGGCTTCTGTAGACGCCCTCACTGTCCCTGCCCTGAGCCTATGACCTGCCTAAATGGCCGTTGTGCAGAGCCGGAGTTTCGATGAAGCTGATCTTCTCAACCCCCCAATACCAAAAGATGGCTGACCAGCTCTGTGGATCTCTAGGAGGGGAGCGTGGCGCTCTAGAGATCAGGAATTTTCCTGATGGAGAACGTTATCTGCGCATCCTCTCAGAGGTCAGCGGTCGAGATGTGATCCTCCTGGGAGGGACCGTCTCAGATGAGTGCACACTCTCGCTCTATGATCTGAGCTGCGCCATCTCCAAATATGGGGCGGCGCGCATCAGCTTGGTGCTGCCTTACTATGGCTACTCCACCATGGAGCGGGCGGTGCGACCTGGAGAGGTGGTCACCGCCAAGACCCGAGCGCGGCTCTTCTCCTCTATCCCTACCCCTGGAGAGGGCCTGCGCCTCTTTCTCTTAGAGCTGCACAGCGGAGGTATTCCTCACTACTTTGAGCGCGATCTTACGGCCATCCATCTTCAGGCAACGGAGCTGATCTGCGAGGTCGCGCTGCGCTTGGGAGGAGCGGACTTTGTCCTTGGAAGCTGTGACGCTGGGCGAGCCAAGCGGGTGGCTGGTCTGGCCAACCGCTTGGGGGTAGAGGCTGCCTTTGTCTACAAGCGTCGTCTGGATGGCAGCACCACTGAGGTGACCGGCATCAACGCTCATGTAGAGGGCCGCACCGTGGTCATCTATGACGACATGATCCGCACAGGGGGGACCTTGGTTGGCGCCGCCAAGGCCTATCGTAGGGCGGGAGCCAAGCGGGTGATCGCCATCGCCGTGCATGGCCTCTTCACCGGAGACTCCCTTGACAAGATCATGGCTCCAGGGATCTTTGATCGTGTGATCTGTACCGACAGCCACCCCCGCGCGGCTCTCCTCGCTGCCCGAGGTGGAGAGGTCATCTCTGTCGTTGATCTTTTGGCAAGGAGCCTCCATTGAAGATCTGGACCGCGCTCAAAAATAAGCAGCGCTGGAAGCGTTGGGGCAAGGAAGCCCTGATCTTCCTGCTCCTCTTTATTGCGCTGATCTACTGGCAGCGCCGTGGCCTCCTCCCCGCCGATGGTCAGCAAGCTCCTGAGGTGATGATCTGGAACATGGAGGGGCAGCCGCTTCCGCTCAAAAGCTTCCAGGGCAAGCGCCTGATGCTGCATTTTTGGGCGACTTGGTGTAGCGTCTGTGCCTTGGAGCATGCAGCCCTCAACGCAGTTTATGAGGATCTGGAGCCCGATGAGGCGCTCTTGGCCCTGGTAGTTGCTCCTTTGGAGGAGCGGGAAAAAATCAGGGCCTATATCGCTGCTGAGGGGATCAAATATCCGGTCTATTTTGCAGGAGATGAAGCTCAACAGGCTTTCCAGGTTAAGAGCTTCCCCAGTAACTACTTTTTAAGCCCCACGGGCAAGATCACAGGGCGAGATGTGGGGATGTCATCCCGTTGGGGGATGGCTTGGCGCCTAAACCAAGCGGAGGATGGATGAAGAAGCGCAACAAGAGAGAGCAGGAGAGCCGACAGGACTTCAGCCAGGATCCAGGCTTTGGAACCAGCTTGGGGGCGCTCTTAGGACGGCTGGTACCTGAGGCTCCCGTGGATCCCACGCCGCAGAAGGCTGCGCCCAAACCTCCTGGACCCGAGACCTGGAGCCTACAGCTCTCTGTAGAGCAGCGACGCAGCAAGAAGCTGACCCGCGTGGTGGGTCTACCAAAGGAGCACAAGGTGTTGGTTAAGCGTCTCCGCCGAGAGCTGGGAGTCGGGGTCTCTGTTGAGGGAGAGACGATCTGGGTACAGGGCGATCAGCGTGATCGCCTACGTGGTTGGTTTCAGGCTGAAGGGGTCCGGCAGATTAAAGGTTGAGAGTTCTGAAGCAGCCGAGCCTCTATAGAGCACAACGCAGTCGCGAATGAATCTATCCAAGCCTCCGCAATAGAGAGAGCACCTCAGTGTTATCCTGAAGTTCAACAGTCCAGCTTCTTCTTGCAAGAAAAGAGAAGAACCCAGAAGGATTGCGGCGTGGAGAACTTGATGATAATGCCGGAGCTGACCACATCAAAGGAGCAGTGCGATGATTTATGAAGAGAAAAGCTATGAGTGCTGGAAGTGCGGCCACACCTTAGAGATGATCGTCAAGGTCTCTCGACAAGACTCTTGCGATGCCTGTGGCCTGGATCTTCGCGCCTGTAAAAACTGCCGTTTCTGGGATCCCGGCTATCACAACGAGTGCCGCGAGAATATCTCCTACTACATCCGGGATCGAGAGAAGGCTAACTTCTGCGCTGCTTTTGAGTTTAAGGCGGCTGATGAAGAGGCGGGTCAGGAGGCCAACGAGGCGCGGGCAAAGCTGGAGGCCCTCTTCAGCAAGTTGAAGTAGCTCCTAACGCAGCTGATAGACCCCCCGTTTGTCGATCCGCAGCTTGGGGAGGCGGTGCTCCTGCTCAAAAGCTTGATAGATGGGGAGCAGCTCAGCCCAGAACGCCTTATGTTTTGGATGCTCCTTGTAGAGCGCCTCCATCTGCTTCGGCTCCATCCGCGCTGGGAAGATATGGATCGGGATACGTCGATTCTTAGTATCGATGGCGATCACATAAAGCTCTTCGATCTCTGCATCGGTGAGCGGGAGACAGCCGATCGTCACACAGCTGCCATGAATGAAGATATCTCCTCCCAGGGAGCTGCGTCGCCCCCGAATACGGTCGCTCTTGTTGGGATAATCCAAGCCCAAGCTGAGGAGGAAGCTGCTGTGAGGGTTGAAGCGGTTGATCCGGTAGACCCCCTCAGGCACCTGATAATCTCCTGAGCGGCGTTTGGGTCCAGGGCTGCCCGATTTCATACAAACCGCATAGCTCTTGATCAGCTGATAGCTGCGATCCCTCTTGCGTGCCCAGAGTTCAAGCTGATCCTCCTGCTTAAAGACACGCAGAAAGAGAGCTGCCGGAGGATAGCTTATCTCCGCCTTCTTAAAGAGCGCCTCAATCGCCTCTCCCTTTCGAGCGCGAGCTTGGCGAACCCTCTTATATTTGTTCTGGTTTTTAAGCTTGCTGGGGTGCTTGGCCCAACCGGGCAGCGCCAGGGCGAAGCTGAGAGCAAACAGGATGGGTTTGATGAACATATCTCCTCCAGTTGGGCAGTCACTGCCTATCTCTCTATCCTGGTTTGCTCCCCAGATTGAGTGCATGATTCAAGGATGCGAAGATCCCGATATTTTGGGCCTTATCAGATCCTCCGTCGCATCGCTACCGGAGGGATGGCGGAGATCGATCAGGCCCAGCGAGAGCGGCCTGATGGGAGCATACAACAGGTGGCGCTCAAGCGCCTCCTGCCCCACTACAACGAGGATGAAGAGTTTATCGCCATGCTTCAGGATGAGGCCCGCATCATGGCCCTCCTGGAGCATCCTAATGTAGCCCGCTTCTACGAGTTGGGGATTCTAGACGATCGCTATTTCCTTGTCATAGAGTATATCGACGGAGTGGATCTGCGCGGCCTCTTGCGACGCTGTAATGAGCGCAATGAGCCCCTGCCTCTTCAGCTCAGCCTCTATATCATGGAGCAGGCCCTCAGAGGGCTTCACGCTGCCCATGAGCTGCGAGATGAGGCGGGGCGAAAGCTGAAGCTGATCCATCGTGACTTTAGCCCCTCTAATATCCTGCTGAGCTTTGATGGGGCGGTGAAGTTGATCGACTTTGGGGTTGCCAAGGCGAGGCTTAACCGCAGCCGGACAGGGGCGGGGATCATCAAGGGAAAGCTACGCTATATGAGTCCAGAGCAGAGCAGGGGGCGATCTCTGGATCGCCGCTCCGATCTCTTTGCGGCAGGGGTTGTCCTCTATCGCGCGGTCTGTGGCTGTCATCCCTTTGAGGCTCCGAATGAGGCGGAGCTGAGGGTGGCCCTGTGTAAGCAAAAAGTGGAGCCCCCCAGCGCTTGGATTTCTGTTGATGCAGGTTTTGATGCCATCATCAAACAGGCGCTGGCTAAGGAGCGCGAGGGGCGCTTTCCTGACGCTCAAAGCTTCGCAGAAGCTCTCAACGCTTGGCGTGAGCCCCTGGAGCCTGGGGAGTTGGGGCGCTTCCTCTCCCGCATCTTTGCTTGGGAGCGTCAGGAGACTGCGGCGCAGATAAGAGAGCTGGGCTTCGCCGCGCCCGGAGAAGAGACCCCTGCAGATCAGCGCCGCAGCTACTCCTGCCTTGTTGATACAGGGCTCTTTGAGACCGACCCCTATATAGAGCTTGATCGTTGGCTGGAGATACAGCGTGATGGCTCGTGAGGATCAACGACGATAGGGCTCAACGCGCTTACGCACACAGCACCAGCGCTGTAGGCGGGGCTTAGGTTGTCCATAGGGGCTGTGCTCTAGGAGAATAAAGGTCGATGGACAGTCACAGGGCTGATCTCCTGCATGGCTGGGCTGTTCAGGAGGCAGAAAACAGCCTGTGTTGAGGTAGAGGGCGCGATGATCATGCTTCATCCGCAGACGTAGGGGGCTGTGGGTGTGCCCCATCACCACCACAGGAACCTCAAGGAGCTGGCTGATCGCCTCAGCAGCGTGACGCTGCGCTCCTCGGGTCGCGTTGGGATAGCGCGCATGGCTCCAGCGTACCCAAAAGAGAGCGCTCCCCAGGGCGCCAAAGAGCAGCAGGGACTCAAAGAACCATCCCCAAGAGCTGTTTAGAATCAGGATCAACGTCGAGAGGCTCAAGAAGCCCCCAGTCCACTCCGCCAGCCCTAAAGTTGTATAGAGACCGAAGAGATCGGAGGTGACAGAGTGAGCGCTCTGCGCCTCCAAAGCTCCCAGCTGCTCCAAGCTCAGCTTCCCATGCTCCGCCAACTCTCTTAAGTGGTGTTGATGCTCCTCCAGAGCGCGCTCCGACTGAAAGCGGCCATGCTCCAGGTAGTAACGGAAGCTGCGGAGGCTCAGGCCGAGGTAGCGCTTCAGGATCCCTGCGATTCCTCCGAAGCCCTGAGCGCGGTAATATCGATAGTATTCTCTGAGACCCCAATGCTCTTTATCGTGGGTCTTAAAGCCGCGCTCCAGATTGGCAAAGTAGCGGATCGCCAGACCGCTGACTGGCTGAGTCAGCTCAGCCTCTCCATGAGGGCGTAGAGGGCAGAGTTGTGGAGGGGTGGCGCAGAAGGGATCCAGGCGGTGCCCATGCTCCAGATAGATCAGCCCAGGTTGGTAGTAAAACCAGCTTGAGAAGTGGATCCGCGCAGCGAACTCCTCAGGGGTCTGCTCCAGTGACTCTCCCCCAAAGTAGAGCTGCGTGAGGATCTGAACGAGGGTCTGCCGCACCGCAGGCCAAAACAGCTCAACATCGTGGTTCCCTGATACTACCTCTAGGCGATTGCCCGCCCCTACAAAATCCGCCAGATAGAGAAAAGCGCGCCTGTGTCGCTCCGCCAAGCGCTCCAGCTTCCAGACCGACTCAGGCTCCCGAGTCCCCAAACCATAGCGCCGCTCACTGTTGGTGCTTCCGGCTGGGCTGAGGGTCACCTGAAGAAAATCGAAGGTGTCTCCGGTGAGCACCAGACGCCAGGGCCGATTCCCTGGTCGCTGCAGCTTGTGACGCTCTAGGAAGAGGCAGAACTCCTCATCCAGGCGCGCCCCCCGCTTGAGATACTCGATACGAGAGTGCTCCTTACAAGCTTCCCCTAAGTGCAGATCGCTGAGGATCAACAGGTTCTCTCCCAACAGAGGCTCTGGAGGCTCATGGCTGGGGAGGTTGACAGCCTCGCTGGAGGAGAAGCCCAGCAGGCGGCGGAGGCGCTCAAACACCCCTTAGGAGAGATCGCTGCGCTCTCGACAGGGGAGATCGCAGCGCTTCTTTTGGGGGCAGCCATAGCAACAGCCCGCCGCTTGGCCAAAAGCCTCTAGAGCTTCATCGGCGGCGAGGACCTGGGGGAGCGCTGCACGCGCAGCTGCGGAGGCTTTAAGGAGAGCGGCGGTGTCCGCCGCGTAGGGGTTCTCCAGAAAGCCCAAACGAAAGAGCGTGTCTCGCACTCCACGACGGGGTAAGGCAGTGAGAGCCTCACTCCCAGGGAGCCTCAGGCTGCCCATGCTAGAGAGCAGACGCAGAATCCAAAACAGCTCGATGTTAAAGAGGCCCCGCCCCAGAGCTGCGTCGAGGAGCTTAAAAGCCTCCGCCGCTTCTTTGGCGCGCTCCAGATCTGCAGCCAGATCGGGATGCTCTGCACAGCGACGTGCGACAACCGAGGCCCACATCAGAGCCTGAACATCCAGCTCTAGAGGGCCTTCAGGGAGCAGCCCAGCATGAAGAGCCTCTAAAGCTCCTGAGCGTTCCAGCGCTTGAAAGGCGACCTGAGCTTGGGCGGGGGGCATACGAAAAAAGAGAGCTGCGGCCACCGCCACATGAAAGAGGGCGGCCTCAGGGTCCTCCATCCAGCGTTCCCCATCCAGGTTAAAAGCTTTTAAACCTGGGCTCTTGGGGGGATCTTGTTCAGCCCACCAAGCGCTCAGGCGCTGACGGCTGGCCTCCAGGGCGCTGTCTGGGAAGCGCACCTCTCCTGCAAAGTCTCGTATCGGAACAACCGGTCCACGCCCCAAAGGAGAGCTCCAAGTCTGGGTCGGGGAGGGCTCAGCTTGAGCCTCTCTAGGCTGAGGTTGGTTGGGCTGGAGAGCGGAAGTAGGGGGCCTGGGAGCAGCTGGGCTGGGCTGCACTGGTTTGGGAGCGGTGGGGATTTGAAGGGAAGGCACAGGGAGCGGCTCATCCTCATCCTCTTCTAGAAACTCCTCAACATCAAACTCCTCACTCCTCCTGATCCAGCGCTCTCCCTGTTCGCTGAGACCCAGGCGAATCCCCACCTGCTTAAAGAGCTTCAGACCCTGAGCCAAGTTAAGCCAGGCGCGGAAATGAGGCCCTGTCAATCGAGCCCCTGGATAGGCGAAAGAGTCCACATATTTAAGCAGCTCATGGGTAGAGTAGATCCGCTCCTTCATACGCAAAATCGCCTCACGGAAGAGCAGCGGGTTGACCTCCCAAAGGCGCTCTAAGAGCAGCCCTATGGCCGCTTCACTCTCTGAGTTCCTCAGCTTGAGGACCAGCTTAGAGGGCAGAATGGGATCCCCATCAGGGAGCTGAAAGAAGCGCAGGAGGCTGGGCAGACGCTCTCGATTCCAAAGCTCAGCCCGGCGTGCCCGGCGACGAAACTCCTTAAAGGGTTCTCCTTCAGCAGGCATCTGTTGCAGAAAGCGAAGGAGGCCAGCGACCGCCGCAACGGGCTCCCCTGAAGGCAGGAGCGGAAACTCGGTGAACTGAGGCATTCCAGAAATCTATCAGGTTCTGCGGAGAGCCTGAACAGGATTCAAAAAGCTTAGGGTCTACGCCAACGCGCCCTCCAGAGTGGAAAGAGGCTGGCATTGGGCAGGGGCTCATACTCTAGATCCACAGCCCTGATCGCCCAAACATCCTCATGCCAGAGGCTCAGGTAGGGCAACTCCTCTGCGAGGATCCTCTGAAGTTGATGGTAGACCTGACGACGTCTCTCCAGTGAGCTGCTCAGGCGCCCCGCTTCGATCAGGCGATCCACCTCTGGGTTGAGGTAGGCCCCTCGGTTGCCTCCCTGGCCGGGCGCCGAGGGGGGGGGGATGTTCTGGCTGTGAAAAATCCAGTTATAGAAGTGCGGCTCGCTGGGATCCCCCCAACTCAGGGTATAGAGCTGAAAGTTACCGCGCTTGACATCGGCCAAGAGGGTGCTCTTCTCAAGAGCCCTCACCTTCAACTTGATCCCTACTTGCAACAGATCATCCCTCATTAACCGCGCCAAGTTGCGGCGAAACTTCTCTGTTGAGGTTTTAAGGGAGAGCTGAAAGCGGGGCGCTGGACCGGGGGGATCTGGGAAGCCCGCCTTATCCAACAGCTCTCGCGCTTTGGCGGGATCATAGGGGTATTGTCGCTGCTCCCCAAGGTAGGCCCAGTGCCCTTCAGGGAGCATCCCTTGAGCGGCGCGAGCGCTGCCTCGAAATTTGTGCTGGATAAGCCGCTCTCGATTGATGGCGTGGGCGAGGGCTTGACGAACTTTAAGGCTCTGGAGTGGAGGCTCTCGCAGGTTAAAGGCGATGTAGTTATAGCTGATCCCTGGTGCTCGGCTGAGAGCCAGCTTAGGGCGCTTCGCCAGGGCCTCTGCCATACGAGGGCTCAAGCTGTTCTGGAGGAGATCCGCAGCCCCCCCCAAGATCGCCAGCAGTCGAGTGTTCTCATCTCGTACCGAGCGCATCACCAGATAGGGGATCTCGGGCCGCCCTCGCCAATACCCCTCAAAGCGGGAGAGGAGCAGCTCTCGCTGACCCTGACGCTCCTGGAGATGATAAGGCCCCGCGCCGATGAGCGGCCCTTTGAGCTGCCCCGACCCATCCAGGCTGTGGGCGGGGAGGATCCCCAGAGACATATCTGAGAGGAAGGGGGCATGAGGTGCTTTTAAGTGAACTCGCAGTCGACGAGGCCCCAGAACCTCTAGGGCCTTGATGCGCGCATACATACCCCGAAAGGGGCTGCGCAGCGCGGGGTTGAGCACGCTCTCATAGGTGGCCTTAACATCTATAGCTCGAACAGGGCTGCCATCCTGAAAGTGGGCCTCTCGCAGGAAGATCTCGTAGATCTTGGGGCTGGGCTGTTCGATGCGCTCAGCTAGGGCGGGGCGGGGTTTGAGATCTGGATGATTGACGCTGACCACCCCCTCAAAGATGAGCTGGATGATCTTTCCTGGCCAAGCCCGAGTGTTGAGTCGGGGATCCAAGCTGCCCTTGAGAGACTCCGGGATCAAAACCAGGACCCGCTCTTCTCGAGGGAGCTGATCGCCGAAGCCGCGCTGCTCTTGACAGGCCAAACTGAGGAGGCTGAGGAGCAGCATGGCTCGATAGATCAGAAGCACCACCGCAATCCCAGCCCTCCGGTCACCGCCTCCTCATCTCCATCCTTTAAGAGCCAGAGACCAAAGCCGGTGAGCGCCGCAGTCGCTCCCAGACCTGCGCTGTTCCAAGTCGCCCTATTCCAGCTCTCCTCAGCGCTCAGGTGTTGTTCTCTCAATGTCGGCTCCTCTGTTTTTGTCGCCTGTTGAGCTTCATGATCGGAGAGGAGATAGAAGATCAGAGCGGTGCTCGTTGCCAGGACCGCGACACCCAGGGAGATCTTGATCCAGGGGGAGAGAGAGGCAGGTCTGGGCTTAGGAGGCAGCTGAGCTCGATTGATTTTATCGAGGGTCATACGTCGTTGAATGCGTTGATCCTGGTCTCGCTCCACCTTTACCTTGATCTCTAGGGGCTCCGCCTTGGAGTGCTCTAAAACCAACTCATACTCTCCAACCACCATCTGTAGCGTCACGGGGGTCTCTCCCAACTCCTCCCAACGATCTTTAAAGCGCAGTCGCGCCCCAGGGGGCTCTGTGATCACGGTGATGTTGGGGCGGAGCTTGTGTAGGATCTCCAGAGCTTTCTTCCGCTTCTGCTCCTCAGGCTTCGATTTTAGATATGCCTCCAGCATATCCACCGCCTTTTGATAAGCCCCTAGGCGCTCTAAAACCAGGGCTTGGTTGGCGAGAAAAGCGGGGTTGGGATCAGCCTCCCAAGCCGCCCTCAGCTTCTGGAGGGCGCGGGGATAGTCCCCCTCACGAAAGGCTTGATCGGCCTCAGCTTTTAACCGCACGCCCTGCTCAGGGCTGAACAGGAGAAGGAGAAAGAGGAGAGACATATCAAACCTTAAGGAATCAGCCAAAGGCTGAAGAGCAGGAGAACTCCAGCGAGGTGAATAAAGAGGAGAGGGAAAGCTCGACGAGGCTTCTGGGTGAGGAGGCGCAGCGTGAAGAGAAGAGAGAGCAGCCCCAAAAACAGCGCTGAGCCTGCATAGATCTCAAAATACTCAACGAGGTGTTGAGCCTCCTGTGCCCTGCCTGGATCGGGACCGCAGAGGGTAAAGCTGTTTAGGAAACCCTGGGAGGCTGAGAGAGAGAGCAGCCAGGTCAGCGCCGAGAGATAGGCTGTGGTCCGACTGAGCTTTTGAACACCCATATCCAGGATTCTCAGTCGCTCAGCTCTAGAGCCTTACGTAGAGCGCTGAGGGCCTCTGGATAGAAGCTCGGTCCCTGCCCCTTCCAGTTCCGATTATTTGCCTTTTGCATCTCCTTAAGCTGCTGCTCTGCGCGCTTATAAGCCAACTCCGCGCTCAGCTCTCCAGATGAGACCATACGCTTAGCCTCAGCCACGATCGAGGCGGCCTTGCTCCTCAGCCTCTTGCCCTCAGCGCTGAAAGCCTGTCCCGTGTAGGCCATCCCCTCTCGCTGCCGCTTTCGTAGGGCGCGTCGAATCCCCCAAGGGGTTTGGGGAGGGGCAGGTTGAGAGCTGGGCTCCCCCAGCAGAGGCTGTATCTCTCCCAGGGCGGTGGGCGGTTCAAGGTATTGGACAGGGATATAGGGGCTGAGCATCTCCAAGCAGTTGGCGAGCCCCTCCTGAGCACGACTGCTCTCTGGATTCAGCTTGAGGGCCTCCTCAAAGAGGGCTTTGGCCTGCTCATATTGCTGGGAGTTGGGGACCCCTCCAGGCTGGCTGGCGAAGCCACGAGCCTCCTCAAGGTTGAGATGAAGGAGGCGTTCAGCCTCTGTAAGCAGGCTCTCTAAGGTCCTCATCTGAGTTCCATTGGGGCTTGGGGTGGCCAGGACAGGAGAGGGCATACAGTAAAGTAAGCCCCCAAAGGCTAGAGCTAGAGATCGCATCTGGACAATCTATTGAGAATCTGGGCAGGAAACATCCATTTTCTGAGGACAGATCAGGAGGAGCAGCTCTCGATCTTCTAGAGGCTCCAGGGGATCATCCAGATCCAGGGTTGTTTGAACGTCGATCTCTCCCCCATCTGTGATGCGTAACGCCGCTCTGGGATAGCCCCACTCCGCCTCCTGATCCATATAGCGGCCCCGATACTGAGACTCATAGCCGATCTCCTCTATGTAGAAGCTCAGCTCCTCTAAAATCTGCGGGTCTAGACCCTCCTCTTGAAGCTGGCTGCGGATCTCAAGCTCCAAGGCGGGGAGCTGCTCCTCTTCAAAACTTGAGAGCTTGATCTGAAAGATCTGCTCAAGGATCTCAGCGTCCTCCAACAGGAGGTAGGCCAGATCGCTCAGCTCAGGCTCTTCACCCTCCTGCTCATGCTCAAGACTGGAGAGCAGATCTCCCCGATAACTCAGCTCAAGGAGACCATCGGCGCGCTGTCTAATATCCAAGTCGGGAGAGATCCCCCGAGACTCTCTGAGCCGGTCGATCACTCCTAAGAGCAGCTCTTGAAGTTGCTCTGTGTTCAACATAGATGCTCTCTCTCCAGCCGCTGGAGCAGCTCAGGGGCGGCCTGAAACCGGGGCTTGAGCCGCTCAGGGATCTCGATGACCTCCCCGGTCAGGGGGTGGGGAACGCTCCGCGCTGGAGAGCAGATCGCCTCAAAGCGCCCCAACCCAGGGAGCTGAACTTGGGATCCCAGCATAGAGATCCCCAGTAGAACCTCTCTGCCCAGAGGGCTGAGCCCTGCTGAGCTGAAGTCCGAGCTGTTTAAAGCCTCTCGAAAGGCCCGGCAGGGGCGAAAGCTGATCTTCAAGCTGGGGAAAGGTGCGCCCCCTGTCCTGGGGCTGGGTCCGCTGCGTGAAAGAACCCGACGGAGACAGAAAGCGGCGAATCCCTTCAAGAGGATGGGTCGATCAAGCTGGTTTAAACCCTCCCTGAGCTTCTCTAACTCAGCCCCCCTCCCTAGATCAGAGCGCATCTTCTAAGATCGCCCTGAGCTGTCGAGGCCCCAGTGCCTGAACCCGACCGATGCGCCTCTGGTGGCTCAAGTTCGCTAAGATGGGCTCAAGATCATCAGCGCCCAGGCCCAGATCTCTCAACGAGGTGGGGGCTCCCCAAGCTTTTAAGCGAGCCTCCCAATGACAGAGAGCCTCCTCTAGATCCCCAGCGCTCCAAACCTCACGAGCCCAGCGAGAGAAGAGCTGAGGTTTACGAGGAGCGACAAAGCGGATCCAGGCGGGGAAGATCACCCCCAGGCCCGCGCCATGAGCTACTCGCGGGTGTAGAGCGCTGAGGCTATGCTCGATTCCATGAGAGGCCCAATCTCCAGGCAGCCCCGCGCTGAGCATCCCATTGAGGGCTAGAGTGGCCCCCCAAGCCAAGCTGGCTCGCGCCTGCTCATCTCCAAAGTCAGCTTGGAGGCGGTCTACCGCCCCGATTATGCTGCACATAAGGGCCTCAGCTAAAGCCAGAGAGAGTTCTTGATCTCCCGCCGTAAAGTAGGCCTCCTGGATATGGGCCAGGGCATCTATCGCTCCATTGACCACCTGATGCCAGGGCAAGCTGCGCTGAACAGAGGGCTCGATGATAGAGAGCTTGGGATAGAGCGCGGGTCCTTGAATCCCCCACTTGAGCCGCCGCTCATCGTGAGTGAGGACCGCGTAGCCGTTCATCTCAGAGCCGGTGGCGGAGAGGGTCAGGGCGGTGTAGATGGGCAGGGCCTCGTTGATAGGACGGCCTTCCTCAAAGGCGCTCCAGATCTCCTCACGCTTTAGCCCTGCGGCGATCACCTTGGCGGTGTCCAGGACGCTGCCTCCCCCCAGGGCCAGGATCGCTTCGGCCCCAGCCTCTCGGGCCAGAGAGACCCCCTCTTCAGCCTTGGAGAGCAGAGGGTTGGGCTGTACTCCCCAAAGCTCACTCCAGACGATCTCCTGAGCTTCAAGAGAGTGGGTGATCTTCTCATAGACTCCATTGCGGCGGATCGAGCCCTCACCCGCCACCAAGAGGAGCCGAGAGATGGAGCCTCTCTTCAACTCTGGGGCGAGCCGCGCGAGGCTCCCCTCTCCAAAGATAAGCCGTGTTGGGTTGTGGAAATCGAAGAACATAACTCTCCTACTCCTTGTGCCTGGGAAAGAGGCTGCGCTCTCCTCTCAATAAAGCTAGGGTGTTTTGCCATCCAGCCTCCCGAGAGAGGGGGCCTCGTCGAGCCTTTTGGGCTGGGATCGGCGCTCCTCCCAACACCTCTTTGAGCGTCTCAAGCTGCTCTTGGTCAAGAGCTACCCCACAGCTTACATCGCTCGCGGACTCCACCGCAGAGTTCATCAGGTTATTCCTCAGGTCTACATGCTCTAGACCTGCAGTGTGTCCAAACTCATGGGCTGCGGTGATGTCGATGAGGACCTCTCCGACCTCCGCTCCATACTCCGCCAAGATCTCTCCGTTGAGGAAGAACATCGGGCTGAACTCTTCTACAGGGAAGGAGTCCCAGAGCGCCGCATCTACAGCTCCCCGGCGCTGAAGTCGTTCGATGAGGGGCTGTGAGATCCCCAGTCCCAGGATGATCCCCTCCTCAAGCTCCTCACCCCAGCCATTCATAAGAGCAGGGAGGAGCACCATCTGGGTGATCTCTGGGCCTTGGCCTCCGTAAGTCCGCGCGAAATCGATGATGGGGGACATCATGACCTCAAAGATCGCCGCGTTGATGCGCTTGATGGTGGCCTCATCAGGCGGGAGGGCGTCTTCGCTGAAGTCAACGCCTGGAAAACGCTCCTCCATCTCCGCCTGAATCACCATCTCATCCTCTTCGATGATCCAGTCGATGGGCAGTTCTAGAGGTTCAAAGCGAGTAAAAAAACGCAGACCAAAGCGCCCAAAGTAGCGCTGGAGCCCCTGGCTGAACTCCTTCAGCTCATAGAGCCCAGGGTGATAGAAGATGCGTATCTCCCGATGGATTTTTAGGTCCATCACCGAACTACAATGAGCTGAATCGTAGGGCGCCGCCTTGAAGTAATGGGCGTAGTTTTCAGGAGCGCCTCCATCTACAGCAAAGAGAGGATCTGCGGTCAGGCTGCCCGCCTGATATTTCTCGTAATTCTCATCATCATCATTGCAAGACAGGAACAGGAGCGAGAGGAGGATAAAGTACTTCATGGGTTTCCCTGTGCCGTTTTTTGGAGGCTAGTCTCTCATCTTCAAAAACTCCAGAGGGCTGGGGTCTCAAGGCACCTGTGTCCTCCACAGCTCAATTCAGGGCTTGGAATGTTGGGATGTGAGGTAGATTCGACAGGAACCCTGCTTGCATAAGAATACAAAAAAATCAAGGAGCGCCAATGCTGAGAACTCAAGGACTCATCCCCCTCCTCCTCCTCGCCTTGGGCGCTCCCGTCCTGGCCCAAGTCCAACCCCCTCCTCTCTTTGGTATCGATGTCAATAGAGCGATCAATAGAGGTCTAGACTATCTGGACAGTCGCGGAGCTTTTAACGCCAACAGCGCAGCGGGAGATGCAGCAGGCTTAGCAGCTACGGCGCTCTTAGAGAAACGGGAGAACGATGATCTCAATAACCCTGTCCGCCTGGGTTATGAGAACTCCACGCCCCGTGACAAGGCTCGCCTAGACAACATCATCGCCTTTATCATCAATCGCGCGCCTGGGGCGGGCTTCTATGCCTATCGAGATGGCGCTGATCTGATGGCCCTCTCGATCTATCTGACCACAGGTGGCCTCAGAGAGCAGGAGGCGCTGGGCGCCATCCAGGCGATCTTT
The DNA here is from genome assembly GCA_964384025.1 of uncultured Nannocystaceae bacterium. Taxonomy (GTDB): domain Bacteria; phylum Myxococcota_A; class Bradymonadia; order UBA7976; family UBA1532; genus CAYLJJ01. Next base: position 71,834 of record CAYLJJ010000014.1, read on the forward strand.
GCGCGCATCATCAACAATCAGAATGGAGCTGGGTACTGGTGCTATACCAATGGGAGCTGTAGCGATTCCTCAACCACCCAGCTCGTTATGGCGGGCTTGGGGGCCGCTCGACGGGTCTTCACTCATCAAAACTTCGCTGATGCAGGACGCGAGGCTCAGCTTGAGGCGGCCACCTCTCAATGCCGTAACGGCTATGTTCAGAACGCTCGCGCGGGAGGCTTTGGGGGAGGAGAGCGAGGGCATGGTTATCGCGCTGGGAGCGAACCGACCCATCAACAGACCGCCTCTGGAATGTGGGCTCAGTTTATCGGGGGGGCTGACATCAATGATCCCTCGATCCAATCCTTCCTGCGTTGGCAGAGGAATCGCTATAGCTATCAGGGGATCTCAGGCAACGCCTACTACTACTATATGTGGTCCTCTACCAAGTCCTACGCGATGTTTGAGGATCTAGAGCAGGGCGGCCAGGTGGTCAATCCAGGGAACCTGAGTACGCGAGATCTGGGCGCCCTGCCCGCTGGACAAGCCCCTGCCTGGGGAAACCGCCGCGGTCACTTTAACCCTGCGGTGGTCCCACGCATCAGCGTCTTTGGTGATGCGGCCACTCCAGGCTTCTATCGAACAGAGCAGGCCAGCTGGTATTTTGACTATGCCTATCAGTTGATGAGCATCCAGAGGAACACGGGGCAGTTCCTAGACGGGGGCTCCTGGAATGAGTTCGCCCGGCAATCCTACTGCATCCTGGTCTTAGAGCGCTCCGTCGGTGGGGTCTGCCTTGATCCTGATGATGATGGGGTCTGTGAGGACAACTGCCCAGATCTCCCCAACCCTGCTCAGGAGGATGAGGATCGAGATGAGGTGGGTGATCTCTGCGATAACTGTCCCCGTAACCCCAACCCCGATCAGGAGGATGAAGATGGGGATGGTTTTGGTGATCTCTGTGACAACTGCCCAGATATAGCCAACCCTGATCAGCTTGATCTAGATGGAGATCGCATCGGTGATCTCTGTGACTCCTGCCCTCAGAGTCCCAACCGCGGCCAAGGCGATGAAGATCTAGATGGGATCGGGGACAACTGCGACAACTGTCGAGAGGTCCCCAACCCCGATCAGAATGATCGTGATGGAGATGAGGTGGGCGATCTCTGTGATAACTGTCCAGCGGCGGATAATGAGAATCAGTTGGATCTGGATGGGGATGGCTTAGGAGATCTCTGTGATCCCTGCCCTCAAGACGCAAACCCAGATAATCAAGACAGTGATGGGGATGGTGTCGCTGATGCCTGTGACAACTGCGACAACACCCCCAACCCCGATCAGCTGGATATGGATGGAGACTTCTTTGGAGATGCCTGCGACAGCTGCCCCTTCCTCTGGTCGGCAGCTCCCGATCTAGAACCGGATAGAGATGGCGATGGGGTGGGTGATGAGTGTGACAACTGCGATGAGCTGCCGAACCCTAATCAGGGCAATCGAGACTTAGATCTCTTGGGGGATCTCTGTGACCCCTGTCCAGATGTCGCCGGGATGCATGACGTGGACACCGACTTTGATGGTCAGGTGGATGAGTGTGATATCTGTCCTGCCGATGCTGATCCCGGTCAGGGGGATGAGGATGGAGATGGCTTTGGAGAGGCCTGCGACAACTGTCCCGGGTTGCCCAACCCTGATCTCAACGGTGATGATCTCCAAGATGATCGCGACGGTGATGGTTTGGGGGATCTCTGTGACCCTTGCCCCGATATGCCTGGTGGAGATCCGGCGGATCCCGATAACGATGCTCTGGGCAACGGCTGTGACAACTGTCCCCTGGTGCCCAACCCTGGTCAAGTTGATCAAGATGGGGATGGTATCGGCGATCTCTGTGATGTTTGCCCAGGGATGGAGGGGCCGGAGCAGGAGGATCGCGATGAAGATGGTATCGGTGATGCCTGTGATAACTGCCCAGATCTCCCCAACCCCGGTCAGGTGGATCAGGATGAGGATGGCGTCGGTGATGCCTGTGATGCCTGTGAGGGAGCGGCGGGAGATCGCGACAATGATCAACACGCTGACGACTGTGACAACTGCCCCGACATCGCCAACCCAGATCAGGGTGATGAAGATGGCGATGGGATGGGAGATCTTTGCGATCTCTGCCCAGAGAGCCCCTATCAGGGTCTCGTAGATGAGGATGGGGATGGGGTAGGTGATGCCTGTGACAACTGCGTCTTTGATCCCAACCCAGGACAGGGGGACGCTGATGGTGATGGTATCGGCGATCTCTGCGAGCCCTGTCTCCCTGATCAGCCTATCGATCAGGACGCTGATATGGTCTTCGATGAGTGCGACAACTGTCCCTTTGTAGCCAATCCAGCCCAGATCGATCGTGATGGTGATGGCCTGGGCAACGCTTGTGACAACTGCCCCGATCTGCCGGGCTTAGATTTGACAGACAGCGACGGGGATGGTGTGGGAGATGCCTGTGACAACTGCTCTGCGCTGCCCAACCCCGATCAGGAAAACCGGGATGGAGACAGCAGCGGAGATCTCTGTGATGCCTGCCCTGAGGTGCCCAACTGGGGAGATGGAGACAGCGATGGAGATGGTTTCCCCGATGCCTGTGATACCTGCCCCGCCCTGGCAGATCCTCTACAGGCAGATCTGGACGCAGATCGAGTGGGTGATGCCTGTGACAACTGCCCCAACCTTTCCAACCCTGGGCAGCAGGATATGGATGACGATGGAGAGGGTGATCACTGTGACCTCTGCCCTCAGCTGATCGACGCTGTCCCAGGAGATCTGGACGCGGATGGTTTGGGTGATGCCTGTGACAACTGCCCTGAGGAGCCCAACCCAGGGCAGGCTGATCGAGATGGAGATGGCGCTGGAGATGCCTGTGATCCCTGTGAGCCCCAGAACCCCAACGCCGATGCTGATGCTGATGGGATCGCCGATGAGTGTGACAACTGCCCTGCCTTGAGCAACCCCGATCAGGCGGACAGCGACACGGATGGCTTGGGAGATGCCTGTGATCTCTGCCCTCAACAACCTGTCGAGGCTCAGGGAGATCTAGATGGGGATGGTGTCGGCGATGCCTGTGACAACTGCCGAGGGCTGCACAACCCAGATCAGCAGGACAGCAACGGCAATGGCTTAGGCGATGCCTGCGATCTCTGTAATCAGCAAGATCCCAACGATGGAGATGGAGATGGAGAGTCCGACAGCTGTGACAACTGCCCAGGGGTCTCCAACCCGGATCAGCGAGATATCGATGAGGATGCTCTTGGGGATCTCTGTGATCCCTGCCCCAGGATGGCCTTCGAGGGGGTCTTGGATGAGGATATGGATGGGGTGATGGATGCCTGCGACAACTGCACCCTGACGGCAAACCCAGATCAGGCGGATTTAGATGGGGATGGCGTCGGTGATGTTTGTGATAACTGCGAGACCCTCTCCAACGCTGATCAGGCTGATGGGGAAAGTGATGGTGTGGGTGATCTCTGTGATCTCTGCCCTCAGGAGATGGGCGCGGGGGCTCTGGATAGAGATGGGGATGGCATCGCCGACGAGTGCGATAACTGTCCTCAGTTGCCCAACCCTTTCCAGCAGGATCGAGAGGGGGATGGTCAGGGAGATCTCTGTGATCTCTGTGAGCCTGAGAATCCTCAAGCAGACGAGGATGGAGATGGCGTCGCTGATGAGTGTGACAACTGCATCAGTCAAAACAACCCTGATCAGGGAGATGAGGATGGCGATGGCGCTGGCGATCTCTGTGATCCCTGCCCCAGGCAGCCCAGTCGGTGGCAGCGAGATGAGGATGGCGATGGTCTCGGAGATTCCTGTGACAACTGCCCTGATGTGGCCAACCCAGATCAGTTGGATTTCAACGGAGATGGAATCGGAGATCTCTGTGATCCCTGCGAGATCAACGACCATAGAGATATGGACGGGGATGGCTTTACTGACAGCTGTGACAACTGCCCTGAGGTTTGGAACGCCGATCAGAGTGATCGCGACCATGATCGCAAGGGAGATGCCTGTGATCCCTGCCCAGATCTCCCTCACTTTGGAGCTGAGGACAGCGATGGAGATGGGGTGATCGATGGATGCGACAACTGCCCTGAGGAGTCCAACGCCAACCAGGGTGATCGCGACTGGGATGGAGTGGGCGATCTCTGTGATCCAACAGAGCATGATGAGGATCCACAGCGCCCGGTGGATGCAGGGCTCTCTGGTGATGGGGGGCCTCAAGAGGATGAGGGAGCCAGCCCTACAGATGTAGGCTGTGGTTGCCGCAGCATGGGCGCTGGAGGCTCCGCTCCTTGGCTGCTCCTGCTCCTACTCGCAACCCTGCGAGTCAGATCACAGAAGAGACGATCTGGATAACTTTTACGCTCGACACGAAACGGCTGTAGAGCTTTGGACGATTTGATCGGTTTGAACCCCCCATACAGTTTGCAGGAATTCACAGGCGCAGCAGCGGAATGGCCCCTCTTTTTTATGTATTGCAAACAGGTGCATAGCCGCCATAAAGCGGCCAAAACAGAGAGTTTCCGAGAAAAAATAAAGCTATAATTTAAAAGCAGGCCTCAGAGAGCTATCATCAGTGGTTGCCTATCTGGGGGAAAATCTAATGCTGCTTAGGCTCAGCTTACTCTTCTTCACAGTTCAGATATTCGGGCTCGGTGCTGCACTGGCTCAGGATCAGGACTTAGACTGGGTTATGGATGATCAGGACAACTGTCCTGAAGACTTTAACCCGATGCAGATGGATCGAGATGTTGATGGCTTGGGTGATTATTGCGACAACTGTCCTCACAATCCCAACCCAGAACAGGAGAATGCAGATGGAGATCATCAGGGGGATCTCTGTGATGCCTGCCCTGAAGATCCTGAAAAGTATGAGCCTGGGGTGTGTGGCTGTGGGATCAGCGATGAAGACCAAGATGAGGATGGGCAGATCGACTGTGAGGAAGCCTGTCCTGAAGATCCAGAGAAACAGGAACCAGGGCTTTGCGGCTGTGGGGTCTCCGATGATGACAACGATGAGGATGGTACTCCTGATTGCCATGATCTCTGCCCTGAGGATCCCCTTAAATTAGAGCCTGGGATCTGCGGTTGTGGGGACTCAGATGCTGATCGAGATGGAGATGGGGTCGAAGATTGCCATGATGGCTGTCCTGGAGATGCCCGGAAGTTTGATCCGGGGGTTTGTGGTTGTGGCTCCTCCGAGCAGGATAGAGATGGAGATGATTCCCCAGACTGTGTAGATGAGTGCCCCGATGATCCCGCAAAGGTTTCAGCGGGGGTCTGTGGCTGCGGAGAGCTGGACGCCGATCCTGATGAGGATGGCTTCCCCAACTGTGTAGACCTCTGCCCTCAGGATCCTGAGAAGCAGCAGCCAGGGGTTTGTGGTTGTGGAGCGAGCGATCACGATGGTGATAGAGATGGCAGCGCCGACTGTATTGACGAGTGCCCTGAAGATCCACACAAAGCCTTGGCCGGGTTCTGTGGCTGTGGTGTCTCAGATCGGGACAGAGATCAGGATGGTACTCCTGATTGCTTGGATAATTGTCCTGGAGACTCAGGGAAGGTGGAGCCGGGGGTCTGTGGCTGTGGGATCGCAGACACGGATCGAGATTGGGACCGAACTTTAGACTGTCTAGATGCCTGTCCAGATGATGGAGGGAAGGTTGTTCCTGGGAGCTGCGGCTGTGGCATTCCAGACAGCGACCTTGATGGAGATGGAGGGCCCGATTGCCTAGATCAGTGCCCTGAAGACCCTCGCAAGGTTGCCCCTGGAGCTTGTGGTTGTGGTGAGCCTGATACAGACAGCGATGGAGACCTCTTTGCTGACTGTGTGGACCTCTGTCCCCAAGATGCGAATAAGACAGAGCCGGGGATCTGCGGCTGTAATGAGCCCGATCTGGATGGAGATGGAGATGGAACCCTGAACTGCTTGGATGCTTGCCCTGAAGATGGCAACAAGTTATTGCCGGAGATCTGTGGTTGTGGTGTCTCTGAGCAAGATCGGGATGGGGATCTACAGCCTGACTGTGTAGATCCTTGTGCTGATGATGGGGAGAAGGTGGAGCCGGGGATCTGCGGCTGTGGGGTTCCCGATGAGGATGGAGATCTAGACACTGTAATGGACTGTGTTGATCCTTGCCCTCTGGATGGAGGGAAGGTGGAGCCGGGGATCTGTGGCTGCGGAGTCTCAGATCAGGACAGCGATTCGGACGGTCATGTGGACTGTCAAGATCGCTGCCCAGCTGATACAGATAAGCGCGAGCCGGGTCTTTGTGGCTGTGGTGTCTCTGATCAGGATGGGGATCAGGATGGTACTCCAGACTGCCATGATCTCTGCCCAGAGGATCCTCTCAAAGTTGAAGAGGGGATCTGCGGATGTAACCTCAGCGACGCTGATCAAGACGGAGATGGGGTCATTGGCTGCTTAGAAGCCTGTCCAGAAGATCCAGATAAGCAAGAGGAGGGGATCTGTGGCTGTGGGGTTTCGGATCAAGACTATGACCAAGATGAGATCGCAGACTGTGAAGACGCCTGTCCCCTGGATCCTCAAAAGGTGGAAGAGGGGCTCTGTGGCTGTGGGGTCGTTGATGAGGATGACGATCTAGATGGCAGCCCCAACTGTGAGGACCTCTGTCGCGATGATCCTCGCAAAACGGAGCCGGGCGTTTGTGGCTGTGGTGCCCCTGAGACCAACCGTGATGGGGACTCCATACCGGACTGTGAGGATCTCTGCCCTGACGATCCTCAAAAAGTCGAGCCTGGGGCTTGTGGCTGCGGTGCGCCGGAGAGGGATGATGATTTCGACTCCATCTCTGACTGTATAGACAACTGCCCCACCTCCAACCCTGGACAGGGAGATGCTGATGGAGATGGCATTGGAGATCGCTGTGATACTTACCAGTGCAGCCCAGAGGGAGAGGAGATCTGTGACGGCATCGATAATGACTGTGATGGAGAGATCGATGGCACAGAGAGCTGCCCTGTAGGGATGATCTGTGAAGAGAACTTCTGCATGAGTCAGGGTGATGTTGATCTGGTAGTGGAGCGCATTGAGTTCTCTGATGATCAGCCTGCAGCAGGACAGCCCATCCAGATCAGGGCTCTGCTGCGTAACTTGGGCGAGGGCGGTGCGGTGGAGATAGCGGTGAGCCTTATGGATCATGGGGAGGTCTTAGAGACTCTGATCGTACCAGGTATCGACGCCCTGGGGGAGGTTGAGCTGGAGTTCAACAGCAGCTTTAGCCCAGCGGGTTTCCATATCGTTCAAGTACAGGCTGATCCTGAGAAGCTCATCGAAGAGTTGGATGAGGAGAACAACGCCGCCACCCGCCTCCTTCCTGTAGGAACTTCTACAGAGGTTTGGGGCCGCATTGAGGTCAGCGCCTCCAGCTTGGATTATTGTGATCACCGGGGCTGGGGCATTCAGGCTGAGGCTCACTATATCTTAGAGAGTGAGGGCCGTGAGTTCCGCTTCCCCGTTCAGGGCGGTCGGGTCACCCTGAGGCTCCCGGATCGGGACCTCCCAGGAGGGCACAGCAATGACTATGGTCGGATCCACAGCCGCCACCCCGATCTTCCAGCGGGCAGCTATACCGTAGTGGTTGAGGTCTCCGACTCTGGGGTCAGTGGCTCTGCGGAGATTCCCCTAGAGATTGGCCCTGATGGCCTCTGTCCTGCTGGGATGGTCTGCGCCCAGGGGATCTGCGTCACTGAGGGAGGCGTTGATCTGACTGTCGACCACATCAGCTTCTCTGATGATCAACCCGACGTGGGGCAGCCCATCTTTGTGCGGGTCTGGCTGCGCAACTTAGGGGATGGAGGCGCAGTCAACGTTCAGCTCTCTCTCCTGGATCACAGCGAAACCCTGGGTAGAGTCGTCGTTCCTGTCGTCCAGCCTGGTGATCAGCTCCAGTTGGAGTTCTTTGCCAGTTTCCGCCCTGGAGGCTTCCATATTGTTCAGGTTCAAGCCGATCCTGAGGATCTTATTGAGGAGCTTAACGAAGATAATAACCTGGCGACGCGGCTGCTTGTCGTTGGTCAGGAGACGGGCATTTGGGGTCGTGTTGAGGTGAGCGCCACTACCGCAAACTACTGTAATGGGGAGGGCTGGGGGGTCACAGTAGAGGCCCATTATGTCCTGGAGAGTGAGGGCAATGAGTTCCGCTTCCCTGTCCAGGGAGGCCGCGTCACGCTGAGGATCCCTGAGTTGGAGTTGGAGCGCTCTGGAGGGCATACGGGCGGTTATGGCCGCGTCTACACCCGCCACCCGGAGATCCCCGAGAGTAGCTACACCTTGGAGATAGAGGTCACCGACTCTGGAGTGACTGGGCGGACTGAGATAGAGATGGAGATCGATGAGCACACTTGCCAGGGGCCGCCAAGCTGGCGTCGCTGGGACTACGATGTTTGGGTCCACTCTGAGGACATCCTCTTTAACCCTACAGATCACCCTGATCTCTACGAGACCATCGTGATCACAGCCAAGATCCACTACCGAGGAAACCTGGAGCGTTACTTTATTCCAGTCGATTTCTTTAGTTATCACCCCACTGGGGGGATCTTGGAGAGGAGACACCTGGGGCAGAGCTTGGTGAGCTTCCCAGACGCGGGCGCCAGCCCTCCCGCTCCTGTCAGCGTGCAGTGGAGAAATGAGGAGAATGGCCCCTACATCATCCAGACCGTCATTGAGGCTGACTTTGAGCAGTATCCCCACAACGACAAGGCCACCCGTCTCATCGGCGTGGGTCCTCACCCCATTATCGCCGCCAACGTCTCTCTAAGCCCTGACCCCATCGGTCCTCTCTGCCCCATCGACTCTGCGGTTCTTCTCATTGAGTTGGATGAAGAGCATGGACCTGATGAGATCGACTTTGATCAGGGGGTCTATATCGTCAACCCTGTGGAGAGCTCCGATCTGGATGGGGATGGGACCCTCTTCCTCAAGGCGCAGGGCTCAGAGGCCCTCTTTGGTGATCACGATGATGATGGCATCCCAGATGTTCTGGTCCCTGTAGATGTAGAGGCTTTCAGGCAGCTTATCCCTGAGCAGCCCGAGTTTGAGATGGAGGTGATCGGCTTCCTCGACTCTGGTCGTGTTTTCTCGGCGGTGATCCCAGTGCTTATTGAGCAGGAAGATCCAGATGAGGATGGCCTGGGCCTCTCCTGTGACAACTGTCCAGAGGTCAGCAACCCCGAGCAGGGAGATGAGGATGGGGATGGCTTTGGCGATCTCTGTGACCTCTGCCCTGAGCAGGCTGATCCCGAGCAGGAAGATGAGGATGAGGATGGTGTTGGCGATCTCTGAGACCTCTGCCCAGAGCAGGCCGATCCTGAGCAAGAGGATGAGGATGAGGATGGCGTTGGTGATCTCTGCGACAACTGCCCAGAGATCTACAACCCTGAGCAAGAGGATGAGGATGGGGATGGTGTTGGCGATCTCTGCGAGGAGGAGCCAGACGCTGGGGTGGTTGATGCTGAGCTGCCTGATGCTGAAGAGCCCGATATTGAAGAACCTGATGCTGAGGAGCCTGACGACGCTGAGGAACCCGATGATGCTGAGGAGCCAGACGCTGAGGCTCAGGATGCGCAGATCCCCTCAGATGTTGCCTTTGATTTTGGAGGGGCTGATTTGGGCGCCGCTGAGAGTGATCTGCCTCCCGACTGTACCTGCGACACCGCAGGGCGCGCAGATGGGCGTGGGATCTTCCTGATCTTGGGATTCTTAGGCCTCGCTCTTCGTCGCCGCCGCCGCTCCTAAACCGGCCAGACCTTCAGCTCAAGCTCAGCCTGGGCAGGTCCTTCACTCCAGAGGCTGATGCCCTGGCTGCTCTCTTTTGGGAAGATCAAGGCTGAGATCACCCTCCCCTCGATAAAGAGCTCTACCGAGTAGAGATCTACGATGATCCTCAAGGAGATCTCCTTCTCAGGGGATGGAAGGCTGAAGAGGGGGGAGAAGAGAGGAGAGAAGGGCAGCCCTGACCCTCCTCTATCCAGAGAAAGCTGCGTCCCATCCCAGCGGATCAGGGTCTCCTCTCCCTCCCCTTCTCGCAGTTTGATTCCTGCGGGTCCAGTTGCTCTAAGTCTGAGCCGCAGATCAAAGACCGCAGCGCGCAGCGGCAGCCTCTGCGTCCCTGTATAGCTGTACTTCGCTTTGAGGAGCGAGAGGCCCTCTGGGAGAATAGGTGCTTGGAGGAGCCTACCCTCAGGGCTCAGAGAGAGGCGACGAGGGAGGCTCATCATCCCTCGCCAACCTTGGGTGGGGGTCTGGGTCGCATAGGCCCAGTTATTCATCCAGGCGATCCAGCAGGGAGGTTCTGCTCCAGACCAGCGCTGAGCAGCATAGAAATCTCCACCGTGATCAACAGGCCAAGGCCCTCCCTCAGGAGAGAAACGGAGCCCATCAAAGTCACCCAGCCAATAAAGGCTCTCTCCTCCAGCCTTGAGAGGGCCTGGCGTGAGATCGATCTTAAAGATCCAGCGATCTCCCAAAGGAAAAAGCTCAGGACACTCCCAGATTTTCTGCGACTCAAAGCGAAACTCCGAGAGACGGCGCCAATCCAGGAGATTGGAAGAACCGTAGAATCCCGCGCGATCTCCCTCAGCCAGGACCATCACATAGCCCTCTCCAAAGCGCAGCAGGCGGGGATCGCGAAAATCTCTCAGTCCTGGGCTCTTCAAGACTGGATTGCGCTCATGGAGCTTCCAACTGAGACCACCATCCTTAGAGCGTGCGAGGCTCTGCTTCTCGCTCTTATCCTCAGCTCTGTGATGGGTGAAGAGGGCTGAGAGCGCCTCTTCCTGCTCTAAAGCGCTGCCTGAGAAAACTTGCCCCAACTCAGGATGGGGGCTCAGAGCGATGGGATGGTGACTCCAGGAGCAAAGATCTGGACTGCTGGCGTGACCCCAGTGCATCGACTTGGGAAGTGGACTTCCTGGGTCATACTGATAGAAGAGGTGATAGTAACCCTGGGAGAAGAGCAGGCCGTTGGGGTCATTCATCCAGCCTTGGGGTGGAGTGAAGTGCAGTCGAGGCCGAGCTGAGTTCACAGCCAGACGCTCTGCTGCGCCAACTCTGTATCTAGACACTGAACCTCTCCAGTCTCTAGAGGTTGAGCTTTACAGCCATCTGAGGTTTGCTCTGGTCGATCACTGAAGATCCAAGCGGAGGGTTGTCGACTGGGCTTCTGACCGATGCAAGAGACACCATGATAGCGCCCATCGCTATAGATCAAGGGCAGCATCCAGAGAGGTTTTCCTAAAGATAGGGCATAGAAGCTTTGACCGTTGCTCATCAGCACCGCAGCACGCGCTGAGCCTCCTGCGCGCCCCTCCCAATGCCTGATCGCCTGTCTCAGCGCGGCTACAACCTTCTCGGAAGAGACCATCCAATCTGTGGGGGGGCTACCAGAGTCCTGAAGATGTGTAAGGAAGAGCTGAAAGAGCAGCTCACTGTCGGTCTGACCTGAGAGATTATGGCGTTGGGCATCACCCAAGCTCTCATAGAGTTCCTGTCGTAGGCTTTGATCTCCAGGGAGCTCAAGAGAGGAGATCCACATCCAGGGATTGAAGCGGAAGGGTGGGGTATCCTCTTGGCGGCGATTGTGGCTTTTATAAAGGAGTTGTAGAAGGAGGGCTGTGGTGACCACATCATCCAAGAGATCAGGGAGCCGCACGCTCTGCCCCCTCAGGGTAGGGCGGCGTCTGAGCAGCGCTTGAGCGCCGTGGCAGATCCCCAGCCCGAGAGCCATCGGGGCCTCTCCTAGATCTTCTTCGATGAGCTGTAGAGCGGGCATGACAGCGGCCTTTCGGCTGCTAAAGAAACCCAGGAGACGACTCATATGGGGCTCCTCTCACTGGAGAGTTGTTGGGAGAGCCAACGCCGAAGATCCCCGATAGAGCGCTCCCGCTGTGCTTCAAACCAGATCTCATGAAAAAAACCTGGATAGTTGATGCAGCGCTTCTCTGAGCTGGGGAGGCGTTTAAAGATCTCTTCAGCGGCCTCAACAGAGGCAACCTTATCATCTCCAGCCAGTTGAAAGAGGCAGGGCAGTTGAATCTTTTGCGCGCGTTTGGACAGCTCCGCTTGAGCTGCGAGGGTTTGAGTAAACCAACGGGCGGTAGCGACCTGCCCCATCAGTGGATCCTCAGCGTAGCCTTTGACCACGAGGGGATCATGGCTGACCCACTCTGGATGAATATCTGCGGGCAGGGAGAAGCTGGGGCGAAGCTGACTGAGCCCCCTCCCCAGGATGCGTTTCCAGGCGGGGACCTTCATCTTGAGCGCAAAGAAGGGAGCGCTGAGCACCATCCCTGAGAAGCCGGTGGGGTCTCGGGCCAAGTGGTGAAAGGCGATGAGCCCTCCGTTGCTGTGGCCCAACAGAAAGCGAGGCCCCTCTACCTCGGCGAAGACCTGCTTGCGGATGGTGGCCAGATCACGGAGATAATCCATAAAATGGCTGACATGGCCTCTGATTCCTTCAGAGCGCCCGTGCCCTCTGAGATCAAAACGGTAACAGCTCAGGCCCTCCTCGTTGAGCTGAGCAGCGAGGTTGTCATAACGCCCACAATGCTCCGCGAAGCCATGAATGATGAGCGCCGCGCCCAGGGGCTTCCTGAGGCGATCAAATTGATAGTAGAGGCGCAGCCCATCGCTCGTCCTGAGCGTACCGCGCTCTCGCTTCGCCGAACTCTGCATAGGCTTTGCTCCTCATTCTCCAAAGCGGTCTGGATCATGGCGATAAGATGTTGCTATTAAAAGCCCCTTGATCCTTCAACGAACAAAAGGAGATGAGCTGTGTTGAGGTCTGCTTGCTTGATCGCGATCCTCTGTTTGAGCTTTGGCTCGGCAGGAGCGGTTGAAGTCTTCGTCAACGAAGTAAAGGTGACTGGCTCCTTAAAGGGGACAGATTTTGCCAAGGTAGATGTCTCCTTCGATGCTCGTGGCGACATCCATATCCACGCCCCTGATTACCAAATCCAGCAGGCGGGGAAACAGGGGAAACCGGCCCCTGTAGCTCCCGCCGCCTCTGCCTCTTTAAGCGCCAAATACTGGTTTATAATGAACGTGCCTGCCACAGGACATTACCGAGTAAGCGTTGAGATCAACGGCAAACCGATGGTGGATATCCCCTCCAGCAGCCCCCAATATGTCCGTGAGATCTCTGACAAACTACGCCCTGGAGAGAACGCCATCAAGCTGACCCTCCTCCCTGAGCCCAAGGCTCCCAAGCTGCCCAACCCCTTAGAGGCGCTTAATATTATGCTTGGAGAGGGGAAGCACGCTGCGGATGGAAGCCTCGCTATCAACAAGGTCCTCAGCTCTTTCAAATACAACACTGGGCGAGCTTCAGCAGAGGCACACACACTCAGGATCGAGCTGAAACCTTAACCATCCCAGCATGAAGAAGTTTCTCTTGCTCACCATTTTGGCTTGGGCTTGTCAAGGTCAGGAGGAGAGGCTCCCTGATCTGGGCTCGTTGCGCCTGAGCTTTGAACGCCCAGCGCCAGATGGGGGGATCCTGGCGCTGCGACGGCTCTTAGAGGCGCGCCCTCCTGAAGGGGGAGGCCCTTGGGAGCAAAAATTTCTGAGCCGCTGTCGGGCCCTCCGTTCGGCAGCTTCCTGTGACCTCAAGCTCAAACACCCTGACTGGAGCTATGCCAGCCTTGAGGGGATCCTACGTGGAGAGGTGCTGTTGGGGATGAGCGAACAGCAAGCCCTCGCGGCTTGGGGACAACCTCTCTCTAGAACGCGAGTAGAGGGAGGCGCGGAGCAGCTCTGTTACCCAGCGAAAGAGGGAGCAGGTTGTCGACGCTGGTTGCGCCTCTTTATGGAGCGGGTTATCGAGATCCATCCTTGAGGGATCGTTAAGACTCCAGCAAGATCAGAGGCAGGAAGCGGGGCTCTAGCTCCTGGGGTGAGAGGGCCGCGAGCTGGTCAATGGCGACCTCTAAGAGCAGATTCAAAGCTTCGCTGTTTTCTCCCCCGATGCGATCCCACCAGTCCTCTGCAAAGCAGCGCGCCTGTGCTCCTAAGCGGCCCCTCTCAAAGAGCGCACGGTGGCTACGCTCTAAGAGCGCGAGGGGCAAGCGACCGAAGCCCTCTAAGCCCTGTGAGTCTCTGAGGAGTCCGGTAAACAGCCAAGCTCCAAGAGGCTGCTGAGCGGGGCGATCTGGGGCAGCGCGGTAGAGCGCAGCGATGAGCTTCGCTTGGGATTGAGCCTCGGCGACCTCTGCCAAGCTGCTTAAGGGGGCTCCATTGGGCTTACAGGGGTGCCGTCGTCGGAGGACCTCAGCCCAAGGGCGCAGCGGCTCCAGATCGATCAATCCGATGGGATCCTCCCCCAGAGCCAAACGCAGCCCCCGGAGGGGGAGCGCGGCGCTCTTCATCTGTGCATAACCTGTCCTAAAGATCAGGTTGACTCCTTGAGCTTGAAGTCGAACCGCGTCCTGCTGGGGGCTGGATCCTTCGCCCAGGAACTCTAGACCCAGAGCCAAACCGGCGCGCAGCCGATTTAAGCTCTCCTCTCCAGCCTCCTCATCCCAAAGCTCCACGCGATCCGCTGAGAGGATCATATTGGCGCTATACCCCAGACCCAGGAGTAGGGTCTCCCGTTCCTCATCAGAGAGGCAGCTCAGGGCCCGTGAGAGCCGCTCTTCAGGCTCAACCAATCGCGTCATCCAGTGATGCGCTGCTCGCTCACCATCACCAGAGCCCTTGAGCGGAATCAGGTCTGATCGGGGTGGGCTATAGATCTCCAGGGCTTCGTAATACTCTACAAAGCCTTGATCAGCCATCCGCCCTGAGCGCCAACGATAAGCCCGCTCCTGAAGATTGCTGGGCAAGGCCGCGCTGGCACCCAAGAGCAGGTTGATGCAGAAGGCGGGGTTCTCCCGCATAAGCGCATCTAAGAAGATCTTGATGGGCAGATCTCGTGGCGCTGGGTGGGGGAAGATCACACAGAGGCGATTGTCGGGGGTCACAACATGCTCTAGATCGGGAGGATCAAAGCTGTCTGGATCCTCAACCGCCTGGGCGTATACAGAGCTGCGGAGGAGCCAGTTGATCAGAGCATCATCCAACTCCAAAACATGCTTCATCAGGTGTTCGGGGCTGGCGTACATCAGCGCCTGCAGCCAGGGATCCAAGCGCTCTAACGAGAGTTCGTCCCGAGACCAGATATCCATATCCAACATCCCACGGACCTGCTCGGAGCTGGCCAGAGCCAGCAACTCAGTGCTGTCCTCCAGACCCACAAGGTGCAGGCAGCGGTAGAGATCTTCTGTGGGGAGTTGGGGGATAAGAGCTGCGACATCGTGGGGCGCGAGCATGACTTTTAAGAGCGCGGTGCCGCTTCGGCTGCTGTCCAGTTGAGCGCGCCAGACGCTCAACTCCGTCGGCTTAAGAGACATAGAGGCTCCGAGTAAAAGACTCTTTCAAGTCGTCTATATGTTTTTTTGGGATGGTCTATCAGGCTTGGCGAAGGATAGTATAGAGATGCGCTGCGTTCTGTTTTAACCAAGCCCTTTGGGTCTCAAGCCAAGCCTTTTTCTGCTCGGCGACAGCCTGCTTCGCCTCCTCATCTCCCTCGGAGACCTCTGGAAACTCAGGCGGGGTTCCCAGAGCTTCAGCCATCAAGGACTCACAGCGGCTCAGGGCCGCCTTGCGCCCACGGAAGCGGATCTTCTCGAAGTCAGGCAGGAGGACATTCTTCTTCTCAAAGCGAACAAGGCGCCCGATGATCATCTCCATCGGCTCCAAGAGAGAGACGAGGGAAAGATCTGAGACAAAAGGCTCCTCTCCGGTCAGACGATCTAGGAGGCGGACACCCTTAAGGCGCTTAACTTCCTTCACCTCCAGGACGCTGGCGACGCTCTCAGGGAGGACCTCAAAGAGCGCCTTGAGACGATCCGCTGAGATGTCGTGGGGATCAAGAGGGCTCAACTCCTCCAGCTTGGTGTTGCTGTCTAAGAGCAGGTGTTGAAGGAAGGCCGCGTCGGCGCGGGGTTCCTCGGGGATAGGCCAAGCGCTCTCTTCTAAGCCAGAGAGGTTCAGGGTTTGCCCCAAGCGGCGCACATGGTAGGCGAGCCACTCGTAGCGATTGCCCAGGCTCCGCTCCTCCTTAGCCCGCTTTACATCATAGGAGAGGTGACACTTTTTATATTTTTTACCGCTCCCGCAATAGCAGGGGTCGTTTCGACCGATCTTCAATCGGGCCTCCCATCTAAAAAAACAGAGGAGCTACGGGCATCTAACAGCTCAGCAACTTTTGGGCAAGATGATCAGCCCTAGAACAGGAGAGTTGGGATTGAGATCAGGGTCGGGGGAGCAAACAGGCCCACCAGTAGCCTAAACCAGAAGGTTGACACTCGCTCCCTTCAGGGCAGGGGTGTAGGTCATCACAGAAGTTGCGACACTCCCAATCTCCATTCGCTAAATGAAAACAGTCCGCTCCCAAGGCACAGAGCCCAGAGGGACAGCCGCCCTCTCCATGGGGGATCTCTCCTGCGAAGAAGCAGTCCGTCTCTCCTGTCTCACTGTCCGAGAGTATGCAAGCCTCTCCATCTCCACAGTCTCCCTGGTTGATCGGATTGCAGCCCTCTACACAGATACCTAGGTCTGGAAACTCCTCGTAGTAACTGGCGCAGATCTCTCCGGAGCTACAGCTGTCCCCAGGCTCACAATCCCACTCGGGTTCTTCAACACCTCCCGAGCCGCCGTTACCCGCCTCACCACCGCCAC
>CAYLJJ010000015.1:0-11008 GCA_964384025.1 uncultured Nannocystaceae bacterium
GGTCCTTGATGCCCCTGAAGCTTCTGAGGCTGAAGAAGCTCCTGAGGCTGAAGAACTGACAGAGGTTGAAGAGGTCCTTGATGCCCCTGAAGCTTCTGAGGCTGAAGAAGCTCCTGAGGCTGAAGAACTGACAGAGGTTGAAGAGGTCCTTGATGCCCCTGAAGCTTCTGAGGCTGAAGAAGCTCCTGAGGCTGAAGAATCTCCTACACCTGAGAGTGTAGAGGTTATTCGATAAGATTTGATAATCTAACAGGAACAATGTTTCAGGATGCCAACAACCTTCTTTTAGAAAAACATGAACGTTGGTATTGTATTATAATATTTTAAAGTAAAATTTTAACAAGAAGAGGCAGATGATCAGAGCCAATCTCGGGTCCGATCAGGTGGTCCTGAATATGAAGCCCTCCGCGCAGTAAAAGATGATCGATGGGGATGCCCAAGATCCCCAAATCCGCAGGCCAGGAAGGTTGGAGCCAGCGACCCCGACGACCATGTTCAAAGCCTGACTGGAGCAGCTTCACCATAGAGCGAGACCAGAGCGTGGCGTTAAAATCTCCTGCGATCAAGAGACGAGGTTCTGGACGCTTGCTTAACTCTAAGAGGAGCGCATCTCGGTGCTCGCTCCAAGCCTGATTGATGGGTGGAGGAGCGTGGATCAAGATAAGGTTGAGCCCATCTCCAAACTCCCCTCGAATGCTGGGCAGCTTTGTCTCTGGAGCATCCATCTTAAAGCCCTCGAAGGGACGTTTGCTGTAGAGGGCCAGACCAAAGTTGTCATCTCTGGGGATCTCAAAACGGTGTGGCCAAGCCAGAAGTCCAGGTCGCAACGCCTTGAGCCAAGCTTCATCCACCTCGATTAGACCGATGATCTCAGGATCCTCTTCGCGGATCAGGTTCGCCAACCGGATAAAATCTCGGTTCTCTGTGTTGACATTGGCGATAAGCAGCTCAATACCCTCTCCCTTTGGTGTTTCCAGAGGGCGGTAAACCGCCCCCATCGTCATCAAGTTGATCAGTACACTCCCCAGACCAAACCAGAGCAGGCGCCATCTCCCATTTAGGAGCGCGAACAGAGCCGCTAGAACGCTCAAGAAAAGGTACTGAGCGTGAAAATGGGTGAAGAGATCTAGACGCCAGTGGAGGCTACCCAGAAAGCTCAATATGGTCGCCAAGACAGTCGGCCAGAGGAGCAGGTGGCTCCAAGGAATCAGTCTGCGCACAGCAGCTCTCCTCGGGTGCTTCGCCGCCCCCTTATAAAGATAGAAACCATTGGATCTCCAAAAGATCTGGGGCTGCTTGAGATATTGCTCACTGCAAAGGGTGCTCTCTTTGGTGAGAGACCCCGTAGAGCGGTCCAACTCCCTCCCCAAGGAGCATGATGGCTGCGCGGGCGCAGATGCGAACATTCATAGATCCATCTTGCTGTTTTTGGGACCAGATTCAACCTCAGCCTCTGGGATTTTCTCCGGTCGGTGGAGTGAGGTTGAGTTCCTGACTGGAACGTGACTCCAGCGTGACGATCACAGCCAGATGGCGTATGAAGAAGCAGCTTGGGCTTCTTAGGGCAAACTCCCTTCCTGTTTAGAGTTTAGGGCCCTCATCAGCAGCTCCAACAGGGGATACTCAAAAAACAGGGCTGTGCGCCCAAACCCGCCCCGTGTTAGAAGGCTCAACTTTTCATACCAGGCGGGTGTCCTTTGCGTTACCGCAGCGTCTGTGTTGAGGCTCTGCATCATCAACTCCCCGAGGCTGTGATCCGCAGCTCTGTGATAGAGAAGATGCTGAGCACGACCTATACCCGCCTTAAAATCCCCCCAGGAACCCTGGAGATGATGACTGGGGTGCAGGCGCGGCGATTTTGGCCAGAGGGCTATAGCCCCTCCAGTGCAGCAATAGAAGCCGCCGAAAACCTCCTCAGAGAGAGCGGCTTTGATCGGAGCCGCCTGGGTGCCCTGATCAGCACCTCTGTCTCCAAGGAGTATCTAGAGCCCTCGGTGGCTGCTCTGGTGCATGGAGCGTTGAAGCTGCCCGCCCGCTGCCTGAACTTCGATCTGGGCAACGCTTGTTTGGGCTTTCTCAGCGGAATCTCCCTGATGGCGACGCTGATCGAGGGCGGCCAGATCGAGGCGGGCTTAGTGGTGGCGGGAGAGGGAAGCCGCGCGGTGACTCTGGCCACAGCGAAGCGCCTGATGCAGCCCAAGACCCGTTTTGAGGATTACCGAGATAACCTCGCAACCCTGACTCTGGGCTCCGCCGGCGCAGCGATGCTCTTGACCCATGAGCGCTTGGCCACACAGGGACACCATCTCCTGAACAGCGTCTCTCTGGCAGCGACACAACACTGCCGCCTCTGTCTGGGGAGCGCTGAGGGGATGATCACTCAGGCTCCCAAGCTGCTCAAGGAGGGAGTGCTCTTGGCTCAACAAACCTGGACCCTGGCTCAAGAGGAGCTGGGGCTTAATCCCAGTTCCATTAAGGAGTTTGTCCTGCATCAGGTTGGACGAGCTAACCATGAGGCGATCATCAAGACGCTGCAGCTTCCTGAGGAACGCGCCCTACGTCTCTATCCAGAGCTGGGAAACGTGGGCGCCGTGGGGGTGCCGCTGACCCTCTCGATGCTCCTGGAGCAGGGCCGCGTTCAGGCTGGAGATCATCTGCTCTTGATGGGCATCGGCAGCGGTCTAAACACCTCGATGATGGAGATCAAATGGTGAAGCCTAAGATCCCTGAGAGTCTCCGCGGAGCGTATCCCTGGGAGGGTCACTGGCTGAAAGTAGACGGCGGCCAGATGCACTTTTTAGACGAGGGTCCTCCTGAGGCGCCGGTGCTACTTTGCCTTCATGGCAACCCCACCTGGTCTTTCTATTGGCGGGCGATCATCAAAGCCTTCTCTCCCCGCTTTCGAGTGATCGTCCCTGATCATATCGGCTGTGGACTCTCCGATAAGCCTCAAGCTTGGCCCTATCGCTTAGAGGGACATATCGAGAACCTGACCCGCTTGGTCGAGCACTTGGATCTCAATGAGGTCAACCTCTTGCTGCATGACTGGGGCGGGGCGATCGGCATGGGTCTGGCGACTCAACAGCCGAAGCGCTTTAGAGCCTTTCTGCTCAGCAACACCGCCGCCTTTCTCTCTAAGCGCATCCCTGCTTCAATCGCCTCGGTCAAGCTGCCCCTCTTTGGTGCCCTGAGCGTTCGGGGCCTCAACGCCTTTGCGCGAGCAGCGACTTTTAGAGCGGTCTCTAAACCCTTAAGCCCGGTCGCTAAGGCGGGGTTGCTGTGGCCCTATCACTCCTGGAGGAGTCGTATCGCGACGCTGCGCTTTGTGGAGGATATCCCCCTGAGCCCCAAGCATCCCAGCCACGACACTTTGGCGAAGATCGACGCCGGTCTCGTGAAGCTCAGGGAGAAGCGGATGATCTTCTGCTGGGGAGAGGACGACTTCTGTTTCACCCTGCACTTCCTGGAAGAGTGGAGGCGTCGCTTTCCTCAAGCTGAGGTCCACTCTTGGCCCGGAGTAGGGCACTATGTCATGGAGGATGCCCCTCAGAAGATGATCGAGGCTACAGAGTCTCTCCTGGAGATCTCATAAGATGTCGAGTCAGAGCTTTAATATCGCTGCTCTTATGGAGGCGCGTGCCTGCGCCCAGCCCTTTCAGCGCGGAGTGGTCTTTCCCCAGGGGCGAGACGCAGAGGGGAATATTGCCTGGACCCAGCTGAGCTTCCAAGATCTCAACATCCTCGCGGATGACTACGCTCGGGGCTTTCAGGCCCTGGGTATTCAACGGGGAGATCGCGTCAGCCTCTTAGTCAAACCTCGCCTGGAGTTTATCCCCCTCACCTTTGCGCTCTTTAAGCTGGGCGCCGTGCCGGTCCTCATCGATCCAGGTATGGGGCGCAAGCCCTTCCTCGCCTGCCTCCAGCGGATTAAGCCCCGAGTGCTCATCGCCGAGCCCATCGTGCAAGCCCTCACGCTCTTCTTCCCCAGAGCCTTCGCCAGCCTGAAGATCAAGGTGACGGTGGGGCGCAACATCGGTTGGTGGGGTGGCAAGAGCCTAAGCTCCTGTCGCCTTAAGGCGAAGATCCCCTTCCCCACAGTTCACACCGCCCGAGAGGACGAGGCCGCGATCCTCTTCACTTCGGGGAGCACAGGGCCTGCTAAGGGGGTGACCTATACCCACGGTATCTTTGAGGCCCAGACCCGACATATCCAGGCGATGTATCAGATCCAACCAGGAGAGATAGACCTCGCCTGCTTCCCCCTCTTTGGCCTCTTCAGCATGGCGATGGGGATGACGGTGATCATCCCAGAGATGGATCCCACCAAGCCCGCTCAAGCGGATCCCGCCAAGCTGATTGAGGCGATTCAGAGTCAGGGCTGCACCTCCGCCTTTGGGAGCCCCGCGATCTGGAAGAATATGGCGCGGCGCTGTCTGGCTGAGAGGATCAAGCTTCCCAGCATGAAGCGGATTCTGATGGCGGGTGCTCCCATCCCAGTCTCCATGCATGAAGCCTTTCAGGAGATCCTCGCTGAGGGCGCTGAACTACACTCTCCCTATGGAGCTACTGAGGCTCTGCCTATCGCCTCGATCGCCAGCCAAGAGATTCTCTCAGAGACTCAGGCTGCCAGCCGTCGAGGAGAGGGCACCTGTGTAGGGCTGCCCGCCCCAGGTGTAGAGATCCGGGTGATTAAGATCTCCGATGAGCCCATCTTGGAGTGGTCTGAGGATCTTCAGCTCCCTCAAGGTGAGATCGGCGAGATCTGCGTACGGGGAGCGGTGGTAACTCATGAGTATAAAGAGGAGCCAGAGCATACCGCCGCCGCCAAGATCCAAGATTGCAACGGGGGCTTTTGGCACCGTATGGGAGATCTCGGGCATTTGGATGAAGAGGGCCGCCTCTGGTTTTGCGGCCGCAAGGGCCACCGTGTTCGACGCGCAGCAGATGATGTAGAGATGTATAGCGTCCCCTGTGAAGCGATCTTCAATGAGCACCCTGCGGTCTACCGCTCCGCTCTGGTTGGAGTAGAGGGGCGAGCTCTTATCGTCGTAGAGTTGGAGCCCGATATCGAATCACTCCAAGCGCAGCTCCGCGAGGAGTTGCTGGCTCTGGGCGCGGCAAATCCTCTTACTGAGTCGATCAAGGAGATCCTTTTTCACCCCAGCTTCCCCGTAGATGTGCGCCACAACGCCAAGATTCATCGCGCTGAGCTGGCTCGCTGGGCCCAGAGGCAGATATGAAGGTCTGTGTTACTGGAGGCGGCGGCTTCTTGGGTTCCGCCATCGTTCAACTGCTCCGCGCTCGTGAAGATGAGGTGATCAGCCTCTCTCGCAATCGGCACCCCCAAGTTGAGGCTCTGGGAGTCCGCTGTGTTCAAGCTGATCTGGCCACGTCAGAGGATCTGGCGAAGGCTCTGGAGGGGGTTGAGCTGCTCTTTCATGTGGCCTCGAAGACCGGCGTTTGGGGCTCTCCTGAAGAGTTCATGCGGGTAAACCTCTTGGGTACAGAGCGGCTCCTGAGCGCTTGCCGAGCGGCGGGGGTTCCTCGGATGGTCTATACCAGCTCTCCTTCAAGCACCTTCGATGGCAGCGATGCTGAGGGCCTGAGCGAGGCGGAGTGCTCCTTTCCCTCTCGCTTTGAAGCCCCCTATCCCGAAAGCAAAGCTCTAGCCGAGCAACGGGTGTTGGCTGCCAACGATAAACAGCTCGCCACCACCGCGCTGAGGCCCCATCTCATCTGGGGGCCTGGAGATCCTCATATCATCCCTCGACTGATCGCGCGCCACCGCCAAGGGCGCTTGAGGCGAGTGGGTGGGGGAGAGAACCGAGTGGCCATCACCTATATCGATAATGCCGCTGCGGCCCATCTTCAAGCCGCCGAGGTCCTGGCCCCTGGCTCAGCCAACGCGGGGCGTGCTTACTTTGTCAGCGATGATGAGCCGGTGATGCTCTGGCCCTGGATCGATGCCCTGCTTCAGGGCTTAGGCTTTGATCCCATCTCAAAGAGCATCTCGTTTAAGAACGCTCGTAGACTGGGAGCCGCCCTGGAGGGGCTCTGGCGCCTTCTACCTCTATCAGGAGAGCCGCCGATGACGCGCTTTGTCGCCTTGTCACTGGCCACCTCCCATTGGTACGACCTCAGCGCAGCGCGTAGAGATTTCAACTACCGGATGGTGACTGAGCCCGCTGAGGGCCTCAAACGAACCCTGGCTTCTTTCCAAAGCGAAGGGAGAGAGAGATGAGCTTGCTTCCAGGCATCAGTGGCTGGGAGGGGCAGCTCAGCTTTGGACCTCAAGCCCTCCTGGCCGCGAGCCAAAGAATCCGTGAGCCCCTCTATCTACTCCAAGATCCTCGGTTGGGGATCGGTGTAGGGTTTGGGGGGCAGCTCAGAGAGGGCGCTGAGCACCACTGCTTAGCCAGCCTCCCCGCTCTCTATCCTGAGTGGTTGGGCGATCGCAGCTTCAGTGAGACTCACGGTGCTCGCTTCCCCTATTGTGGAGGGGCGATGGCGCGGGGCATCGCTACAGCGGAGATGGTGATCGCCCTAGGCCGCGTAGGCTGCTTGGGCTTCTTTGGGGCTGCTGGTCTAAGCCTTCAGGAGGTTGAGGCTGCGCTCCACACGATCAGCGCCGCGCTGCCTGATGCGCCCTGGGGGAGCAACCTGATCCACTCTCCCGAGGAGCCCGCTCTAGAGGAGGCCCTCGTCGATCTCTATCTACGCCGGGGGGTTCGACGGATCTCAGCAGCGGCCTATATGCGCTTGAGTCTGCCGCTTTTGCGCTATGCCATCCAGGGGCTTCACCGTCGCCCTGATGGAAGAATTCAGAGGGCTCAGTGGATCTTCGCGAAGGTCTCTCGCCCAGAGGTGGCTCAGCGCTTTATGAGCCCACCACCAGAGGAGCTGTTGCGTGCTCTCCTTGAGCGAGGTGAGATCAACGCAGAGGAGGCGGCTCTCGCCGCGACCCTGCCTGTAGCAGAAGATCTCAGCGCAGAGGCGGACTCTGGAGGACACACCGACGCTCAAGCCCTCAGCGCTCTACTCCCCAGGCTACTGGGGCTCCGTGATGAGCTGAGCGCTCATTACGGTTATCCCCAGCCCCTCAGGGTGGGCGCCGCTGGGGGCCTGGGGACCCCTGGAGCTGTAGCAGCAGCCTTCGCTGCTGGCGCCGCCTATGTCCTCACCGGCTCCATCAACCAGTCCTGCCAAGAGAGCGGTCTACATGAATCGGGGCGCCGTCTCCTGGCGGGGGCCTCTTTGGGGGATATGGCACGGGCGCCCTCGGCGGATATGTTTGAGTTGGGCGCTGAAGTGCAAGTGCTCAGTCGCGGCAGCCTCTTCCCTGTGCGGGCTCGCAAGCTACGCGCCCTCTATCTAGCTTGGCCCTCTCTAGAGGCCCTCCCTCAAAGGGAACGAGCGCTGCTCGAAGATCAGATCTTCCACCAAGATCTAGAGCGGGCTTGGGAGGAGACGGCGGCTTGGTGGCAAAAACGCGATCCTCAGCGTCTCGCCCAAGCGGAGGTGGATCCCAAGCAGAGGATGGCTCTGCTCTTTCGTCGCTACCTGGGACAGAGCAGCCGCTGGGCCATCGCTGGAGATCCTGATCGTCGCCTGGATGCTCAGATCTGGTGTGGCCCCGCCATGGGAGCCTTCAACGCTTGGGTGAAGGGCAGCTTCCTAGAGCCTCTCTCTCAACGCCAAGTCCACCAGATCGCGCTCAACCTCCTTGAGGGTGCGGCGATCCTCAGTCGGGCTCAGCAGATGCGCTGCGCAGGAGCCCCGATCCCCGCCGCCGCCTTTAACTACCGACCCCGTCCTCTCTCTTGACCCAGAAAGCTGCTTATGAAACCCAAAAACAGCCCCATCGCGGTCATTGGGGTCAGCGCCCTCTTCCCCGGTTCTACCGAAGCCACTGGCTTTTGGCGAGATATCCTCAACGGAGCGGATCGCATCAGCGAGATCCCCGAGAGTCACTGGCTCCCAGAGGATTACTATGATCCCGATCCCTCCGCGCCGGATAAGACCTATTCCAAGCGGGGGGGCTTCTTAGGTGCTCTGGACTTTGACGCCCTGAGTTGGGGCCTGCCCCCTCAGCTGATGGAGGCCACCGACAGCGCCCAGCTCCTGGCCCTGATCCTCGCCAAACAAGCCCTAGATGAGGCCACTCAGGGACGACTTCAAGAGATCGATCGCAGCCGAATCTCTGTGATCCTGGGCGTGACCTCTGCTCAGGAGCTGCTGTTGGAGATGAACAGCCGTCTCCAGCGCCCCATCTGGCTTAAAGCTCTCCGTGAGGGGGGGATCCCCGAGGCTCAAGCTCAAAAGATCTGTGAAGGTATCGCTGAGCACTATGTTCCCTGGCAGGAGGCGACTTTCCCTGGGCTCTTGGGCAACGTGGTGGCGGGGCGTATCGCCAACCGCCTCGATCTGGGGGGCACCAACTGCGTCACCGACGCCGCCTGTGCCTCAGCGCTCTCAGCGGTCTCTATGGGGATCAATGAGCTGCGCCTCCACAGCTCCGATCTGGTCATCGTGGGAGGAGTAGACACGATGACCGACATCTTCATGTATATGTGCTTTAGCAAGACCCCCGCGCTCTCCCCCACAGGAGATTGCCGTCCCTTCTCAGATCAGGGAGATGGCACCCTGCTGGGAGAGGGCCTTGGGATGTTGGCCCTCAAGCGCTTGGAGGACGCTGAGCGGGATGGAGATAAGATCTATGCCCTCATCAAGGGCCTCGGCGCCAGCTCTGATGGCCGCGCTAAGAGTGTCTATGCTCCCTCTTCAAAAGGACAGGAGCGCGCGCTGAGGCGCGCCTATGAGCAGGCGAGCTATGCTCCAGAGAGCGTCGGCTTGGTGGAGGCGCATGGCACCGGGACCAAGGCGGGAGATCTCGCGGAGTTCGCGGGGCTTCGAGAAGTGTTTAAGCGAAGCCCCAAGCAGAGCTGTGCCCTGGGCAGCGTTAAGGCTCAGATCGGTCATACCAAGGCTGCGGCGGGCGCGGCGGGGCTGCTTAAGGTAGTGATGGCCCTCCAACACAAGGTTCTACCTCCCACCATCAAAGTGGAGCGCCCCAACCCAGCCTTGGAGATCTCTGACTCTCCCTTCTACCTCAACACCCGTGCGCGCCCCTGGATCCGCGATCCTCAACACCCTCGACGAGCCAGCGTCAGCGCCCTGGGCTTTGGGGGCAGCAACTTTCACCTCACCTTGGAGGCTTATGAGGGTGCTCAGCCTGCGAAGCGACGCCGGACTCAGGGGAGTGAGCTGATCTGCCTTTGGGCAGAGACGACCAAAGCGCTGGCGATCAAGGCTCACGCGCTGGTCAAGGCACCCGGCTCCCTGGAGTGGTTGGCTTATCAGAGCCAAAGGCAGCACCATCCAAAGGCCCCTGTTCGTCTGGCCTTGGTGGCCTCCTCTCTTGAGCAGCTTCAAGAGCGGCTCAAGGCCGCCGCTCAGGCGCTGGAGTCTGAGAGCCCCGTACCCCTTGGAGTGGAGCTGGGCTTTGGGGTCTATGAGGGAGACTTAGGCTTCCTCTTCCCTGGTCAGGGCAGCCAGTATCTCAATATGGGAGCTGAGCTGTTGATGCATTCGGAGATCGCTCAGGGTCCCTGGGAGCGCGCTGTAGCCCTGGAGGGGATCTTTGAAGATCTGCGCCTCCACGATGTGGTCTTCCCACCCCCCGCCTTTGAGTCTGAAGCGCGAGCTGAGCAGGAGGCTCGCCTTAAGCAGACGGAGTGGGCGCAGCCGGCCATCGGCTGCCTGAGCCTCTCTATGCTCAGGCTCCTTGAGGAGATGGGGGTTGTCCCCCAGGCGGTCGGGGGTCACAGCTTTGGAGAGCTGAGCGCCCTCCATGCTGCAGGGGTCTTGGATGAAGCCACGATGCTGCGGGTGGCCCGAGGGCGTGGGCGCCTAATGGCCCAAGCAGCGCAGCGCCCTGGCGCCATGCTGGCCCTCTCTTGTAGCGCTGAGCGAGCCCGCCGCCTCCTCTCCCAGACAGAGGTTCAACTCGCCAACCTCAACAGCCCCAATCAAACGGTGGTGGCGGGGCCCAGCGAGGCGATAGAGGCGCTGATCCCTCAACTCAACAGAGATAAAATCAGCTTTAGCCGCCTCCCAGTAGCGACCGCTTTTCACTCTAAAGTTGTAGAGGAGAGCAGCGCCCCTTTCCTGGATCTGCTTCAGAGCCTCCCGATAAGCGCTCCTCAGCTCCCAGTCTACTCCAACCTCAGCGCGGCCCCTCATGGAGAGGATCCTCAAGCTATCAGAGAGGCCTTGGCTCTTCAGATCGCTCACCCCGTGCGTTTTCAGGAACAGATCGAGGCGATGTGGGCTGCGGGGACACGGATCTTCCTAGAGCTGGGTCCAGGTGCGGTGTTGAGCCGCCTCGTGGCTCAGATCCTCAAGGGCAGACCTCATCAGAGCCTCTCTCTGGATCGCCGTGGGCGTGATGGCCTCTTGGCCTTTCAGGAAGGCCTCGCCAAGTTGGTGGCTCAGGGGCTGCCCCTCGACTTTGAACCCCTCTGGCGAGGTCAACGCCTCCCCAAAGATCCTGCAATGGAGCCCAAGCCCAAGTTCTCAACCTCCATCACAGGGGCCAACTATGGTAGGCGCTATCCTCCCAAGGGAGGGGTCAGCGCGCTGCCTCTCCCCAACCCTGAGATCTCCAAACCCAGGTTGGCCCCTCGGCCTCAGCCCAAACCACAGACTCAAGCTCAGCCCGCGCTCAGCCCAAGGTATCCCGAGATGAGACCTAAGCAGCCCAGCCCGCTCCCTACGCCCGCTCAGCCCACGACCCAAGCTCTAACAGATCCCTGGTTGAGCGCCTATCAAGAGACCCAGCGCCAGACCGCTGAAGCGCATAGGGCCTTTCAACAGGCGATGAGTGAGGCTCATACAGGCTATCTACGGGTCGCTGAAGCAGGGCTCAATGGTCTCGCCGCTCTGATCGGCGCTCAACCTCCCCAGACTCAAGCACGGTCTATCGCTCCTATGCCTACTCCAGCGATGG
>CAYLJJ010000015.1:11108-29742 GCA_964384025.1 uncultured Nannocystaceae bacterium
CGCCTGCTCCAGCGATGGCGCCTGCTCCAGCGATGGCGCCTGCTCCAGCGATGGCGCCTGCTCCAGCGATGGCACCTGCTCCAGTGGTGGCACCTGCTCCAGTGGTGGCACCTGCTCCAGTGATGGCACCTGTTCCAGTGGTGGCTGCCACTCCAGCGCCCATCTCTCTCCCAATGGGCAGAGATCAAGCTGCTCTGCTCCTTGAGGTGGTCGCTGAGAAGACCGGCTATCCCGCTGAGATGCTCAACCTGGAGATGAGCTTAGAGGGAGACTTGGGGATCGACTCCATCAAGCGGGTAGAGATCCTCTCGGCTCTCCAGGAGCGGGATCCAGAGCTACCGGAGCTGGACACCGCCGCGCTCTCTCGTCTGGAGACCTTGATGGAGATCCTCGCTGCCTTAGGAGGCACTCCAAGGCCTCAGACAAAGCCCCCTGTCGAGAGCAATCCAGGCCCTCAGGGCGCTCCAGCGAGCAGCTCAGGGCTCTCTGATCGTCTCCTTAAAGTGGTGGCTGAAAAGACCGGCTACCCCGCTGAGATGCTCAACCTAGAGATGAGTCTAGAGGGGGATTTGGGGATCGACTCCATCAAACGGGTGGAGATCCTCTCCAGCCTCCAAGAGCAGGCACCTGACCTGCCCGAGCTGGATACCGCCTCGCTTTCTCGCTTGGAGACCTTGATGGAGATCGCCACCGCCCTGGGAGCTGAATACCCAAGCTCAAAAAAAGCCGAGGCCCCAGCGCTGCCTAAAGCGCTGGGGCGATATCAGCTCAAAGCTTGCCCAGCCCCTCCAGCTCCTGGGATGACCCCAGCACTGCTCTTTGAGGGGCCGATCTGGATCAGTGATGATGAGCGTGGCCTGGGCCTCCAGCTCCGCCGCGCGCTGAAGGAGAAGGGCTTTGAGACGCTGCTTTGGTCTGAGCACAGCGCGCCTCAGGGCCCCAGCTCTCTGATCTTCACCCAAGGTCTAGAATCTCCTCCTGTCTTAGACGGCAAAGCGGGGCAAGCTCTCTCTTTGGCGGCTTTTCAGGCCCTAAAGCAGATGAGCCCAGCCTTGGAGAGCGGGACACCAGGGCTCCTGATCCTGCTTCAGGACACTGGGGGGCGTTTTCAGCCCCAGGGTGAGCGAGCGTGGCTCTCCAGTTTGACTGCCCTGGCCCGCACCGCTGTCCTAGAGTGGCCTCATCTAAGCCTGAGGCTCTTAGATATCGAGGGGGGCGCCGAGGAGGCCCCAGAGCGCCTCGCAGAGCGTATTATCCAGGAGCTGTTGACTGGGGGCGCTCAAGCGGAGCTGGGGATCAGCCTCGATGGAGAGCGTTGGATCTTAGGGAATCAGCCCCTCCCCGTAGAGCTTCAAAGCTCAAACCTGGGGCCAGAGGATCTAATCCTGGCTTCTGGTGGCGCCCGAGGGGTGACCGCCGCTTGCTTGATCGCTCTGGCTCGGGAGACTCAAGCTCGCTTCTGCTTGTTGGGACGCACTCCCCTTGAGCCGGAGCCTGAGGGCTGTGTTGAAGCTCAAAGTGAGGCAGCACTCAAGAGGATGCTCCTGGCTGATGGACGCTTTAAGAGCCCCAAGGCCCTCCAAGCGCGCGTCCAAGAGATCTTCAAACAGCGTGAGATCCGCGCGACGCTTCAGGCGATCGCTGAGGGGGGGGCTGAGGTCCGTTATGAGGCGATAGATGTTCAAGATTTTGAACAGCTTCAGAGCGCTCTAGAGCGGCTCCGAGCGGAGTGGGGACCCATCACTGCGCTTATCCATGCCGCGGGGGTCATCGCTGATAAGCGCATCGCTGAGAAGAGCATGGAACAGTTTGATTGGGTCTTGAGCACCAAGGTCCTGGGACTGGAGGCACTCTTAAGAGCCACTCGAGAGGAGCCCCTTAAGGCGCTCCTCCTCTTCTCTTCAGTGAGCGCTCGCTGTGGCAACCTGGGTCAAGTTGACTATGCAATGGCCAATGAGATCCTCAACAAGCTGGCTCATCTTGAGGCTCAGCGCCGCCCTCAGGCCATCGTCCGCGCCCTAGGCTGGGGTCCCTGGGCTGGGGGGATGGTGACGCCCGCCCTCGCTGCTCGCTTTAAGCACCTTGGGGTCCCCTTGATTCCGCTGGAGGCGGGGGCTCAGATGTTCCTGGATGAGCTGCAGGATTCTCGTCTATCTCCTGAGGTTACTCTGGGAGGAGAGCCCCGCGCTTTGAGCACTCTGGAGCTGAGCCAAGCCTCTTCGCCCAGCTTGGCGCTTCGCCTTAACGTAGAAGCTCAACCCTATCTCCGCGATCACAGCCCCCAAGGGCAGCCAGTCCTGCCGATGGCTCTAGTGATGGAGTGGTTTTGTCGCGCAGTGATGAGCCTCTATCCTGAGCAGTCACTGTTGGCTCTTAAAGATCTAGAGGTGTTGCGTGGCTTAAAGGTGGAGCGATTTTTAGAGCAGGGAGTTGCTCTAAAGATCCGCTGTGAGCGAGGCTCAAAGGAGGACTCCTACGCCCTGAGCTTAGAGGGCCTAGATGGCAGCCTCTACTATCGCGCGCAGCTTGAGCTGGGAACGCAAGCCGAGCCCCTTGATGATCCCCTAGGTCTCCCTGAACTGGAGCCCTGGGGAGCGCGACCCATCTATGCAGGCCCGCTCTTCCATGGCCCTGAGTTTCAGGTGATCTGCTCTATTGAAGGAATCAGCTCAGAGGGAGCCATCGCTCAGCTCTCGGGGCGCTCAGCGCAGAGCTGGCCTGGAGGACCATGGCACCTTGATCCTCTGGTCCTGGACGGGGGTCTTCAGCTGGCCCTGCTCTGGACTCAAGAGCTGCTGGGAGGCGCCAGCCTACCCACCCGCGTTGAGGCGCTTTATCTGCAGCAGCCTTTGAGCTGGGCTGGTCCCCTGCGCTGTGTGCTCCAAGGAGCATCGGTGGGTCGGCTGCGTGCTCGCGCTGATCTCAACTTCATCAACCCCAAGGGCCAGCTCGTCGCTGCTCTCAAGGGGGTTGAGACTCACCTGCTTCCAAAGAGAGCTTGAGCCTGTGTCCGCTTTCTCCCCCATCGCCATCATCGGTCGCGCCTGCCTCCTCCCAGGCGCGCAGAGCCCAGAGAGCCTCTGGGCCGCCATCCAGAGAGGTGAGGAGTTGCTCTCTGAGGTCCCTCCTGGGCGTTGGCGAGTCCACCCTGAGCTGCTGCGCGGAGAAGGGCCAGATCAGCTGGGCTCCACCCGCGGGGGCTATATTCAGGATTTCCAGTTTGATCCCCAGGGCTATGCGCTCCCTGCCCATCGCCTTGTGGGCCTTGATCCTCTCTTTCAGTGGAGCTTGTATTGCGCTCGCGCTGCGCTGGAAGATGCTGGGATTAAGGGAGAGCAGCCGCGCGCGGGGCTGATCCTGGGGAACCTCTCCTTCCCCTCTCAGGAGATGTCTCGTCTGGCTGAAGCGCATTGGTTGGGTCTTAAAGGGCCCAGGGCAGAGAACCGCTTTATGTCGGGCCTGCCCGCTCTGCTCACCCAGAAAGCTTTAGCGCTGGGTCTGCCCAGCTTTGCCCTGGACACCGCCTGCGCCAGCGCCCTTTATGCCCTTAAGCTGGCCTGTGATCGCCTACATGAGGGCGAAGCCGATCTGATGCTGGCGGGGGCGGTCAATCGAGCAGATGATCTCTTTATCCATATGGGCTTCAGCGCGCTCAAGGCTCTGAGCCCCAGCGGGCAGAGTCGCCCCTTTCACTCTGAGGCTGACGGCCTCCTCCCCGCGGAGGGGGCGGGCTTCCTGCTCCTCAAGCGCTTGGCTGATGCGCGCCGAGATGGGGATCAGATCCACGGGGTGATTCGCGGGATCGGCCTCTCCAATGATGGGCGAGGCCGGGGGCTGCTTAAGCCCTCGGTTGAGGGGCAGCGTCGGGCGATAGAGCAGGCGCTGGAGGTCAGCGGGTTCTCGGCGGAGGAGATCAGCTATCTGGAGTGTCACGCCACCGGTACCCACCTTGGAGACTCCACCGAGCTGTTCAGCGCAGCGCAGATCTATCAACGCTCAGGGCTCCCCATCGGCTCCCTTAAGGGCAACCTGGGGCATCTGATCACCGCCTCTGGATTGGCGGGGATCATCAAGCTGATGGAGGCGCTCAAGGCGAAGGAGTTTCCTCGCAGTCGCCACCTAGAGGGGGGCGTGCTTCAGGGCAGCCCCTATCGCCTGATCAGCACGCCAGAGCCCTGGGAGGGGCCTCTCAGAGCGGCCCTCTCCGCTTTTGGCTTTGGGGGCAATAACGCTCACCTGATTCTGGAAGCCGAGAATCCAGAGATCCCTGACGGTGCTCCTCCAAGCCCCTCCGCGCGAGAGCCCATCGCCCTCATCAACTTGGGGATGAGTTGGGGATCCGCCGAAGGGGTCGAAGAGGTGCTGGCAGCTCTTAAAGCGGGCGCCCCCGGCTCTTACCAAACCAAAGAGATCAGCCTAGCGATTAAAGGGCTGCGCTTCCCGCCCCAGGATCTTCGAGAAACCCTCCCTCAACAGCTGATGATGCTGCGCTGCGCCTTGGAGGCGATAGAGGAGCCGCTGCCTGAGGAGACTGGGGTGTTTGTGGGTATGGGGGCTGATCCTGCGGTCTGCCGCTACGGACTTCGTTGGCGTGGAGAGGGAGGAGACCCTGAGGAGATCATCCCTGTTCTCAGCTCAGCGGGGGTCCTGGGCTGTATGCCCAATATCCTGGCCAACCGCCTCAACAGCCAGTTTGATCTCAAAGGGGCCAGCTTTACCATCTCTGCTGAGGAGCGCTCTGGGCTCGTCGCCCTGGAGCTGGCCGCTGAGGCCCTCAGGCGTGGAGAGCTGGAGGCGGCCTTGGTGGGTGCGGTTGATCTGGCTTCAGATCCGGTCCATACCGCTGCAGCCCAAAGCTTGGGGTTGCCTCAGGGCGCTGATGTCGCCCTCTGCTTGGTGCTGAAGCGCCTCCGAGATGTTGGACAAGCTCCGATCTTAGCGCTCTTAAGCTCTAATCAGCAGGCATCCTCAGTCGATCTGCCTCCATTAGAGGCTCAGACCGCTTCGGGGCTATTTCAACTCATCGCTGGGTTGGCTCAAGCGCGACCCTCTCAGGAGATCAGCCTCAGCTGTCGAGATATGGAGGGGATCGAGAGCTATGCTGCTCTCCTGCGTGGTCCTGCGCCTCTTCGGGGAGCTGCGCTTAAGAGAGAGCTGCGTTTCCCCGCCCATCGAGCCCCTTTGAAAGAACAACCGATGCTCCCCGCTCCCTCACTCCCCCCTCTCTCGGGGGAACCAGCTCAAGAGAGACCCCAGCCACGCTCTCTTGAGCCTGCGCTCTGGCGTGAGCCCCTGCTTCTGCTCACTCAGGTGCATCAGGAGCAGCTTGAGCAGCAGGCGGCGCTTCAAAAGCAATTCCTCCAGTTCCAAGAGCGCTCCTTGGCGCTGCTCATCGAGAGAGGCCCCCTTGGAGGCACTCAGCAGAGCTTGGCTCAAGAGCGGGGAGTCCTCTTTGAGCGTGCTGATTTGGAGATCCACGCCTCAGGGCGTATCTCTCAGCTCTTTGGCCCTCTCTTTGAGCAGCAGGATGCCTTTCACTGTCAGGTGAGGATGCCTGAGCCTCCGCTCCTGTTGGCAGATCGAGTTATCGCTCTGGAGGGAGAAGCGGGGAGCATGGGCCTGGGGCGGGTTCAGACGGAGACCGATGTTCGAGGAGACGCTTGGTATAGCCATCAAGGCCGTATGCCTGCTGGGGTGATGATCGAGAGCGGACAGGCAGATCTGCTGTTGATCTCCTATCTCGGCATCGACTTCCTCAACCAGGGAAAACGGGCCTATCGTCTCTTGGCTTGTGAGCTGAGCTATCATGGGGGGCTCCCGAAAGCGGGAGAAACCCTTGAGTATGATATCCGCGTCGATGCGCACGCCCGCCAGGGAGATCTCCGCCTCTTCTTCTTTCACTACGATTGCCAGGTTCAAGGCCAGCTGCGCCTTAAAGTGCGTGGAGGCCAAGCGGGCTTCTTTACTGAGCAGGAGCTGGCAGAGTCAGCGGGGGTGCTCTGGAGCCCTGAGGAGGGGGAGCGCAGCTCTCAGCCTCGCCTTGATCCCCCGCTTATCTCTGAGATCCCTGCTCAGCTCAGCTCGGCTCAAGTCCAAGCCTTCGCGGAGGGTCGCCCCTGGGATTGCTTTGGTTCTCGCTTTGACTACACACGCACGCACAGCCGCAGTCCTCAAATTCAGGGTGGACAGATGCTCCTCCTGGGGCGAGTGACATGCTTGGAGCATCAGGGAGGTCCTTGGGGGCGGGGCTACCTCCAAGCGGAGAGCCCGATTCAAGCTGATGATTGGTATTTCCAGGGGCATTTTAAGAACGACCCCTGTATGCCAGGGACCCTGATGTTTGAGGGCTGCTTACAGGCGATGGCGCTCTATATGGCCAGCCTGGGGCATACAATCCAACGCGATGGTTGGCGCTTTGAGCCAGTCCCCGAGGAGCGCTACCCGTTGATCTGTCGAGGGCAAGCAACCCCAAGCTCCCGGTTGATCCGCTATGAGGTCTTTGTTGATGAGGTGATCGCTGAACCTATCCCCACGCTCTACGCCGATATCCTCTGTACCGTGGATGGCCTCAAAGCTTTTCATGCTCGGCGGATGGGGCTTCAGCTGATTCCTGGCTGGCCCTTGGAGGATCTCCACATCGGGGCTCAGCGGCACTCTGAGGCGGTGGTCAGAGGAGGGATCTGCTTTGATGGGCGTGGCCTCTTAGCCAGTGCTTTGGGTCCACCCTCTCAAGCCTTTGGTCCTATGTATCGACGCTTTGACGGTCCTCGGCGGGTCGCTCGACTTCCAGGGCCGCCCTATCACTTTATGAGCCGGGTGACTCAGATTCAGGGAGAGATCGGGGTGATGGAGCCGGGCGCGGAGATCGAGCTGATCTATGAGATCCCGCCTGAGGCTTGGTATTTTCAGGAGAATGGCCATCCGGTGATGCCCTTCGCGATCCTCCTTGAGGCAGCGCTTCAGCCCTGTGGATGGCTGGCCAGCTATGTAGGCTCCGCGCTTAAGGAGAGGCAGGATCTCAGCTTTAGAAATCTGGATGGAGAGGGCAGGGTTCTGGCAGAGTTGAAGCCTAACTCTGGGGCTCTACACAGCCGGATTAAGCTCTTGGAGATCTCTCGCAGCGCGGGGATGATCATCGAGCGCTTTGAGGTAGAGTGTAGCTTGGGCAATACCCCTGTTTATCAGCTCCAGACTCTCTTTGGTTTCTTCCCCAAAGCGGCCTTAGAGGCCCAGGTTGGCCTCCCCAGCTCTTCAGTTGAAGAGGCTCTCTTCAACGCAGCCTCTTCCTTCAGCCTGGATCTGAGGAGGCGACCAGCGCCCTACTGTGAAGGCAGCTTGAGCCTCGCAGGGCCGATGCTCCTGATGCTGGATGAGATCAGCGGCTACTGGCCTGAGGGAGGGGCGCGAGGTCTGGGTCAGGCGCGAGGAGAAAAGTGGGTTGATCCAGGGGAGTGGTTCTTTAAAGCACACTTCTTTCAAGATCCTGTTCAGCCGGGCTCTTTGGGCTTAGAGGCTCTCCTTCAGCTCCTTCAGTTTGTGATGATCGAGAAGGGCGCGGGGGGAGGAATGCGCGCACCTCGCTTTGAGAGCATCGCTCTAAAGCAGCCGATGATCTGGCGCTATCGTGGGCAGGTGGTGCCCTCCAACCGAAGGATCTCGACGACCCTAGAGTTGAAGGAATATCTTCACGATGAGCGTGGGGTTCTGGCGTGCGCAGATGGCTCCCTCTGGGTGGATGGTACCCGGATCTATGAAGCTCGTGGCCTCACCATCCGGGTCTGTGAAGCTCTTTGAGCTGGGCTCTCTGCCTTGACCTAAGCTTCTCAGAGGTAAATACTGATCTTGTGCAGCGTTCGAGATAAAGCGCTTGAGATTCTTACTTTAAAAACTCCGGCCAAGGTAAAGCCAGATGGATGATCGAAGATTTCGTAGGGAGTTCTATCAAAGAATCAGTGACCAGCCCCTTGATCCAGATGATCCCCGATATTTTCAAATATATGATGGTCCAGAAAATCTGATCAGTAATATCCGAGAGATCATCAATTTCTCAGAAAACCAGAGCACACAGTTGCTGTCGGGTTATCGAGGTGGAGGCAAGAGCACAGAACTGCGTCGCCTACGACGCGATCTACAAAAAGATGGTTATAAAGTGGTCCTCATCGATATTGAGGAATATCTTGATCTACATACACCAATAGATATCACCGACTTCATGTTTGGCCTTTGCGGGGCACTTGGCGAAGAACTTAAACTGCAAGGTTTACTAGAGGATAATGAGCTTTCAGAGAGCGCATGGGCGCGGTTTGCTCATTGGATGAAGTCAGATATCAATCTGAAAGAATTTAACATTAAGACCGCAGCTCCAGGTTTTGATGTTGGGATTAAAGCTGAACTTAAAGGGAATCCAACATTCCGAAGGCGACTTCGGAATGTTCTCTCGTCCAGTGTAGGTCGTTTCGCTTCTGAAAGCCAAAATTTTGTTCTAGATTGTGCCAAAGCGATTAAGAAAAGGCATGGCGAATCATCTCAATTGGTTATCCTTGTAGACTCAATGGAGCATGTGCGCGGCACAAATGATACAGAACAGTCCGTTCACTCAGGAATGGAGCGGCTGTTCTCCCAGCATGATGATAAAGTCCGCTTTCCCGGAGTACATATCGTCTATACAGTACCGCCTTGGCTCCAAATCCGCTGTCCAAACATCGGTTCGCTCTATGATGGAAAGGGCCTATATATCTTGCCTGCGCAGAAGGTGCGCAAACGAGATATTGGAGATCAGGAAGGAGTTCCACATCAGTTGGGTATTGACCAATTGATAGAGTTGGTTACTCTTCGGGGAGATTGGAAGCAGTTATTGGGGGAGCAGAAAATGCTCGAAAAGCTGATCCTCAATACTGGTGGCCATCTAAGGGACTTGATGCGGTTGCTTCGAATCATTACGGTTCAAACAGACAGCCTTCCCGCCAAGCCTGAGACTATCGAAAATACGATCAATCAGCTCCGTATGCAGTTCTTACCTATCGCAAATGATGATGCTCGTTGGCTGGCTCAGATCGCCCGTTCTCGAACGGTAAATCTAGAGTCTATAAAAGAGATGGGTACTCTCTCTCGTTATTTTGATAGTCATCTTGTGCTCTCCTATCTAAATGGTGAAGCTTGGTATGATGTCCATCCTCTTGTCCGTGAGATTGTGCTCCAACAGGCAAACTCTGAGCATAGCTAATGCTTGGAGAGTCTTCGGAGGACCTCCTTCATAAAGGCATGTTGACTCCAGATACAGAGACCGGCTGGATACCTCTCCTCAGGATCTTTGATTTCAGCATCGATTTTAGCCTCGTTGTTTTTCTGGCAGATGATCCCTACCCAGCTCGCCTGCTTCGTCAGCGAGTAGAACACCTCTCATCTGAGATGGGCTGGAACTATCGTCCTGTGGTGTGTAAGCCCGGTGATGCTCCTGGAGATGCTCTTTTTAAGTTGCTTGATCCTCAGATCCAGCTCACAGAGAGCATTGTATGGTTTGAAGCTCTGGTCTTGAATACACACGATGCTGGCTGGTGGAGTGCCTTTGCTCGTCTGTTGAATGAGCGTCGCGAGGTGATGCTTCGCAGCACCATACGAGTGCTCTGCCTTGTTCTCCCCAGCCCTTTCAAGGGCTTGGTTCGAGAGGTCGCGATCGATCTGTGGTCGATCATCACACTTATGCTTCCTCTCGCTGCCAAGAGAAATCCTCAGCTTGAGTCGCTGTATCAAGCATCCAGCGCACTGGTAAAGCCATTGCGCCTGAGCAGCGCTGTCTTGCCAGATGGCTCTTGGAGAGAGATCACCTCTGTCATTAAAGATCTCCGAGATCAAGCCCAAGAGTCTCCAGCTCGATACCTCCCTGAGCTGGCCCATCTCCTGACTCATCTGACGATCAGAGCGGATAGAGAGGGAGAGATCAGACGAGGTATCAAGCTCGGGCGTGAGGCGGTTCAGATCTATCGGCGCTTGGCTATAGAGCGACCCGAAGCTTTCCGACCCGATTTGGCAGGAACAATGCTTAACTTAAACACTTTTCTGATCAGGTCAAAGAAGTTTAAAGAAGCACTTAGTCTCTCTAAAGAGGTTGTTTCAATCTGTCGAAAATTAGATTCTGTTCACCTAGGAAGATTCTCGAATTATCTGGTTTTTAGTTTAAATAACTATTTTATCGTTTTGTATTCGCTAAAAATGTGGGATTCAGCGCTATCATCAATCCAAGAATCAATAGATATCTCTCGTAGACTCAGTAGAAAAAAAAACGAAGAGTTCTTAGCATATTTAGCGATCGGTCTTGGGTTTCTTGTTGTGATAATGGATACATTGGGAAGGAAAGACGCTATGTTTTCAGCTAAGAAAGAGATTTTCAAGATTTGCGAGAAAATTATCGTCTCTGATTTAGACAAATATAGTTCTGTGTTAGAACAAATACTAGTAATTATAGAATCGACAACTTTTAAATCGTAAATAGATTCATTTTATTCTGTTAAATCTGCAACTTAACGCCTAACACCGATGTGAATTCAGGGTCGTTGTGGGCGCTCGCCCAAGGTACGGATGCGAGTGAGCAACTCATAGCGGATGGTGAGGGCCTTTTGCGCTCGCTCAGGGCCCGCAGGGTGGGTGCCGTTGCGCAGCATCGCTTTATCTTTTGCGATACGGTGCTCGACAGCTTCGCCCATGCCAACGGGAAACATCTTAGACACACTCGCGGTATCAAAGAGCGCAGCCCGTGCCTCACCACTAATGACCGCCTCTTCATAACCCAGCTTTTGTAGCCGCTCGGCAAACTCAGCTATATGCGAGAATCCAACCAATACCAGCGCTGTGCCTGTCTCAGGGAGGCGCTGGAGGATGTTATCTATCATGCGATCCTCGCGTGTAGCGTTGGTTCGTCGGAGTGAGCCATCACTCGCATCCCACCAATCTATACCATCGAAGGCGATCCCCTCCGCGCGCGCAACAAGGCTCGCATATGCCATCTCAATCGGGCCATCCGCTAGGTTACCAACGGCGATCTGCTCGGGTCGACTCTCCACCAGCAGCTGCGTTGGTTGCAGATGGAGCAGCACAGCCTCAATATGAGCCAGTGAGTAGTCAGGGGTCTTAAGGTGCTCATTATGGATGGTACCCAGCAGATAGATCTCTAAATTTCCAGGCCTCTTCAGCCTGAGCAGCACACTGTTCCGGGCTTGGGTGGGTGCCACCTTGAACAGAAGGAAGGTACGAATCTCAGCATTGCTGAGGATCCCCACGATGATGAGGAGGAAGGCTGCGACCACAGATAGAGCTATCTTCAGTGTTCGAGTCATGGCTTACTTATATCCTTAACCCACCCTCAAATACACCGTCGCGGCCTCAGGATCAACTGAGGCAAAGTTAATAATGCGCCCGCTCCTCTGTGTTTGCTGAACAAGCTGTTCAATACCTGTCCAAACATCGGTAGAACATTCAGGAAATTGAGCTTGCAGCGCACTGATCACATCAGCATCAGACCGGAACCAGTCTGGACAGAACAGGTTCAGTCGCGTTACTGGCGCCGTATCAGGCCGATACACCAGCGCGACATGCACCTCTCCACGTGGTCGCATCTGTGCACTGGCCTGCGCCCAGTACGCCCATGCATTTGAATCTGGCTGCTGAGAGCCTATTTTCATATGTTCAAGCGTGTGTATATCGAACATACCCTGGAGGTAGAGCTTGATCGATGCAACTTGATCCCCTGCGATATTCCAGCCAACAATATGCGGAATACAATCAACTTCGAGCCATGGGATCATCCGATGCAAACCTTCTGTAGGTATGCCTGCGCAGTTGAGAAGATGGTGCAGAACTAAGGCCCCACGATATTCAGCTTGGCAGGCCCACGGGTTGAAGTACACCTTCGAAATATGTTTGCCCGAAGCGGAGCTGGCCAAGCCCAACCAGAAACGAAAGTTGCCGGTGAAGGATGGATCGATGCTCTGTGGATAGATGCTTAAGGCTTCTTGAAGCTTGGCTGCCGATTCAGGGCCAGCCCATCTCAGGACGAAATCTATCGTCCGCTCGGCTGTCCAAGCATTTTCAGCTTCTGAGGACCCGCTTGGATCGCAGGGTTGAGCGATAAAGCGAGCGCTGGTCTGCCCCTGGCGCCCTATCCGAATAGAGAGTTCCAAGGGAGCGCCATCAGGGCAAACACCCGATGGGAACGGTGTTGGGCCATAGGCTGACGACGCTGCCCATTCTGCGGCGATATCGATATAGGCACGAGAGAGCAGATCGCGCTCTGTACTCGGAATCGCCAATATTTTTAGGGCCTGGGCTAAGCATTCGCTCCAGGTTGAGCCATCGAAGCGCGTGATCATTAGGGCACTCCTCTGTTCAGTGAAGCCTCAAGTGAACAAACCGGGATGCAGCAACATTCAGCTCTCCTCCTCCGCTGAACTACAGAACATCCGCTCGCCAAAACTAGGCTGGGCCAGGTAGTCAGATGCGGTGGTCTCTCCTCCGTCATGGTGTCGGAAAATTCGCATGATGACTGAGGCGATGATCGCCTGTGTAAAGGCACAAACCGGTTTAGCCATCAAGTCCTTGGTCGCGCGAAAGTCCGCAGCGCGACAACCGAAGCAGAGATCCCGTGCCCAACATCTACGACACTCGGGGTGAGCGTCGAGATCACCAGGGGCAAAGAGTGCTTGTGTCTGTGTCCAATCCCAGGGATGTGAAACCGCTTCAACGAAGCTGCCGAGTCGCAGCTGCTCTTCTCCAATAAACATCCAACATGGATAGACGCTTCCATCACCCGCGATACAAAGTAGATCTTGACCCGCCACGCAGATCGAAGGGCTACGTGAACGTTCCAAGAGTGCTTGAAGCACCCGCGCAGCAAAAGAATCAGCCATCCAGTCGCCGCGCCACAATAGGTTGTCAACTCCCCATTCGGCCGCTGCGCTATATTCACGAATCTGCTCCTCGAGCGTCAACGTCAGGCTCGATTTTGTATAGGTCCCTGCGCTGACTGGTGGTGCATGCAGGACACGCAAACCAAACTCATCTCGGAACCACTGACACAGGTCGATGAGGTGTATGCCCTCCTGAAGGTGAAGCCGGCTGAACGTGGCCTCAAAGTCCACCGTCAAGCCTGCATCTTGTAGTGTATCGATGCCCGCCCGAACTCGGTCATAGCT
This sequence comes from uncultured Nannocystaceae bacterium, assembly GCA_964384025.1. Classification (GTDB taxonomy): domain Bacteria; phylum Myxococcota_A; class Bradymonadia; order UBA7976; family UBA1532; genus CAYLJJ01. The sequence goes on from CAYLJJ010000015.1 coordinate 24,293, forward strand.
GGGTACGCCATCCGGCCCAAGCCGTGCTCGATCATGGACGGAACGTGGGCCGTCGAGGCTCACGGTAGGTTGGAGATCAAAGGTCTGGGCCAATTTGATAAAGGGAGCACTCAGCTGTGTACCATTGGTCGTGACGACAAACTTTGGAAGGGCGAGCAGCTGCCCTGAATCAACCGCTCGGTGGAAGGCTGTACATGCCTGTTCAATGGCTGGCAGATTGAGGGTTGGTTCTCCGCCGATGAACTGTACAGTATCGATGGCGCTGAAACGCCCAATGGCGTTCTCAACGACATTCTTGGCCAATTCGGGTGCCATGATCCGAGCAACAGGCCGCTCAAAGTGCCCTCGATTGGCATAGCAATATGTACAGGCGAGGTTACATGTGTCCGCAACGCTGATGGCGAGCTTGAAGAGGCTGTTTGGATCCTCCGATGCGCTACCACAACTCTTTGCGTCCTGGGGGAGCATCTCGGAGAGCTCCGAAAAGTGAGCTTCAAGGCCAGGCAGCGCATCGACCTCTTTGATAAGCTCGGTGATTTCACTCCACTGGGGCGAGCCCTCCGGCAACTCATTGGCTGAGATAATGATGTCAGCGAGCGTCGCGGCGAGTTCGTTACCCAAGGGTTTGAGATCAAGGCTACGCCGGTCAAGCAAAACACCTTGTTCACCATCGCCGAGGACGAGCCACCTGCTTAACCGTCGTCGGACTTCTTCGCTTTCATGCACGGATTTGCCTTATGAGAGGGAGTCTTTGCACCACATTGTCGCGGTGTCTTTCTTGGAGGGCCGCAGGATACAATTTTTGCGTTCAGCGTCTAACGGTGAGATTCAACGACGGCGGGCCATACGGTTTCCGAACTGGTCGGGAGCGCGAGAGCAGCTCCCACCACATCCAAGACCCCAGGCCCCGACCAGATCGCCAGGACGCTTGGTAAGCTTGTCGATACGACTGTTGATGTCGATCAACACGCGACGCTTGGCTGCCGGGATCCTCGCAGCATTGATCGCCCTTGCGCGCTGTGCCTTGGACTGAGTGGTCCAATCCCGACCACTTGAACAGCCAGCACCACAGCCGAGACCCCAAGCGCCCACGATGCTCGGATCTCGGAGCCTTGTGATCTTCTCAGCGATCGCCTCTACTTCACGGCGATGAGTTGCGTTCCTCACGCGTTGGCGGATAAGCCTGCGCGCAGTATTGACTCTAATGGTTCTGACGTTTGCCCTCTGAGCGGCTCGTGTTGCGGCGGGTTGCCTGGGGGCTCGTGCTTCGGCATCGGGTACGCTGAGTACACCACCAGCAACAATGAAGGATCCTGCGATGAAACCCTTGATCTTCTTCATGGACATAGTCCACCCCTTATTCCAGAGTTTGATTTCCCCCATGGGAGATCAAAATACAATTAGAGGGATATGTAGTATTGAACCATTGATTCTATCCACTATCATCCCCGTATTTATAGGGCTTTAGGAGGCTAAAACACATCTCAATTGAAAGTAGATGTGCCTTCTGTATCCCAAACTCCCCATAATCAACGCCTTCAAAACTAACGTCGCAACTTCTTCACGTCAAGCGAAATCTTTCCCGAACAGACAATTATTCTAAGATCTTAGAATAATTTAAGTTTTTTGGCATTTTTTCAGAATAAATTGGAGACTTTCTCACTCTCTATAAGATTTTCTGGGTCGTTTTTGAAGTGTTTCTGGAAACTTCCGCATCCGAAGTGCTCTCTTAGCTCCCTGATTGGAGTTCTCGAACATATTGCTCTTCGCGTTTGTAGGGGTAGGCTGCTCTATCATTCTTTATGGCCGTGAGAACTCATGAGCGTTGCGGTTTGGCCAAGGCAGAGAAATTACTTTGCTTCCCAACAGAGAAAAATCTGTGGGTAGATTCAGAACGGAATACAAACATCGATACCAGATCGAAGACCATAATCAGAACCATCGCCGCTACAGCTGAGCCCTATAAGGCAATCTGAATCTTGATCACAATCTCCCTCACCCTCGGCGCAGGGGCAGTCGGAGTTACAGTAGGCCCAGCCTCCATTAGATCCGCTACAGAGGCCACAAGAGCCCCCGCGATCTACGCCGATCTCATCTCCATCCATCGTGCCGTTCTGACAGTGGGCAGGCCAGCAAACATCTCGACCTGAGGGCAGGCCAAAGCGTCCGCTGTTGGCGATCCCACAGAGCAGCTCTCCTTGACAGTGGCTGTCGGCGTTGCAGTCCCCCTCTCCTTCGGTACAGGGGCAACGAGCACTACAGAAAGAGTAGTCGCCGTTCTCACCCTCAAAGCAATCATCACAGCTGCCCCCCAAATCGACGCCCACCTCATCACCATCCATTGAGCCATTTTCGCAGTGTTCTGGCCAACAAATATCCAAGCTGTTGGAAAAGGCGAAGCGAGCGCCGTTGTTAACGCCACAGACCAGTCCTACCTGACAATGGCTGTCGATATCACAATCTCCCTCACCCTGAGGACAGGGGCAGTAGGAACTACAATGATCATAATTTCCCGCTTGGCTGTTACAAAGCGCACAGGAGCCCCCTAGATCAATGCCTGTCTCATCCTCGTCCATCAAGCCATTCTCACAGTGATTCGGCCAGCAGACATCCAGGAAACGGGGAAGCTGAAAGCGAGCGCCGTTGTCTTGGCCGCAGATCAGATCTCCTTGGCAGTGGCTGTCGGCGTCGCAGTCTCCCCCCCCTTGAGAACAGGCGCAGCGTGTGGAGCAGGAGTCATAAGCGCCAAGACCTTGATCAAAGCAGTCGTCACAGCTCCCTCCAAAGTCGATCAACAGCTCATCCCCATCGATCACGCCGTTCTGACAGTGGGCTGGCCAGCACACATCAAGGCTGATCTTCAAAGAGAAGCGGGGGCCGTTATTCTCTCCACAGATTAACTCTCCCTGACAGTGAACATCCGCGTCACAGTCTCCCTCCCCAGTCAGACAGTGTCCATCATCACAGAAGTCCCAGTCCCCCAAGCTCTTGCCACCATCCAGAGGATCGGTTCCATCCAGGAGGACCTCCTCTCCATCACTGCGGCCATCACCATCGCTGTCAGCGTTATCAGGGATGGTGCCCATCTGCAGCTCGATCTCATCCGGAAGCCTATCCTGATCTTCATCAACCGGACGGTAGTAACAAACATGCGCGCTGGCGGGGGTGCCTCCCCAATTTGAAGCCTTATCCAGAAAAGCTACAACAGGAAGATCAAAGGGGTCATGAGCCACCCGCAGGAAGAGATAGAGATGGCGCTGCCCTCCTGCGCCGCTGAACTCCAGGGCAGAGGGGCTCAGGCTGTCTTCTCCTCGAAGCATACGCAGACCATCCTGATCTCCAAAGAGGGCGCTCCTGAGGCGGAAGCGGGTCACCACGGTGCTGATCCCCCCACTGCGTGTCGCGTCCAAAGTCCCCCCTACATTCTCCTCAGCGATTCGCAGCGTTGAGGGGTTCAGCAGCCCCTCGGTGACCAGAAGATCAGCATCTGAGCTGGAGTTGGGGGTCTCAGGGTCGCTGCCGTGATAGACGCGCAGCTCATCTCCGTCATAGAAGGCAGCGGGTTGACGCCCTCCCTCGTTCCAGGCGTTGGGGGGAACCTGAGCGCTCCATTGGTTTCCATCCCAGCGTGCGATCCTCAACTCTTTCTGGCTCAGGTTTCGGTGGGCGACCACCAACTCCCCTTGAGGGCTTAGAGCGATAGAAGGTTGAAAGCCGACGCGATCTCCAGGTACTTCATCGGCGAGGCTGAGGTTCCAACTCCCCCCTGTCAAGGTCCCCAACTTAAGGACCCCTGCACTCTCATAGGCCACCACCAGTTCGCCCTGATACAGCCCAAGATCACAGCTGCTCCCGCTGCTATAGGACTCAACTGTAGAGAGACTCCAGAGATCATTCTCCCGAGTAGCGACACGCATCTCCTGTTGGAAAACATCGTGATAGCAGATGTAAACCCGACCTCCCTCTAGGAGGATGCCTGTATCCTCTACCTCCTCAAAGAACAGCTCGCTCATCTGCTCAGCCACAACCTCGTCTATGGAGCTGCCATCTGCCTGAATCCGAGTATAGAGCAGATTCTGAGTCCCTCGACCAACACGGCTCATATGAACCAGACCGAAAGCGTCTACAGCCAGATCCAACCCGTTACCTTGATCCTCATCGGAGAGGCAGCTCCGCTCCAAGTTCTGAGCCCAAGCGTTAGAGAGAAAGAGGAGGCTAAAGATCAGGCTTCGATACATTTTCACTTCCATGCAGTAGCTGAGATGAGGAGAGGTGATTCGTACTTCAGGGTGTCGGATGCTGAGGCTTAGGATCAAAGAGAAGTTGTCTGGGGCCTCAATCGTCTTTGGAAGGACGGTCTCGGACCACCAAGACAGGGCAGGGGGCGTGTCGTAAAATCCGCTCGGTGACGCTGCCCATAAGCAGATGAGAGAGCCCCCTACGCCCATGACTGCCCATGATCACGAGGCTGAAGTTGCCCTCGTCGAGACGACGTTGGATCTCATCATAGGGGATCCCAGAAGCGAGGTTGCTCTCCAACTTCTCACAGTCCAGATCCTCGATCATACGAGCAAGCATCAGCTCTGCTTGCTCACGAATATAGTCCTGCATGCTCATGCTGGGGCTGTCAGGGCGATGGATGATCGCGTCTCCCACAGAGTAGGGAGGTTCATAGACATGAAGCAGCTCGATCGATGAGTCAAAGCGCTCCGCCAAAACTAAGGCTTGATTTAGGGCTCTCTTGGAGCATTCGGAGAAATCGACAGGAACGAGGATGCGATCAAAGCTCGACATCAGAAGCCTCCAGGGTCGTTTCCCTAAGTATCCTGCGAAGTTCAGGAAAGCGCCAGCCCCAGTTCAATACCTTTGCCATTAGATCGCCATTCTCTCTTTAAAATGAACACGGCAATAGGCGCAGGCCCAAAAAGGGGCCAAGCTTATGAGTTTCTCCTGAGGAAGGAAATTTAACGAAAAATGTCGGAATTGAGGGACTGAATAGATCGAAACTAAGGAGCTAGATTTATTTAACAAAATCAATCAGGCAAATGTATTTTTGTTTTTATGTACATGAATTTGCCTTGAACGACTCTCTTGGTTTGTTTAGGTTCTAAACCGAAGAAAATATGAGGCATATCCGCTTCGTTTAATGCAAATCTGCACAAAACTCTACTTCTGTTGTCAGTAACAAGAGATTCAATGAAGCTGAGTTGATGTGCCCGTACAATGGAGAGTGGCAAAGTAATGAGATTTAATTTGATTCCAGCCATATTTATGGCTGCGTTGATTTTTGGTTGTGATGGCGATGGCTCTTCCTCAGGGAGCGACGCAGGCGGTGAGGCTGGCATAGGCGGTGAGGCGGGCGGTGGAGGAGAAGCTGGTGGAGGAGAGGAGGGAGCAGGAGGAGCCGCGGCAGCAGCAGGAGAATAAGATGCTGTCTGAGAATCAGGAGA
>CAYLJJ010000015.1:29752-87654 GCA_964384025.1 uncultured Nannocystaceae bacterium
GCTTGGGGTGGGGGTGGCGGTGGCGGTGCGGCGGGCGCTGGCGGTGAGGGGGGGGCTGGTGGGGGAGGCGAGGCGGGGGGTGGAGGCGAGGCTGGTGGTGGAGGCGAGGCTGGCGGAGGCGAAACACCGCCTATCTGCGAAGATGCTGTTGACTTTTGTGAAGATGAAGGATTCCGCTGTTCAGAAGATGAGCTTATTCTTGAGATCTGTCAACTCGATGAAGAGTTAGGCTGCATCACCCACATCCCTTTGCCCTGTGAAGAGAGCAACGGCATCGGCTCTATGTGTAATATCGACGCTGATGGGGTCGCCTACTGCACAGATGAAGGTGATCTATGTGATTCCTTTTGTGCTGGAATTGAGGAGTGTTCAGGTGAGCCGATTGAGGTTTGCCTTGAGATGTGTTCCTCTGATGCGATCCCAGAGGCATGCATCGAGTGTAGCAGCGGCAGGACCTGTGATGAACTCAATGAGGGTGTTTGCGATGAAGCATGTAACGAGACACCTCCCAACTCCTGCGAAGAATTTTGCGTCACCTTGGGAGAGTGTATGGGGGAACCAATCGATGATTGCATCGATAGTTGCTCTTTAAACACAATCCCAGAGACGTGCATCGATTGCGGCCTCAACAGCACTTGTGATGAATTCAATGAGGGTATTTGTGAGGAGGCATGTAACCAGGCAACCCCTTCTCTCTGCGATGACTACTGCATGCTCGTGGAGGAGTGCACCGGTGAGCCGGTAGATGGTTGTTTTGAAAACTGCGAGAGCGGGATGTCCGACGAGTGCGTCGACTGTGCTCTTATGGCTGGCAGCTGTGATGAGTTCTTCGATGGTGTCTGCGATGAGGTGTGTGATCCTCAGCTCGAGGAGGGGGGGGGCTTCCTCTCCTTCAACATCTCCAACATGTGTGAGATGGGTGAGCTTGAGCTGATGGGTGATGCGAGCTGCTTTATGGAGGGTGAGATGCCCGTTGGCATCACCCTCGCCAACGCTGAGGCGAGCAGCGAGGGGGCGCTGTTCTTTGGCGCCGATGCGCCCGTGGGCGACGCCTTCTCGACCCAGTTCAGCTTCGAAATCCGCAACCCAGGCGGTGTTCGTGATGATTGTGGTGGGAACAACGGCGCTGACGGTTTCACCTTTGTCATTCATGAGGAGGTGCTCGGCTCCGCCGGTGGTGGCCTCGGGGTTCAGGGCATTGATGAGACCGTCTTCGTTGAGTTTGACACCTTCTGCAATAGCCCCAACGAGGATCCATCATCCAACCACATCGGCATCATGATCGATGGAAACGTCCACCATGAAGGGCAGACCGGCGCTAACGTCGAGGGCAGCTTCGAAGATGGTGAGACTTGGTGGGCTTGGATTGACTACAACGGGACCATGATTGAGGTCTTCGTCGCTCATGAAAATCTCAAGCCTGAGATCCCGAGCCTCACTCGAGAGGTTGACGTGGCGGGCGTGACGGGTGGTAGTGTCCGTCGGATTGGCTTCACCGGAGCGACTGGTCAGGCATGGGAGAACGTCATCATCAAGTCATGGTCATTCCAAGGCAGCGCTGGTGAACCAAGCTGTGATGAGACCTGTGAGCTTCAACCCGAAGGGGAATCGCTGTTCTTTGGCATCTCCAACATGTGTGAGATGGGTGAGCTTGAGCTGATGGGCGATGCGAGCTGCTTTATGGAGGGCGAGATGCCCGTTGGCATCACCCTCGCCAACGCTGAGGCGAGCAGCGAGGGGGCGCTGTTCTTTGGCGCCGATGCGCCCGTGGGCGACGCCTTCTCGACCCAGTTCAGCTTCGAAATCCGCAACCCAGGCGGTGTTCGTGATGATTGTGGTGGGAACAACGGCGCTGACGGTTTCACCTTTGTCATTCATGAGGAGGTGCTCGGCTCCGCCGGTGGTGGCCTCGGGGTTCAGGGCATTGATGAGACCGTCTTCGTTGAGTTTGACACCTTCTGCAATAGCCCCAACGAGGATCCATCATCCAACCACATCGGCATCATGATCGATGGAAACGTCCACCACGAAGGGCAGACCGGCGCCAACATCGAGGGCAGCTTCGAGGATGGCGAGACTTGGTGGGCTTGGATTGGCTACAACGGGACCACGATTGAGGTCTTCGTCGCCGGTGAAGATGTTAAGCCTGAGATCCCGAGCCTTACCCGAGAGGTCGACGTGGCGGGCGTGACAGGTGGTAGTGTTCGCCGGATTGGCTTCACTGGGGCGACCGGTCAGGCATGGGAAAACGTCATCATCAAGTCGTGGATGTTTGAAGGGGAAGCGTTCCCACGATAGCAAATATAGCAGCACACCCAACTCTTGGGCTTGAGACAGCCCGCTTTCCCACCATCGGCCTCAGCTCTCCTGCGCCTATCTTCATCGTTATGCTGTGGTCTCTGCCTTCCCTGGTATTGGGCCTTTTTAAATAAGCAGCCCCTCGGCACAGCTTTACGCCCAAGCAGTATCGCGAAAAGAGGATGGCGGTGAGTGAAAAAGGCGCTGTTAGATAACTTTTTTAAAAAAATAGCCTTATATTTTTAAGCATTTGTGCGATTTACCTATGTATTTTGTCGGAATTTGTAAGAACTCAGGCCCTTGATCGACCAAGGGATGTAAGCAGCTGACTCCGCAGGGCAGATGAGCCTGTCCAAGCCATCACCAAGTTCACAGAGGTACACTATGAAGCTCAGCAAGATCATCCCCACCAGCACCTTCGCCCTCTCTCTCTCCTTAGTCAGCCTCGCCGCAGGCGCGACCACTGGTTGCGGGGGCGCTTCATCCATGACCCAGAAGGGGAGCCAGAGTAAGTGCGGCGCCAGCAACTGCGGCGAGAAGAAGACTGAGAAGGGCGCGGTCGCTTCATGCGGTGAGGAGAAGATTGAGAAGGGCGCGGTCGCTTCATGCGGCGAGGAGAAGACTGAGAAGGGCGCAGACTCCAAATGTGGCGCGGGCAGCTGCGGTTGAATTACAGGGGCGTGACGGAGGCTGATATGAACCTCGAAGTAGACTCTCGCTTGACAAAGGGCCTTGATCCTCATCGCCTCGCCTTTGGCGTGGGTTTGCGCAGGTGCCATTTTCAGGAGGCCTTTGAACGCCCAGAGGAGATCGACTTTCTGGAGATCCTCCCTGAGAACTTCATGGACTTTGGGGGGCGCTCTAGGGAGGTTCTGCGACGCGCCAATGAGCGTTGGCCCATCATCTCGCATGGGGTCAGCCTGAATATCGGCGGTCCAGATCCATTGGATCAAGTCTATCTGCGACGATTAACGGAGTTTTTTGAGGAGCTTCAGCCCGCGTGGTTCTCGGACCACCTGAGCTACTCAGCGGCGTTTGGTGTTCAGTACCATGATCTGCTGCCGCTGCCATTCACTGAGGAGGCGATCAAGCATGTCGTTGCTCGCATCCGCCAAGTACAAGAGGTTATACGACGACCCTTCCTGCTTGAGAACCCGAGCTACTATATCTTGATGCCTGGCGCTGAGATGAGCGAGGCTGAGTTTATGGTCGAGGTCCTAGAGCGCGCTGACTGCGGCCTCCTGCTCGATGTTAACAATCTCTTCGTTAACGCAAGCAACCATAACTACGATGCCTATGCCTTCATCGACATGATGCCTGCAAGCCGTGTGATGCAATACCATATGGCAGGGCATGACGACTCCGGGCCTTTTCTGCTTGATACACATGGAGATCACATCAATGACTCAGTGTTCAAGCTATATGAGTATACGCTCCGCGCCCTTGGCCCTGCCTGGACCCTGCTTGAGTGGGACAATGAGATCCCTACTTGGGAGACGCTCCAGGCTGAGAACCGCGCGATCAGAGGTGTCGCTGAGCGCGCCCTTGGAGGCTCATGATGAAGCTCTCTGAGAGCGTGGGAGTGATGCATCGCCTCTTGCGCGGCTCTTTGGAGCCAGCGCGGGCCGCTGAGTTGCTTGAGGCATCCACTGATCGCTTGACCGCCTATCGTGGTTTTGTCCGCAATCATGTGCGCTTATACCTTGAGAAGAACTATGTAGTCCTCCATCAAATCCTGCAGCCTGATGTGTGGGAGGTCCTGTTTGAGCGCTCTTTTCATCGCTGCCCATCTCGAGAGTATGAGCTTAACGCCAACGCGGAGGGCTTCCTTGAGGTGTTGAGTGAAGCGATCGCTGAGGGGGATCTTGGCCTCTCTCAATTTCACCACGAGCTGGCTCAACTGGAGTGGCTGGAGTGGGTCGTCTATGCGGATAGGGTTGAGATGCCTGCTCCCGTTACGATCGAGCGCGTGGCGATCAACCCAAGCCTCCAGCTCCTCTCCACTGAGTGGCCAGTGGCCAGCTTTGTGAGATCGTGGCGCATGGGTGAGGCGCCCGAGATCCCGGATGTGCCCCAGCCAGAGATTGTGTTTGTCTATCGAGATCCCCTGCACGGCTGGAGCCGATTGATCGTGGCTGATGACGCACTCCTCTTCGCCTTTAAGCTGGTGCATGATGGCCTCAAGCCGAGCGAGGCTGCGCAGCTTACGGGGCTCAAAGAGGTTGAACTGTTCTCTATTCTCCAGAGCGCTGTTGAGACGGGCATCCTCGTAGCGCCTCAGTCGATGCAGAGACTCCCTAAAACTTGACGCTCGTCATTGAGCAAAAACGGTCCCTACAGAACACAAAACCAGAGCAGGAATGCTCTTGATGGAGATGATACAATGATCAAATTTCTGGCTGTAATGTCCCTCCTGAGTCTGCCTCTGTTCAACGCCAATGCTGAGCGCTATGAGTTTGAAACTGCCCCCAAACATGTGACGTTGACCTTTGAGTCCTTGATGGAGATCGAAGATATCCTGGGTACATCGCATTCGATCCAGGGGGGCGTTGATTTCGACAAGGGCACTTTTAAGGTGAGGGTGCCTGTAAGCTCCTTGAAGACTGGCATTGAGATGCGTGATGAGCATATACAGGGTGAGATGTGGCTGAACGCCGCTGAACACCCATATCTACAGTTCCAGGGCGATAAGATCGAGAAGCTGGATGAGAAGAAGATCCGACTCAGCGGCCTCTTCACCGCCAAGGGGGTCTCCACTCCGCTGACCACGGTGGCTCAGATTCGCCGCATCCCCGCTGCGCTGGCGAAGAGGCTGGGGCTTGGTGATGGCGACTGGCTCAGGGTGCGCGCTCAGTTCAAGGTCAAGCTCTCTGAGCACAACATCCAGATCCCCAAGATGGCCGCCGCTAAGGTCAATAACACTTGGATCATCAAGGTCAGCATGTTTGGGAGAGGACGCTGAGATGCGTGGCCTCTCTCAATGGGGTGGCGTACTCCTCCTTGTGCTGATCGGACCAATGCTTGGAGCTGCGTGGATTCTAGACACCTATATGGGGCGCGATGTGAGGATCATCACCCCAGCTACACCTGAGGTGGTCACGCTCAACCGTGAGCTGTGGGAGCATGGAGAGCCGGTGGCTGAGATCTATGGAATCCCACAGGAGGAGCTGATCCGTGTGCTCTTTGTTGACGAGAGCCTGATGATCACCCCTCAGGAGGATCCCAGCTTGGCACTGTTTCCAGTCGACAAGCAGGCTGGAGAGAACCCGCTGCAGGTAAAGACGGTCTGGTTTGTCGCCAAGCGTGGCTCCATCGGGCTCCTCCTGGCTGGTGTGAGTGCCCTCAGTTTGACTGCGATTTTACGTCGTCGTGAGCGCTCTAGTTCATTAAATCCATCGTTCTGATAGGCTCGCTCCATCATCACAACCGCTAGAGGCTTTGTATGTCGGGAGCAACGCTGGAGCCTGAACGCTGGGTGGAGCGTCATGGTGATGCTCTATACCGCTTCGCGCTAAAGAGGCTCCGTGATCCAGAGCGAGCTGAGGATCTCGTTCAAGAAGCTTTTCTAGCGGCGGTCACGGCGCGAGGCAGCTTCACGGGGCGGGCCTCAGAGCGCACTTGGTTGATCGGTATCCTCAAGCGCAAGGTCTATGATCATTACCGCAGATCTGCGCGTGAGGAGCCGTTGCCATCCAGCAACATCGGAGCTGATGAGAGCCTCTTTGACCACAAAGGACATTGGAAAGAGGGACCCTCAGCCTGGTGCTGTGATCCTCACAGCGCCGCTGAGCGCTCAGTCCTTAGAGAGATCCTAAAACTCTGTATCGAGGAGCTGCCTACGCGCATGGCTCAAGTGTTTCATTTGCGTGAACTTGATGGCTTGGCGACGGTTGAGGTGTGTGAGGTGCTTGAGATCTCTCAGAGCAACTTGGGGGTATTGATGCACCGCGCTCGTGCCCAAATGCGGCTCTGTTTGGAGCTGAAATGGTTCAGGAAAGAGAGCTCCGCTAGATGATGAACTGTAAAGAGGCCAGTCGGTTGATCTCCGACGCACAGGATCGTGCCCTCTCTTTCAGAGAGCGTATGGCCTTGCGTCTCCACCTGCTCATGTGCCGCAAGTGTACACGCTACCGTGAACAGCTCCTCATCATTCGTGACCTCGTTGCGAGCTGTCTTGAAGAGACGGAGCCAAATGATGAGCGCTTGTCGGATGAGCGTCGCGCGGTGATCCAAGAGAAGATCAAGACGGCGCAGGAACCATCAGCAGCGGCGATGAAAAATCACTGAAGATCAAACCTCAAAATGGGTGGGCTACCGCGGGACAGATACCATCATTATATCCACTGGATGCAGATCCACCAACCCCCTGTAATCACTGGACTTTTTCAACTGGCGCAAATTGTTGCGTCTGACGTGAGATGCATGATTTCTCTACGTCAGAAGCGACATTTGATCAATATTTCGAGGCGGGGTGATGGATACGCATCCAATGGTAAGGCCTGTTTGGAGGCTGCCTGAGCGTTCTGAACGAAAAGAGCTTGCCTTCTCTTCTCCGCTCCTCTATAAAGCCCCCGTTTCCAACGCGAAAGTGGCGGAATTGGCAGACGCGCAGGATTCAGGTTCCTGTGTCCCTTGGGACGTGGGGGTTCGACTCCCCCCTTTCGCACACCCCCATCCTCGGATGGGGTTTTTTTTTATCTGAGCTTTGCTCTTTTAAGGAGCCCGCCAAGGAGCGACTCCCTGTTGATGATGAGGAGACCTCATGCTCTGGAACCTCCTGCTTTTGGGTGCGGTTATCGCCTTTCTCTTCTGGAAGACTTGGAAGAGCCGTCGCAGCCCTGAACAGCTTCAAAAGATGGCCGAGGCTCTTAAAGGTGGCGGAGTGCTGTTGGATATCAGAACCCCAACAGAGTTTGCTCGATTTCACCTCCCAAAAGCTAAAAACATCCCCCTTCAGTCTTTGGCTAAGCGTTGTCGAGAGCTGGGAAAGAATAAGACTCCAGTGATCGTGTACTGCGACAGCGGAGCCCGAAGCGCCCACGCTCTCCCCATTCTTAAGGCTGCTGGTTTTCAACAGATTTTTGATCTGGGCAGTCGAAGAAACTGGGATAGGATGCCTAAGTGATCCTGGGGGGCTTCAGCAGCTCCGATATTTTGTGTTCCAAGCCGAAAAAGCGCCCAGGTTCAAGATGAAACTTCTGGTCAGCCTTGGGGCCTCGAGAGAGGATCAAGAGGGGGACCTGAGGGAGCTGCTCTTGCAGCCACTCAAGGAACTGGGGCTCTCGAGAAACAAAGCGCTCGTAGCGAGGCTGACAGAGGCTCAGAGACTCCTGAAGCTGAAACTGTTCGCGTCGATCTCTAGGCAACTTGAGATTGAGCACCTCTCCCCCCTCCATATCTAAGAGAGGAGCGGTCCTTAAGCTCTTGTAGGCCACACAACCCTTCGCCTCTCTAGGCAGGGCTTTGAGCTGATCCAGATGGTTCAGGGCGAGACCATCTACACCCCCTAAGATCCGCAGGGCATAGCGCGTCGCCACTGCATCAAACCAGCCTGTACGAAAGGGGCCCTGCCAAGGGTTATCGTGGTTGTGAGCTTCAGGGAGGCTCAGTAGGGGATCCTCTGTTAGGAAGGGCCCTGGACCATGGCGACTCTGATAGCTCCGTAAGACCCCGATGCGACTCAACTCATCCTCTAAGCCGAGAGGAGAGAGGAGGGCCTCAACCCCTGTGAAGCTGGTGTCGCTGCTGGTTACATAGGGCCAAAAGCCCCGACGCTGATCGAGGAGAGCCCCTTGGGCCCCCTCAAAGATCAGCCGCTCTCGTCCAGCCAATAGCGCGTTCAGCTCTTGGGGAGAGCGGATCTTGAGCGGGCCGTGCAGCAGGATCTCATCATAGCGCTGACTGAGGCGCTCAACCTGTTTAGGGCGAGCCAGAGCGTTCAGTATACTCTGAAGCTGATGGTTCTGGGGATGCTCATTAAGGAGTTGCTCGGCGCGATCCAGCTTCATTCGCCAAAGCAGCTTCAGAAGAGCGCGAAGATGGCGGGGAGAGTAGATATCCCCGATCCGAGGGCTGGGGAAGCCAGGACGCAGGCTGTCGCGGAGAGCCTCTCCCACTCCCAGGCCACAGCTCCCTCGCCGCTCTACACCTCTGACGATCTCTCGCATTCGGCTGAGCGCACGGTGAAAAGGGGTTACCAAAAGACAACGAGAATCGATGTTCATCCGAGCGAGGGGTTCAGGGATCCCCTTGGCGGCGAGGGTCTCAGCCTCTCGCAGCAGGGCGAGGGGCTCCACACGCATCCCAGGAGTCAGCCAAGTCTCCACCCCAGGGAGGAGACTCCCTGCACCAAACTGAGAGAAGCAGTGGGTCAGGCGAGCGTCAGGGCTGATCACATGGTGAGCAGCCTGAGGGCCTCCATTGAAACGCAAAACCGCCCGTGGTTTCAGGCGGCGAGTCAGAGCGTCGACGACAGAGCCCTTGCCTTCATCGCCATAGCCAAGCCCCAACACGGCGACACAGCGCTTATACACGCAGCGCTCTACAGCTCCTCCAAGCGAAGAGCGCCGCCTCTAGATGTCGAGCGCTGATCTCATCGGAGAGCATAAAGTGGCGATAACCCATCAGGTGCATCAGGCGCAGATCGGAGAGGTCTCCCATCGAGAGCGCTCCTCCTCGCTCCAAGCCCATAAAGAGGCGAGAGGCACAGATCGCCTCAGGATCCCGATCTATGATCGCTTGGAGCGCAGGGAGCATCTCCGTCCTGTCCTCCCCAAGGTTGGTCATCAGATCATCTCGAGCGGCGACCAAGTGACAGCGAGGGGGAAGCGGCGCTTGAATGAACTCTAGACCAGGCTTGGACTCGATCTTCAAAAAGTACTCAGGGGCTCCATCAGGGTGGATCTCTCGATAGAGCGTCTCCACCGCGATGATCTCCTCAGGACCCTCGACAAAGGAGAGCATAAATCGGCTTAGACCCAGCTCAGCAGCAGCTTGGATATAGTCGCGATCCTGCTCCGTCAGATAGCCCTCAACCTCCAGGCTTGGATCTGGAATATTGAGCGCTTGGCCCGCCCCCAAAGCTTGGGTGGGGAGGGGATCAACATAGATAAGATCGCCTCGAACCAGCTTGACTTCGGAGCTGCCACCCCCTCTGAAATAGACAGGAGCTGGGCAGCGAAGCTTGATCCTATGGCTGAGGCGGATCTGCCCCCCATATTTTGGGTAGGACCAGTGACAGATGCGGAGCTGTCGCCCCTTGAGATCGATCCAGAGCTGTTTGCCTCTCCCCTCTAACCGCTCCTGGAGCCTCTTGAGGATCTCCAGAGGAGGATAGGGGGCAGCGGCTCCTGTGTTATAGCGCAGGGCTCCCACAGCGCCATGTCGGCACATCCTCAAGATAAGCTCCTCTTGATGGACGGCAGGGAGAGTCAAAAACAGCATCAGAGCCGCCTTGAACGACCACGACGCTGCTTGCCTTCACTCTTGGCGGGCAGGCGCCCTCTGAGATCAACCTTGGCCAGAGCTGTGCTCTCGGAGAGGGCGTTAAGCGCTTGAGCGGTCTGCTCACAGCGTTGGGCGCTCTGATCTCGATCACGCATATCAACCAGATAGCCCTCTAGGTCGCGTCGCTGAGCAACTAAGGCCAGGGCGCCCAGCATCACATCAACGATCCCTCGAGGGTCCTCGATGACCAAGATGTTTTCAGAGGGGAGGACCCCAGCCCACTGAGCCCGGATGGTCGCATCATCATAGGCGGCGTACTCTTCAGCGCTGAACTCAGGTCCTGTGGCGAGGCGCTGCTCGGGATCGTAGTTAAACTCAAAAGCGGTGATATCACTGGATGATCCTGTCTCTCGGTTGGGAGAGATGCTCCCCTCAAAGTGCTTCAGATCTCCATTGATCTCCAACTCCACACGAAAGGGAGTGGGGGCTTTGCCTTGACCATGAAAAGCGTAGTTGCGTACGAAGACACGATAGCGCCCTGCTGGAGCCAGACCGCGACCCCAGCGGATATTCTCTACCGGCTTAATGGTCTCCCCCTGGACATTCATATCGACATCAAGCCAACCCCCACAGCCAGAGCGTTTGTGGCCATAGTAAATCTCCTCTCCAGAGGGAGGGATCAGATGGAGATCCAGATCGTTGCGATTGTTCCAAAGCAGAGAGGCACGGATATCGACATTGTCATACTGCCCGCCAGCCTGTACGACCCGCTGTCGGATCTCTGCGTCGATATCCTGCCGACGCTCCTCCCAAGACTTCTGAGGGTAGATGAAGAAGGTGTGGAACTTGCGTTGGAGCTTCGCGAAAATCTCTGCGCTGCTGTGATCTTTGCGGCTGGTAACCCCCAAATGTTTGCGGATCTGCGCTTGAGCGACCTGGGGATAGAAGCCCTCATCCCCGATGAAGAAGAAGTAGCCCTTGTGGCCATCTCGCTTCCACTGGCTGAGATCACAGCGTTGATAGAAGTAAGCGGCCAACTCATAGGACTCCTGGCCTGTCCCCCCACCTCCCTCCTCCAACCAGAACTTGCTGAGGATCTCATCTAGACGATTGTCTGCGGCAAACTCTCCCACCTGAATGGGGGCCTGATCGCAGCTGGCGTCACCGATAGCGCAGAAGCTGATCTCTGGATTCTCTACGTAAGCTTTCATCTCAAGCTGCCCAATAAACATCGGCAGCTTCTCATAGATTACCTTGCTGTCCTCACCTCGGGAGCGGGTCACATCCAGAGCTACCACGATGGGGCTGCGAGCTTCACAGCGAAGGCGTTTTTTACCGCTTGGATCAAGATCCGGGTGAACCTCTGTCCGCCGTGAGCCTGTGCTGACCTGAGAGTAGGCAAAGATCTCCTCGCGTGTGGAGCTGGCTCGCTCCTCCACATCGCCATCGTAAAAGCCACCACCCATCTGTTCCTCCTTAAGGGCTACATTACAAACTCTCGAAAACGAGGCGCCCCGTAAAGCTCGCGCCTCAGATCCTGTAGTTGGTTATACATCTCCCAGGCATCTTGAGCCCGCTGTCGAGGGCTCTGGCGTAGGAAGAAGAGGATAAAACGTCGCAGCGCTCTAGGCAGGCGTTCGGGCAGCTCATTGTTCTCTGGATCGCCCCCCAACAGATAGATCATGCATTTCCCCAGAGAGTAAAGATCTGAGGCGGGTCGTGGGGGCTCGCGTGCCGCGACCTCGGGAGGGCTATACTCCTCGTTTAAGTAGCAGAAGCCCTGGCCAGAGCGCCTTGGATCGATCACAGCGCTGCACCAATCGATGAGGTAGAGGTTGTGGTCTCGAGGACGGACCATCAGATGAGCAGGCTCTAGGTTGCCATGGATGATCCCTTGGCTGTGGGCATAACCCAAGGCGCTCAACGCGCGGCTCAAGATCCAGAGAGCGTGCTCGGGCTGCACCCCTTCGGGATAACGTGCTCGGATGCTGAGGAGATCATAGCCCTCAATCAGCCTAAAGATGTTCCCCAGTTGCCCCTCGCTGCTCTTGAACTGATCGAGGAGCAGGGGCAGATGTTTGCCGTGGCGGCTGGGACGCTGATGGAGGCGGCTCAGGGCGCGTCGCTCTCGCCAAATGAGATCGTTGTCCTCTGGATCATCGACGAGCTTGATCACCACCCGCGCGGCCTCTCCTTCATCGGCGCAGATCCCCCGATAGAGAGTGGCGACATCCCCCTGAGCTAAGGTGCCCTGAATTCGATAGCTTCGCTTCTGGGTCTGGATGAGAAAGCCAGCCCCTTCATCAACCCCCAGCTTAAGTTCTCGCTGTCCATAGAGCCCTGCTTTGATCTTGCGCCTCGCCTGCGTGTAGAGAGCGTTTAGGTTCGCGCTGATCTCCACCGCCAACTCTCGACGCTCAGGATCCAGATGGTGACGATCTGGATGACAGCCTCGCATCAACTCACGATAGACACGGCGAAGGGCGCTCGCCTGCTCAGGACCAGGAGGCAGCTCAGCGAAGAGATCTTCGGGGCAGACCGCTTGGTTGATCCGTTGATAGAGCTCTTCAAAGCTCAACGCCATATCACTCCTCTCTCCACTCTTGCGAATTCGCACCCCAGGATCAGTCTGTCTCTTCTGGCTCTACTTTGACGATCGCCTCAGCACCCCCTTGGCCCAACTCCCAGATGACATCCACCACCCGCGCTTGACCGGGAGGGAGGCGCACCGCCTCTCCTATACGAGGCACCACAGGCCAACGTACATCCCAGATGGGCTCCTCTCTCCTGACAAACCAGATCCGTACCGATGATCCTCGCAGCATATGGTCTCCTAAGAGCTTCAGCTCATATGGTTTCCCGGCTGAAACTCAGCTTCCTTGAGCAGAGCTTTAAAGCAGCTCCAGAGCTTGTGTTGGGCGCCGGGCGCCGCGCCCGCCTTCTCCAGAGCTGGGCCAGGAGGGGTGATCCTGAGGTGCTCTCCCGGCTTGAGCTTCACCTGACGAGCGACATTTTCAAGGAGTTGAGCCGGAGAGGTTTCAGGACCCATCAGCTGCTCCATCCACCCTCTCATCTGCTTAAGACAGCTTGAGTGAAGGAGGCTTTGAGGCTCGCGTCCTGTCGCTCGGAGCTGATCGGCGGGGCCGTCAAGCATCCACTCAAAACTCCAACCCGACCAAGCCCTCTCCAGATCGAGGATCAGTCCCCAGGGGGGGTGCTGCATCCACCAGCAGAGGCGACGCGCAGGCAGATCGACAAAGCAGCAAGCGCCCAAGCGGTGCTCAGGCATCCAGATCTGCTCCAGGTCGCGTTTGGGGCGCCGCTCCAGAAGCTTGAGAAGATCGGGGCCAAAGAGGAGAAAATCCTCTCGGCAAAAGTTGCGGTTCAGCAGCTCATCTCGAAGACCCTCTTCAGAGCGCAGAGAGATCCAGAGGTCAAAGTCATCCTCTACCCAACTCCGCACAGCATCTTCTCCCTCTGAGACGATCAAGCCCTCCAGATCTTTCCAGCTTTGATGAGCCTCCTCCCAGGCTGAGCTTTGTTCAACCGCCGCCTCCTCTAGAGAGCAGAGAGGGCGCTGACGCTTAGGGCTAGGAGCGCCCAGAGCCAGCGCTGGTCGCGGCATCCACTCTAAGCTCCAACCTGTCCAGATGGACGCCAAAAGGGCCTGAAACATACGACGATCAACGGCGCTATAGCCGCAGCCCTGAGAGGCCCAATAGCGCAGGTGGCGTTGCTCTGAATCGATCTTGACAATTCCCTCAAGCCAGCTCTCAAAGAAGGGGGCCTCGATCTCTGGGTAGCGCTGAACCTGAGCCAGGAAGCGCTCAGGTCCCGCCAACAGGGCTTTATCTAGATAGAGCCCTCCCCAGCGAGAGTAGTAGAAGCGCTGCGCTCCTCTGGTACAGAAGAGATAGCTTCCATCAGCGCTCACTTCCCTGAGATCTCAGCGTCAGGGTTTAGATTCTGGCTCAAGGTGACCCGGTTACGTCCACCGCTCTTGGACTGATAGAGGGCTTGGTCTGCGGCCTCAAACAGCGCCCTGCCGTTGCTGGCGTTGCAAGGGGCACAAGCAACACCGATAGAGATCTGGACCTGTAGCATCTCTCCCTCATATTCAAAACGCTGCTCTGCAAGGAGTTGACGATAACGCTCCATCAACTCCAAAGCTTCTTGAGGCTCAGTCTGTGGCATGAGCATACAGAACTCTTCACCCCCATAGCGAAAACAGCGATCTCCCTTAGACTCACGCCTCATCTGTTTGAGAAGTTTCGCAGTCTGAATAAGGACAAAGTCACCTGCTTGATGACCATAAGTATCATTTAATCGTTTAAAGTGGTCGATATCGGCGACCGCGAGGCAGATCCGTTCTGAGCACTCCAAACAGGAGTTGATTTCCCTGCCCAGGCTGGATTCAAAGTGCCGAGCGTTGAAGAGACCCGTCAAGCGATCGGTAATGGAGGCGTTATAAAGCCGGGCCTTGTGGAGGTTGACAGCGGCTTGATCCGCGAGGCTCAAAAGCAGCTGTTCATCATCCTGTCCAAAGCGCCCCAGGGTGTCCAATTCCAGCTCCTCTTCTCCAGCCTTTTTGCTTGGCTTGACCTTATTGGTCAGGGTCATCACCCCCATGACGACACCACCATAGATGAGCGGCGCGGAGAGAATACAGTGAGCCATGTTGCGCCCCACCTGCTCGATCTTGTTGCGATCATTGACCCGCACCGCCCGACGTAGTTCGGCGGCGGTGCCTGCAACCCCCTCGCCGATCGCAAAGCTCTTGGTGCTCATCTGTCCTTCATTGATCGCATCTCGAGTGTGCTTGGGGATATTGCCCCAGACCACCTTGATCTCCAGCCTCTCCGTCTCACTGTTGTAGAGCATCAGGTTGGCCTTCTGAGCGCTCAAGGCAGAAACTGCGGTTGAGAGAGTTTCTATGGTTAGTTGCTTGAAATCATTAACGTTTGCCAGTTGTTGATTGATATCGTAGAGAGTCCGCAGGTTGCTCAAGATGCGCGCGTTTTTCTCATATTTGAGCGTGGAGTCGATGCTGGTGGCTGCGACCGCCGCGATCTCATCTAGGAAATCAAACTCCGCGTCGAGGATTCGAGAGCCATCATAGCGCTCACCCAAG
Source organism: uncultured Nannocystaceae bacterium (assembly GCA_964384025.1). Classification (GTDB taxonomy): domain Bacteria; phylum Myxococcota_A; class Bradymonadia; order UBA7976; family UBA1532; genus CAYLJJ01. Next base: position 44,628 of record CAYLJJ010000015.1, read on the forward strand.
GTGAGGACCCCCAAAACTTGCCCTCCCCGAACAAGGGGCACCCAGACATCAGAACCCAGGATCTCCAAAGACCACTCTCGAAAGGCGGTCTCAAAGCGCGGCTTGCGATCCAGACCACGGACGCTGAACACCTCTGCTTGGTGAACTACCTGCCAAAGCAGACCATTGTTGTGGGGCACACGAAAGAGAAGCAGCTCCTCTGTTTCCCCCTCCGAATTGTGATAAGTCTTAGGCAGACCATGGAAGGCTCGTACGCGGTAGAAGACATCCTCAGGATCAAGATCGTCCAGGAGCATTACGGTGGAGTTGATGGCCCCATAGCGCTCACGGCAGACTGCCATAAAGGCATCCAACAGAGCCCTCAAATGCAACAGCTCCGAGAATCCCTTTCCAGACTGAAGAAGCGCTCTCATCTGAAAGACTCGATTATCCAGCTCTACCGCTTTGCGCTTGTAGTAGCGACGCTCTCGGCTCAACTCCTCACAGCGTTGCCTCAACTCTTCCAGTTCTAGCTTCTCGCTTCTCTCTTCTTGCATCTCTCCTCCTGAGGCTCGCTAACGGACACTCTCGAAGAGAAACTTTAAAGGTGTAAGAAGGCTTGCATATGATGTTGAGCCTGAGAGGGTGAATAGGGTTGCCCCTGGGGGCAAGCATGGCGAGCGAGGCAGCCCCTCTGCATACACACCGCATCCCTCTTATCGCGCAGCCAGTCTTGGCAGCACTCTACCGCGTAGCTACGGCCATCAAAAGCGCCCACCGGACAAGCCTTAAGGCAGGGAGCTGAGCAGCCCTCACAGGGGGAGGGCTGTGCTCTCTTGGGAGAGAGCGGGAGCTGTTCAGAGAAGAGCAGCGCGGCCCGCCAAGCGTGCCAAAGCCCCCATCTGGGGTGAACCAGCAAACCCAAAGGGGAAGGGTGAAGCCCTTCAGCCTTTAAAGCCCAACGTTGGAAAGGCAGGAAAGGGGGACCTTTGAAGGGGAAGCGTACTTCAGCTCCAAGCTGGATGGCGATGGAGCTGATGATCCGCACCGTCCAGCGATCCAGGGGATCGGGGAGCCCATCGAGGGTCTCGGGAGCGCAGGAGAAGTGGGGCCAAAGCTCTCTCCCAAAGTTACCTACCAAGAGGAGCGTCTTGCAGGGGCCAGTCTCCAGATCGGGGACCTGATCTTCCAGTTCAGGGTGGAAGCCCCCCCTGAGCTGGAGCCCCTGATCGCCCAGGAGGCCCTGAATCAAGGAGCTTCTCTGGGGCCGATATCACGAAGCGGCATCGGCTGAAAACCGGAGAAGTCCAGAGAGTGGATCTGAACCTCACGGATATGGGCGCTGACATCGGGGAAGAGCCCCCAGTAGTTGCCCTGGGCGTTGACCCGATCTGTCGCGTAGATCCCCGCGCTCATCTCCAGCCCTGCGAGCCCCTCTTCAAGGCAACGGAGAGAATGAACGATCATGCTGGTGCCGGTGCAACAGGAGCGGTTGTTGGCCCGCACCCTCAGGCGGCTGGCGCTGCGCCCCAGGCTCACCCAGCCCTCACTGTTAGTGCTCCAGGTGGATGTCACGGTACCCTCTGGATCCCAGATATCCCCCTCTCCGCGGCTGCCTCGAATAAACTGGGCGTAAACCTCATAGGCGGGGTGCTCTAACGCATAGTAGCTTGAGTATTGAGAGCTGCTGCCGCTGTTGTTATCGGTCACTCGCAGGCTCCCGCCTGGGTCGATAAGATGAGCGGCTTTGGCAAGAGGTGCCTCTCCTGCGGCGTTGCCCAGGATGTTGCAGTCATTGATCCGCGCCTGTGGGTGGTTGTCTTGGCTGCTCCTCAACCAGAAGCCCGATCCAGCGTTGTAGCTCACCACGCTGTGATCCATCTCTAAGCCCGCCGCGCCCAAGAGTTGAAGACCCTGATCACCGTTATGGCTGATCTCGCAGTAATCCATCCGGTTGTTTTCTCCTCGGATATCCACTCCAAGGCCCCCGTTCTCACTGATGAGGGTGTCCAAGATCTCTACATTATCCTCCATATAAATTCCCCAGCCTGAGTGTCCCTCGATGGTCGCCACAGAGAGCCGCGCGCCTGCGCTAAACTGAATCCCAAAGGTGCCCCCCCGAACAGAGATCCGCTCCAGCTCAGGCTCTCCAGATCCTACAAGGATCCCCTGACGGTTGCCGCTGAGTTGAAGATCTTGAGCTTGAGCCTGATCAGCTCTCAGGCTGAGGCCCGTATAAGCATCTTGGATCAGGGCGTGTCTGAGCTGATTCTGTGCTCCTCGAAGATCGAGGCCATACCAGAGGCTTTGAGCACCCTCTTCTCTATCCGCGCGGAAAATCAAGGGCTCCTCTAAGCTGCCCTCCAGGTTGGCTGCACCATCAACGCGGATCATATAATCGCCGAGTTCATCTCCCTCCTGGTCGATGGGAGCGACGAGGATCTGAGTCCCTGGGTGAATATTTAAGGTTGAGCCCTCAGGGATGGTGACATCCCCACTCACATAGATGATCCCCGACCACTCCGTGATCCCCTCCAACTCTCGACCTCCAAAGTAAGGTCCGGTCTCCCAACTCTCATCAAAGGGGCGACCGACAAAGCCCTGGAGATTGAGGTTATTGGGGCGCATAAAGCTGATCGCCTCCAGAACCTCAGGGTAGACCCCAAAGTAGTTCTCGCGGAGATCGCTGCTCTCACCCTCATGCCCCAAAACCACCTGATGACCCTCTGCGGGGAAATAGAGGATCACCTTATGAATGCTCATGCTGGTGCCTGTGCAGCAGGAGCGGTTATTAGCCTGGGTTCGGATGGCGGTGACTTCTCTTGTTGAGAGGTCAAGGCTCCCGCTGAAGTTACTGTTTCTGGAGGCGAGGATATTGCCACCCTGATCCAAGACGGCACCATCTCCTCGGGATCCCCTAACAAACTGGTAGTCCAGGCTATGAATCAGGGCGCCTTCAGGGGCGTGCCAAGTGCTTGAATATTGAGAGCTGCTGCCGCTGTTGTTGTCTGTTACAGAGGGAAGGCCCCCAGCGACGATCTCATAGCGGTGGCTGCCCTCTGTAGCGTTGGAATGGATGTTGTTCCGTTGCGCCGTCACTCTGGGTTGTAGATCTCCTAAGGCGATGATCTCCAAGCCCTCCGCTCGATTCTCTCGAAGATCGCAGTGTCGTAGATCTGCTTGAACATCTCTCCGCAGCGAAACTCCTCGTTCATTGAAGCTGCTCAGGAGTTCAACCACCCCCAAATTGCCCCCCAGGGCGCGGAGACCATCCCCCTGGTTATCGTTCAGCGTTCCTCTTTGAATCTGAGTCTGGCAGTCGATCAGCTCGAGAGCGTGGCTCTCTCCTCCAGAGACAAAAAGCTCCTCGATCTCTGGCTCTCCGCGAAAACAATAAAAACCTTGCTCGGCGCTCTCTTGGATCCTCAAGGTGTTGAACTGAGCGCCTGTGCCGCTGATCCTCAGCCCTTGCTCCCCTGCGCGGAGGATCTGTAGATCTCGGAAGCTGCTCTCCTGAGCACCGCTGATATAAACCCCAGTGCTGAGGCTGTCTTGCACCTTGACCTCTTCAAGTGTACAGGAGGCGCCCTGGAGCTTCAGGCCAATATTCGCGTACTCGATACGAGCGTGGCTGATCTCCAACCGACCTTCCGCTTCGGTGGAGATCTGAGCCCAGGCCCCTGGCCAGCCCTCCTCTCCATAGGCGCTGAAGATCACCGGAGCGTTGACGCTGCCCTCGACGATCAGCTGACCTTGAACACGCAAGCTGAGATCTCCCACCTCATCACCATCTTGATCCACATGCGCGAAGAGGACTCGAGTGCCCTCCGCGATGGTGAGGATCTGCTCTGAAGGCAAGATCACATCGCCGGTGACGATCACGGTGCCAAACCAAACCTGACTCTCAATCTCACCAAAGACCACCCGCTGATCCTGAAAGCTCACCTCCCGGCGGATCTCACTGAGCTGCCCGATGTTGTCCCGCACCTGCATACGGATACTATAGTCCCCCTCCTCGGCATACTCATGGGTGATCAGCTTCTCTGTGTTAAAGGCGGTATCCCAGATCCCATCATCTTCAAAGTCCCAACGGACCTCCAGAGCCTCGTTGGCGGTGGTATCATCCTGCACCCCGCTGGCGTCTAGACGCAGCCAGCGAATATCAAAGGGCACCGCCACAAACTCAGCGATCGGCAACGCGTTCTCTACATGCAAAAGGATCGGCTCTGAGAGGCCCAACTCAGCTCGATCATCCTCCGCTTGAGCCCGCAGCTGCAAGTCAGCCCCAGTGGCCGCCTCCATTGGGATCTCAAAGCTCATCTCATAGGGCAGCTCCAGGTCTAGAGCCACCTCCTCTCCATCCAGGAGCAAGCTGACCCGCTCGATATTGCGATTGGGGCCTGGGCGAGCATCAACCAGGACACTGATGCTCTCTCCCTGTGTAGTGCTGCGCTCTCCCTGAGGCCGGATAAAACGCAGTTGAGGAGCTTGGGCGCCTAGGATCTGAACTTGGCAGAGGGCAGTAGCCTCAGCCTCTTCATCATCTACGACCGTCAAGGCAACCTCAAAAGTCCCAGAGCGCTCGTAGGTATAGGAGAGGTTCTCCCGCGTCCCTGTATGGATCAGCTGGCTGTCATCTCCCATAGACCAGAGAAAGGCGCTGATCTCTCCATCAAGGTCCAAGCTCTCCGCGCCGCTGAACTCCAAAGCATCTCCCTCACGCCCCGACTCTGGACAGCTCAATTGAACCTCTGGGGCTTGATTGGGCAGGGGCACCACGGTGATCAAGCTGGAGGCGCTGAGGCCCGCAAGCTCAGCGAAGATCTCCGCCTCTCCCAGCGCTATCGCCTCGACAACCCCTCTTCGCACCACCGCGACAGTTTCATCGGTCGAGAACCAAGCAACCCCCTCTGGAGCAGAACCTTCAGAGCCATCTGAGAAGTGAGCGCGCAGCTCCAACTCGAAGAGATCTCCTAGGATGATGGCTGTAGCCTCAGGGCTCAGGCTCAAGCTGATCAGCTCCGCTTCATTGACCAGAAGAGGCAGCGACTCGCTCTGGATCCCCTCCCGCTCTGCCTGCACCTCCAAAGCTCCTGGCGCGCGGCTCAAGAGCAAACCAGGCACCTCAGGACTGAAGACCCCTCGCTCCTCATCAAGGCTCAACCAGCTCACTTGGCGGCTGAGATCTCGCTCACTGCCATCAGCATAGTGCCCCAAAGCGTTGATCTGGAGACTCTCTCCCAGAGAGATCTCAGCAGACTCAGAGGAGAGCTGGATAGAGAGCAGCTCAGGGGCGCTCACCGAGATGGGGATCTGAAGGCCCAAGCCCCCAAAGCTGAGGTTGATCTCTGTCTCACCAGCGGAGCGCCCCTCCACCAATCCCGCCTCAACCTGAGCCACATCCTCACGGGCGCTCTGCCACTCGGTGCTCTGGGTAACCTCAACGCGACTTCCATCCCCATAATGAGCCCAGACCCTAAGCTGCTGTTGAGCACCCGCGCTCAGCTCAAGGGATTCAGGTTCAGCCTCCAAGGAGAGGAGCAGCGCCCCACCAACCTCGATCAGGAGAGCCTCAGCCTCCAGCCCCTCCCAGCGAGCTGAGATAAGAGCCTCACCTGAGCTCAGGCCCTCAACGCTCCCCCCTTGAACTTGAGCGATGGTGGGAGCGCTGCTCTGCCACTCCACCCGCTCGCTGACCTCCTCCTCACGTCCATCAGAGAACCGCGCGAAGGCTTGAAAGGGGGCCTGCTCTCCAGCTGCGAGCTGCTCAGGGCCTGTTAAACGCAGAGAGATTGGCACCGCTGAGAGAATCTCTAAGCGCGCAGGGGCGCTGATGATCTCTCCCTGCTGAGCGCGCAGTAAGCCGCGACCTTCTGCATGGGCCAATAGCTCCCCAGGAGACTCCAGAGAGGCCAACTCAGGAGCATCCCAGAGCCACTCAACACCACCGGTTAGATCGCGTCGATCTCCATCGCTGAAGATCCCCTCCGCCGAAAACTGGCTGCGCAGCCCAACAGGGATCTCAGCGCTCTCAGGAGTGATTCTCAGCTCCAGAAGCTCTGCGGTGGTCACGCTCACCACTGCGGGCAGAGAGACCCGCTCATTAAAGCGGGCGGTGATCCGCGTCTCTCCCTCAGCGTGAGCGCTCAGGCGTCGCCCCTCTAGGGTGCCCACCAAGGGATTGCTGCTGCTCCAGCTCGCCTGTTCGCTGACCTCAGCGCGGCTGCCATCATTGAAATGTGCCCAGGCTCTGAAATCGACAGATTGACCCACAGGGAGCACAAACTCCTCTGGCTGAATCTCCAAGCTGAGCACCTGTACCGCCTCTACTGATGCGGTCACAGGCAGGGCGCTGATCTCTCCCAAGCGGGCGGTGATCCGTGCCTCTCCTGCCTCCAGCGCTACTAGGGCGATCCCCTCCGCTTCTATCCCTCCCAGAGCGGCAACCCCAGAGTTGCTGCTGCGCCAATCGACCTGAGCGCTGACCTCCTCTTGAACACCATCGCTGTAGTTGGCCCAGGCTTGAAGGAGGATGACCTGCCCCACGATCAGATTGATCTCCTGAGGCTCGATATTGAGAGAGAGCAGCCTGATGGGAGCAGCATCTAGGGGCTGGCCCTCATCTGGAGGGAGGTCAAGATCAAGGGGAAGTAGATCCTGGGCGATGAGATCCTGAAGCGGAATAAGATCCTGAGATGGACCCTCGTCAGGCTCAGCATCTGGCATTGGCCCCTCATCTGGCATCGACCCCTCATCTGGCCCAGAATCTGGCTCTGATCCTTCATCTGGCCCAGCATCTGGCTCTGATCCCTCATCTGGCCCAGAATCTGGCTCTGATCCTTCATCTGGCCCAGCATCTGAGGTCATATCGAAAGGAACCCCTAGATCTGGGGCTCCCTGATCTGGGGCTCCCTGATCTGGGGCTCCCCCCAGATCTGAGGCTGCGTCCATCTTCTGGATGCTCTGAAAATCCCCCTCACTTCCATCCAGACTTCTTAGATCTAGAGCGCTCTCGCTTCCAGCATCACAGGCCAACAGCAGCAGCGCAGCCCAAAGCCAAATCCCTCTCCTCATCAAGCCCCCTTGAACAGATGAGCACTCATCCTCCAGAGAGCTGTGCTTCAATTCAAGCCGTTTGGTCAAAATTTCACCTTGGGTGATTTCTCTATAGTTTAGACTGAGATGAGGAGGGCACCGAGGGCCTCACAGCATCTATCGGGTTACGAAAACCACAGATCTGAAAGAAGCCCTCGATGATGTCAGCAGCCTAGGAGATCAGGAGTAGGGAAGCCAACCCCAAGAACGCTGATGAAATGTTCAGGCACATCAAAGAATGGGTGGGCGGAGTATAGGTCGCAATATCGAGATACTCTTCCATTTGGCGAGGATATTAACCGATGGTATATTTGAGGCATACAGCCTATAATTTGTTGTTATTTGAACATTCTCAATTTGGCCAATTTTTTTTTATAGAAACACCAAAATCAATGGTCTTAATGAAACAAAATCGATTTGCTAAGCGAACTATCTCACTGAATACAGCCCCCTTCTGGATCTTAAGAAGGGACTGTAAGGAGCCAAGGGTTCATGTAGGATACAAGTGATTTTTCAAGGAGAGTCTCAATGAAACCTGAGCATAAGGCCAAGCTGGAGTTGGCCCTAGAACGAGCCCTCTATGAGCCTGATCCGGTCATCCGCGATGAGGCTCGGGGTCTGCTCGCTCGCGAAAGCCAAGCCCCCCAACTCAAACAACTTATCCGCCTCCTGGATACCCGCCAACGAAGGACACGACGACGCGCCGCTCGTGTCCTCTCCGAGGTTGAGCCTGCCCAGGCCAGAGAGATCCTCGTCGAGGCCCTGAGAGATCAGGAGCGGAGCCCCCGACTGCGGGCCAGCGTCGCCCGTGTCCTGAGTATCCTTTTTCCTCGCGGTGAACCGGTCCTGGCTGAGGGCCTTCAAGATCCAGAGCCTCAACTGCGCCGCGCCTGTGCAACCACCGCTGCCCCACCTGAGGCTCTAGAGCGTGCCCTGGCTGATCAAGAGCTTAGGGTGGTCACCCGCGCCGCCGAAGCTCTAGAGGCTCTGGAGCATCTGCCCTCTCTAGAACTGCTCCAGCAGACGACACATCAACCTGAGGCCCTGTTGAGGCTGCTGGCGCGGCGTGAGCCCCAAGCTCCAACCCTGCTCGACGCCGCAAAGAGGGGGGAGCAGGTCGCCCTTAACCACCTCCAGGATCTTGAGCTGCTGCAAAGCTTGCTCAAGGGGCCTCATCGAGTCCAAGCCGCTTGGGGCTTATCCAGGTTGCGAGCGGTCCCAGAGGTCCTCGCTCAAGATCCTGATCCTCAGGTGCGCGCCGCAGCCGCGCGAGGGCTCTTTCCTGAGAACCCCGCTTTGGCTCTCCTCTGTCAGGACCCTGATCCAGGAGTCGCCTGGATGGCGCAGCGAGCTGTTCAAGGGGCTTTTGGAGCTGAGGTCCTAGAGCGTCGTTTAGGCGCTCACCCTCGCAGCCATCTCCCCTCAGCTCAGCCCCCCTACGGTCTGCGCCCTCAGGATCAGCGACCTGAACTCAAGCGAGCAGAGGCGGCTCTCGCGCTCTGTCATAACCGCTTTGATATTAACCTGGGGGTAGCGGTGCGCAGCGCTGAGGCTGCAGGGCTCCGTGAGGTCTTTCTCTTAGGGCGTGGGGATCTCTTTCGTAGCCCCGCTCGGGGCACTGATCAAGTCTTGAATATTCAACATGTCAAGGATCCAGAGGCCCTCCTTCAGAGAGCGCGGGCGCGAGGCTATCAGCTTGTCGCTGTGCAGCAGACCCCAGATAGCCTCTCCTATCTTGAGGCGGTCTATCCACCCCGCCCTCTCTTTATCCTGGGCGCTGAGGATACAGGGATCCCCTCACGCCTGCGTCACGCGGCCGATTTGGTCGTGGAGATCCCGATGTTTGGGCTGATCGACAGTCTCAATGTCGCCGCTGCAGCCACCACAGTGATGATGTACTGGAGCGGGCGCCGAGCAATGCAGGAAGAGCGCTGATGCAGAACCTTATCCACACAGAGTCGCTGCCCTGGATCCCCTTTGAGGCCCCTGTCCCTGGTTTTCGCAGCCAGAGCCGCGATTTTAATCTGCCTCTGGAGCGCCTAAGCGCTCACCTAGAGCTGCTCCCTCCCGCCGCGCTCAGCGCTCCTCTACACCATCATCTGTTGGAGGAGGAGGCGTTCTTTCTGCTGAGCGGGGAGCTGACCCTCTGTGAGCGAGATCCTCAGGGAGCGCGGCGAGAGCGCCTCCTGCGTCCAGGGGAGCTGGCGCTCTGGCCCTCGGGCTGCGCCTGGGCTCATCAGTTTCGTAACGACGGTGAACTTCCTGCTCATTTCTTGGCTCTCTCCAACCGGGTTCCAGGGGACCTCTGCTTCTATCCCAATACAAGCAAGCTCTATTTGCGAAGTCTCCCAGAGGTGGGTCGCTTTGAGAGTTTGGAGTTTAAGCCCCCAAAAGAGGGGCCTTTACCCGCCCTCCTTGATCCTTCGCTGCTTTCTGAGCAGGAGCAAGCACCTGGTTGCCTGGTGCGTGATCTCTCACAAGCAGGAGGCGCAAGGCAGCTCTCTTTGAGCCTGCTCCAGCTGGCTCCAGGAACCAAGAGCGGCCCTCTTAAATGGCACAGCCTGGAGGAGGAGCTGATCTACATTCTGGAGGGGCAAGTAAGGCTCAGGCAGTGGCGAGGAGGGCGTGATGCGCTCAAGCGCCCCAGCTTTCAGAACCCTCAAGAGGAGCTGCGCCTTATGGGTCCTGGAGATCTGGCCTTCTTCTCTCCCAAAGAGCCCCTCGCTCATCAACTCTGTGCTGAGAGAGAGGTGAAGCTGCTGCGCCTTAGGGAGGAGCGCCCAGGTGATCTCTGCCTTTTCCCCGAGCTGGGGAAGCTCTCTGCCCCTCTGATTCAGCTCAGCGGCCGGTTTCAGCCTGCGGACTATTGGGCAGGAGAGTCTTGAACTCTCTGGATGAACATCTCTTTCTTTATCTGGCAAGCTTCAGGCACCCCGCCCTAGAGTCTTTGGCGGAGATCATCAACTCTCCCCTCTGGATTATCCTCCCTGCTTCGTTGGCTCTGCTCTGGGGCCTAAAGCAGCGCCATTGGAGGCTCTTAAGGCGACTCCTGGCTCTGAGCATCCTCCTGATCCTCAGCAACCTAAGCTGTGACCTCCTCAAGGCGGCGACGGCGCGGCCTCGTCCTCGGGAGCTGATCCCTGGGTTCTCTCCACCCCCAAGAGCACGGCCGCTGCGCAGCTTCCCCTCAGCCCATGTGGCCAATACCAGTGCCCTCCTTATCCTAGCCCACGCCTTCTGGCCTAAGATCCCCAACCCCCTCCTCTTGCTTATCCCCTGGATGGTGGCCCTGGCCCGCCTCTATGTGGGGGCGCACTGGCCCAGCGATCTCCTGATGGGCGCGCTCCTGGGAGCCTTGATAGCCTGGAGCGCCCTGAGGATCAGAGCCCTCTTAGATAAAAAAAGTCGGGGGGCTCTCTGAAGATTGAGCTGGGGGCTCTCTTCCTGTACACCCAGCCCGTGAACAGCGCGCGCTCTATCGGCCCTTGGGGGGCTCTCTCCATCGTGGCAGGTTCCATGCTGGGCATCGGAATCTTCCTCTCTCCTGTAGAGATGGCTCGTTCAGTGAGCGCTCCCATCTTTTTCCTGAGTTGGATCTTGGTGGGGATCATCGTCCTGGGAGGAGCCCTGGCCTACGCTGAGTTGGGCGTGCGCTTCCCAAAGGCGGGAGGAGATTACGTCTTCCACCGTGAGGTCTTTGGCCCCTCTGTAGCTTTCGCCACCGGTTGGACCCTCTTCGCCGCCATCTTCTCCGGCTCCATCGCAGCGGTGGCCGTGGCCCTCTGCCAATATCAGCTCAGCACCCTGACGGGCTGGGATCTCAACGCGGCGCTGCTGGGTCCCATCAACGGCGCCCAGTTCCTGGGGGCTCTGGTGATCCTCCTGCTCACGCTCCTCAATTTGCGAGGATTGAAGCTTTCGGCGCGCTTCCAGCAGTTCGCCATCTTGATCCCCATCGCTCTGCTCTTCCTCCTGGCCCTCTTCGCCATCGCCTTTGGTCCAGAGAGAGCAACGGCAGCGCCCCGGGTGCTCCCCTTGAGCCTCAAGGGGCTCATCGCAGCTTATCTGGCGGCCTATTTTGCCTACTCAGGCTGGAACGCGATCATCTATGTGGCTGGAGAGGTCGATAAGCCCAAGCTGAACCTCCCCAGAGCGCTCTTGGGAGGCACCCTCCTCGTCAGCCTCCTCTATCTGGTGATGAACAGCGCCTTTGTGGAGGTCTTGGGAATGCGAGGTCTGGCTGAGGCTGGAGAAGCGGGAAGCGCCTTAGCCTTGGCCTTGGGAGGTCCAGGGATGCGGCAGGCGATGAACTTCCTGATCCTGACCTGTCTCCTCGCTACTCTCAACAGCAGCATCCTGGGGGGCGCGCGGGTGGTCTATGCCATGGCCCTCGATGGGGTCTTCCTGCGCCGCGCGGGGCACCTTGATCCCAAGACTGGCGCTCCCAGCTTTGCCCTCTGGCTCCAAGCGGGCTGGTCCATCATCCTGATCCTGAGCAATCGCTTTGAAGCTCTCCTCCTGGCGGTCAGTTTAGCGATGATCATCACCGGCTCCCTCACTGTCCTGGCCTACTTCCTCCTTGGAGAGAGCCGGGCGCCCCAGGGCTGGCGGCGCCTGCTCCTCCCTTGGCTGCCGGGCCTCTATCTCCTGGCCAGCCTAGTGGTTATCAGCGCCCAACTTGTGGAAAGCTTCAGGGGTGATTCAAGCAGCCTCAGCCCTCTCCTGGGCTTGGCAGTTATCTTCACCGCCTATCTCTTTCACGCCGCTTGGCGGCGTCACTTCAGTCTCGCAAATCAACGCTAAAAACACTGGTCTGTGAGGAAAAGGAGCGATCGTGAACTACTCCATGCTCATTGAGTTGCTCGGAGGTCTGGGGCTCTTTCTCTACGGCATGTCTGTCATGAGTGAAGGGCTGCAGCGGGTCGCGGGCGATAAACTGCGTGCTTTTTTGCGGCGTCTAACTACCAACCGCTTTGCCGGAATCTTTACCGGGTTGGCGGTGACCACCATCATCCAGTCCTCAAGTGCTACCACGGTGATGTTGGTGGGCTTTGTCAGCGCAGGGTTGCTCAGCTTAAGCCAGGCGATCGGTGTGATCATGGGGGCCAACATCGGCACCACTGTGACTGGCTGGTTGGTGGCGCTCTTGGGCTTCAAGGTCAAGATCGCTACCCTAGCCCTCCCCGCTGTGGGCTTGGGCTTCTTTGTGCGCTTCCTCAAGAGAGAGAAGTTGACCAGCTGGGGAGGTGTGCTCCTGGGCTTTGGTATCCTCTTCTTGGGCCTGACCTTTATGAAGAACTCTGTTGGGGATCTAAAGCACTCTCAGGAGGTGATGGAGCAGCTGGGCCGTTTTCAGGTTGAGGGGATGATGAGCTATCTGCTCGTGGCCCTCGTCGGCGCCCTGGCCACCGTGGTGATTCAGTCCTCCAGCGCCACCATGGCGCTCACCATGACTCTAGCGCAACAGGGCCTCATCGACTTCCCCACCGCCGCCGCTCTGATCATGGGAGAGAACATCGGCACCACCATCACCGCCAACCTCGCGGCCATAGGCGCCAGCACCGCAGCACGACAGACCGCGCGGGTTCACTTCATCTTTAATGTCGCAGGGGTGTTGTGGATGATGCTTATCTTTGTCTGGTTTGTGGATTTCATCGAGTGGATGGTGCCTGGTGAGGTCATCAGCGGTGGCTTAGACAGCAGACGCTTGGCGGTCCCCAACCATATGGCTGCCTTTCACACCAGCTTTAACATCCTTAACACTCTGATCTTTGTCCCTCTGGTGGGCAGCCTCGCGATGCTGGCGCGTAGGTGGGTGTCTGAGGGGGAGGAGCCCAAGGGCGGGAAGCTGCGCTTCCTGCGCTCCGATGTGATCTCAACCCCCGCGCTCGCTGTCGAGGAGGCGCGACAGACGCTGCACCACATGGGGCGCCTAGCCATTGAGGGCTTTGAGAGCTTTATCACCCTGATCTTCGCTCCCAGCGGCGCCATGCTTGAGGGGGGTACGCGGCGTATTCGTGAGATAGAAGAGCAGCTCGATGCCTATGAAGAAGAGCTGGCTGAGTTCACGATCAAGGCCTCTCGTAGCCGTATCCCTATGGCTCTGAGCGAAGAGGTGGCTGCCATCACCGGCTCAGCGCACGATCTAGAGCGCATCGGTGACCACCTTGAGGGACTCTCCAGAATGCTGGATCGCAAGCAGCAAAAGAACCTGAACTTCAGCGATGAGGGGATGAAAGATCTCAAAGAGTTGGCTCAGAATGTGCGCGCCCTGCTCAGCCTGGTAGTAGACAACATCCACCAATCCAGCCCTCAGATCCTGGCGCGGGCTTGGCCCCTGGAGAAGAGCATCGATCGCTCTCGAACGCGCTTCAAGAAGAGGAACATCCAGCGACTCAAGGAGGGGACCTGTGGGGTCAAGTCAGGTATCCTCTTTATCGAAATCCTGAGTAGCTTTGAGCGCATCGGAGATCACTCCTTTAACATCGCTCAGGATTTCTGTAGTGGGGGCAGCCTGCCCAGTGATGATGGGTCTTCTGACGAGCAGGTAGAGGTCTAAAAGAACGCTTCCTCCTAAACCCCTCCTAAGTGACAGCAAAGCCCTCGTTGAAAATCTTCAGGATGTGCTCAAGCCGAGCTGCATATCCAGCAAACCCAGGCCCTGTGCTAAAGTGCGCCCTGTGCTGGGGCCAGCAAGACTTCAGCTGAAAAACCCTGAGATTCTTTTTGAGAGACACTCTCTGGAGTTGAATATGAGAACCGCTTGTCTGCTGATGTTGAGTTTCTGGATTGGGACCGCTTCCGCTCAAATCAGCTATGAGAGCCCCAACGGGACGAGCTTCTTAATCCAGGATCGAGCTGGAGGGCAGCTAAGCGCTCCGATCGACTTTCAAAATTGGCCCAGGCTCTGTGTGCGTCTCTGTGCTGACTGTGAGCAGCCCTGCCAGCCTGATGAGATTTATGATACAGGGGGGGCGCTCTCTGTCCAGGATGAGAACAAACAACATCTGAGTATGGCTGTTCAACAGCTGGCAGGTGTCCAAGTTCAACGCAAAATCTATGTCCCCGACGCAGGGAGAGTTCAGGCTGACGCCTTCATTCGTTATCTGGACGTGTTCAGCAACCTTAACGCAGAGCCAGTGAGCATCTCAGTGCGCATCGGCTCTGTGGGTCTGGGTACAGGGCACCTGCACGATGATATGCAGATCTGGAGGACCAGCTCCGATGACGCTGAGCTTGAGGCGAGTGATCGTTGGGTGCTCATGGATGATGGAGACAGTCAGGGAGGCTTGGCCTCTATCACCTCTATCATTCATGGCTCAGGCGCTCGCGCGCGACCTACGCTGCTGCGCAGCGCCTATGCAGATCCTGAACATCCTGGAGCTTTGGCCTGGGATTACTACGACATAGAGATTGAGCCTGGGCGCTCCGTAGCTCTCTTGAGCATCCTTGTCTATGAACCATTGCGGGTCAACAACATCAGCGAAGTGTACAACCTGATGCGCATGCGTGAAGTAGATATCCTGGATGATATGTCCGATGGAGATCGCCGAATCGTCCTTAACTTTGATATCGATCCAGAGAATGGCGCTCCCTTGGCAAACGCGGGGGGACCTTATAACGCCGATGAGGGAGAGACGGTACAACTCTCCGCTGGCAACTCTTCCGATCCAGAGGGTCGCAGCCTAAGCTTTGAATGGGATCTTGATGATGACGGCATTTTTGAGGAGACGGAGTCGGGCTCAACAGCCACCGTAGTCTTCCCTGACAATGGCAACTATCAAATCAGGGTGAGGGTAACAGATGAAGGGATTGGAGAATGTGACGAAGATGGAGAGTGTGGTGAGGGGCAAGTCTGTAATCTCCTCGGTCGCTGCGCCAAACAGGATGTGGACAGCGGCATCATCAGAGTGCGAAACCTCAACCCCCGTATAGATGGAATCAATGTTGGAGGCCCTGTTGGAGAGGGAGAGCCCTTCTCGCTCTCGATCCGCGCGGTTGATCCTGGAGTAGATGATCTCTGGACCTTTGACTTCGACTGGGATGGAGATCGAACCTTCGATGAGTTGGGGGTTCAACTGGAACCTGATCCTCAGGGGAACCTGATCTACTCCCATATCTATCTCGAAGATGGAACCTTCAACGCTCGGGTACAGATCAATGATGATGATGGAGGTGCTGGTGTGGGCCTCTTTAGAGCGGAGATCTCCAACCTCCCCCCAACAGGCTCGATCATCGCTCCAGATCGGGTGGGAGAGGGGAGCCCTGTATTGATCACCGTCAACGCCCGAGATCCAGGCCAAGACCCGATCACATACAGCTATGACTTTGACTACCAGGGGAGCTTTGAAGTAGATCAGACAGGCATCGATCTTAATCAGCTTGAGATCAGCTACCCCGACAATCGACTCTACCTCCTCGTAGTGCGGATCTGCGATGGGCAGGGGGGCTGCTCAGAGCTAGAGCACCCCTTCTCAGTCCTAAACACCGCACCCAGCATCGAAGAGATCTCCAACAGTGGCCCTATCGATGAGGGCGATATGGTGAGCATCAGCGTGTCAGTGAGCGATCCTGGAGCGGACAGCCACAGCTACTCATATGACTTTGACGGGGATGGAGACTGGGATCTGGTGGATGATCCTCGAAATGAGGTGGAGTATCGCTATACCCAACAGGGAGAGTACAGCGTAGGAGTCTTGGTGCGAGATGATGATGGAGAGGCGGGGGACTATGACGCCTCCAGCACCCTCATCCAGGTCCTCAATGTACCCCCCCAAATCGAGCTGGAGGGTCCCAGATTTGTGGATGAGGGGCAAATCTTTACGCTGCGAGCTGAGGTCAGCGATCCAGGAGATGACACCCTCAGATTCTCCTGGGATCTCAATGGGGATGGAGAGTTTGACCGCTTGGGGATCCTAGAAAGTGAGCAGCAGGTGAGCCTCTCACAGGAGGGGGAACATGAGCTGCGCTGCTTGGTGAACGATGGGGTCGATGAGCAGCTCGCCACGATCCTGATCCAAGCCCGAAATATTCGCCCTGAGCTGAGCATGCTGGTCCCTGAAGAGGGGGAGGAGGGTGCAGAGATCGCCATCGGCGCGGATGTTTTTGATCCAGGAGATGATGAGCTGCGCTACTCCTATGACTTTGACTATATGCCCGGCGAGGAGAACTTCTTTGAGTTGGAAGGGGTCGAGGAATCGGTCGTCCGCTGGCGCTTCCCTGATCAGGGCCTCTATCGGATCAGGATCATGGTCAACGATGGCGCCAACCAGACCGATGGCTTTGCTCAGATCCACATCAACAATGCCCCCCCCTTGGTGAGCCTCAGCAGCAACTCTCCTCTAATCGAGGGGGAAGAGATCATCCTCAGCGCAGAGCTGAGTGATCCAGGAGATGACGAACTGACCCTCTTCTGGGATTGGGATGGCGATGGAGAGGTGGATCTAGAGGAGCCCTATGAGGGGCAAGCAGAGTTTCGGGTGACTGCCCCTGACAATGGCCGCTTTCAGGGCAGCCTCAGGGTTGATGATGAAGATCAGGGCTCAACCACCGAATCGGTGGTGCTCATCGTCGGCAACGCTGATCCCCATTTCATCTCTATCGATCTACCTGTCGCCCGAGAGGGGGAACTTTACGAGGCTGTGCTCCCTGCTGAGGACCCTGCCGGGCGTAACGATCCCCTCATCTTTAGCTTGATCCAGCCTCCCGGAGACGCAGAGATCGACAGCGAGACTGGGCAGCTTCACTGGATCCCCAGTTATGAAGCCTATCTGGCCAGCCCTCTTATGCTGAATGTCCTCTTGGAGGATGGAGATCAAGGCAGCGCAGAGGGACATTATGAGATTCAGGTCTTGGCGATGGATCAAGATGAAGATGGCCTACCAGACACCTATGAGCGCATCACCTGTGATTTGGAGGGGAGCAGTTGCCTGGATCCAGATGATCCAGAGGATGCCTTAGCGGATCCAGACAGTGATGGACGCGACAGCCTTACGGAGTGGCAGCAGGGTACAGAGCCTTTTGACTATGACGGGCCTCAACGACCTGAGCTGCTTCGTCCTGATCCTGGCGAGCAGCTCTCCACGCTTCTCCCAGAGTTGATCATTGGTACGGTGGAGAGCAGCTTAGAGGATCCCATCTTTATCGAGTTTGAGATTCACCTCGCCCCTGGACCTGTGATGGGAGATGAGGGGTTTCCTGTGATCCAGAGTGAACCCCTCCTACAAGGAGCCGGTGAGGAGCGAGCTTGGATTCCAGAGCAGCCGCTGGGAGAGGATCAGGAGTATGTTTGGCGAGCGCGGGCTCGCAGTGGACAGGCGATCAGCTCTTGGAGCGAGCTGAGGGGGTTCCGAACCAACGCCAGCAACCAAAATCCCAGTGCTCCTGTAAGCCACTCCCCCCCGGATGGCAGCGTCTTAAGCGATCCTCGCCCCAACCTTCAGGTGATGGCCTCTCAAGATGGGGATGGAGACCGCCTCACTTATATCTTCCGTCTCTACCACGATGATCGGGTGGAGAGCAGCGTGATTGAGGGAGAGGGAGAGATCATCTCCTATACACCCAACGCTCGCCTTGTAGAGAACGCCCGCTATGAATGGGAGGTTGTCGCGCGCGACATCGACTACGCTACAGCCCCCTGTCCCCTTGAGGTCCCTGCTGAAGAGTGTGGACTCTCCGCGCCCAGCGAGCGCTGGTCTTTTGTGATCAACAGCGAGGAGGAGGCTCCCAGCCTACCTCGCTTGATCTACCCAGAGGAGTACGCCAAGCTCGACACCTTGGAGCCGATCTTTATCGCTGGAGACTCCAGCGATCCAGACACCCCTGAGCTGAGCTACATCTTCACTCTGAGGAGCGAGGATCTAGAGCTGGTGGAGGAGAGTGAGGCGATCCTCGCCGACAGTGAGGATCAGAGCTGCTACAACGATCTCTGCGCTTACTGGACTCCCAGCCAACTTGAGGAGGACCGAAGCTACACGCTCAGCGTCTACAGCACAGATGGAGAGCGAAACTCGGAGGTGACCGAGCCCATCTCCTTCTTTGTTTCGGTGGAGAACAACCCACCCAATATCCCCAACCCCCTCTCGCCCGCCAACGGCAGTCGCCTATCCCCCAAGGACCTGATCCTCAACTGGAGTGAATCTGAGGATCCAGAGGGAGATCCTCTCTTCTACCAAGTGACCGTCTGTGACAGCGCTCAGGAGTGCTTTAGCTCCAGCAACCAGAGCGGTTTGGGCTTTAAGGTCGATGATCACATTGAAGCGGGGGGAGAATACAGCTGGTCTGTAGAGGCAACAGATGGGACAGACAGCTCAGGGAGCAGTGAGACCTGGAGTTTCTCTGTTGAGGAGCGTGCAGGTGGAGGAGAGGATGACTGTGGTTGTCGTCTGGGGCTCAATCGTCCCTTCCCTTGGGGCCTTACCCTCTTTGGCCTCCTGCTCTTGGCAGGACTTAAGCGCAGGCGAGCGAGATGAAGTTTCGAGATTTCCAAGCTCATCATCTCTCTGAGGTTCTGAGCTTTACTCAGGCGCGGCCCTGTACAGGCATCGATCAACCGCTGGTGCGGCGTATGCTTACCAGCCTGCTGAGAGCTCCAGAGGCGGTGATCGATCTTTGGAAAGGCACAGAGCGTCAGCTCGTCGGAGTGATCATCGATAGCTGTGAAGGTGTCCGGGGCAACGCTGATCTCTGTCTCCTAGGGGGTGGTTTTCAGGGGCTCACAAGAGAGGAGTTTGGAGCGCTCTTGGAGCGGGCCGAGGCGATCACGCAGAGTGGCCCCAAGAGCAGCTTAGAGATCTCTCTCTCTCCTGGCCATGAGGAGCAGAGCGCCTGGCTCTTGGAGGCGGGTTATCAACTCGCCTACTCTATGTATCGAATGGAGCGTCCAGGAGGGCTGCCCCTCCAAGCCCCCAGAGCAGCTCTCCCAGTGGACTACTCTTGGGAAGCCCTCTCGCCAGCGCGGCTCCTCGATTACTACCAGGTTCTGAAGTTGGCCTTCGCGAAGGTCCCTGGTGCGCAACTGCCTCCATTAGAAGAGATGAGCGCTCATGCCCTAAAGAGCGGGCCTCAGGAGCTCCAATTGCTCATAGATGGAAGACAAGTGCGGGGGTTTGCGCGGGTGAAGTCGGCTGGAGATGAGGCAGAGGTCTACTCTATCGGTCGAGATCCCAGCTGCGTTGGGATGGGTTTGGGGGATCACATCCTCCTTAAGGCGCTTCAGATGCTCCAAGCGAAGAAGCCCACACGGATCTCCCTAGGCGTGGCTGCAAGCAACGAGGGTGCCCTGAGTCTCTATCGACGACATGACTTTAAGCTGGTCCAGGCACACAAGATCTATGAACGCGCGTTGAGATAAGAGCCTGTTACAGGAGTGACTGAAGTTGGATCCCCTCTTTAAAGGGCTCTTTAGCCTTTATGGTTCTAGGGCAGCGGCGCTCTATCATCGAATTGAAGCTCTGGTCGAATTATATAAACGCCCTTTACAGGAACATCCTCGTTGGAGTGAAGCTACTGCGATCCTGATCTGCTATGGAAATATCATCCAGCGTCAGGGCGAAGTCCCCCTACAGACCCTGCGTCGCTTCCTAGAGGGGCATGTTCAGGGCGCGCTCGATACCATCCATGTTCTGCCCTTCGCCCCCTCCTCCTCAGATGAGGGCTTCTCGGTGATCGACTACCGTAAGCTCTGCCCCAGCCTGGGGAGTTGGGAGGATCTAGAGGCCCTCTGCAGCTCCTTTGATCTCATGGCTGATCTGGTGCTCAACCACTGCTCCTCTGAGAGCGCTTGGTTTCAGCAGTTTCTCAGAGATGAGGAGCCAGGGCGGGGCTACTTTATCAGCATTGATCCCAGCCTAGACCTCTCCCAGGTGATGCGGCCTCGCAGCAGCTCTCTGTTGAGCCCCTATGAGACGGTTCAAGGCCTAAAGCATCTCTGGACCACCTTTAGCGCTGATCAGGTCGACCTAAACTTCTCTAACCCAGATCTGCTCCTTGAGCTTCTGGATATCCTCCTCTCGCTTCTCCAGCGAGCGCGCCTCATCCGCTTGGACGCTGTGGCCTACCTCTGGAAACAGATCGGGACCTCCTGTATTCACCTGCCTGAGACCCATGAGGTGGTCAAGCTGATGCGGGCTGTGATGGAGCGTGCTCGCCCAGATGCTCTCCTGATCACTGAGACCAATGTGCCCCATGAGGAGAATATCTCCTATCTAGGCGCAGGGGATGAAGCTCATATGGTCTATCAGTTCAGCCTCCCGCCGCTGCTGCTCCATGCTCTTCACAGTGGAGAGGCGAGTCGGCTGAGCACTTGGGCCGCAGCTCTACCTGAGCTGCCTGAGCGCTGCGCTTGGTTGAACTTCAGCGCCTCCCATGATGGGGTGGGCCTGCGACCCCTTGAGGGCTTGATCTCTCTAGAGGAGCGCGACGCTCTCTTGGGGGCGATGGAGGCGCGTGGAGGGCTGATCAGTTATAAACGAAACTGCGATGGTACCGAGAGCCCCTATGAGCTCAACATCAGCTACTTTGACGCCTTCTCAGAGGGGCAGGGTGCCCCCGTCAGTCCCCGACAGATCGCAGCATTCTTGGCCTCTCAGACGGTGGTGATGAGCTTACAAGGGATCCCAGCAGTCTGGTTTCATAGCCTCTGTGGGAGCCGCAATGATCTGGGGGGGGTTAAGCGCCAGGGATATCACCGTGCCATCAATCGACACCGCTGGGATGAGGCTGAGCTGGAGAGCTGGCTCAGCGAGGGGCCTGGAGCGGCGGTCTCCTCTGAGTATCTGCGTCGTCTGCGTATCAGAGCGCTTCAACCCGCCTTCCACCCAAAGGCGACCCAGAAGATCCTAGAGCGGGATAGGGGAGTCTTCGCCCTGGAGCGCCAAGGTGAGGGACAGCGCCTCCTCGCGCTACATAACCTCAGCTCAGAGCCCAAGGAGCTGAAGTTGGAGGGGGGCTGGCGGGATCTGCTCAGTGATGTTGAGAGAGAGGGAAGCTGGAGCCTTGAGCCCTATGCCTGCGCTTGGTTGCGAGGGGTGCCCTGAGCAGCTCATCAAGCCGCACTCCTCGACCTTCAGCATTCAGCGTCAGCTCTGCATAGTTGTCGAAAACCTCAACCTCGATAAGCCAGTGGATCAACTTGAGCGCTCCTCAGCTCTTGCTGAGCACATGCTCTTTGCGCCTTACCCGAAGGGCGCCCAGGGAGAGGGCTACACAGGTGATGCTCAGGAGGTGGATAAAGCTGAAGATAAGCGTCGCTGGGGTCCAAATCGCGCTGAGACCTGGGATCTCAGGGGGGAGGTTGGCGATGGAGCGCAGGTCGCCCATGAGGGTCAACTGCCCAAAGAAGCCAGGGACTTGGCTCACCCAATACTCCCAACCCAAGACGATGATCAGCCCCAACCAGGCGGGGCGCTTAACCAACTGTCCAATGAGCGCAAAGAGGCTGGAGTAGGCCAAGCTCCCCAAGAGCGCCGCCAGCGCGGGAAAGAGGGGATCACCCAAGCGAGCCCCTGCGATGGCTGCTGCGGGGCTGATGATCAGAGCCGCAGGGAGAGCCGCCGCCATCACCTGCCCCAAATAGAGCCAGCCTCGATCTACAGGGCGGCTAAAGCCATAGGTGAGGGTCTCATCCTCCACCTCCTCTCGCACCACTCCAGAGGAGAAGAAGAGGGAGATGAGGGGAGTCAAGAGGAGGACGCTCAGACGAACGAGGCTGTCTTGAGGCCCACCCTCAGCCCAGATGGTCCCGATCCAGATGAAGGCGATCCCCAACAGCCATAAGCGGAAGGGCTTCTTGCTGAGACGGCGGCGCAGATGAAAGAGGCACCAGATCCAGGCGGCGAGCAGAGGGTTCATGCGTGGCTCATCAGGTAGCGATAGAGGGACTCTAAATCGGCGTCTGGGGAGCTGATCCCTTGGATGCTCTGCCCCAGGGCACGGGCGGCTTGAGGCAGGGCTCGGGCAGCCTCATCCAGGTTCGTCGTCGTCACTTCAAGGCGGGTCTCGCTGAGGAGCGTCACCGCCTTGATCTGTACTCTAGAGAGGAGCTGGGCCGCCAATGGACGGGCCTCCTGCACCTCCAACTCGATACGATAGGGGCGATCTTTAAGCATCGCTCGCAGCCGCAATACATCCCCATGAGCCCGCAGTCGTCCAAAGCGGATAAAGATCACCTGGTGGGTCATCGCCTCCACTTCATGGAGCACATGGCTGGAGACCAGGACACAGCGCCCTTCTGCGCCCAGGCTGCGCACCAGGGCGATGAGATCTGCGCGAGCCACAGGATCAGCGCCCGTGAGGGGCTCATCCAAGAGCACGATGGGAGGATCATGGGCGATGGCTTGAGCGATCTTGACCCGCTGACGCATCCCCCGGCTCATCTGCCCCATGGGGCGCTTGACATACTCCGCCATCCCCACCCGCTCTAGGGCTCTCATGGAGCGCTTATGGGCCTCTCGGGCAGAGAAGCCGTGCAGGCGAGTGAGCACCTTGATAAAGCGCAGCGCGGAGATCTCTTCATAGAACTTGTCTTGCTCAGGGCAGAGCCCCAAGAAGCGGAGGGCCTCAGGATCTCGGAAGGGATCTCTGCCCATCAAGCTGAGGCTCCCCGAGTCGGGGAGAAGCTGGCCAGAGAAGAGCTTGAGGAGAGTGGACTTTCCCGAGCCGTTGGGGCCTAAGAGCCCGGTGACTCCCTTCCCAACCTCTAGATCGATCTCGTTGAGGGCTCGGACCAGACCAAACATCTTGCTGACGCCCTGAGCCTTAAGGAGGATGCTCATCCCAGAACCTCCCTTCTGAGGCGCAGGAAAAGGAGGAGGAGCCCCCCCAAGATAAAGAGCGCGAGGGCCAGAAGGGAGAGGTTGAAGTCTGGGTTGGCTGAGACCCGCGTGGGCATCAGGTTGGCGGCGATGCTGGGAGCCCCCACCTCCAAGAGCCCATCGATAACAGTGCGCAGGTTGCGCTCTGGAGAGAGGTAGCCCGCCCAGTACTGCCCCGCTTCAAAGAGACCCCGAGCGACTCCAGAGATGAGTATCAGACCACCCACATAGAAAACCCCGACGCTGGTGGCGCGTTGTCCCAGGGCGCTGATCCCTACGATGGTGGTGCTGAGGGTCAGAGCAGCCAGTAGGGCGCCTACAGAGAGTGGCAAGAGCAGCCCCCAGTAGCTCTCGCGCAGCTCAGGGGGGGTGATGCCCACGGCGATGAGCCAGAAGAGGAGCGCGGGGATGATGATGCTCGCCAGGGGGACGATAAAGGCGCCCAAAAGCTTCCCAAGGGCATAGTCCAAGCGAGAGAGAGGGCGCGCAAAGTACAGCTCCATCGCTCCCGCCTGTCGATCTTCAGCCACCGCGCCTGCGGCCACAGCGGCCATCGCAAAGGAGGTCATAAAGAACTGGATGCTGATGAAGTTGGAGAAGATCTCCTGCACCCTTCCCACCATCTGCTCTGTAGAAATAAAGGCGATGGCGTTGAGATGCTTGCGAGCCATGAGCTGCACGATCTCGGTCATTCCAAAACCCAGGACCACTCCAAGGCAGGGTAGGAGAGCCAGTTTGGTGCTGCGCTTACGCCAAGCCAGCACCAAGAGGGTGCGAGCGATGGGCCAGGGTGCCCAACTGCGGCGACCTTGGGGCTCTAGGCGGCGGTAGCCGATGGAGTAGATCTGATCCTTCAAGGTTGGGCTCCGATTCTGCTGAGGAAGGCATCCTCCAGGCGAGCGGCGCGGGCCTCCATATGAATGACCACGCTGGCGGAGACCTCAGCGGCCTCCCAGATCAGCTCAACCCCCGCCGCGCCAGGAGGGCGCACAAAGAGCATCTCCTGCTCCTCCCTCACTTCAGCCCCTCGAGCCTTGAGGGCAGCGATAAAGGGCGCAGAGAGAGAAGCCAGGCGCAGCTCAAACTCTCGACTGTGTTGGATCTTCAACTCATCCAAATTTCCAGAGTAGAGGACTCGCCCCTCTTTCATGATCACGCAGGCATCACAGGTGCGTTCAACGTCGTGGAGGAGGTGAGTGGAGAGCAGGACCGCAGGCCCCTCCCCATCGCGGAGCTGAACGACCAGCTCCAACAGCTCATCACGGCTCTGAGGATCCAGCCCTGAGGTGGGCTCATCCAGAAGCAGGAGATCGGGATCATGCACCAGGGCCATCGCCACCTTCACCCGCTGATGCATCCCTGTACTGTAGGTCTCTACAGGGCGATGTCGAGACTCATCCAAACCCACCAGATCAAGGACCTCATGAGCGCGCAGCAGAGCTTTTCGCCGTCGTAGACCACAGAGTTCAGCCATAAAGGCCACCGACTCCAGACCGCTGAGGCCAGGGACCCGACCAGAGCCCTCCGAGGTATAGCCCAGGCGAGAGCGCACCACCTGAGAGTCGCTGAGGGCGTTGATCCCCAACACCTTAACCCGGCCAGTGTCTGGAGAGAGTAGCCCCAGACAGATGCGCATCAGGGTGGTCTTACCCGCCCCATTGGGTCCCAAGAGCCCCACGGCGCGACCATCAACCTCAGCGCTGACATCATCTAAGGCGAGAGTGCGCCCAAAGCGCTTACGGACCTTGTGGAGTTCTAGAAGCATGCTCCCTTCTACACCTTCTCTCAACGCCCAGGAAGTGCTCTCTCTCCAGGTCCCTCTCCAAAGTGACCATCGAGGCGATAACCACAGCGGCGACAACAGCCTCCATTGTCCAACCCCCACTCCAACAGCCTATAACGATCACGTTGGATCAGGGTTGTCTTACAACTTGGGCAGGAAGTTCGATCGCCCTCGGGGTTGTAGAGATTGCCTGTATAGACATAGAGCAAACCCTCTTCTTGAGCCCAACGCCGCGCGACTCGAAGGCTCTGAAGCGAAGTTCGAGGGAGTTGACGAAGTTTAAAATCAGGGTGAAAGGCGCTTAAGTGCAGAGGGACCTCAGGACCCAACTCGGTGGCGATCCAGGCCGAGAGCTGTCGCAGCTCCTCCTCGCTGTCGTTGCGCCCAGGGATCAGCAGGGTGGTGATCTCCAACCAACATTCTGTCTCTCGCTTGATCCAGCGTAAGGTCTCCAAGACAGGAGTTAAGGCTGCCCCACAGAGATCTCGATAGAAGGCCTCGCTGAAGGATTTTAGATCGACGTTGGCGGCGTTCATAAGCGGGAAAAAGTCAGCACGAGCCTCAGCGCCGATATAGCCCGCCGTCACCGCTACGCTGCGCAGGCCCAAGCGCTGACAGGCACGGGCTGTCTCCATAGCGTATTCAGCCCAGATCACCGGATCGTTATAGGTGAAGGCCACGCTTGAAGCCCCCACTTGACACGCCCTCTGAGCGATCTCCTCAGGCTGAGCCTCTGTCGAGGATCTTGAGATATGTTGTGCTCGGGAGAGCGCCCAGTTTTGGCAGAACTGACAGCTCAAATTACAGCCTGCGGTTCCAAAGGAGAGCACCCCTGATCCAGGGAGGAAGTGATTGAGGGGCTTCTTCTCTATGGGATCTACAGAGAAGCCGATCCCCTCTCCATAGCAACTCAATAGCATCCCCTCCTCGTCAGCGCGTCGAACAAAGCAGAAGCCCCGCTGGCCGGGCTTAAGGAGGCAGGCGCGGGGGCAGAGCGTACATAGAACGCGGCCATCAGGCTGCTTTTGTCCATATGGGGAGGAAAAGTCCATATCATCACCGCCTCAAGATGTTTGGAGCCACTATGAGACTCGATCACTGGCCCCTGATCCATGCCATCCAGGAGGATCACCTTAAAACAGGCAGCCTTTTTCAGTTTGTGAGCCTCCAAGGCCCATTTTGCCTAGAGCGTTTTAAGAGCGCCTGGACTGCTTGTCGTCGACGCCATTCTCGACTCTCAGCAGCCCTCAGCGCTGAGCATCTCCTCCCCGGAGAAGCGGGGCCTACGCCGATCCTGGAGCTGGACTGGAGCCCTGAGCGGCTGATAGAACGCCCCCTCTCTGCGCCCCTGAGCTGGTATATCCATAAAGAAGGTCCCAGGACCTATCTCAATCTGCATGTTCATCACGCCCTGCTGGACGCCCGCGCGGCGGTGCTCCTCCTGGATGAGCTGCTGAGGCGGATGGCGGGGGAGATTCTCCCTGAGGAGCCCCTGCCTCTAGAACCTCCACAGCATCGCGCCCTGGAGTTCAAAGCCTCGACGCCACCAGAGCAGGCTGAGCTGCAACCCTGGCCTCTGGATGAGCTTGCCCCCTTGGAGAGCGCCTCGCCTTGGCTGCTCCAGCGCTCTTGGGGACCAGTCGCGCCTCTCTTGGATCGCTGTCGAGCAGAGGGGGTGACGATCAACGCGGCCCTCTCCGCTGCGCTCCTGCGCGCTTCTCCTCCCGGTCAGGGCCTAGAGACAGCGGTGGACCTGCGGCCCTGGTCTGAGCCCCCCGATCCAATCCTCTGCGAGATGATGATGATCTCCAGTCAACCTAAGCACCAGGAGAGCTTCTGGGATCAGGCGCGGGCCTGCCTAAAAAGTTTTCGCGCCGCCCTGGCCTGGAGGGGGGGACGAGGCTTTGTGCCCCGACGATCACGGCGCCCTCTGTTGGAGCATCTGCTCCTCAATCGTCTGAGGATCGCGGAGGAGGCGGGGGTCTTCGCTTCCAGCCCCAGCCTCTCCAACTTGGGTGTTTTGCCCTTGGCTCCCAGCTATGGAGCGCTGCGTGTAAAGGCCCTTAACTTTAGCGTCAATCAGCGAGTGGCTCACTTCCCGCTCTTTGTAGGGGCAACGACCCTCAACGAGGCGCTGAGCCTAAGCTTCTCCGGAACCTCTCCTCTCTTAAGAGATCCTGAGGCGCGAGTAGAGGCGCTCTTTGAAGCTTTGGGACAAGCGATGTTTGATGGACAGTCAGCCAGCAGCCCCTGAGAGTCCGCTGGCTCAGATCGGGCTCTCAAGCACAACTTCCCCGAGGCTCGAGATCTCGAAGATCGAGCGCGCCTTCCTCGGCTTGGCGACGAGCGCGTCTCTGAGCATTTTGAGAAAGGCGATGATAGACCCAGTCTTCAGCTTCTTGTGAAGAAGGCTTGTGGAAGAGGTAAGCGGCTTTCCATAGGTACTCAAAGACATGAATGAAGCCAATGATGATGGCAGGGTTTGCGCCATGTTTTCTGTATTCATTCTTGAATGGCCTGCACGAGGCTTAAATATCCGTTGCCATGTGTGTTGCTTCGTACAGATGGTGAATTTGGCCAATTCAACATGTATGAAGGGAAGTGGGAACCTGTACCCAACAGCCGGAGTGGTTCGCAGCGCTATAATATGGATCTTGGCATGACCGATATCAAAGCTCCGTTGTATGAGCAGGTTGCTCGCCTGACGCGCTTCCTCGGTGCGTATGCCACCCCCATCTGCTGGGCACCTACCTTGCTGTTATCAGCGGCCAGCTTCGCTCTGTTGATCAGCTCAGCTTCGAGACCTTCAGCAGGCCACTGTTGGCCTGCTGAAGGTCTCCAGCGCCCGCGCATTTGAGGTGAAGGTCGTGAAACAATAGTGAGATGAGGGCTCTATACCTAATACTCGGGATTGCGCCCCTCTGCTCCCCCTTTTATCCTGCCGCCCCTCTAGCTTAGATACTCAGGCGCTCCTCATATGAAGGTCTCCCCACTCCTCCTCAGTTCCCTGCTTATCGCCTGTGGCCCAGGGGTGATCAGCCTGCCTGAGCCCCCCGACGGGCGTCTACCCCTCTCAGCAGATCTACAACCCCTGCGACAGTCCCTCTCTCTGGAGCTGGATCCCAGCGCAGACAGCTATTCAGGGCAAACTGAGATCCTGGTTCAACTGAAGCGCCCCAGCCAAGTGATCCGCCTGCATGGTCAGGGCTCAGCCATCGAAGCTTGGGTCCGTCAAGGAGAGGGAGCTGCTCAGGCCGCGCAGGTGATCTCTGGTCCTGCGGGGGGTCTCCTCCTCTACCTATTAGAACCCCAAGAGGGTGAGATCAGTTTGAGGCTGCGCTGGCGTCAAAGCTTAGGGCCTAAGGAGCGAGGGATCTTTCAGATCTTAGAGGAGCAGCCCTATCTCTTCTCCCATCTGAGACCTGGGGCGCGCTGGGCCTTCCCCTGCTTTGATGAACCCCACTTGGCGATCCCCTTCTCTCTGGAACTGAAGATCCCCAAGGACCTCCAGGTACTGGGTCCCAGCCCCATCCAAACGGAGCGAGAGGAGGGAGCCTACCGTTGGCTTCAATTTGAAGAGACCTCGGCTATCTCACCCCGCCTCTTAGGGCTGGCCCTGGGACCACTTGAGCGAGAGGAGGCTGGGGGGGTTGGTCTAGCCTGCTCAGCGGGCAAGCTGGAGTTGGGCAGCTTTCTCTTGGCGCAGGCCCCTAAGATCAAATCTGCCCTAGAGGCGCTCCTCAAGCGAAAGATGCCCGGTAAACTGGATCTTTTGGCGATCCCCTCTTTTGGTCCAGGGCTGAGTCCTGGCGCGGGGCTCTTGGGCGTAGAGGAGTCTCTGATCCTTTTAGATGAGTCTAGAGCCTCTCCCCAACGACAACGCTGGGCCCAACTCCTCTTGGCCCAAGCGATGGCACGGCAGTGGTTTGGAGTGGAGATTCCGCTCAAAAGCCAAGAGGAACTCTGGCTCCAGGGAGCCCTGATCTCTTGGTTGGCGCAGCAGGTCTTGGAGCCTGATCCTGAGGGAGAGATGCGGCAACACAGCTG
The DNA here is from genome assembly GCA_964384025.1 of uncultured Nannocystaceae bacterium. Lineage (GTDB taxonomy): Bacteria > Myxococcota_A > Bradymonadia > UBA7976 > UBA1532 > CAYLJJ01. The sequence goes on from CAYLJJ010000015.1 coordinate 73,344, forward strand.
GACTCTTCGTTTGGATAGCCTACGTCGAGGGCCGCTGAAGAGCCGCCTTGATCCAGGGGCGGGAGCTAAGGGCTTGGCCCTTATGGAGATGTTGGAGGGTTGGTTGGGTGCCAAAGCGCTCCTTGAAGTCCTCGCAAACTTTAAAGGAGCCCTGAGCGCTCATTCGCTCTTTGGAGCGCTCAAAGGTCCTGAAGATCAAAATATTCGAGAGATCCTGGATGCCTTTATCCACGCTGAAGGCCTGCCCCTAATTGAAGCTGAGCTGGAGTGTGGTGAACAGCCCAGGGTCAAGCTTAGCCAGCGCCCCTATCATCCCCTGGGCCAAGAGGTTGAGCCTCGATCTTGGCACCTCCCGGTCTGTCTACGCTGGGGCGATGCTCAGAGCACACAGGGAAAAATCTGCTTAGAGCTGCAGCAACAACAGCAGAGCTTTAAGCTGCCATCCTGCCCTCTCTGGCTGCATCCCAACGCGGAAGAACGGGGCTACTACCACTGGAAATTAAAGAGCGGCTTACCTCAACTCCTCAAGGCTCGTGCTGCTCTGAGTCATCGAGAGCGCCTGGGCCTGCTCCCCGCCCTACAGGCGCTCCATGAGGCGGGAGAGATCCCCGTGAGGCTCTATCTGGAGTCTCTAGAGACACTGCTCAAAGAACCCCCTCCCTCTCTGCTCTCCTCCCTGATTTCTGAGCTGGGGGCGCTGCGAGAGCGACACCCCAAGCAGCCCGGTTTTGCCTCCTGGTTCCAGAAGCACCTTGGGCCTCTATTGCAGGGGCTCAACCCCAAAGAGGAGGCGCTGGGACGTCAGCTGCGCCTCGCCCTAGCCCTGTTTGCAGAAGATCACAAGCTGTTGACGCGCGCTCAGAGCCGCGCAGAGCGCTTCCTGCGCAACCCCCTATCCCTCTCCTCAAAGAGCGCTGAGGAGGGCTTGATGATCGCCGCCTGGAGAGGAGATTCACGCCTTTGGCGCCGACTTCGAGATGCTCTGGAGACCGCTCCAGATCCGCTGCGGCGTCTGGCGATATTGAGGGCCTTGGGCTCCTTTGGAGATCCTCAGCTCCACTACCAGAGCTTAGATCTGATCCTGGACGGACCCCTCGGCGCTGAGGATCTTCGCGTCCTGCTTCAGGGCCTTAACGGTCTCGCCACCCGAGAAGCAAGTTGGCGTTGGGTGACAGGGCGCTATGAGAGCCTAAGGAAGCGCCTTGGCCCCGAGAGCGTTCAGCTCCCTTGGCTGGCTCACGGTTTCTGCTCCTCTGAGGCGTATGAGGAGGTCTCCAGCTTCTTCTCCGCTCCCCAACGACGCCAGCCCGGCCTGAGCCACAGCCTGGAGCCTGTCTTGGAGTCTATCGCTCGCTGTACACGCCTCAAGGCCCGAGAGGAGAGCGCCCTGAGCCCATGGCTTAAAAAAAATCTCAACTAATCCCAACATCTACACATCTACAGAGCTTCCGGGCAGGATTTTGCACTGGAAAAATGGACTCTTAGGCAGTGGCATATCTAGGGAGTGCGCTCTAAGCACCCAACCAAGGAGTACTTAGGATGATGAGAGCTTGGGGAATAAGCTGGGGTCTGTTTTGGGCCACTTCGATGGTTTTCTGGGCTTGTAATGATGGCTTTGAGCCCAACTCGGGACCAGATATTGAGTTTCATCCAAGTCAAACCTTTCACTTTCCCAAGCTCGCTGCGGGAGAGGATGCAGTATCTGAGATTACGATGAAGAGCGTGGGCGGGCAGGAGGTCCGCCTCACTGACTTCAGCGCCTCTTTTGGTGATGAGTTTGAGCTTTATTGGTATCGCAGCACAGATCCTGCAAAACGACAGAACATCGGTGTTCTCAATGGAGAAGAGGTCTTTCCCCCCTATATCGTGGTTCCAGAGGAGGAGTCCCTCACTTTTCACCTGAAGTATAAACGCAGAGAGGGTCGCAGTGTTGGAGGCTCTCTAGATTTCTCCAGCAACGTCGAAAGCTTACCTCAGATCTCTCTCTTGATCGAGGTCCCTGAAACAGAGACTGAGATCCGCGTCGTTCCCAACAACGTCCTCTTCACCCAGATCCCCCTTGGGGAGGAGGAGACCGATGAGATCACGGTCAGCAACTCAGGCCAGGATCCTCTGGAGATCTATCAACTCCAACTCAATGGCAAAGTTGCAAACCCCGACGATGAGTCACCTGATGGCTTCTGGGTCTCGGTGAGGGGGGAGAACCCGATCAACAACCCAGACATTTTGAGGGATCCCGACGAGGATGGCAGCCCTGGTCTGTCCAAAGGCAAGAAGTTTCAGATCACCGTCCACTATCGGACCCTGAGCAATGGCGCTGATGAGGCTCAACTCAAGATCTTCAGCAATGACCCGATCCATACAGAGTCTATAGTGAATATCAAGGCCAGCGGAGGGAGCCCCTGCCTGCGCGTTGAGCCAACACCCATCGACTTTGGTGCGGGCCTCACAGGTCACAACAGCTCAATCGGCGTGAGCCTGATGAGCTGTGGAGGCGAAACCCTCAGCATCACGACAGTACATCTCAAGGATGAGGATGGGATCTACTCTCTGGAGGAGGAGTCTCTGCCCAGCTTCCCCGCTCGACTCCCCGCCTATGATCAGACTGCAGACGAGTTCTACCCCAGCCGCACCATCACCCTAAATTTCAACCCCGAGGAGGAGATTCCCTATCTCAACACCTTGGTAGTAGAGAGTAATGATCCCAGCCGTCATGGAGATACAGAGACTCCTGGAATCCTTGAGATCCCCATCCTGGGGCGGGGCAGCCTTAATGAGTGCCCCATAGCTCAGGTGCGTGAGAGCGAGTTTAATGTCCCTCCATTGGAGATCGTCTCTTTAGATGGCTCCAACTCGATAGATCCCGATGGAGAGACCGGTAAGCCTGTCAAATATCGCTGGAGCGTGGTGGAGTCTCCTCCTGGCTCCTCGGCCCGCGCCTTGGAGCGTTTTCACGATCCAGGACGCCCCGGAAATGGAGGCCCTGCGGATAATGAAGAGACCCCCGAAGCATTCCTCTATATCGATCTTGTCGGCGATTATGTAGTTGAGCTGCATGTGGTCGATCTCCTGGGCGCTGAGGCTCCCGGTGAAGTCTGTCACCAGGAACCAGCGCGGGTTTACATCTCAGCTCACTCCGATGCCAACATTCACGTTCAGCTCGTCTGGGACACCCCGGAAGATGTGCCACAAACAGATCGCCTGGGTACAGATGTTGATCTTCACTTGATGCACCCTCAAGGAGAGAACTGGAGCGACGCTCCCTTGGACTGCTTCTACGCCAACCCCAACCCCGAGTGGGGTCCTGAGGGTTCTGAAGGGGATCCTTTGCTGAGAAAAGATGACACTGATGGCGCAGGCCCTGAAGATCTGGTGATCGAGCAGCCTGAGAATACAGCCTCTTTGGGTGGCCCCTATCGAGTGGGGATCTACTACTACAGAGCCCACTTGGTGCCAGACAGTCCAGATCTTCCCAGCACAGTGACCCTCCGCGCCTTCCTCAGCGGCGCTCCTGCCGGAGAATGGCAACGCAACTTCGCGGCCAATAACTTCTGGGAGGTGATCGAGATTGAATGGCCAGGACAGGTCAACATCGTTGATCGCTTCTTCCCCACCCATCCCCGCTGATCTCCTAAAAAGATCCGTTCTTAGAGCAGCGAGGCTCTTAAGTTAAGGCGGCACATGTAGCCTTACCTCAGCGGAGGGGGCGGAGACAAAATCAGGCCCTAGGGCAGCGAGGGCGTAGCGATGCCAGCCCGGTGGGGGCCTGTCTGTAAAGAGCGACAGCTCAGACTTCAGCTCAACCAGAGGCTGTCCATCCCGCAGGATGCGTATCTGCGGGCTGGGCGGAGGCAGCCAAGAGAGCTGAACCTCTCCCTGAGCATCTAGAAAGGCGATGGGGGCCTCAGGCGGCGGTGGTGGTGGGCTCCAATGCAGCTTTAACTCTTGTAGCTTCCCTGGGCTCTCCAAGCGCAGCCTCCTGAGATCTCGGGGCAGGCTTAAGCGCCCTCTACCTCGAATCAGGAGACGAGGGCAGGGCTCTATGGAGTAGACGGAGAGGAGCCCCGAACCGCTCAGCTCAAAGCCCTCAGCGCTGCGTCGTAAGCTGGGCTTCTTAGGAGAGGGGCCAGGGGGCCTGGGCTGCCCTGCGATGCCGCAACCCAAGAGCAGAAAGCAGAGTGAGCAAAACCTAAGCAACGCTGTATTCAGGGGCTCTTCTCCAGCAGCTTGAGCAGCTCATCGTATAGCTCAGCAGGGGCATAGGGCCCTCTGATGTGAGGCTTCGCCTTCTCGACCACCGCCTCCCATTGCGCCATCGTAGCGGCGTCCACCTTGAGCACCTTGAGGCCCCGTTTGCTCATCGCCTTGATGCTGGCCTCATCCTCAGGGCGGAGCTGCGCGCTGAGCTCCTTCATCGCCTCTTGAGCGCTGGCTTTCATCTTGGCCTGAAGCGCTCCGTCCAGCTTCTCCCAGCTCTTCTTGCTGAGGGTAAAACCAAACATCAGCGGCGCGATCTTGACACTGTTTAGATAGGGGGCGTGCTTATACCACTGCATCAGGTTGGCAGCTTGAGGGGTGGTGGTCAGGGCGCTGATCAGCCCTGTCTGTAGCCCTGTAGAGATCTCAGTGGTGGGCAGGAGGATGGGGTTAAAGCCGATCGCCTTCCAGATCTCAGCCACTTCAGACTGCCCCGCACCTACAAAGAGCTTGAGGCGGCTCAGATCCTCAGGGCTCTTGACCGGCTCCTTGCTCAAGAAGCGCGCCCAGCCCGCATCTACCCAAGCCAGAGTGATAAAACCCCTCTGTTCATAGGCTTGGTTGAGCCGCTCCTCAAAGTGGGCCAAGACCTTATCCAGATCAGCGTCGTTCTTCATGGCGGTAGGTACAGAAAGAACATGGATCGATTTGTCGATGGTAGAAAACCCCCCTGCAGTGAGCAGACCACCATGAAGCGTGCCCAGACGCATCTTGCGAATCACATCATAGTCATCTCCAGCGACAGCGCCCGCGTAGATACGGACCCGGACCTTGCCACCTGAGTCCTTCTTCCAAGCCTTAGCGATCTTCTTAAGAGCGCGGTGATAGACCGAGTTCTTGGGGGCCAAGGTGGCCAGCTTCAGGGTGGTCTTGCGAGCCTGCCCTCCTGAAGCGAGGAGGAGCAAGCCGGTGATCAGGGCGAAGCGCATCATATCTCATCCTCTCAGTCTCGCTGCTTGAGCTTCGGAGCTACTCGATGAAGAGATCATCCATATGAGCCTGAAGCCAGCGAGCGCGTCTCTGTGTAATCCGGTTCGCGAGGCGATAGCGGAGCGCTGTGTCTACATCAAAAGCCAGGACTGCTTCCAGTTGCCTCTTAAAGCAGGCTCGATCCTGACGCTTGACACAGAGGGTCTCAGCGTAGGCCAACAGAGGACCTGTGCGCTGCTCCTTGGAGAGGAGGCGAGCTTTCTTGAGGTGCTCCTCAGCCCGCTCTTGAGAGCCCTGGGGACGGCTGGCTTCCCAAGAGATCATAAAGTCGTGAATCTGCCCCTCTCCATAGCCAGGATCTAGGCTCAGAGCGCGCCGTAAGAAGGCATCCACCAAGCTGAGGTCGGAGGCCAACTCAGCGTCATCTTTATCCAGGGCCACCGCCGCTCCCCAGGCCACCGCCGTCCAGTAGAGCAGCCCCACCTGCTCCTTCTCCAGCTCTTTGAGAGCACGCTCTGGCTCGCTTCGCAGGCGATCTAGATAATCTGTTTGTCCTCGACTCAAACCCCGCAGTCCATAGGCGATGGCGCGGCGATAGAGTCGCCCTGCTCGCTGGCGCAGGACCTCCGCACGCTCATCGTCCCGCTCCTCGATATAGTCTGCTTCCTGTTGGAGGAAGGCATAGGCATATTGAGTGAAGTTGCGGGTCGCTGCGAGGAGCAGCTTGGGGTGCTCCGGCTCAGCATCTAGGAGGCTCTCGATCGTCTTGAGACCAAAGGCGGTGGCATCTTTGACCAACTCAGGATCATCATCCCGAGCCCAAGCGCCCCCCTCTGCGGCGAGGCTATCGGCCAAGCTGTCGATGGCCATGCTCTTGACACAGCCCTGGCCTAAGAGGAGCAACAGCGGGAGAGTTATCATAAGGGAGGGACGCAAGGTGGCTCCGATCTCAGCTCTATTGGGAGGATTCAAGGTCGGGCAGCAGAGGGCTGGGGCGCTCAGCGGCGATCAGCCAAAGCTGATGGGCCGCGCGGGTGGCGGCGACATGTAGGAGATGTCGAGCCTCAATGCTGTCAGGGTAGCCCGCTGCGGTAGCATCCAGGATCACCACATAGTCATACTCCAGACCCTTGACCTGATAAACATCTGTGAGATCGATGCCAGGGCTGAAGTCAAACTCCTGATAACGGATGCGACGCAGGCCGTTGATCTCTGCTCGTTGAAGCCCAGTCCAGAAGAGGTCCGCTTGCTCAGGGCTGCGTGCCAGCAAGCAGACGGTGGCGCGGGGCTCTCGGCTTCGCAAGCTGTCCAGGGCATCAGCCAGGAAGATGATCGCCTCCCCCAACTCCTCAAAGCGCATCAGCTCTACTGGAGCCCCATCTCGGGCATCACGAGGAGCGCCCTCCTGAGCCAGATTTCCCAGGACATGACGGGCCAAGCTCATCACTTGCCGGGTGGAGCGATAGCTCACCGCAAGAGGGGGCAGGATATTGGCTTTTAAGTTCAGAGCGCTGACCAGCTCAGACCAATCCGCGAAGCCATTATCAAGGACAATCCGCTGGGCGGTGTCTCCAGCCAGGGTGATGGGACCACCCGGACGTACCATGTCACAGAGCAGCTTGAGGCTGAGCGGGGAGAGATCTTGGGCTTCATCGACCACCAGATGCTCAAAGGTGATGGGGCCGCCCTTCTTGGGCAACAGGCGCCCAAACTTGAGCTGACAGATGCGCAAGAGGATCGCCAAGTCATCAACATCTAGGTGCCCGCTGATCTCTCCATCATCCAGAGCGCGTCCATCCACCCCTTGACGGTGGCTGGCGTCTAAATCTGAGGCGTCGAAGGGATCATCAAACTGCTGAGAGACAGTGTCTACGAGCTGATTTAGCTCCCAGTCATAGAACTCAACACCCCGACTCCTGAGCCCTTCCCCCATATAGTCCCAGTCGGTGAGCAGCTCAGCCCAGGTCTCAAAAGGATCCTCTAGCTCCTCCTGAGCTTGGAGGATCGCTCGGCGAGCCATCAGCTGCTTTGTGCCCAGAGCACCAGAAGATTGAGTATCCAACCAGCGGCTCAGGCCAGAGATTCGCTGCGCGATGGGCAGATTACGGCGGCGAACCCAGGCCTCCAGTAGCTTGGGGCCTCCCGCCTGCTCAAAGAACTCATCCAGGCCCCGCCCCTCCTCCTTGACCCGCTCCTCCAGTATCGACAAGAGCGCGGGGTGCCGCTTAAGGCGGCGGGCTCCCGTAGGGGTCTCATCGGTGAGGCGACGTTTGCGGAGCTGAGGCAGGACCCGACGTAGGGTGTTATGAGCCCATTGCTCAAAGGTCTTGATGGGGACTCCTTGAACATCCAGAGCGGGCAGCACTCGCGCTACATAGCGCCGCAGCGCATCTCCTGGGGTGATGATCAACATCCGCTTAGGGCTGTAGCGTTTTCGATCTCGGAAGTGCAGGAAGGCGGCGCGATGCAGAGCGATCGTGGTCTTGCCCGTGCCCGCTCCTCCTCGAATGATCACAATCCCAGAGCGATCTGCTGTGATTGCCTGGAACTGATCTGGATCGATGAGAGCGGTGATCTCTGGAAGACGTTGGTCCTCGTGATACTCCGAGGGCGCGCGGAGGGCGCTGCCCATCCCCCCAGAGAGGCGACTGCGGCTGGGGGAGTCGGCGAACCAGCGCCCCTCCTGATCGCGCAGGAGCAGCTCATCATCTGTACGCACACGGTGGAGGAGCCCCTCATGGACACTGAGGGTGCGCCGTATAAGCAGCTTCCCAGTCTGTAACTGCTTGGCGAAGCGCTCCTCATACTCATCCCCCTCTCGGTAGAGATAGAAGATGCGGCTGATGGGAGAGTTGCGCCAATCCACCACATGGATCCCTCGAACGCTGTCGATAAAGGCGCGCTTACCGATGAAAATATCGCGGATGCGTTTGCTCCCTTCCCGCTGATCTTCTAAACGCAGGTGAGCAAAATAGGGGTTCTTAGGATCAGCCACCAGGGCCAGCTCTCTGTCTTGGGCCTGACGCAGCGCTGAGAGGCGCATCATATGCTCAACCAGCATGGCTTGGTCCTCAGAACGGCTCTCTGCCAGCTGATCGCGCAGGTCGAGGAGTTCCTGATCATAGTTTTTTCGCTGTGGGTTGAGATTCATCTGCTGAGCCAACTCAGCCTGAATCTCACGAAGCAGCAATAGCTCCTCTTGGATGATTGCCTCTTGCTGGGGGCTCAAGATCTTGTTCATCGTCTCAACCCGAGGGAAAAAAATGGCCGACGTTTCTATCAGAAAGGGCGGTGAAGGCGCCAGCCTTCAACTCAACCTTCTATTGAATGGACTGAAATTGCTTAGGTTCTGTTAAATCATCGATAGAACCTAGAGAGGTGCGTCAAACACTAAGCGACGGATCTCCTCGCGTTGATGTCGCAGCGCTTCAAAGTCGCGGGGGTCCTCCGGACGAAAGACAGGGGTGGGCTGATCATAGAGGACGCTGGAGCCCACGCTTGAGGGAGATTGCTTGGGTTCATCCCAGCCCTGAGAGAGACCGATGACTCGATCCCCCACATAGATCGCCTCATTGAGCTCATGTGTGACGATACAGATGGTGTGCTCAGGAGGCTCTCCCCGCGCCTTGGCCTGACGATTCTCCTCGGCGAGGCTGAGCAGCAGCTTCTGGAGATCCTCTCGTGTAGCCTCATCCAGAGCACCAAAGGGCTCATCCAGGAGCAAAAGGGCGGGCTTCATGATCAGCGCCTGGGCGATGGCAACGCGCTGCTGCATCCCCCCTGAGAGCTGCCCCGGATAGCGAGTGATCGCATCTCCCAAGCCCAGACGGATCAAGAGCGCCTCCGCCTCCTCCCGCACCCGACGACGAATACGCCGATAGTGCAGGTAGCGAAAGAAGCGATCCAAGAGGGTGGTCTGATCCAGGATCGGACCCAGGGCAACGTTTCCCAATACGGTCAAGAAGGGATAGAGAGAGTAGCGTTGGTAAACGATGCCTCGATCTCGCCCAGGCTGGGTGACCGTCTGAGTGTGCCCCTCCTGATCCCGAACCTGAATCTTCCCCGCCTTGGCCGGGTGGGTCCCTACGATGGCGCGCAGCAGGGTCGATTTCCCACAGCCACTGGGACCGACGATCGAGATGATCTCTCCTCGCTGAATCTCTAGGTTGATATCGTTGAGTACATGGGTGCCATCAAACCAATGACTCACCCCTTCACAGCAGAGGATCACGTCATCTCTCATGGATCCTTCCTCGCTGAGCTGTACCACGGGCAGAGGAACTCCTGAAGATGGAGCAAGAGCGAGTCCATCAGAAAACCAAAGCCCGCCAATACCCCCAAGTAGGGGTAAACCACGTTCATGTTCAGCAGTCGGGACTGAAGCCGAATACGGTAGCCAAAGCCCACATCTCCCACCACCATCTCAGCGGCGATCAGATAGACCAGGGCGGGGCCGATCTGAAGGCGGATGGCGTCGATCACCTTCGGCAAGATATGTCGAAAGAGGATCGTCCAGACGATCTCCATATTGGAGGCCCCCAAGGTGTAGGATTTGTTGAGCAGCTCCTCAGGAAACTCCTGTACAGTCATATGGATGCTGAGCGCCAAGATGGGGAGAATTCCAAAGGCGATCATCGCTATGTACATGCTCAGATCGGTCCCCACCAAGACAAAGAAGACCGCTAAGGCGGCGGTGGGTGGCACCTTGGCCAGGAGCGTGAGGGGAGGAACAAAGAAGGCTGCGATGGGAGAGAAGCTGCCCATAAAGAGCCCCAAAAGCACACCCACAAGGCTGCCCCAGAAGATCCCCAAGAAGAAGCGCTCCGCCGTCGCCGCAGAGTCTTCTAAGATCCAGCGCTCACCAGAACGGGGATCAACAGAGATGGCGCTGTCGATGCCATCCCAAAGCTGTCCCCATGTGGGAATGGTAGTGTCTTGGGCGTTTTGCTCATGTTGACGCTGAGAGAGGTAACTGTAACCACCCAACAGCGTCAGGATCGAGAAAAATCCCAGAAAAACAACCCACTTTCTGGGAATAGGTTGGCGGACGAAATTAACGCTCATTTCTGAGCGCGCACGGCCTCGATGAAGCTGGGATCAAAGCGGAATTGAGCCTCAGCCTTACCATAAGAGAGGCTGGGTTTCGATTTGATGATATTATGGCTCGAGCAGAAATCAACCACCCTCTTCATCACTTCCTTTAACTCTGTGCTCTTAAAGAGAGCGAGGGCCTCTTCAGGGCTGCTGTAGAAGCGGGTCTGCTCTACAACCTTCTTCATCGACTCCAGGGGCAGATTGGAAAACTTGGCGCCCAGCGCGACCAGGGTTTCATCTCGGCTCTTGGGATCGGCGATGCGCTTGTTGATCTCATAGAAGGTCTCAACTACAGCCTTGGCGAAGCGCTCGCCTCCGGGCTTCTTGAGGGAATCAGCGGAGATGATGATCATGTCGATGATCTCTCCAGGGATCTTCTTGGAGTCATAGAGCACGTGGACATCATCCCGCTTGCGGAGAGTCTCCAGCACAAAGGGGTTCCAAACCGCGATCGCCTCATAGCCTGCCTGCTTCTGCTGCATCGCGAGAGCCGCTGCTGCTGGATCCTTGTTGACGAAGTTGAAGTCAGTCTCCTTCTGCCCCGCCAACTCCAAGCCACGGGCAAACATATACTCAGAGACCGTCGCTGAGAGGCCGTAGACCTTCTTCCCTTTGAGCTGGCTGACCTCGGTGATGCTCTTCTCAACGATGAGCGCGTCAGCCCCCAGGCTGGTGGAGGTGGGTAGGATCGCCACGCTCTTTCGGCTCAACGCAGGGTTGAGGCTGTCCATATTGGTCAGCGCAGCGGCGTCCGCTTGGCTCGCGCCATACATAGTAATGCAGGTGTCGTAGTCAGCCTCTTTGAGGACGATATCCACGTCCCATTTTTTCTCAATGGGACCCATCTCTCCCTTCTTACCTTTGATGATCCCCAGATCGCTGGCGACGCCAAAGGCGCTCCAAGAGGGGTATTCGCTCCAGGCCAGAGAGAAGCTGGGGGTCTCTCCTTCAGCGGACTCCGCCTTCTTGTTGCATCCCAGTAGACCAAACCCTAAGAGGAGCAGGAGGCTACAGTTCATCTTCATCTTCGATACCCTTTGATTTGCGAATAAGGGTGGGTGGATCGGCGGAGGATAGCGCCACCGAGGAGATGCAGCAATCCCCGTTTTTTTAACAGCGGCGAAGATCAGCGCTTGCTCTTCTTGCTCCTCTTGCCCTTGGAGTCAGCTTTGGGGCTTGTCTTCTGCTTCTCTCCTTGGGCGTACTCCTTTTTGAGCTCCTCCGCCACAGACTCAGGCACCTCCACATAACGACCAAACTCCATCGTAAACTCCGCCTTTCCCTGAGTGGCGGAGCGGAGCGTGGTCACATAACCAAACATCTCTGCCAGAGGAACATCCGCGTCCACTTGACAAAAGGAAACCTCTTCACGACTGGAACTGACCATCCCACGGCGCTGCATTAGGGTGCGGATGATCGCTCCTTGGAACTCTCGAGGACCCTCGACAGAGACCTTCATCTGAGGCTCCAAGATCACTGGTTTTGCGAGGGAGTAGTTCTCGCGGAAAGCTCCGCGGCAGGCCTCCTGAAAGGCGATATCCGAGGAATCTACCGCGTGATGGTTGCCATCATTGACCAGGGCACCGAAGTTGACGATGGGGAAGCCGATGAGGCGACCCTTGGCCATCATGGAACGGAAGCCTTTTTCACAGGAGGAGATAAACTCCTTGGGGATCGAGCCGCCCACGATATGAGACTCAAAGAGGAACTCTTCCTCAGCAGGCGCGATGCGTCCCTGTACTCGGGCGTACTGTCCTGAACCTCCCGTCTGTTTCTTGTGGGTATAGTCGAAGTCCACCGCCTGAGTAATCGACTCACGATAGGCCACCTGGGGAGCGCCAGTCTCTACATGGGCGCGATATTCCCGTTTCATGCGTTCAACATAGACCTCCAGGTGTAGCTCTCCCATACCGCTGATGATGGTCTCTCCGCTCTCAGGATCGACAAAGCAATGGAAGGTTGGATCCTCTCGGGTGAAGCGATGTAAAGCCTTGGACATGTTGATCTGAGCCTTATTGCTCAGCGGTCTAACCATCAACTGCACCACAGGATCAGGCACATGCATAGAGGTCATGGCGACATTGATCTGCCCATCAGTGAAGGTGTCTCCAGAGGCGCAGTCGATCCCAAAGAGGGCCACCAGATCACCACTACAAGCGCTCTCGATCTCCTCCATCTCGCTGGCGTGCATACGCGCCAAGCGCCCCACCTTTACCTTCTTGCCATCACGGCTGTTATAGATAAAGTCCCCCTTATTGAGGGTCCCCTGATAGATGCGGATATAAGTCAACTGGCCATAGCGCCCATCCTCCAGCTTGAAGGCTAAGGCCACCAGCGGGGCTTTGGGATCATCGCTCAGGGGGAACTCTGCCTCATCATTGTCCAGATCCAAGGCAGCGTTGTTTATCTGTGCAGGATCGGGGAGATAGGAGATTACGCCATCTAGGAGAGGCTGCACTCCCTTGTTTTTATAGGCAGAGCCCAGAAATACAGGGGTCAGCTCTAGAGAGAGGGTCCCTGCGCGTATCCCTCGATACAGCAGCTCGGGGGTGACTCTCTCTTCTAGGTAAGCCTCGGCGAGATCGTCGTCAAACATAGAGGCAGCTTCCAAGAGCACCTCACGGTGGCTCTCAGCTTTCTCTTGAAGCTTGCTGGGGATGGAGCCGTACAGGAGCTGTTCGCCCTGCTTGCCCTTGAAGTAGATCGCTCGCATCTCAATCAGATCGATGACCCCCTGGTGCTCCTCCTCTAGGCCGATAGGGATCTGAAGCATCACAGCGTTGAGATCCAGTTTATCGCGGATCTGCTCTGTCACCCGAAAGGGATCAGCGCCATTGCGATCACACTTGTTGACGAAGGCGATACGAGGCACTCCGTAGCGCTTCATCTGTCGATCTACGGTGAGAGACTGGCTCTGCACCCCCGCCACACCACAGAGCACCAGGATCGCGCCATCCAGGACACGCAGAGCCCGCTCTACCTCTACGGTGAAGTCCACATGCCCGGGGGTGTCGATGATGTTTATGTGGTGATCTGTCCATTGGCAATGTGTCGCCGCTGACTGGATCGTGATGCCACGCTCCCGCTCCAACTCCATAGAGTCCATCTTGGCGCCGACCCCATCCTTACCTCGAACCTCATGGATCGCATGGATTCGATCGGTGAAGAAGAGGATCCTCTCGGTGAGGGTGGTCTTACCTGAATCGATATGCGCGCTGATACCGATGTTGCGGAGTTTAGAGAGATCTGTGAGCATCTGAACCTTCATTCTTCTCTTAAAAAAAGATGGGGCAGTGTACGCAGAGAGATTCTCTTTTCAAGGGAGCCGGGCTCCAGAACTCAGTTCACTCTGGATCGGAGTCCGCAGGCTCGGGATCTTGAAACCTTATCCCTTCGACCGCAGCTCGCGACGAAGCACCCTAACGAGATGTCAGCTGCTCTACGGAGAACGCAACACTCCATCTGCAACACTCAGGCGCCATACACCCTGTATCTCGTGCTCTCTAAAGTTTGGCAAAAACACGCCCCTTGCCATCAGCTTTTCGAAGAAGGGCCGCTCATCCCCCAGGTCATACAGCAACTCAGCCAGCGTGGCCTATCGAGAATCTCTACCGGCAGCGGTGTGATTGAGTCCAAGATCAACTGAAAAAAACCCTCCACTTCGCCCCCAGATCGCTCTTCAAAGGGCTGAAACTCAAGCTCAACCGAGCCCTCGAACGCTCGCCCCTCTGCGTCGCTGAGTCGCCCCTCAACTCAAGGAGGGTCAGAGAAGGTATGAAGCTTGAAGATGGCAGTAAGATCATCAGGCAGTTTGAGTATCATCTGACCGAGCAGAAGCTGTACCACCAGCTGACAATCGGTGAACATCACTACACCATAGCCGCCCAGTGGATAGCGCAGTTCAACACGCCGTTAAGATCTCTGGATGGCCTGCGCTTGGCGCTCAGCTCTACCGCTCGGCTGGAGCTGATCACGGGGGTGCCCATCCGCCATGGGAGAGGTAGGTCAGAAAGGGGCTTGGTGAAGGGGA
>CAYLJJ010000016.1:0-83375 GCA_964384025.1 uncultured Nannocystaceae bacterium
TGCCGGAGATTTATCTCAAAAGCCCAGAAGCTCATGCTTCTGGGCTTTTTTTATTTGCTCTGTTAAAGTCAATTCTATGCGGATGATTTTCAGCTTCCTTCTCTTGCTGAGCTGTTCTGCCGAAGATCAACAAGGCTCAGATCTCTCCTCTCTCTTGAAAGATTCTGGAGCCTCTCCTCCCGATCAAGAGATCTCTAAAGATCTATCCCTCCTCAAAGATCTGTCTTTGGACCTTTCTTCCTCTTTGGAAGATTTTCAAGTCTCTCCTCCCGACCGAGAAATTCCCAAAGATCGACCTCTCCTCGAAGATCTGCCTTTGGAGGATTTTAGAGATTCTGCTCAAGGCCGAGATGCTTCTGAAGATCTGCCCTTAGACTTTCCTCCAGATCAAGGAGGAATCGCAGACCTGAGCTCGCCTGAAGATCAGGTCTCTCTAGAAGATCTTCAGGGTCCCCTTCGTTTTCGTTTCCCGATCCACGATGACGATCGTAATTTAATCAACCCACGGTTGGTTTTTGGCTTCGATCACGACCCTGCCGATAATGATCGGATCGAGTGCCTCAATTATGCAGAGCAAAGTTTTCCATTTTGTTATAACGAACACGACGGCAGTGACTTTCTCTTGAGCGGTGGCTTTGCTCGGATGGATCAAGACTCTGCGCGTATTGTTTCAGCTGCGGATGGAGAGGTGCTCTCCGTAGAAGATGGACATTATGATCGCTGTCATGCTGACGTTGCAACTATGGATATCAGTTGTGACGGTCACGAAATGAGAGCCAACTTTGTCAAACTTCAACATCCGGATGGTTGGCAAACTTGGTATTATCACCTGCGCTCTGGTTCTGTCGCTGTAGAGCCCGGAGATTATATCGGCTGTGGAGAAGTTCTCGGTTTGGTCGGTTCCAGTGGATACTCATCATCCCCTCATTTACACTTTGAGGTCAGAAGTCCCCAGGGTGGGGCCATCGATCCCTACTCGGGGGTACTCAATGTCCCCGCCTCTCTTTGGCTTCAACAAGATTCTGGTGATGGACTGCCCGGGGAACGTTGTGATCCACGAGGAGAAGGAGTTTCAATTGATGCTGGAATATAAGTTGCTACAACCTCATCCAACATTCAACAACAACAACTTTGAAGTGGGGGAACTCAATGAAGATTCGTTTTAGGTTGATGGCTGTAGCGGCGTTTGTCGCTTTCTTTGCGACCGCTTGTGGAACTGAAAACGATCCCGTCGAGTACCCAGACGAGAGTAACCCCGGCGAGGGGGTAAACACCCCCGAAACTCCCGATCCTGAAGTAACTCCAGATCCTGAAGTAACTCCAGATCCTGAGGTGACTCCAGATCCTGAGGTAACCCCCGACCACATCGACTATCGTGGCCCTGAGTGGAGAGATGATCACCCTGATTACACTGTAATTCCTGAAGCTGATTGGCTTTGGCAGCACGAATTGACTCCCGAACAAGAGGAAGAGATCGAGTCTAACCGTGGTGCAATCTCTGATGGTCTAGAGTTGGGCGATGCTCTCTTTGTCGAAGAACTGAACCGCATCCTGGATGAGGCAGCTTCACAACAGCAGAAAGCCAACGCAAACCCATTCCAAGGCGTGGACATTGTTCAACAGTGGAAAGACCCTGTTAATGATGCCGTTTGTCCTCTCCTCTTTCCCGTTCCTGAACAGCAAGACGCTTCTCTGCGATGTCGTGATATGGTTGAGGATGCGGTGCAGAATGCCTTTGGTCGCGTAAAGGATGTTTTGGAAGAGAACCCTCTCCAAGATCCTCGCTTCGCTGAAGAAAACCAGTTCTGGCAGGAGCAAGGCGTCATCTCTGGTCTCGAGACCCAGGCTTTCTTTGCTTTGGATCACATGCGCTCCACCGGCCTCTGTGATCAAGCTCTCGCTCCTGTAGAGCAAGGTGTTGATTTTGGTGTGGAGGCAGGTCGTGCTCTTCTCATCGAGCGTGTCAACCAGCGCCTCTCTGAGTTGGGCTTCCCCGCCAACTACCCCAACCAGGGCCCTATCCAAGTTTGCTCCATCAACGGCGGCATAATGGAGCCTGCTCGTACCCGCGCGATCTCTGGCATTCAACAGTGGGAGGTTGATCATCCTGCTTGTGGTGACTACAGCCCCAACAGTGATACCGAGCGTGCTTGGAAGTTAGAGTTTACGGATAACTACTACACCGGGATGAATCAGGGTATCGATCAGGAGTTCTCCATCGCTTCTCGCATCCTCTTCCAGGTTGTTCCCTGTAACACCGGTGATCCTCTGGTCCTCGATCTCGACGGTGACGGCATTGAGCTGCTCTCTGTTAATAATGGTGTGAACTTTGACCTCTTCGACTGGGGTGAGCCTGTCCGCACCGCTTGGGTTGCTTCTGATGATGCCTTCCTCGCCTTTGATCGCAACAACAACGGCAAGATTGATAACGGTCGTGAACTCTTCGTCAACTACATTGGTGAGAAGGGTTGGAAAGATGTCCGCAGTGGTTTTGATAACTTGGCCACCTTCGATAGCAATAGCGATGGCCGTATCGACGCCGCTGACACCATTTATGCCAACCTCAAGGTCTGGCAAGATCTTAACTCTGATGGCATCAGCCAGCCAAATGAACTTCGTGACCTCGCCAGCGCTGGGGTTGCTGCTATCGGCCTGAGCTATCAAGACATGGGCCTCGAGGCGATGCCTGTTCCTCAGGGTGGTGTCTTCATGAGAACTCCCAACGCTGTGCTCCAGGGCTCTGCTACTGGCGCCATCCATGATGCTTGGTTCACCTATGGGCGGGCTTACTAAGACCCCTATAAAGATTTGAACAGGAGAGATAATTGAGTTTCTGAAAAACGGGGCATTACGCCCCGTTTTTTATTTTGGCCCAGAAGGAGAAGAGATGAGAAGAGGAAGAAAGTCAGAGAAGGCCGGAGCGATGGTGATCGTGATGGTCTATTTTGCCATAGTCATCTCTGCTATTATGTGGGCCAGTATCCGCATGGGCATTATGGGAGGGCAGATGGATAAATGGCAGGATTCTGCTGATTCCATCGCTCTGGCAGCAAACTATGTTGCGATGATCGATGGTCTACAGGCTGTCTGTAACCACCCCATCCTCCTCGCTTTAGCTGATGCAAACCGCCCCAGAAGTGCTGGGCTGGGAGGGGTGAACACTTGTCCTGAACCTGTCCTGGTTCAAGCTGAGTTTAATGGAGAGGAGGTTACCTATCTGACTTTTGCTCCTCAACTGCGTACTCACCTTCGCTTTGAAGAAAGCCACGAGAATGCACCCGGAGCTTGGGATAATCCTCAACAGGTAGACCGGATCATATCAGCTGGAGCTATATTCCAAGATGAACATAGTGAGATTGTGTTACGGATCCCGAAATTAGTCCTGGTCCTAGACTATTCTGGTTCAATGCGTATGGACTTTGGACAGGGGCGTTCACGTCTACAGGCCCTTCAAGCCGCGGTATCCTCTTTGTTGGATCTCGATCTCAGGGTTGATTATGGCCTTGTAATGTTCAATGATGGAGTAATCGATACTGAAAACATCCAAGAAGGTAATGAAGCAGATATTGAATCTACTATGCAGGTCCCTGCCCAGGGAGGAACAATCTATGAAGGAGCTTTGCGCCGAGCAGTTCAGATGCTTCAGCAAAATGAAGATACCGGTTATTATATTCTCTTTGTCTCTGATGGTGAGCCAAACAATGGAGATGGGCCCGCACTGATGGCTGCAGATCAGGCTCGTATGAATGATGTGACTATATTTACTCTAAATGTGGGAGCAGGGGAGGATCGCAGAGAACTTCTCACCCAAATGTCTGGCAATAAGGGAGATCCAGGAGACCCCAACTATTATTTTTCAGCAGCTAACGACAATGAACTTCAACGTACTTTCCAGCAAATTGTCTCTTCAATCCTCTGCACAGCAGGTCCTCTTGTCCCTGTTCCTCCTGATGATCTTGAACCCTGGGATATCAAAGTCCTGTTCTCAGCTGATGGCGCAGATGAAAACCCCCTGCGCTATGCTAATGATTTGGCTAATGTCGGGGATGAAATGGCTTATCAGTATGACCGTGCTGAGAATGAGCTAAGATTCAGTGAAGCTGCCTGTAACGCTATGGAGAGAGGGGATGGTACTTTAATGGTTCGTTTTCCTCTCAGCGCCATGGGCGCTTCTTTGATCGATCACAGCCCCTATTAAATTTATCTAAGGACTTGTGGTAGAATAAGCCATGGAGTCCTTAAAACCGCCAAATATCAAATCTGCCCCGTTTTTCTCCTCTTCTCTCAACTTCACGTGCTACACATCTCTTGATCCCTGATTTTTCCTGGAGAGAGCATGAGCGGATCCTCCCTTGCCACGATCGATATTATCATCATTGTTGGCTTCCTTCTCCTTGTCACTCTGATCGGTTACTTGATGTCCAAGGCCGCTTCGAAGGGACTGGATGATTATTTCTTAGGAGGCAATAAGATCCCTTGGTGGATCCTTGGAATTTCTACAGCAACCTCTAATTTTGATATGGCAGGCACAATGATCATCGTCGCGGTGGTCTTTGGTCTGGGTTACAAAGGTTTTCTGGTTGAGATGCGGGGAGGAGTTGGGCTCTCTCTCGCATTCTTGATGATCTTTTTGGGAAAGTGGCTGCGAAGAAGCCGAGTGATGACTTCTGCTGAGTGGATGAAAATTCGCTTTGGGGTTGATAAACAGGGAAGAGCTGCTCATTTCATCTCTGCAATCGCCAATATCACCCTCTCCCTAGGGATGATCATCTATTTTTCTAAAGGTGCGGGCAAATTTCTGACCTATTTTTTGCCTCTAGATGAGTTTACTTGTACTAGCATAATGGTGAGCATTGGACTTTTCTATACGTTGATGTCCGGTCTATATGGTGTAGTATTTACAGATGTTGTTCAGATGGTTATCTTAGCATTTACTGCAATCTACGTAACAATCAAAGCATTTATTATCCGACCTGAGGTAGACCTTCCTGAAGGACTGTTGAACTTAAATCTCTCGAGTATTGACCCCAGTGGAGCCATCGGGCAGTCGCTTTACCAATCGAATCCAGGCTATTGGGATCCAATATTTCAATTTTTCGGGCTTTGTGTGTTTATGTGGGTATTTAGAACTACCTTAGAAGGGATGGGTGGCGTTGGTGGTTATACAGATCAACGTTTCTTCGCTGCGCGGAGTGAAAGAGAAGCAAGTCTTCTTACTTTAGAAAGCATTTTGATTTCTATACTTAGGTGGACAATGGTCGCTGGACTTGTCGTGTTAGGATATAATCTTGTAGGAATAGGCGGAGAAAGTGCAACTATAATATTAAAAGATGCTGAACAGGTTTTGCCTGTCGTTCTCGGGAAATTACTTCCAACAGGAGTTAAAGGTTTCGTAATCGCGGGACTGATCGCTGCAGCAATGTCTACTTTCGATTCAACGCTTAATGCAGGTGCAGCATATATCACAAAAGATCTATACCACTCATATTTCAATAAGGATGCCAATCAAACTCAACTCATTTGGGCATCTCGCTGGGCAACAGTTGCTCTCTGTATAGCAGGAGTCGGGCTGGCTTCAGTAGTTCCAAATATAAATAAAATTTGGGGACTGATTACCATGGGGATAGGTGCAGGAATGTTTGTGCCTCTATTTCTGCGTTGGTACTGGCCCCGTTTTAATGGGTATGGTTTTGCAACAGGAACATTTGCTGGAATTGGAAGCGCTCTGATCTATAATACAGGATTGGAATTGCCTCTCTATTACGCTTTTCCCCTGGTTATTGCTACAGCCTTTATTTTTGCAATCTTTGTTACTCTAGCAACACCTCGTGTCGAAGACACCGTTCTGGTTCGTTTTTGGACTCAAATTGATCCCTGGGGTGCTTGGGGACGAATCCGGGCGCTTGCAAAACTTGATACTGAGGAGTTACTACGTAGAAGAAAAGAGAAACGCAATGATATGATCGCGCTCTTCTTCTCAATCAGCTTTCAAATTTCAGTGTTGATCTGCTCCATGAGTTTTGTATTCCATGATTGGAACCTCTTTATCATTTCGAGCATAATCGTTGTTATTGGGAGCATCGGTTTGTACTTCTTCTGGTTTAAGAATCTCAAGGGAGCAGAACAGTGTGCATTGGAAGATGAGAAGTATAAGGATAATAAAGCTCTAAATTAGAGCCGCTTGACTTCAAAATTGGGCGTTTCTTCTTCTTTTTTCAACTCTATCTTGGGCACCCTTCTTCTTTTTTTTGGTGCCTTGGTTGGAATTTGAGGGGCCTGAGATTTCCTGTAATCCCTAAGTTTCTTCCTTCCTTTTTTTTCAGAATGATGCTGGGACTCTGCCTTTAAACCACCATGAAGAAGCTCGTAGATTCTAGGATCCTTTAAATAAGGCTGGAAAGCTGGCTCTAAGAGTATCCGCTCTCTCAAACTTTCAACATTCTTGGCGGTTGAGAGAGCCTCTCTAAGAAACAATGATAGATCATCAAGTTGTTCCTTTTGAGCAGCCCTTACAGCAGCAGTATAGGGATCAAAAGAGAATGGCTCTGGGATAAGAAGCTCTGCATCCCTCTCTGGAAATATCTCAAATTCACTTTTCAGAACAGCACGTTGTTGTTCTCTATGGTTTTCATCCTGTTTTTTCCAAACAAAGATGATAAAAAATCCAATAATGGGGATGAGTAGTAGTAGTAGGAAATTGATGTTCTTTTGAGTTCGTACAAAAGGAAGCTCCATACTTCCTTGCATCTCTTTAGAGGTAGAATCTGTAGTCATATGATTGATAGAAGGTAAAGATGGAGTAAAGAGCTCTAAATCTTCTGATGATTGTGCTGATGTAAGTGCTTGAGCCATCTCGGCGGCAGAGGCATAGCGTAATTCAGGCTCTTTCGCCAAAGAACGATAGATTACATCTTTTAGAGATTTGGGCAGATTATCAGGTAATTCTGGAAGAATAGCCTCGTTATGTGCCCTAAGAATCTCATAAGTAGAGTTTCCATCAAATGGACGAAATCCCATCAACATTTGAAAGAGAATGATACCTACAGAGTAAAGATCTGAACGAGGTTCAGGGCAACCTCTGGCCTGCTCTGGTGCCATATAACGGGGAGTCCCAACAACCATCCCCTCTCGAGTTTTGTTTTCTGTATTGGCTTCTGCGTGATCGTCCAGAACCTTCGCGATCCCAAAATCTAAGACTTTGACTCTCTCCCCCCCAAATGGAGCCTCAAGGAGCATCAAATTTGCGGGTTTAAGATCTCGATGAATCAAACCGATCTGATGAGCTTCAGCGAGAGCTTCTAAAACCTGAACTAAAAGTTGAATTGCCCGCCTTGGTTCCACACGGCCACCCTGATCGCGAAGCATCTCCTTTAAAGAAACTCCACGAATCAACTCCAAAACCATAAATAGAGTGTTTTCCTCCTCTCCATAGTCGTAGAGGGAGACCGTAGCATCGTGATTTAATTGGGCGATAGCGTGAGCCTCTCGGAAAAAACGAGCCCTGAGACCCTCATCAGCTTCACGCCCATGAATCACCTTGATGGCCACTTCTCGCTTAAGAGGAAGCTGAACCGCTCTGTAAATCGAGGCGAAACCTCCACATCCCAAACGATCGATAATGAAATATTTTCCAGCCAGAGGGCGCCCCAACATGGAGTCCCTTGGATATCTTTGATGAATTTGAGTTCGGATAAGAATCCAGCCATCATTAGGGCAGAGTATGACTGGATCTACCCACGGTTGAACATGCCCACACTTTCGACACAACGCAATCTCAAGTTGTTGGGTGATGTCCACGTTGTCTCCGATTTTCGACCCCATGATAGCCAGCACAAAGCCCCTGAGCAATCTCACTTTTGTTCAGAGGAGCGGGTTGGAGATTTGGAGCCCGAGAGGAGCGATCTCTACGAAGTTGGTTTGATTTTTCCAAGAGAATTTATCTCTCGAGCGAATCTCCAGTACAACCCCTATTTATGTCCCCATCTTCTCCTACCGACAATATTCTGAGAGAGAGGAGCCCTTGTGATCGATCTTGATGCTGTGGTTCTAGCTTCTGAGCGTTTAGAACCGCTGCCGTCCAATATTGCCCACCTCGCAGCTTTGTTGGTGGAGGAGGACTCGGGTATGGCAGAGATCGCGCGGGTGATCTCCTTAGATCCAATCCTCACGGTGCGTGTGCTGAGAGCTGCGAACTCCAGTTTTTGGGGAGGAGGACGGATGGAGGCCAAGAGGGTTATAGATGCGGTCAACCGCCTCGGACGCTCTAACCTACTCCCCTTAGCCCTGGGCCAGCATGTCAAGAGATATACTTCTACTGCGCTCCCTCAGTATGGTCTCTCGAGCGGAAGCATGTGGAAGCGCTCTGTTGCTGCTGCTCTAGCCGCAGAGTCAATGCAGCCTTTCGTAAAGGTGAAAGTCCCCCCTGAAACCGCAGCAGCGGCGTTGCTTCATGATATTGGCCAAGTTGTACTGGCACGCTTCCTCGACCCTGAGATTCTCTCTCTATTGAAACGAGCTCAGTCTGAGGGAAACCGACAAAGCGTTGAAGCAGAACGGGAGTTGCTCGGAGTTCATCATGGAGAAGTCGGAGGATTAATAGCTCATCATTGGGCTTTGCCTGAGGGTATCGTCAAGGGGATCTCTTACCACCACAAACCTCAAGAAGAACCTCGGAGTATCAGTTACACCACGGCCCTTGCTTCCATCGTAGCTTGTCTAGTAGACCGTCAACCTGTCTCTGCTTTAGAAATTAAGAGTATTTTAAAAGTGCTTGGAGTCGATCGACAGCAGCTTATGACGCTTTGCAAAATCGTTTTTAAGAAAAGAAAAGAGGTACTGGAACTCTACGGTTGATTCTAACTACTCAGCAAAAATCTGGAGATTCCAAGATTCCAAACTGCCGGTGTCTGATCGGGCTCGGTCTGAGACTTCCAGAATCCACTGCCCCTCAGCCGGTTTTCCATTAAACTCGGCCAGTTCAAAGTCTCGGCGCAGATCATCCTCCCCTCTGCCCTCTCGTTCCTGAAGGATCGCAATGCTGCCATCTGGATGCATCAATCGCAGGATCAGATCACCACGGTAGCTGTGAGCTATCTCCACATGAACCTTGAGCCCAGTGATCAGACCATCGCCATCGATCATGATTGAGTCCAGAATACCCAACTCATTGTTGTCCGGGATCTCGATCAGCTCTTCACTCTGCCCTTCCAGTGGTGTGCTTTGGCAATTAAGAGCCTCTATGCAATCACTGTCATCGCAATCCTGAACTCCATCTCCATCGTTGTCTTCTCCATCATCGCAGATCTCTATATTGGGGAGACAATGCTCTGAGTCAACGCAGCGAGGATCCTCACAGTCGATCTTCTGATCCTCGTTATTGTCCACTCCATCATCACAGATCTCAGGCTCAAATTGAGGCTCATCAGCAGAATTGATGCTCAGGTAATCTTCTACGTAGTTCATAGAAATCCAACCATAACCTGCACCAAAAGGGTTCTCTGTCCCAAAGGAACTGGTCCCCCAACTGTTCTTGAAAAGGAAGAAACCGGTTTCAACAACAGCTTCTCCTGCTTGGTCTAGGACAGGTAAGCCA
Source organism: uncultured Nannocystaceae bacterium (assembly GCA_964384025.1). GTDB lineage: Bacteria > Myxococcota_A > Bradymonadia > UBA7976 > UBA1532 > CAYLJJ01. The sequence goes on from CAYLJJ010000016.1 coordinate 9,593, forward strand.
TCTTTATCCAACATCGGTACAGAGAGTTCATCATCCCAGCCGACGAGAAGGATTGAGTGCCCCGCTCTCTTCTCATCCCCCAAACGCTTATCTTCATCATTAGGGGAGAGGATGTAACCTTTGGCCTTATAGTCACTGCTGGTAGGTAAAGTAGATGCTCCATGGTTCCAAGATTGGTAAAAAAACTGACCTCCAGCAACAACACCAGTTTTATTTTCAAACATAAAAGCCTTGATGTTCTTACGACGACTACTTACCCAACGGGAACGTGGCAGGTACCACCGTTTCTTACTCAAAACATCAGGGCTGGGGTTCCCATTCGTATAACAGATAGTAGGTCTTTCCTTTCCAGTGCATCGTTCATCATCATCTACTCCCCAAGGACTGGATTCGTATGGATATGAAAACTCATCTACAATTCCAAAATCACGGATAGCTTTCAGATTATTATAAGCATTTGAACCACCATTGTTTTTAAAAGAGCCGACCTCCATTTTTGCTGACCATTGGAGGAACTGTTCAGAAAAGTCTGGATTAGAGAATGTTCCTTCCTTGATATAGAGGTGCTCCATAAGTGCGATGGTAGAAAAGATAGAACAAACTCCACGACGTCCTTGGCTTTTGACAGGAGACTGAAACTCGATGAGATCGAATTGTTTAGGAAAAATTTGGTCCGCCTTGGCTTCGTCTGGAAGCTCGGAAGGGTCGGGCACCCCTTCCATCAAAATATCCAGATCGGAGAGTGGGATCTCAGAAGGATCAACCTCAGGTGTTGGAGGGATCGGCTCAGGACTGTTCTCTTCACTGCAGGAAAAGAGAAAGCCGAGTAGAAGTAGGGTACTGAAGATGCGCATATCTATCCTGTGTAGGAAACGATTCCCCAAATTAGCAGAATGTGTACCAAACACAAGAGTGAGATTGGCTCCAGGAAGTCCTTCCAAATGCCGGTATCGCTGGAGAAAATAGGGCCATAGACCCATTTAATGGCTGATCCATCTGCCGGTCTCTGGGCTTTCCAGAGCTTCAGCTGGCGCCATCTCTGAGGGGATTGAAGTAGGGGGGCCAGAGCACCTCTTCATCAAAGAGAACCCCAGCGGTGATCACCTCCCTTAGATCTTCACCACTTAAATCCAATCCTCTGCTCCCGCGCAGATCAGCTTGGAAGAGGATCTTAGGTCGAACAAAAGCTCCTCTAAAATCCACTTGTCTCAGGATCGCAAACTCCAGAGCGACTCCGTTAAGGTTGGCTTTGCGCAGATCTGCTCCCTCTGCCTCCACGCTGGTGAGATCGCTGCCCCGAAGATTACAACCTGCCATCAGAGCGCCTTGGAGTTGAGCATCAAGAAGGTTGACCTCCATCATCTCAGCTCTCTGAAGTTGAGCAGCTTGAAAACCTCTCCTTTTTAGGTAATCTCTCCGACAGCTGGGTCGAAAAGGATCGAGCCTCTTTGAGAGCATCTCCTGTTGCAGTTCCTCTTCTGATAACTCACAACCAGTCAACCTCAAGCCCTCTAAGTCTGCTCCACTGAGGAGCGCGCTACGCAAATCTGCGCCGGGCAACTCAGCTCGACAGAGCCGGGCTCCACGAAGATCACAGCGGCGCATTTGGGAGCGGTAGATGGTGACTCCAGAGAGATCTACCGCTCTCAGATCGAGACCCTCAAGCTGAGGCTCTACTAAAGGGCGCCTCTCACTCTTAGAGTTCTTGACCTGTTTTAAAAACTCTTCTCGGTTTATCGTGTGAGACACGGAAAGATCTTCCGCTCAAAATGGAGGGGTGGCAAGTTGAATCTGTCTTCGAGACGATTTACTTGGAGGATCTCTAGAGGCTGAACTTCACCTGGACAATTTTACCCTCTCGGATACTGATGCGCTTGCTCTGCTTCTTTTTATCCTTCGAAGCTTCGATAAGATGAGAGCCAGGCTTTAATTTTAGAACTTTCATAGGGGTCTGTCCACGTAGAACACCATCAATGGTGATGCTCACTCCACGACTCTGACTTCGTACAATCAGCTCGCTCCACTCTACAATTTTCTTTTCGCGCATCTCCTCATACTCACGCTTGATACGCTTTGCCTCTGACTTGGATTGCTCGAGTTGAGCCTGAACGGTAGCCTCAATTGCCTCTCTCTCTGTTTTGGCTTGAGCCGCTCTCGCCTCTGCGGTTTCTTTCTCAGCCTGAGCCTTGCCGATCTCAGCGAACTGTCGTGCAGCCATCTCTTCAGCTGCGGTGCGCTTTAGGTTCTCCTTTAGCTTCTCTGCCTTAGCCTCACGGGCGCTGGCCTCAGCTTGAAGGGCACGCTTTTCGGCCAGCTTCTTAGCTTGGATGGCTTTGCTGGCTTCTAGCTTATAACGCGCAACAGCTTCCTCAGCCTGAGCACGCTTAAAGCTCTCTTCAGCGCGCTCAAGTTGCGCCTTTCTCTTAGCAACTTCCGCCTCTTCTCGTTGAGTCCGCTGCTCAGCGGCGCTCTTCTCTGCCTTCTCTCTCGCTAGCATTCCTGCCTTGAGCAGCGCTTCAGCCTCAGCCAGCTTTATCCTTGTCTTGGCCTTTAACTCCTCGGCTCGTGCCTCTACAGCAGCCTTCTCGGCCTGAGCTTTACCCGCCTCAGCCTTTTGATGAGCGGCGCTCTCTTCAGCGACGTTTCGTTTGAGGCTCTCCTCCGCTTTCTCTACCTTGGCTTTCTTTGCGCTGACCTCCGCTTGAGCTGCTTTGGCGACAGCAGCTTCTTTTTCAGCTTCAGCCTTCTTGGTTATAGCTTCTTTTCGTGCGAGAGCTTCTTCAGCTAGGACACGCCTAAGGCTCTCTTTAGCCTTTTCCGCTTGAGCGCTCTGAGCTGCTTTTTCAGCGATCTTCTTTTGGGCGCTGATTTGAACTATCTTGGCCTGAGTAGCCTCCTGCTCAGCTTTCAGTTTTCGAGCGGCAGCCTCAGCGATCCTCTTGTCTTCCTGAGCTTTAAGAGTCTCCATCCGCTTGCGCGCTACCATCTTTTCAGCGATGACTCTTTTGCGACTCTCCTCTGCCTTTATCTCTTGAGCCTTTTTAGCTGCCTTTTCAGCCTGTATCTTCCCTGCGAGAGCCTTCCGAGCAGCTTTTTGAGCCTGTTCTTCTTTGCCCAGGGCCTCTTTGATGATCTTCTCTGCTTCCTCTTTCTTCGCCAAAAGCTCCTTTGCTTTTTGCTCCGCATCTTTTTTGGCTTTGAGCTCAGCGGCGAGACGCATCTCTGCTGTCGCGATCCTGACAGCTGCACGAGTCTCCAGATTTGCGATCTTATTCTCAGCCTGAGCTTCAACCTCCACCCGAACAGCTTCTAAAGGACTAAGTTCCTTAACTTCACTTTGCTCTTTCTTAGGTGTTTTATTGGCTTTGCTGGGCTTTGCAGCGGGCTTGGCGATTTTGGCGACGGGCTTTACAACTGGCTTGGCTGCTCTAATAGCAGGTTTAACAGCTTTGACGATAGGCTTTACAGTCTTAATGGCAGGCTTTACGGCAGGTTTAGCCATCTTGACGGCTGGCTTTGCGATAGGCTTTACAACCGGACTGACAGTTTTGATGGCAGGCTTTACAACAGGTTTAGCCATCTTGACGGCTGGCTTTGCGATAGGCTTTACAATCGGACGGACAGTCTTAATGGTAGGCTTAATAGCCTTGATAACAGGTTTTTTGACCAGCTTAGCAGCAGGCTTGACAACCTGAGCAGCAGGCTTGATGACTCGGGCAGACTTTACCACCGGCTTAGCTGGGGGCTTTATCTCCGATTTTTCAAGAGATTGCTTGCTTGGTTGAGCCTGAGCACTCAGTCCAAGGCTGAATACCAAAGCAAAGCAGGTTGAGAGTAGGATACTGAAGGTTCGCTTCATTCTTTCTTCCTTAGTAAAGAGTTTAATCGTTCTGGAAAATAATTTCCTTGGACCTTAGATGTTAAAGTTTCTTAGGTTTATTCCCGAATAAGCCTAAAATGGTGTAGTGAACTGCTCATTCTTTGTACAGATGGAAACTGAGCATATCTTAAGAGATCTGTTTGGGGTGGGGAATCGCTTGAAGAGGATGACTAGAGCTTGAACTTAACCTGCATCACTTTGCCGCCCTTGAGCTTGATCCGACGACTTACTTTCTTACCATTCTTAGAAGCTTCAATACGATGAGAGCCTGGCCTAAGCTTGATAACCTTCATGGGAGTCTGACCACGGAGACGACCATCGACTTTGATCTTAACGCCTCGGTTTTTAGACCTGATGACCAACTTGCCCCATTCAGCGGCCTTCTTTCTACGAAGAGCATCACGTTTCCTCTTGGCCTCTGCTCTCTTCTTACGCGCCTCTTCCGCCTTGGCCTCTTCAGCTGCCTTCTCCTCAGCGATACGCTGTAGCTCAGCCTTTAGACGCGCAGTCTCAGCGGCCTGCTGCTTAGCCTTAGCCTGAGCAGCCAACTCTCTCTTCTTGGCTTCTTCGAGAATCTTCTTGGCCTCAGCCTGAGCCGCTAACTCTCTCTTCTTGGCTTCTTCCGCGATCTTCTTGGCTTCAGCCTGAGCTGCTAACTCTCTCTTCTTGGCTTCTTCCGCGATCTTCTTGGCTTCAGCCTGAGCCGCTCGCTCTCTCTTCTTGGCTTCTTCCGCGATCTTCTTGGCCTCAGCAGCAGCCTTCTCTGCGATTTTACGATCAGCATCTGCTTGAGCAGTCTTGGCCTTGGCCTCTGCCTCAGCAGCTTTCTTCTCAGCGGCTTCCTTCTCAGCCTTGGCCTTGGCCTCTACCTCAGCAGCTTTCTTCTCAGCAGCTTCCTTCTCAGCCTTGGCCTTAGCCTCTGCTTCAGCAGCTTCCTTCTCGGCCTTAGCGCGAGCCGCCTTGGCCTCAGCGACCTCCTTCTCAGCTTGAGCGCGAGCTGCCTCGGCCTTCTGCTTAGCTGCCTCCTCTTCTGCTGCAGCGATCTTGGCCTCAGCCTCCTGCTTTGCCTGGGCGGCCAAAGCAGCCTTCTCCTCAGCAGCTTTAGCCGCAGCGGCGGCCTTGGCTTTCTCCTCCTCTAGCTTTGCTTCAGCCTCAGCAATCTTCACCTCAGCATCAGCTTCAGCTTCAACCTTGGCAGCCTCTATGGGGTCAAGCTCCTCAACCTCGCCCCCTTCATCTTCAGCGGCCTTCTTATCCTTGGCTTTGCTGTCTTCAACTTTGCCGTCAGGTTTCGCTTTGGCCTTCTCTTCAGCTTTGCTGTCAGGCTTCGCCTTATCCTTTTCTACCTTAGCGTCATCCTGCCCTGAAATCTCGCCTCCCATAATCCCAGGCTGGATGGGAGTAGGCCCTCCCTGAAAATAGAAGAAGGCAACTCCAGCGGCCAAAGCGGCGGTCAAAAAGACGATAAGGCCCGCATGGCTGCGCTCAGCACCTAAGCTCAGCTCTGAGGTTCCTGCAGAGGTCGTGGGGTGTAGAGTGCTAGGGAAGATTGTCATCAGCTCCTCCTGAAAAACTCGCGCTGAAGGTTGACGCAAAACAGGCTCTTTTGACAAGGCTTTCAACGCAATGGCCTTGAGAGATGAGTAGGCGGCTTGTTCTGTCTGCTGTTCTTCGCTTAACTCGATCGCCTGGGGTTGAGTCCCCAGATGGCAGGTGAGCATCTCTACGACGCTGTTTGCCTGAAAAGGCAGGTGCCCAGCGATCATTTGATAAAGGATCACCCCCATGGAGTAGATATCTGAGCGAGCGTCCAAGCTCTGCCCCTTGATCTGCTCTGGCGACATATATTGGGGGGTTCCAAAGAAGGTCCCTGCCTGGGTGATGGTCTCCAGTTTGGCTCCCACTGAGGAGTGAGTCACCTTGGCGATGCCAAAATCCAAAACCTTAACATAGTCAGGATCATGACCTCGACTCACCAGGAAGATATTCTCCGGTTTAAGATCACGGTGAACCACGCCCATCTCATGCGCTTCGTGGAGAGAGCCGCAGATCTGAGACATGATATGTACCGCGCGATGGACATCCAGTCTGCCTTTCTCCAGAAGCTCACTTAGGGGCTGACCATCCAAAAGCTCCATGGCCAGAAAGAGCGTGGAGTCGGTATCCTGGCCCGAATCATAAACGGTGATGGTGTTGGGGTGGTTGAGCTGGCTAGCGGCTTGAGCCTCCCGTTTAAATCGCTCCACCTGTTGGAGATCTTCGGAGAGCTCTCGCCGCAGGATTTTTAAGGCGACATGCCGGCCCATAGGCTGCTGCTCTGCCTTATAAACCTCACCCATCCCTCCATCACCCAACTTAGAGAGGATCCGAAATCGACCCGCGATCAAGCGGCCCAACCAAGGATCCTCCTCTGAGGGTTCGCCAAAGGCGTAGCCGCACTCGATACAAAAATTAGCGGTGGGCTCCACCTGGCCCTTACAACTCGGGCAGGATTTCATTAGATGCCAATAACACTCAGGCCGCACTTTGAAAAGTGTCCTCCTCCCTTCTGAGGGCTTGGGACAAAAAAGCTTGTATCCAAAAGCTTCTCTGAATAGCATCTGTCTTACTGGGCGCTCGGCTTCCTCTCCTTCAAACGCGCCTTAATTTGATCATTCAATCAATTCCAGGCCATTCGGCCCCCACAAGCGAGAGATCAGCTTGAACCAAAGTCAAGGCAATCGACGGCGACGTAGCCGCCCAAGTCGCCCCCACCATAAGGCGACTCGGGCTGCGGAGTTTCAGGCCAGAGTTCAGAATGAAGGGATCGAAGATGCTCAAACTTTCTGGGAGCGTTCCAACACCCGTTTGGGCATAGAAACCCCCACCCAGACTGCAGGGAGGAGGAGTCGTCCTCCTCTGGATTACCCCTGCGCGGTCTGTGGTGAGTGGCTCTCTGTTGAACGCTGGCCTCGAGAGCGCAGCGAAGTTCGCTGTGAGCGCTGCCAAGTCGCCGTCAGGCAGCTCCTCAAGGGTGAGGATCGAGAGGCCGCTCGTGAATGGACGCAGAAGCATAAAAAAAATGGTCGCCTAGAGGGGCTTCCCAGCTTCACCGAGGAGGATGTGGCGGCGATCACCGAGATGCGCACTCAAGCCAACCTGATGGGCAATGGCCGAGTGGGCAACAAGCGTCGGCGTTCTGATGGACAAAAGAGGCGTCGACGTCGCCAAAACTATAAAGAGTCCAGGCAGAGCGAAGGTCGCAGACGCCGAAGAGGGCGCTCAAACCGTCAGTAAGAGGGAGCGTTCAGGGAACTGGGAACTGCTGGCAGAGCGCCTTTACCTCTCCCTTAATGCGCTCCAACTGCGCTTCATCCCCTATAATCGCCTGATTCATCCACTCTCCCAAACGCCTCATCTCCTCTCCACCCATCCCCCGTGTGGTGAGCGCAGGGGTCCCAATGCGTAGACCGCTGGGATCCATCGGCTTGCGAGGATCAAAGGGCACGCTGTTGGCGTTGCTGACGATGCCCGCTTGTTCCAACTTAAGAGCAGCCTCCTTGCCTGAGATCCCTTTAGAGCTTAGATCCATCAAGATCAGGTGGTTGTCGGTTCCCCCAGAGACCAAATTAAAGTCGTGAGCGAGGAGGGTCTCAGCCAAGATCTTGGCGTTCTCCACCACCGCCGCTGCATACTCCTTGAACTCAGGTTGGAGGGCCTCCTTAAGGGCCACCGCGATGGCCGCCGTGGTATGGTTGTGAGGTCCTCCTTGAAGTCCCGGAAAAACTCCCCGGTTGATCGCCCGGCGATGTTTCCTTTTACAGAGAATCATCCCCCCTCGAGGACCCCGTAGGGTCTTATGAGTTGTAGTGCTCACTACATCCGCGTAGGGCACGGGCGAGGGATGCGCTCCTCCCGCGACCAGGCCTGCGATATGCGCTATATCCGCAAGGAGGTAGGCACCCACCTCTTGGGCGATCTCAGCGAAGGCGGAGAAGTCGATGAGGCGAGGATAGGCAGAGGCCCCACAGACGATGAGCTTGGGACGATGTTCCCGAGCCAGGGCAGCCACCTGATCCATATCGATGCGTTGATCCTCGCGCCGCACCCCGTACTGGATCACATTGTAGATCTTCCCGGAGATGGTCACCTTCCAGCCGTGAGTCAGATGCCCCCCGTGCGGTAGGCTCAGGCTCAAGAGAGTCTCCCCAGGCTCCAAAAGTCCATGATAGACTGCCAAGTTGGCTGGAGAGCCAGAGTAGGGCTGCACGTTGGCATGAGCAGCTCCAAAGAGAAGCTTGGCGCGGCGGATCGCGAGGCGCTCTATGGCGTCGATCTGTGCCTGCCCCTGGTAGTAGCGTCGCCCTGCGTAACCTTCGCTATATTTGTTGGTCAAGAGGCTGCCTGTCGCAGCCATCACCGCCTGAGAAGCGTAGTTCTCAGAGGGGATCAGACGAAGAACCTCCTCCTGACGCTGACTCTCTTGCTGGATAAGGTCTGCGATCTCTGGATCGATTTTACGGATGATATCCATCTCATCTTCTCCTCTACGAGGCTCTGTGCAAAGGCTGATCTAGCCCAGGGCAAAGCACTAGACAATGAGGAAATGAGCCCGGATCTTTGGGCTCAGGGAGGAAGAGAGCTGCTAGACTCTCCATCGGGCGCTTGAGCCCAGAGCTGCCTAATGATCAATGAGGAGCGTGAAGATGGAAGCCATCCAGAAGTTGAGCTGTGAGAGCTTCATCAAGGAGGTCGTGATCTACGCTCGGGGAGCGCGAGTGATACGGCAAGTTCAGCTCCCAGAGATTCTGCCCAAGGCAGCTTGCAATCTACGGTTGCCTGGACTGAGCCCCCTGGCCCAAGATCTTCAGGTGGAGTGTATCGGACGAGAGGTGTTGGGGTTTCAAACTGAGCTTCAGCTGCCTCAAGATCTAGAAGCGTTTAAGGGCGCATTGACGTTGCGTTTAGAGGAACAGGAGCGACAGGTCAAAGGCCTTGAGGCCCAGCGCTCCGCTCTACAAGAGGAGTATCGACTCCTAGAAGAGGTCGAGCTAAACCCTGGCAGTCCCAAAGAGCGCCGTCAGAGCTGGGAGCAGCCGGAGCGGGGTCTTGGAGCTGCGTTGATGATCGCTGAGCTTCTGGATGAGCTGATGGAGGAGAGGGTTCAGGAGGGAGCTGAGCTACAGCGCTCTTTGGGAGAGGCGAAGCGGGAGCGCTTAAGTCTCCAACAGGCGCTACAGGAGAGTAGAGTCTCAGAGCGCTTTGGAGCAGAGCAACCCTGGTTTGAGGCAGAGCTTCAACTCGCACCAGGAGAGGAGCCTGAGTATCTAAGGCTGAGCTACAGCATTCCCTCAGCTCGCTGGTGGCCAGCGCTGACCGTGCGCCTAAGCAAGAGCGGTCATTTGGCTGAGCTTGGCTTGGATGCTTTTATCGCCCAGGCCAGCTTTGAAGATTGGGAGGGGGTCTCTGTCGCGCTCTGCACCGCAACGCTCCAAGCAGATCTTCAACTTCCAGAGCTGCCTGCGCTGCGTATCGGTCGTCCTCAGACGCGACCCTCTCGTGGCTTCCGCCCCCCTCCAGAGGGGCTTGATGAGCTGTTTCAGAGCTATGATCGGATCAGCGCCGGCCTCTCTAAACCCAGCCCCAAGCCTCAACGGTTCGATAGAAACAGCAGAGATGATCTTGATGATGGGATCTTTCCCCCAGAGCAGGAGCCTGAGCAAGGCCCTGAACCTGAGCCGATGGAGGAGTGCGTTGATCTGTTGATGGCCCCCCCTGCGCCTCAGATGAGCAGAGCTTTTGCACCAGAGATGGCCAAGCGCAGCTCTGGAGGGCTCTTTGGAGTAGCAGCTAAGGTGGTGGCAGCACCTGTCGTCGCAGGAGCGGCTGGAGCCAAATGGGCTGCAGATACACTCTCTCCCAAAGCCAAGAAGTCAGGGGTCTTGGTTAGGGGCGGAGGAGGTCTTCCCTTCGCCCAAGAGAGCTCTCCCAAGCCCGCGCCTGAACTGGAGGAGAGTTGGTTGCATTTTGATCAGCTCATCCTCGGAGATCCTCAACTCCCTGGAGTTCGAGGTCGCCTTCAAAAGCGTACACAGCGACCTCAGCCTCCCCGACTTCAGGAGGCGATCCGCTCTATTCATCAGCTCTCCCCCCCAGAAGGAGGCCGAGAGCCCGCCGACTCTGCGGGTGCTTTCGCTTATCGCTTTGAAGCACAGGGTCAACTGGAGATCCCAGGTGATGCTCTCAAGCAGCGTGTCTCTCTGAGGAGCGCGCAAGCCCCAGCGGAGTTTAGATATCGCTGTGTTCCAGGAGAGCGCCCTGAGGTTTTTAGAGAGAGCGCCCTGATCAACCCCTTTGAGAACCCTATCCTGGGCGGGCCCATCGACATTTTCTTTGGAGGTGCTTTATTGGCAAGGGATCAGATCGAAGCTGTAGATCGAGGAGGAGAGTTGAGGTTTGGTCTAGGAATCGAAGAGCGCGTTCATGTCGCTCGCAATGCACGGGTCAAGGAGTCCAGCCATGGATTCTTAGGGGGTAACACGCAGATCCTCCATGAGATCGATCTGGAGATCTCCTCCGCTTTGGGGCATGAGATTGAGCTGGAGCTTTTGGAGCGCATCCCCTGGAGTGTGGAGGAGGAGGTGCAGGTTGAGTTTCTCTCAAGCTCTCAAGAGCCAGAGGAGTATACTCAGGATGATCGAGGTCATCCTGTGCGAGGGGGGCTGCTCTGGCGCTTAAAGATCCCCCCCGCTGCACAGCTTGAGTTGAGCTACTCCTATCAGATCCAGATCCCCAGTAAGCGAGAGATCCAGGGAGGAAATCGCCGTGAGCCTTGAAGAGAAGGTGGAGGGCGCTCCCCTCTTTCAGAGTGAGGCTAAGGAGGTGATCCTCTTTGAGGATCGAGCTGAAGTAGTGCGTAGCGCTCGAGTTCAACTCCAAGTGGGACAAAACAGCATACGTATCGCTGGCCTGGGACCTTTTAGCGATGAACGCAGCCTAGAGATCAGCTTGGGAGATCCAAAGCAGCGGCTCCTCAGCGCTCAGCTCAAACATGAGGTGGAATGGCTCATTCAGGAGGAGAGGGAGCAGCCCCCTGAGATCGCCTTAGAGGAGGCTCAGCTTCGCAAAGCAGAGCTTGAGCTGAATCACCGGAGGCTTGGGAGGCGGAGAAGTCAGCTCTCAAAGCTGATGAAGAACTGGGTTCGCTCTCTGGCGCAGTTAAAGCCTGGTGAAGGGGGAGAGCAATCCTGGAGGCTGGCCTTCACCCGACTCAGCGCTGCCTATCGAAGCGCGCAAGAGGATTGGCTCAAGGAGGAGGAGGCCCTCAAAGAGGCGCAGGAGGTTCAAACCCTCGTTCAGGAGCGAGCGCGGCGACAGCGGCAGCGAGAGCCGGTGATCAGAGCCTTTGTCTGGCTTCAAATCGAAGCGGAGAGGGAGCAGAGCTTAGAGGTTCAGCTGCGCTATCGAACTCCCGCCGCGCTCTGGCGCCCTGAGCATCGAGCACAGTTGACCTCTGATTCCGAAGAACCCAGCCGAGGCGTACTTCAGCTCCTCAGCTGGGCCTGCGCTTGGCAGTTCACCGGCGAGTCTTGGGAGAATGTAAAGCTCTCCTTCTCCACTGCGCGGCCTGCGCGGGCGGCCAAAGCACCTCTGCTGCAAGATGACCTTCTCCTCTCTCGTCTTAAGACACAGGAGGAGCGCAAGCAGATCCAGGTGGAGCTGCGCGATGAGGAGGTGCAGAAGACAGGGCGTCGCCCAGGACATCAAATAGAGGAGATGCCTGGAGTAGATGACGGAGGAGAGCCTCTCCTCTTTAAGGGCCTGGGGCTGAGCAATCTGCCCTCGAACGGAGAGCCTGTGCGGCTGGAGCTTGAGTATCGCAGCTTGGATGCGAGCATCTCACGTATCCTGATGGCTGAACGCAGTCCTGTAGCTCATTACCGCGCGAGAGCTACTCTAAAGGGCAAACATCCCCTCTTAGCAGGGCCAGTTAAGATTGTCCGCGAAGGGGCGCTGCTGGGCACCGCGCGTATAGGTTTTGTGAGTCCAGGGGAGGTACTGGAGTTGGGGTTTGGCGCGGATGACGCGCTTCGTGTCACTCGTGAGCTGATCTGCAAGGAGAAGCGCGCGGCGGTCACCGGGAGCCAGCAGCGAAGCTATCAGATCAAGCTGCTGCTCTCTAATATGTCTGGAGAGGTACGCAGCCTGGAAGTCTTAGAGCGGATCCCTGTGAGCGAGGTTGAGGCGGTGGAAATTGAGTTTAAGCCACAAGATCCTTGGAATTTTCAAGCAGAGGATGGATTCCTAAACCAGAGCCTGGAATTGGGTGCTCGCTGTACTGAAATCTTAAACTTTGAGTATGAGATTCGAGCCCGCTCTAAGGTACGATTGCCTCTACTCTAACCTCAATTTCTACCATGTGGGTTTTAGTTGTGTTAGATTATTCCAGCTTTTTCAGGAGGAATTATGCGCCAAACCCTACATCTTCTCCTCGTTTTGGTTTGGTCTGGAGCTGCTCTGGCCCTCCCCAATACGCTCTCTCAAGAAGGCTACCTCCTCGATGATCAAGGCCGAGGGATGGAGGGTCTGGTCAGCCTGCACTTCTCTCTCTATCGCCAAGCCCAAGGTGGCGTTGATATTTGGAATGAGGATCATCAGGTGCAGATGGTGAGGGGATACTATGCTCTGGAGCTGGGAGCGCTGAACCCACTGCCCCCTCTCTCCTCAGAGGAGAGCCTCTGGTTGGGTATTACACTCCCAGATCGTGGAGAGATACAGCCCCGCCAGGCTCTCCAAAGCGTCCCCTATGCTCTCGTCGGTGAAGATGTGACAGGGGATCTCAGCCCGCGGAGCATCTGGATCGCTGATCTGTTGGTCATTGATGAGGAGGGCAATTGGCGAGGAGCACCAGTAGAGAATTTTGAAGGAGGGGGCTATGCGAGTCCAGAAGAGGCCCTCGCGGCACTGATATGGGTCGATGGTCCTGGTTCGGCCCTAGACGCTGATCTCTTTGATGATCTGGACTCTGAAGATCTCCTTCGAAGCGCCGCTCAAATTTTAGCGGCGCTTCAGGGTTTGGGTGGAGAGGACTCAGGCCTAAACGCGGATCGCTTGGATGGTATGGACAGCAGCCAGATCTATTCTACAGGGGCGCAAGTGATCCAGAGCCTCCAGGGCTTAGGTGGAGAGGGCTCAGGTTTAGATGTCGATCTCATTGATGGCTTGAACAGCACTGATCTCTATTCCAGTGGAGAGCAAGTGATTCAAGCTCTCCAAGCTTTGGGTGGAGCGGGCTCAGGTCTCAACGTGGATCTGCTCGACGGAAGAGACAGCAGCGAGTTTATGAACCGGGGGGATCCAGCGATCCAAAACGAGATTCTGCAAGCGATCTCAGCGCGGGGTGGGGCGGGCTCCAACCTCGATGCTGACAATCTCGACGGTTTAGACGACAGCAGTTTTATGCGCGCTCATCTTGACACAGGTACCTCAGGTGAGTTGTCCGCAGGAGGCAACCTTGAGCTCACCGGGGATCTCCTCATCTCAAACCAGCTTCAGATCAATGGGAACCTTCAGATCGATGGTCGGGTGGGCGTGGGGGTAGCCAACCCAGAATTTGAGCTTGAGGTCAACGGGAATACTCAGGCTGACCTCCTGATTCTGACCTCCTTCCAAACTGCACCGCCGATAGAAGCACGTGAAGGGATGATCTATTTCAATGCCAAACAGAGCGAATTTCTAGGCTTTGACGGCCAGAATTGGGTGCTCCTTAACGGCGGCACTGAGGGGGATGGAGGCAGCAAGAGCCAAGCCGCCCCAGATTGTGAGAGTATTTTGAATCGTGGCTTCTCACAGGGCAGCGGCCTCTATTGGATCGATCCAGATGGAGCCGGAGTGCCTGCTGCCATCAGTGGCTTAAATGGCGATCTGGGACCCGATCTCAGCGCTGAGGGTTATACCCAGTGCTATGGTTGGCGCAATGATGGCAGCATCTCTGCTCCTCAGTGGGAACAGATCAGGAGGGACTGTGGAGAGAGTCGTGAGCTGATCTTCGCGGGTTATCGCCATGATGGAACCTGGGTTCGCCATGAGATGGTCTTGGAGAATGACCTCAACACCTACTTGGTCAACGCCAGCTCCTTTGTGCGTGACTTTGACGTAGAACGTAGATTTTCTTGGCATACGGACGCCAATTGGATCTTGTTGGTCAACTATAACAACGCCTGGAGTGATCCTGGGCGGCTCTGGGAACCTCGCGCCAGTGGGGGGAGCGGCGCTGGTGATGGACATGTGCTTTCTCAACTGGGCGATAATGGCAATGATCAAACTCAACAGTTGGGTGATCGTTACTTTATCTACAGCCGCGATGGAGGCCATGGCGATAACGCCATACAAGTTTATTGCGATATGGATACAGATGGCGGGGGCTGGACGCTGCTCAGTTTCATGGATGATCTAAGCGTAGGATCCAATCGATGGGCGATGCTGCATGACTGTAAGGACCCAGAGGTTCCTTGTGAAAATGACTTCTCGGGGACATTCAGGACAACTCAAAATAAGCTGATGATCACCCGGGCTACAGAGTTGGCTTTCGCAAGCACCTATTTTGGCCACGCCCGAGTCGAACAAGGTTTACCTCTGGTTGAATGGACCTGGAGCTGGAGATGTGATCGACCTGCGGGTTTGAGTCGGGATTGGATCATCAATCCCAATACAAGGGGAGAAACTGGTCTTGATATGAATTGCAGCCTAATTCACCAAGAAGGGACAGATTTCGACCAGAACTTTACTCAAAAACTTTGGTATGGACGCAGGATAGATGGGCGCAATTCATTTATGCTCGCTGAAGAAACATATCCAAATCACGACTATTTCTATCCTCATTGGGCCAGCTGCCAGGAAACTCCGATGATGCATACAATGTCTTCAGATAATGTCATCGGTCACTCAGGCATGACACGATCACTGGCGCGCAGTACAAGCAATAATACTCATGAATGCCACTATATTAACATTGATTCATATTCGTATGACCAAGGTAGTGTAGAAGCAAGCCTTTGGGTTCGTTAATAGATATGAAATCGCATAGAATGCTTGGTTTTAGCACCTGTTTTGACCTCTCAGGAGGGGATGATGCCTAGAAAACTGCTCTTTCTTCTGTTGTGGTCAGGGGCCGCCTTCGCCGTGCCCAATATCGTCCGCCAAGAGGGCTACCTACTCGATGACCAGGAACAGCTGATCGAAGGGGTAACCAATCTACGCTTCTCTCTTTATGAACAGCTCGTGGGAGGAGCAGCGCTCTGGAGTGAGGAACATCAGGTTGAGATCCTCAAGGGACACTATGCGGTTGATCTGGGCAGCCTGAATCCACTGCCCAGCTTCCAGGTGGAGGGGGGACTCTATCTGAGCCTCAGTCTCGAGGGAGTTGAGTTGCAGCCCCGCTACGCTTTTCAGAGCAGCCCCTACGCTCTGGTCTGTGATAACGCCATCGGTGATCTCAGGATCAGCAGTCTCCTGATTGGGGATCAGCAAGTGATCGACGACACCGGCCATTGGGTTGGACCTGCGGTGGGTAATATCACAGGCGGAGGTTATGCTACCCCAGAAGCACTCTTAGCAGCTTTGCAGGGTGTTGATGGTCAGGGCTCAGGGCTCAACACAGATCTCCTAGACGATCTAGATTCCAGCGCCTTTTTGAGGACAGGTGAAGATCTCATCGCCTCTCTTTTGGGGATCGCAGGAGAGGGCTCTGGCCTAAACGCCGATAGGCTGGATGGTCTCGACAGTACAGAGTTTTATTCGACCGGACTACAGGTTGTACACTCCCTGGGGGGAGAGATTGGGGATGGCTCCGGTTTAAACTTTGATCGCCTTGATGGCCTTGAGGGTGATCAGCTCTATCACAGCGGAGAGCAGGTCCTGCTCGCGCTCCAGGGTCTGGGTGGAGCAGGCTCCAGCCTCAACGCGGATCTGCTGGATGGGATGGAGAACGCTGATTTTCTTATCCGAAATGATCCCAGCCTGAATGATGAACT
Organism: uncultured Nannocystaceae bacterium; assembly: GCA_964384025.1. Lineage (GTDB taxonomy): Bacteria > Myxococcota_A > Bradymonadia > UBA7976 > UBA1532 > CAYLJJ01. The sequence goes on from CAYLJJ010000016.1 coordinate 25,484, forward strand.
GATGCAGATGATCGTCCCGCTGGGAGGGGAAGGATCTGGCCTTGACGTGGATGAGCTGGATGGGTTGGACAGCAGCCTCTTTATGCGCACAGACGCCGACACAGGCACAGTTGGAGATCTCTCGGTTGGGATGGATCTAGAGGTTGGCGCTGATCTCAACCTGGGCGCTGATGCACAGCTGAGCGGTAACGCCAAGCTGGATACGCGCTTGGGTGTAGGTGTCTCGCCTGAGACCCAAGCACATATCGGGGGTGATCTCAGGGCGGATCTCATCATCCTCAACCCCCTCAACAACGCACCCCTCACTCCTCAATCTGGGATGATCTACTTTAACACTCAGACCAAGGAGTTTTTGGGTTATGATGGGCAGAATTGGCGCAAACTGAACAGCAGTGGGAAAATTTACGCGAACTGTCAATCGATTAAAGAAGAAAATCCTAATTCTGCCGATGGCCTCTATTGGATTGATCCCAAAAACAATGATAATCCTATTCAAGTGTGGTGTGACATGACCACAGATGATGGAGGGTGGATGGTGGTCGCGCGCGCTTCAGAGACCAATGGTGCTGGTGGAGACTATGAATTTCGTGCTGCCGTGGGTGATCATAGCCTCATAGGGATGCATTTTGACCATGGCAGTCCAATGGATGCGCAATACACCATCGGTCTAGAACAGCTTATTCCAAATGAACAGAAAAATATCGATATTCAATATTATTGCTATGATAGACGCAACCCTGTTGGAACAAACTACTGGACAAAAGCCATAAATATAGATGTCGATCAACTTCGCGTAGATCTTGCGGCAAACAACCCTGATTTACTGTATAACTCCCATATCATAAATAAAGATGGAGATGAAGCAGATGGTTTTTTTGCTTTTTTCCATAGAGAGAGAGTTAACGGACTCCAATGTGGCAACAGCCATGCTGGTCAGAGCGGGATGAAGTTTGACTGTGGTCAAAATGGTCAAAATGCTCGTGTCCCTGGAATTGTATGGTACCTAACTCACTATGATGGGAACTATAGTGAGGTTAACTCCTGTGGTACGGTTGGTGGTAGCATTATGCCATATTATGCTGGTGAAGTTCGTATACGCTGGGACTGGAAAGACTTGCCATATGAAAGCTGTCAAGCGATTCGTGAAGCGCATCCAGAAGCTATCAGCCAGGCATACTGGATTGATGTTGATGGAAATGGGCCGTTAACAGCGATAAATGCATATTGTGATATGGATGTTGATCAAGGAGCATGGATACGCCTTAATCTATTTAGTCGCCAGTGGGGCAACAGTCAGGGCTTTGGGAGCGATCCCTTGGGCGGCTATGGAGAGCGGGTCAATGGTGCCAACTCTCAGCGCTCTTTAGATAACCTGAACAGCTGTGTTGGAGACAGTCAGGTCAACCTCCAATGGGCTGATGAGCGTGGTCAGATCCTCAGCGCGGAGCATATCGCGGCGCTTAACCTACGGATTACGGAAGGCTTCACCACCGACTACCGCATCTTCGACGCCGATGGAGGAGGGGATTGGGATAAGATTAAGGGTTGCCATGAGGGTCAAGTGGTGATGTGGGGCGATGGAGATGAGAGGGAGAACGGAGCCAATCAGCAATGGGTTGGCCCCTACGCTGTTGATCACCTCACGGGCATCTTCACCATCGGCATCTATGCAGGTAACTCTGACGCCAGTGGCTATAACGCTTCTCTCCCCCAACACTGGTACTTCCGTGCCCTGGACTCCAGTTTGGGCAGCAGCCCTGAGAAGGCGGCCCCGAGCTGTCTAAAGATCAAGCAGGTTACAGGGCTCAATCAGGATGGTGTCTACTGGTTGGATCTCGACGGCCTTCAGGGAGGAGCCGCGCCGGTGAGGCTCTTCTGTGATATGGGACGCGATGGCGGTGGTTGGACCCTTGTGGGCCAGATCAACGTCCAAGACAATGTCTATTCTGGGTGGCTTAGGAGCTATCGAGATGTACAGGCGCTTCAAACTCCAGAGATCCTGGCGGGTGATTGGGCCAGCGTAGATGCGATCGATCTGGCCGTCAATCGAGCCAGCGAGCTGCGCCTGAGCAACCCAGCTGGAGATCGCTGGCTCAAATGGCCCATGCACCCTGACCGAACGGTCAACACCTGGTGGAACCATGCAGCTGGTGCTGCAGCGATCGCTGCAGCCTCTCAAGATGCAGTTACAACGGTCAATTACATGGGAAGCGATACCGTCTGTTATCATAATAAGTATGGAATTATGGCACTGTCTGGCCATGGAGGAAGTTATCCATCTGCTACGATAAATACCAATGGAAATACTGGTGTAAATGATTGGTGTATGGCAGTTGGAGTAATGCCAGAGGGGACCGATGCAAACGGCTTTACTAACAACTGGAATGGCTATGATGCGCCCTATACTGAAAACGGATGGCCTAATGACAACTATAGAAACACTCCATTGATTTCGGTTTGGCTCCGCTAAAGCCTGATCTGCTCTTGGTCCTTTGGAGGCACCATGCACCGAATACTGCTTGTTCTATCGCTCTGCTCAGGCATCGCCCTGGCTCTCCCTAAGACCTTATCCCAGGAGGGTTATCTACAGGATGCACAGGGCCAAGCCTTAGAGGGGGAGGTCACCCTCAGCTTCTCTCTCTACGCTCAGGAGTTGGGGGGCCTCGCTCTCTGGACCGAAGAGCACTCAGTCCAGGTGGCCTTAGGCTACTACTCAGTCGACCTCGGTGCTCAAGTCCCGCTGCCTTCTCTCGATCAGGTTGGCGCCCTCTACTTGGGGATCAAGATCAACGGGACAGCTGAGATGCAGCCTCGTCATCGCCTACACAGCGTCCCCTTCGCCCTGCTCTGTGAAGAGGCTACTGGGGACCTTCATCCCCAGACAGTTTGGGTGAATGGACAACAGATCATCGATGCGGGTGGACACTGGGTTGGACCCGCAGTGGAGAACATCGAAGGGGGAGGTTATACCACCCCCGAGACTCTACTCTTGGCCCTGCGCAGCGTAGATGGCCCAGGCACAGATCTAAACAGCGACACCCTGGATGGGTTTCAAGCAGAAGAGTTTGTTCAGGATGGTGAGCAAGTGTTGGATCGCCTACGGGGGCATGGAGGAGAAGGATCTGGTTTAAACGTCGATCTGCTCGATGGTCTGGATCATTCAGATCTCTACCACACTTCAGCCCAGGTGATACAAAGCTTACAGGGTCTGGGAGGAGCAGGTTCAGGTCTAAATGCTGATCGCCTAGATGGTAAAGACAGCAGCGAGTTTTACACCACTGGAGAGCATCTGATTCAGGCCTTACAGGGACTTGGAGGTGATGGGAGCGGGCTGAACGCAGACCTGATCGATGGTTTGGACAGCGCCGACCTCCTCAACCGCAATGATCCCAACCTGGAGGGCCAGATTTTTCAGCTCCTCTTAAACGGAGGGGGTGAAGCTTCTGGGCTCAACGCAGACACTCTGGATGGCATCGATAGCGCTGAGTTTATGCGCGTTGATACTCATACTGGAACCTCTGGTGCGCTCTCTGTTGCGCTCAACATGCAGGTAAACGGGGGGGTTCTCTTGGGCGGTGATCTTCAGGTCGCAGGTGAGGCCCTCGTCGATGGTGCTTTGGCGATCGGTCTGGAGATCCCTGAAGCCAAGCTCCATGTACAGGGCGCGGTTAAGAGCAACACCTTCACCCTGGCCCCCAGCGGAGCCAACAATGCGCCCCAGCCAGGGATGATCTACTTCAACGCTCAGACCCACGATTTTATGGGTTATGACGGCCAGGGTTGGGTGCTCCTCAACAGCAGTACTTCAACCCAAACGAGCTGCTTGGAGATCAAGAGAGCAGATCCCAACGCAGCGGACGGCCTCTATTGGATCGATCCCAAGGGAGATGGTCTGGAGGTTCAAGTGTGGTGCGATATGACCACAGATGGTGGGGGTTGGATGGTGGTAGGCCGAGCTTCAGAGACCAATGGGGTTGGAGGCGACTACGAGTTTCGTGCTGCGGTTGGTGCTCACAGCCTCCTGGGGATGAGCTTTGATCATGGCGGTCCGACCGATCCTCAGTACACTCTAGGGCTGGATAAGCTTATTCCTGACAATCAGATGAGCTTAGATATCCAGTATTATTGCTATGATAGCCGTGATCCAGGAGGAACAAATTTTTGGATTAAAGCTGAAGGGATTGATGCCAACCAACTACAGTCAGATCTAAGCATAGATAATCCAGACTTTCTCTATGACGCACAAATCACCAATAAAGATGGTATAGAGGCTAATGGACTCTATGCATTTTTCCATAGGGAGAGAGTAGCTGGTCTTCAATGCGGTAACAGCTATGCTGGTCAAAATGGAATGAAATTTGATTGTAGTTCAAATGGACAGGCTGCTCGTACCCCCGGAATTGTATGGTATTTGACTCATTATGATGGGAACTACAGCGAAGTCAATTCTTGTGGTCCAGTCGGTGGTGGTGTTATGCCATACTATGCAGGTGAAGTGCGCATTCGTTGGGATTGGGATACTGTTCCCTATGAAAGCTGCCAGATGATTCTGTCCCAGAAACCTGATGCACCCAGCCAAGAATATTGGATCGATATAGATGGAGGTGGCCCTCTTTCTCCCTTCCAGGCCTACTGTGATATGGACACAGATGGAGGTGGATGGATGCGCCTCAATCTTTTCAGCCGCCAATGGGGTAACAGCCAAGGATTTGGGAGTGATCCTCTCGGCAGCTATGGAGAGCGGATCAGCGGTGTAAGTTCTAAAGGCGCTTTGGACAACCTAAACAGCTGCAATGGGGACAGCCAAGTTGCGCTCAAATGGACAGATAACAATGATCAACTCCTCAGCGCTGATCATATCGCAGCGCTTAATGCTCAGATCATCTCAGGCTTCACCACCGACTATCGCATCTTCGACGCTGATGGAGGAGGAGATTGGGATAAAGTCAAGGGCTGCTATGATGGCCAAGTAGTGATGTGGGGTGATGGAGATGAGCAAGAGGGTGGAGCCAATCAACAGTGGGTTGGCCCCTACGCGGTTGATCATCTCAGCGCCCTCTTTACCACCGGGATCTACGGAGGCAACTCCGACGCCAGCGGCTATAACGCTTCTCTTCCTCAATATTGGTACTTCCGTACCTCTAATCTAGGCCGGACCCCCAGCCGCGCAGCCTTAAGCTGTCTACAGATTAAAGAGGAATCTCAAACAACTCAAGATGGAATGTACTGGCTTGACTTTGATGGATCTGGAGGAAATCCTCCTTCGCAATATCACTGTGATATGAATTTAGATGGAGGAGGCTGGACTTTGGTTACCCAAGATATGATCTTGGAGGAAGATAAACGAGGGGTTAATATTGGCTATGGAGCGGATGGAAATGGTGGCCTGATTATGACTGTTACGCCTACACGTGATGGCTGTGGAGGGAATGAGTCAGGGCACACAGTGCTCTTTGATGATTCTCTAGAGTGGACGCAGATTCGAGCTGACCATCGTTTTTATGGAGGGACCTCCTGCTGGAGCATCTTTGGACGATATGAGGGCTATGGTTTCGATGTAGGCGACACCCCTTCACCCAACCTACATGATTTTGATCCAGCTGAGGACTTGATCCGCGATCAGGTCAGGATGGGTGGAAGCTCAGGAGATGCCTTTTCGGGGATGATCCAGGCCTGTAACAATGAAGCCACCAACTTCTGGCATAGCGCTCGCGGTAATGGAGAGCGTAGAGCCATCGTAATTCTACGTCGCGTAGATTTAGGGGCTCCAGCAGGCCTCTCCGCTGGGGTTTCATGCACCGATACCAACACAACCTCTTGGAAATATCAGAGCATCTACGTCAGATAGCGCCTTAGAGATCGTCGGCGGGCTCCCAGCAGCGTTCCTCTACACAGAGGCAGCTACCTGGGCACTCTAGGTTGTGTAGACAGGGCTCAATACAGCTCCCTGCGAAGCAGAGGCGAAGGCCCTGGCACTCCTCATCCTACGCGCAGATCTCTGGCTCTCGACAGAGGCTATCCTCCTTACAGCGCTGCTCTCCTGGGTAGGGGCGTGTCTCATGGCAGGGCTCGCTCCGCTGCTCTCCGGTTCAAGGTGAACAGCCCACAAAGAGATCTAAGGAACGTGGCGTGGTATGGGAGTTCAGATCGCCATCTAACTTCTGAGATCATTTGGCCGGAGAGGAGTCTCAAATGGCCCCAGAACTAAACTCAGTCCAGCGCCGCGCAGTGGAGCATCTGGGCAGCCCCCTCCTGGTCTTAGCCGGGGCAGGGACAGGGAAGACACGGGTAGTGACCCAACGTATCCTCTGGCTGCTGCATAAAGGGGTCCCTCCTCAAAATATCCTGGCTCTGACCTTCAGCAATAAAGCTGCCCAAGAGATGCGCTCCCGTATCCTGGCCGATCTTCAAGATCAAGAGATTCAGGGCCTTCATGTCAGCACCTTTCATAGCCTGGGTGCTCGCTTCCTACGCCAACATGCGTCCGAGTTTGGGCGCAGCCCTCGCTTCCTGATCTATGATGAGCGGGAGCAACTTAGGCTGATCCATCAGCTCCTCAAGCTGCAGGGTCGCGAGCAGGCACGGACTGAGGCTCGCAGCATTCAAGGGGCGATCGAAGAGGCCCGCAATCGAGGGCTGAGCGCGGATCAGGCGATCTCAGCTCTGACTGATTTGGATATGAAGGCCCTGGGGCGGCGCTATGAGCTTCAACTTCAGCTCGCCAACGCCTTTGACTTTGGTGATCTCATCCGTTGCCCTGCGCTCTTGATGGCCCGAGACCCTCAGCTCTCTATCGCCTACCAGCGGCGCTGGCCCTGGGTCCTGGTGGATGAGTTTCAAGATACCAACGAGGCTCAACATAGCTGGCTTAGCCTCTTGGCCCCTCCTGGAAGCAACCTGACGGTGGTGGGAGATGAGGATCAGGCGATCTATGGTTGGCGGGGTGCGCGTATGGAGCACATCCTTGAGTTTGATCAGAGCTGGCCCTCAGCTCTGATCCTACGCCTGGAGCAGAACTACCGCAGCAGCCCTCAGATCCTGAAGGTCGCCAACGCCCTTATCCACCATAACCAGATGCGTTTGGGTAAGCGACTCTGGACTCAGCGAGCCCCTGGCCCTGAGCCGGTGATCTATCGAGCTGAAGATGGAAGAGCTGAAGCGCGCTGGATCGCGAGCTCTATTCGCAAGCTCTCTGAGGAGGAGGGGCGCTCCCTGAGCGAGATAGCCATCCTCCTGCGCAGCAACAGCCTATCTCTGCCTCTAGAAGAGGCTCTGCCCCTCTTTGGGCTGCCCTATCAGCTGCTCAGGGGTCGCTCCTTCTACGAGCGAGCAGAGATCCGTGATGCCCTGGCCTATCTGCGCCTGCTCCTCAATCCCCAGGATGATCTAGCCTTTACCCGAGTGATCAACACTCCAAGGCGGGGGGTGGGCGCCAAGAGCCTTGAGCGCCTCCAAGAGGGTGCTCAAGCCCGGAACCACTCTCTGATGGCTGAGGCTCAGCTCAGCCTCCTCCAGATCAAGGGTCGCGCTCGTAAGGGGATCCAGCACTTTCTGACCCTCTTTGAGGAGATAGGGGCTCTGAAAGGCTGTGGCTTGAGGGCGCGTTGCCAACAGCTCTTAAAGGAAGCCGGGCTGCTCAAAGAGGAGATCCCAGAGGGGCCTAAGGCGGAGGAGGAGCGACAGCGGCAGGATAGCCTATTTCAGCTTTTGCTCAGCCTGAGCCGCTATGAGGAGGAGACCAAAGCCCCTGAACTCTCCGGTTTCCTGGAGAATCTGAGCTTGATGGGTGACCAGGATGGTGACACAGAGGAGGAGGTGGAGGCGGTACAGATCGTCACAGTACATGGGGCTAAGGGCCTGGAGTTCCCTGTCGTCTTTCTCTTGGGTCTAGAGGAGGATCTCTTTCCCCATCGCTGGAGTCAGGGTGAGGAGGGTCTCGAAGAGGAGCGTAGGCTCTGCTATGTAGCCCTCACTCGAGCCCAAGAGCAGCTCTTCCTGAGCTATGCCTACAGGCGCAGGCTCTTTGGAGATCATCAAAAGGCAGGACCCAGCCGCTTCCTCTTTGAGCTGAGCGAGCGCCCTTGGGGGCTCTCCACTCCTCAGCCACCAGCTCGTATAGGCCAGGGCTTTCCTTCTGGAACAAAGGTCTACCACAGCTACTTTGGCCGAGGAGAGGTGCTTGCTCAAAGCTCCAGTGGGGCGGTCACCGTTCAGTTTCAGGGTCGCCCTCCTCTGAACCTGGCGCCTCGTTTCCTGCAACAGGAGTGATCCCCTGCGCGATCATAAACAGCTCCACGCTCTCGCTGCGAGTGCTCTTGGGCTTAAAGCGCTTAAAGCGCCGCGCTTGAGGCCGGATCTCCCGCACCAACTCCTCCAGCTCTGGGCCTTCGAAGACCTTGGCGACAAAGGCACCTCCAGGCTCCAGCAGTCGTTGACTCAGCGTCCAGGCCCGCCGCACCAGCTCTACTGAGCGCACATGATCTCTAAAGCGCTGCCCGCTGGTAGCGGGGGCCATATCGCTGAGGATCACATGAAAGCCCCCGCCCAATAGCTCAGCGCTGATCTGATAGATGTCAGCTTTTAAAACTCTCAGGTTGGGCGCGGAGATCGGCGATATCGCCTTAAGATCAACCCCAACAACCTCACCTTTAGGACCCACCGCTTTAAGGGCGTGCTGAAGCCAGGAGCCGGGAGAGCAGCCCAGATCTAAGACCCGCTGTCCTCGCCTGATGAGCTGAAAGCGGCGATCGATCTCCTGTAGTTTATAGACGCTGCGTGCATGAAAACCCTCTCTACGAGCGCGGCGGCTGAATCCATCGGGGTGTCTGCGCATAGGAGCAGAGTGAGGGCTCTATGGCGAGAGGGCAAGCTTTCTGGCCTTCCTAAGCAGCCTCTGAGGCTTCAGGCACTTTGAGCGAGCATAAAGAGAGCGACGTGGCCTTGATGGATGCTCTATGAGTCGAGCATCTGTATAGGTGGTGAGGTCGTTTTGGGGAGGTGTGTTTGGCGTCCAGACGCATCACAGACGCGCTTCATATTCCCAACGCGGCTTGACTATAAAATTACTCGGTCTTGTTCAGCCGAGTTTGCTCAGACCAGCACAGGCTCATCTAATCGCTGGATCTGAGCCTTGAAACTCCCCTCATATCATGGCATCAGGGCTCACTCAGTGATGAACCGATGGACTCCAAGATGAACCCGGAACAGACCAGCCTCAAGCGTCGGCTCTTGACCGCCCTTCTCCTACCCTGGAGAGTCATCTCCGACATCAAGTTGGCCGTCAAGGCCCAAAAGCTCCTCGATTACGATGAGTCTGTGGTCACTCGACCTGTAGAGATCAAGCCCTCAAGCCCCCCTCCACCAGACTACAGCAGCGCCCTCCAGCTCCTGCGCATCCTCCAGAGAGAGGGGCGCTTTATCGACTTCCTTCAGGAGGACCTCTCCGATTTCCCCGATGAGGATGTAGGGGCAGCCGCCCGCGTAGTTCATGAGGGCTGTCAGCGTGCGCTTAGGGACTATCTACATATCGAGAGCTTACGGAAAGAGGAGGAGGGCGATGTGATCCTTCTTCAACCGGGCTTTGATCCCAACTATGTGCAACTCACAGGGAATGTGGGCGGAGAGCCCCCCTTTCAGGGACACCTAGCTCATCATGGCTGGCAGGTGAAAGAGATCAAGCTGCCCCGGCTCTCTGAGGATCAAGATCCAACCATCTTGGCAGCCGCTGAAGTGGAGATGTAGATCATGGCAGAGGCTAAGTTTGCTGTAGGCATCGATCTGGGGACAACCAACTGCGCCCTGGCCTATCTGCCTTTGGAGTCTGAGGGAGAAGCGCCCCAACCCTTCCTCATCCCTCAAGTGATCCATCCAGGCGAGGTGGAGAGCCGTCCCCTGCTCCCCTCTTTCCTCTATCTCCCCTCTCAGGTGGAGCTGCGTAAGAAAGATCTGGCCCTACCCTGGGATCATCAAGCTCAGATGACAGCGGGGCTCTTCGCTCGTAAGCGAGGCTCTGCCAGCCCAGGACGCCAGATCTCTTCTGCCAAGAGCTGGCTCTCGCATGCGGGGATTGATCGCCGCGCGGCGATCCTGCCCTGGGAAAGTGATGAGGAGGAGTTAACCCGCCTCTCTCCTTTACAAGCCACGACTCACTTTCTGGAGCATCTACGCCAAGCCTGGGATCGGGAACACCCAGAGGCCCTCCTCGCTGAGCAGGAGTTGGTAATCACCGTCCCCGCCTCCTTTGATGCTGTGGCCCGAGAGCTGACCGTAGAGGCTGCTAAAGCGGCGGGCTTGGGAGAACATTTTAAGCTGCTGGAGGAGCCTCAGGCGGCCCTCTACGCTTGGCTCGCCGATCGAGGCGCAGCTTGGCGAGATGAGGTGGCTTTAGGTGATCAGATCCTGGTCTTTGATATCGGCGGAGGCACTACAGACTTCTCCCTTATCGAGGTCCGCAAGGAGGAGGGGCACCTGGGTCTGGAGCGAATCGCCGTTGGAGAACATATCCTCCTGGGTGGCGACAACATGGATCTGGCTCTCGCCTACACCGTAGCAGGCAGCCTGGGAGGCAAGGGACGGCGCCTAAGCGACTGGCAGATGCGCTCTTTGACTCACAGCTGTCGAGTAGCCAAAGAGACCCTTTTCAGTGATCCTGAGCGCGAGAGCCACCCTTTGGTAATCCCTGGTCGAGGCAGTCGCCTCATCGGTGGGACGATCCGCTCTAAGCTGACACGAGCGCAGCTCGATGCCACCCTCCTGGATGGCTTCTTCCCCAAGGTCAAGCAGAACGAGCGTCCGAAGAAGCTTCGTCGGATGGGGCTCAAGAGCCTGGGCTTGCCCTTCGCCAGTGACGCAGGGATCAGCCGTCACTTGGCGGCATTTTTAGGCCGAGATGGGCTCAAACATGACTCAGGGCGAAGCTTCCTGCACCCCACGACGATCCTCTTTAATGGCGGAGTGAGCCGATCTTCGATCCTGCGAGAGCGCATCCTCTCGATCATCAACTCCTGGGTGGAGTCAGAGGGGGGCAGCGCTCCTAAGGTACTGGAGGGGATGGATCCCAGCCTCTCAGTAAGCCGGGGGGCGGCCTGGTCAGCCTACACCCGTCGCCAAGGAGGGGTTCGTATCTTGGGAGGCACCGCCCGCTCCTACTACATCGGGGTGGAGCGCAGCGGCTTAGCGGTGCCGGGGATGCCCCCCCAGGTAGACGCTCTCTGTATCGCCCCCTTTGGAATGGAGGAGGGCAGCGAGCTGGAGTTGGGCCAAAGCTTCGGCTTGGTGGTAGGAGAGCTGACCTCTTTCCGCTTCTTCTGCTCTATGCGGCAGGAGGATGAGATCGGTGAAGCTCTTGATCCCGAGGAGTTGGAGGAGCTGGTCCCCATCGAGACCACCCTCAAGGGAGAGGAGGGGCGTTTTGTCCCTGTGCGTCTTCACGCTCATGTGACCGAGATCGGGACCCTGGAACTCTCCGCTGTGGAGGAGGGCGCCCAGCAGCGCTGGAAGCTTACCTTTAACGTCCGCATCGATTGACCTGCGGGGCCACACACCCCCTCAAAGATCAGGAAAAAATGTCCAAAGCTCGTTTTGTTGTCGGGATCGATCTGGGCACCACGCACTGCGCTATGGCGGCGAGCCCTGTCGATCACCCCGAAGTTCAACTCTTTGAGATCCCTCAGCTCATCGCCCCTGGGGAGTTGATCAGCCGCCCTCTGCTGCCCTCTTTTCTCTACTTGCCCAGCGAAGCAGAGTTTATGGAGCACCACCTTAAGCTCCCTTGGGGTTTGGTGGAGTATCCCGTGGGGGAGCTGGCCCGTAAGCGAGGAGCGCGGGTCCCAGGGCGCCTCGTGGCCTCCTCTAAGAGCTGGATCTGCCATGGTGGAGTAGATCGTCGCGCTCCCATCCTTCCCTGGGATGCTCCAGATGAGTTGCCCCACCTCTCCCCCTATGAAGCTTCAGCTCGGCTCTTGGAGCATCTACGCGCGGCCTGGGATGAAGCTCACCCTGAAGCGGTTTTGGCTGATCAAGATCTGGTGATCACCGTCCCTGCCTCCTTTGACAGCGTGGCTCGTGCTCTCACCGTAGAGGCCGCTGAGCTGGCGGGTCTACCTCGTATAAAACTGATCGAGGAGCCACAGGCGGCTTTTTATGACTTCCTGGGTCATCAAGAGGAGGAGCTGAGGGAGGTCCTGGGAGATGCACGCCTTATCCTGGTAGTGGATATTGGCGGAGGCACCACTGATCTCACCCTCATCCAGGCGGAGGAGCTGGAGGGGGAGCCCCGTCTGACCCGTATCGCGGTAGGTGGGCATCTGATGCTGGGGGGCGACAATATGGACGCCGCCCTCGCTCGCCTGCTTCAAAACAAGGCGGGGATCAAGCGCCTCGATCCAACCGAGTGGGCCGCCCTGATCCAATCAGCGCGTCAAGCCAAGGAGCTGCTGCTCTCCGAGGAGGCTCCTGAGAAAACCCGTGTCTCCATCCAGCGACGTGGCGCGCGACTCTTGGGGGGAACTCGCTCGGTACACCTCCAGCGAGAGGAGCTGCGTGAAGCGATCTTGGAGGGCTTTTTGCCCTTCAGCGATCTCCAGGAGGTCAGCAGCCGTCGTGGGCGCTCAGGGCTGACCACTTTGGGCTTGCCCTATACCACCGATCCCGCCATCCCTCGCCACATCAGCACCTTCCTACGCCGCCACGCCGAGGACTCTGCTGAGGCGGGGGCCCAGCTCCATGAGGGTCTGCCCCGCCCCGATCTGATCCTCCTCAACGGTGGAGTTTTCCAATCCCCTGCCATCGTCAGTCGTCTCAAGGAGGTCTTCCAGCGTTGGTTTGGCCAGGAGATCCCTCTGCTCCAACATCAGGCTCTGGACACCGCTGTAGCGCGGGGAGCGGTTCGCTATGGCCTGAGCCAGCGAGGCTTTGGACGCAGCATCGGTGGTGGTGCCGCGCGCGCCTACTATGTAGGTGTGGACAGCGAGGCGGGAGGAGTACAAGCTTTCTGTATCGCTCCCAAAGGAATGGATGAGGGCAGCAGCGTCGAGGTCAGCGAACAGATCTTTGAGCTGCTGCTCAACCGCCCGGTGGCCTTCCCCCTCTACAGCTATACAGGGGCTAAGAGCCATGCTCCTGGGGAGCTGATCCATGTTGATCGAGAGTTAGAGCAACTTCCCGCTCTAGAGATCACCTTACGGCCCCAGCCGGGGATGGGGGAGAGCCCTGAGGTGCTGGTTAAGCCCTCCGCGACTCTGACAGAGCGAGGCACCCTGGATCTCTTCCTCTCCACCATCGCCCTTCCTCCACGACGTTGGAAGCTGGAGCTGTCGCTTAAAGCACGACCAGAGCCGGAGGAGGAGGAGCTGCCATCAGAGGAGGAGCCTCTAAATCAAGAGCCGCTGCCGAAGAATTTCCAAGAGGCGCGGCGCCTTGTCGATCGAACCTTTACTGGCCGGGGAGAGTGGGCTGAGCCTCAGCGAGGTAAGGCGCTGCGCCGAGACCTGGAGAAGATCCTGGGTCCTCGAGGTGCTTGGACCTCCCGCGTCTGCCGTACGCTCTGGAAAGCTTTCATGCTTCATAAGGCGCATCGAGATCGCAGCCCCCTTCATGAGCGTGCCTGGATCTCACTCAGCGGGTGGTGCCTCCGGCCAGGCTTTGGGGCCTCAGGAGATCGGGAACGCCTACAGAATATGTGGGACCTTTATGAGGAGGGCCTCCAGTTCCCTAAGGATAAGGGCAACTGGCGAGAGTGGTGGATCCTCTGGCGCCGTGTCGCTGCGGGCCTAAATCGAGATCAGCAGCAGGAGCTCTTTGAAGATCTACGGCCCTGGTTGGACCCTAAGATCCGCCGCTTCCCGACACCCAGAGCCCATGGCCCAGCCGAGATGCTTCGCCTGCTGGCCGCCCTAGAGCGTCTCTCTCCAGAGCAGAAGCAGGAGGCGGGGGAGTGGTTCTTCCTGCGCTTTAAGAAGATCAGGTCTTGGTGGCCCTTGGGCCGCCTGGGAGCTCGTCAGCCCTTCCAGGGGAACATCAAGGACACCGTCACCCCAGAGCTGGCTGAGCTTTGGCTTGGAAAGCTTCTTGAGGCAGACTGGGCACGAGAGGATGGAGCCAGCTTTGCGGCGGTCCTCCTGACTCGTATGACCAAGGACCTCCGACGAGATATCGGGGCTGAGCTGCGGGAGGAGGTGATTGAGCGGCTTCGTGAGGTCAAGGCCCCAACAGCTTGGATCAAGATGGTGGCTGAAGGCAGCGAGCTTTCAGCAAAGGACACCAAGCGCCTCTTTGGTGACGCCCTGCCTTCTGGGCTGCGACTCTCTTGAGCCCACAGCTCGAGATCCCAAATCAAAGATTGGGGAAGATGCGCTCTAGGGAGATCCCAAAGGCGCGTCCTGGTCCCTCAGGCTGCAGATGCCAACGGCGCTCTCCCTGAACAGAGAACTCGCTGAGTCCCCCCTCAGAGTCCAGGAGGATCAGGCCGCTTTCGGTGGGCAGCATCGCTTGAATGCTCTCAAACTCTCCAGTTGAGAGGATGGCACGCTCATAGACCGGCGGGCTGTCTCCATTGCCTGTGCGATATTGCCAGATTCCATGCCCCTCCTGCCCCAGCTTCTCCGCCGCCAAGAGCAGACGTCCTCCCTGTTGAGTTTCGACCCACATAAGGCCCCCTCCAGGCCCCAGCTCAGCGAACTCCTGAACTCGACGATCTCCAAAGAAGCGTGGAGCATGTTGGGAGAAGGTCATCACTACACGATCCGACTCCAGATAGAGCAGATCGACAACATCCTCTACACGAGAGCCCTGCTGCCAAGCGGGGGGTTCCCAGTTGCCCATAAACTCCCCCTCAGCGTTGATTCGATAGAAGTTCATACTCAGCGCGCTCCAAGCCAGGAGCCCTCCATTGGGTCCTGGCCAGAGCCCAGCGAGCCTCCCCAGGTTGGGGTTACTCAGCAGGAGCCCTTGAGGCTCTCCGTCAGGACTGAAGGCGTGAAGGCGGCCCCGATCTTCGAGACCCTCCCCCGCGATAAAGTCCCCCTCAGCGAGCTTTGTGAAGCTGCTGATCTCCAAGCCGATGCTTTTAAACTCCAGAAAGGCGCAGAAGAAACGAGCGCCCTCCTCTAAAAGACGGTAGGCGTCAACTCGATCAGGGTAGGCCAACAGCAAAAAAGTCCCGGTCTGGGCCTCGGGGCAGCGCTCTTCGATGCTGGAACCTTGATCGACGCTGAGTCCCGATTCCTTCTCTGCGTCTCCTTCAAGGCCCATCTCAAAAGGAACCCCCTCATCTAGGCCCAGCTCTTTCTGAGAATCAGCGCCTTCACCGGAGTCACAGGAGAGGAGAAGCAGCAGAGCGAGGAGTCGCGGCATAGGGACCTCCAGGTATGGAGTTTAATTAACGCATCGGCAGGAAGGCGCCCTTGGAGATCTCCATCAAGAATAGACCCTCCACCGCCTCCCGCCGCTTGAAGTTGAGCCCTGAGCTGACACCATCTTGAACCTGGGTCTTAGAGAGAGCCTGTCGGGGACTGATCTCCTCTTTGAGGGCGCGTCGATGGGCTCGGCTCAGGGCGGTGATGGAGTCAGCCAATAGAGCATCAAAGGGGGTGGCGCGGTGTCCCGCCTCTTTGCGGATCTTTTGAGCGAAGGAGGCTCCTCGAGCGGTCTCGGCGGCGAAGGGCAAGGGGATCAGAGCCCCCTCTAGGTAGCGCCCTGCTTGGCGAAGCAGCTGGGGATTGTACCACTCCCCCAAGCCCAAGAGGATCAGCTCTCGAACAGAGCGGTCTCCCCTATAGCGAAGCTTGGGGCCTCGGGACCAGATCCCCTGAGCAGCGAGGTGACTCATCACCTGCGCTGCGCAGCTTGGCTGACAGGGGAGGAAGAGGGTGTCGCTCTTGCTGCGACGCAAAATCTCGCTCAAGCGTTTCCAGTTGGGAGACTCTGGATCCCAGCTGAGCTCGGCTGAGATCTGAGCCCCTCCTCCCTCCCAGGCGGCCCTAAAGAGCCGCGCCTGATTTTTGGCGAAGGGGTTCTCAGGGGCGAGGATCGCCGCTCGCCGCCCTCCCCGCTCCAAACCGCCTCCAGCCAGAGTGCTACAGCTTAACGCCGAGGTGTGTAGGCTTCGCCAAGTGGGCCCTGCTCCTTCTACAGCAGCGGGATCTAGGCTGAGCATCAAGAGAGGCAGCTCTAGAGACTCAGCGGCTTGAGCCGCTGCCGCCGCGCTCTCTTTAGCGAAGAGCCCCACCACTCCAAAGGTCCCCCCCTCGGCGAGGGCTTGCATCGCCCTCTCCACCTTCTCTGAGCTGGCGCCATCATGGATCTCTAGCTCTTTTCCTAAGAGCAGCTGAGCGCTGCGTCTGAGATCTTGGCCCAGGCGGCGGGAGCGTCCACTGAGAGGGAGGATCACGCCGATCTTCAGTTGGGCAGGGACTGCATGATCGAGCTCCTCTGAACCCTCTGGTGAGGGCTCTTGGATCAAACCACAGCGCTTGAGAGCATCCTCTGCCTGTTGAGCGAGGGGGTTCTCTAGATCGGGGAGCAGCGGTTGTAGATGATGCTGTACCTCTGGGCAGCGCTCTAGAGTTTGAGCAGTCAAGCCTGCGTAAAAGTGGGCAGAGTTCCTAAGCTCTTCGGGGGCCTTAAGCTCAGCCAAAGCGGAGAGTTGGCGGAGCGCCAAGGCGGGACGAGCCTTGATATTCATCCGCGCGAGGTAGAGCTGAATATAGGGACGAAGAGAGCTTGGCTGTTCTCTTAGAAGCGCCCGAAGGCGCTCATCAGCGAGGAGCAGCCGCCCCGCCTCAAAGTCGGTGACGGCGCGTTCATAACGCTCCTGAGCCGCTGTTGTAGGGGGCTTGGGGCGCTGTATTCTCTCTGAGCCACAGGCCAACAAGGAGAGGCTCAGGAGGAGGAAAAGGGTGTTGCGCATAGATCCCAATCTGCCCCTTTCTGAGAGAGGGCGCAAAGGAATCGATGTAGGGCTCTCAGCACAGTGAGCCAAAGGAAGATTGACCTCTTCCTTAAAGCTGCTTTATATCCACAGTCCGGTGCCGGGTTTCATCCTTTTTGAGAGGCTGGATGCTCCTCTGCAAACAGTGTGGCTGGGACAACCCCCAGGTGGCCTTCTTCTGCCTCTGCTGTGCAGGGGATCTGGATGAGTTGATACTCTCTCCTGCCGAGGAGGGAGATCCTCTCCCCGCGTTGCGCACTCCTGAGCAGGTCTCTCCTTCCCTAGAGAACCCCACCCTCCTCGATTTCAGTATGCCTGCGGAGATGCTGACGAAGCTCAAACGCATCAGTCGGATGCGGGATGAGGCACCCACCCTCGACGAAGTTGAGGGGACGATCCCTGAAGAGCCAGACACCATCCTTACCACCGTCGAGCTGAGCCTCGAGGGAATTCGCTCCTCTCTTCAAGAGCGCAAAGAGTCTGAGTCTGGGGGAGCGAAGCCTCAGTTCCTTGAGGGCTTTGAGACCATCGATGAGTCTCTTGATGAGGCTGACTTCTTGGAGATTGAAGATTCTGGAGAGCCTCTGGAGAGTCTCCAGAGTGCTGAGTTTGAGGCTCTCAGCCCCAGCCTTCCTCCACCTCTACCTCTGCCCCAACGCCGCTTCTTGCTGCGCCCTCTGAGCAGAAACCTAGAGAGAGATGATCTTCTGCTCATCAAAGAAGGTGCTTTGACGTTGGGACGCGAAGAGGGGGATCTTAACTTTGAAGATCCCTACCTCTCTCCAAAGCACGCCTGTTTTCTCCTGGAGAATGATCAGCTCAGAGTCCAAGATCTGGGCAGCCTCAACGGGGTTTGGGTTCAGCTTCAGCAAGAGCAGCTGTTGGAGTTGGGGCGAGAGGTTCGCGTCGGCGCTCAGATCTTCAGGCTGGAGAGCAGCCCTCCCCCACTCCAACAGGCAGCGTCAGAGGAGGGTACTTTGGGCATAGGTACTCCTCCCTGCCCTCATCGTTTGGTTCAACTGGATAATCGAGGAATGTCTCGTAACATCTTCCACCTCTGCTCAGAGGGAGTTCGGGTGGGGCGCAAGGTGGGTGAGTTGATTTTCCCTGATGATCGGCTCATGAGCACCACGCATGCCCTCTTCTCCTCAAAGGAGGGGGGGATCTCGGTGCGCGATCTGGGCAGCCTCAACGGGGTGTGGTTGCGGATCGCCTCCCGCCAGACTCTAGAACCTGGAGACGCCGTGATGCTGGGGATACATGTCTGGCGCGTCGGTCTCGCGCTCGATTGAGCAACATGACCCCTCCCATCGGCGCTCTCTTACTGGACTCAGGCCTTTTAAGTTCAAAGCAGCGAGATGAGATTTTGGCGCTTCAGGCTGAAGCCGGGGGGCGCTTCTGTTCTCTGGCTCTAGAGCTGGGTTTCGCCTCAGAGCCTGATTTGGTGGAGGCGTTGGGAGGGCAGTTGGGGGTCCCTGGGGTGGTGATTGAGGCCCTCGCGCGCTGCCTAGATGAGCGCCTGGGTGCCCTGGGGGAGCGCTATCATGCGCTCCCCGCGCGCAGCTTCCATCACAGCATCTCGATCATCCTCCGAGATCCTCTGGATCCAGAGGCCCTTGAGGCTCTGGAGAAGGCCACTGGAAAGGTGATCAAGCCTCTTGTGGCTCTAGAGGGCTCTCTGCGCGCTGAGTTGGCGAGGAGAAGTGATCTCCCTCCAAACTTTGAGCCCCTCTCAAGAACCCTCGCGCTCCCCAGTGCTCTCTCCCCTGCGCCTGGAATGGAGCCTTGGCTGGAGCGCCTGAGTATGCACTTTCCAGAGCTGGAGCGGGGAGAGGGCTGGCCTCTTGTTCCCTTTCATCCTCAACGTTTAGGAGATGTTCAGGAAAAGGTACTGATCTGCGAAGTCCCTCTCTCTGAGGCGCTCCGCTTTGATCTCCTCAGGCAGGGAGCCTTGATCTTAGAAGCCCAGAGTGAGGCCAGCATTTGGCGAGCCCGCCTCAGTCCCCTTCTGGGTCCTGTGGAGATCCCTGAAGCTCTGTTGGAAGAAGCTCGCCATGCTTCTAGCCTTAAGGAGCAGCTCTCCTTGCTCAAGATGGCGGTTCGCGCAGCGCCCGCCTCCGCCCTCCCGCTCTTTGCCCTGGGGCGGCTCCTAGAGCAGAGGCGCCGCCTCCAAGAGGCTCTCTTTGCCTATGAAGCGGCTCTCCTGAGAGCTCCTCTGGAGTTACCGCTCATCTACACTCTGGGGCGGCTCTCAGAGCGCCTAAAGCTCAACTCAAGAGCTGCGCTTCTCTACCATCACGGCCGCGCGTTGGCGCAGACGGAGCGGCGGCAGGCTCCTTTTCAGCGCCGCCTCCTTCAGCTCTTAATGATCTGAACTCCATCTATGTTAAAAGGGCCGTCTCTTCTGGAAGAATTGAGGTCCTCTATGCGAATGAGCAGACTGCACGCGCCCACTCTCAAGCAGGTGCCCAGGGATGCTGATGTCGTCAGTCATCAACTCTTAGTGCGCGCAGGCTTTATCCGAAAGCTGGCTGCAGGGCTCTATGACTTTCTGCCCCTGGCTCAAAGGGTCCTCCGCAAAATCTCCCAAATCGTTCGGGAGGAGATGGACAGGGCGGGGGCTCAAGAGATCTTGATGCCGATGGTGCAGCCCGCAGAGATCTGGTCTGAGTCTGGGCGTTGGGAACAGTATGGCCCTGAGTTGATGCGGATGAAGGATCGAAAAGGTGGAGAGTTCTGCCTGGGTCCTACGCATGAGGAGGTGATCACCGATCTTGTACGCCGGGATGTGCGTTCTTGGCGTGCGTTGCCTCTAAACCTTTATCAGATCCAGGCCAAGTTCAGAGATGAGATCCGTCCCCGTTTTGGTTTGATGAGAGGGCGGGAGTTCATCATGAAGGACGCCTACTCCTTCGATCTGGATTCGGTCAGCGCGGATCGCTCCTATGACGCGATGTTCGCGGCCTATGAGCGTATTTTTCAGCGCTGTGGCCTCGCCTTTCGTCCAGTTGAGGCAGACACGGGGGCGATGGGAGGCTCTCGTTCGCATGAGTTCCAGGTCCTGGCTGAGACGGGCGAGGATGCTTTGGTCGCCTGCTCATCCTGTCGCTTCGCGGCCAATGTAGAGCAGGCGGAGTGTCTCGCTACTGCGGCTTCCGAGATACAGAGAGAGAGCCCCCCCTTAGAGGTCGTAAATACTCCTGGGTTGGGAGGCATTGAGGCGGTCAGTCGCTTCCTCAAGCGCGGTCTAAAGTGCTTCATCAAGACCCTCATCGTTGAGGTTGGTGGTCGCCCCTACTGCCTCCTCCTCCGTGGAGATCATGAACTCAATGAGCTGAAGCTTCGCAAGCTTCTGGGTGCTCAAGAATCAAGGCTCGCTGATGAAACTCAAGTACGAAAGATCACAGGAGCGCTTGTAGGCTTCGCGGGTCCGGTGGGCCTTAAGGGCTTGGAGATCATCGCAGATCAGGCGCTCAAGGGGATCCGTGATGGGATAACAGGAGCCAATCAGACCGACAAACACCTCCTTCATGTTGATCTGGGACGAGACTTTCAGGTCTCACGCTTCGCAGATCTGCGGATGGTTAAAGGAGGAGACCCTTGCCCTCGCTGTGGCGCTGAGCTGCGCAGCTTTCGAGGGATTGAAGTGGGGCATGTTTTCTTCTTGGGGACCAAATACAGCGAGTCGATGAGCTGTAACTACCTAGATGAGGGAGGGCGAGAGCGGCCAATGGTGATGGGCTGCTATGGCATCGGCATCAGCCGCACTATGGCGGCGGCGGTGGAGCAGAACCATGACAAGTTTGGGATCGCGTGGCCCAAAGCGATCGCCCCCTATCAGGTTACGATCCTCCCTCTTCAGATGAATAAAGCCCCTGTGGTTGAAGCGGGAGAGGAGATCTATAAGCAACTCCAAGAGGCAGGCCTAGAGGTTGTGCTTGATGACCGCCGAGAGAGCGCAGGCTCTAAGTTTAAGGACGCTGAGCTGATCGGCTTCCCGGTGATCATCGCCATC
This sequence comes from uncultured Nannocystaceae bacterium, assembly GCA_964384025.1. GTDB lineage: Bacteria > Myxococcota_A > Bradymonadia > UBA7976 > UBA1532 > CAYLJJ01. Next base: position 46,426 of record CAYLJJ010000016.1, read on the forward strand.
GGCTCCCGAGGTCTCCAGAAGCAGATGGTTGAGATCAAGCCGAGACAGGGCGGCAAGAAGCAAGAGGTCCCCCTGGCTGAGGTCAATGCTTATGTGCTGGAACTCTTGGCAGGATGAAGGAGCAGCTCCCCATCCCAGGCGTGCGGGCGGTAGAGGCCCTCCTCGAGCACGCCCCTGAGCGCATCCAGAGGATCATCTATCGAGGGCGGCTGGCAGGAGCCCGTGCGCGACTCCTGCGCCGAGCCAAAGATCTAGGGATTCGCTGTGAGGAGGGAGATCCCAACGCCTACACTAAGGAGCGCAGCCAGGGAATAATCGCCCTGGCTCGATCCGCAGAGTATCTCCCCTGGAGCCAACTCCTAGAGCTTCAGCAGGAGGGCAGCCTCCTCCTGGCTCTAGATCAAGTGACCGATCCTCAAAATATGGGTGCGATCCTGCGCAGCGCCGAGGCCCTCGGCGCCGCTGGGCTTCTGATCACCAAAGATCGTTGTGCGCGCTTGGGTCCTGCGGTCACCAGAAGCTCAGCGGGGGCCAGCGAGCTGCTCCCGGTGGCGATGGAGATCAACTTGGCTCGCGCCTTGAGTCAGGCTCGGGAGGCGGGTTTTCAGATCCTGGGAGCGGATATGAAGGGCCAAGCGCCCTGGTCTTTGGATTGGCGCCGCCCTACAGTCCTGGTTATTGGAGCTGAGGGTCAAGGGCTCAGACGCTTGAGCAGGGCCGCCTGTGACCAGCTCGTAAGCGTGCCTCTTAAGGGGCGAACCGCCAGCCTCAACGCCTCAGCGGCAGCAGCGATTCTAATCTATGAAGCGCGGCGTGCGCTGGAGATCTCTGGAGCAAGGCCCTGATCTCTCAGGCTGGGAGTAAAAATAAAGAGAAAGCCCTTGACCCCCAGCCCCAGCTACCCTATAACCCGCCGCGCTCTGGTGAAGCAGGTTTTTTTTACCCTCTGAGAGGGGGAACAAAAAAAGACTTGCCCCGCGAAAGTTCTTTCTGTTAGTGTTCGCGCCCGTTTAAGCTGGCGTAGCTCAATCGGTAGAGCAGCTGATTTGTAATCAGCAGGTTGCGGGTTCAAGTCCCATCGCCAGCTCAACATCCGTAAGGGTGAAGAAATATTAGGGGCTCTTTTGGAGGGGTTCCCGAGTGGCCAAAGGGAGCAGACTGTAAATCTGCCGTCGACGACTTCGGAGGTTCGAATCCTCCCCCCTCCACAAGCCCAGTTCATCCTTCCGGGCCATATGCGGGAGTAGCTCAGTTGGTAGAGCGTCAGCCTTCCAAGCTGAATGTCGCGGGTTCGACCCCCGTCTCCCGCTCTTTTTTTTTGCTGATCGCCGGTACAGATCGGCGATAACGCCGGCGTAGCTCAGGAGGTAGAGCACGTCCTTGGTAAGGACGGGGTCACCGGTTCAAATCCGGTCGTCGGCTCTCAATGATAAAAGCAAGTGAAGTGCTGCTCAGCAGCAGATAGCCCAGCTCAGGAGATGAGGTTATGGCCAAGGAAACCTTCGTAAGGACCAAGCCCCACGTAAACGTAGGCACGATCGGGCACGTTGATCACGGCAAGACCACCCTTACTGCAGCCATCACCAAGGTCCTAGCAGTAAAAGGCTTTGCTGAGTTTACCAGCTTCGACGAGATCGACAACGCTCCTGAAGAGCGTGAGCGTGGGATTACGATCGCCACCGCTCACGTCGAATATGAGACCGATAACCGTCACTATGCTCACGTCGATTGTCCTGGGCACGCCGACTATATCAAGAACATGATCACCGGCGCAGCCCAGATGGACGGCGCTATCCTCGTAGTCTCCGCCGCTGACGGTCCTATGCCTCAGACCAAGGAGCACATCCTCTTGGCGCGTCAGGTGAACGTGCCTGCCATCGTCGTCTTCCTGAACAAGGCAGATATGGTGGATGATGAGGAACTCTTGGAGTTGGTGGAGATGGAGGTTCGTGAGGAACTCGATAACTATGAGTTCCCCGGAGATGATCTGCCCGTGATCATCGGCTCTGCCCTACATGCCCTCGAGGGTAAGCCTGAAGCTGAGGAGAAGATCTTGGAGCTGATGGAGGCTGTAGATAACTACATCCCCCAGCCTGAGCGCGCCATTGATCGTCCCTTCTTGATGCCTGTAGAGGATGTATTCTCTATCTCTGGTCGCGGCACCGTCGCTACTGGTCGTATTGAGCGCGGCATCGTCAAGGTGGGTGAAGCTGTAGAGATCGTCGGTGTTCGTGAAACGCGCAAGACTGTCTGTACTGGCGTCGAGATGTTCCGCAAGCTCCTGGATGAGGGCCGCGCAGGCGACAATGTTGGCTGCTTGCTGCGTGGCATCAAGCGTACGGATGTTGAGCGTGGCCAGGTTTTGGCGGCTCCCAAGTCGATCACACCTCACACCAAGTTTGAGGCTGAGATTTACGTCTTGAAGAAGGATGAGGGTGGTCGTCACACTCCCTTCTTCAACGGCTATCGTCCCCAGTTCTACTTCCGCACCACGGATGTAACCGGTGATATCGCTCTCCCTGAGGGTCGTGAGATGTGCATGCCTGGTGACAACATCACCATCCAAGCCAATCTCATCACCCCCATCGCCATGGATGAGCAGCTGCGTTTTGCTATCCGTGAGGGTGGCCGCACTGTGGGCTCTGGCGTCGTCGCTAAGATCGTCGAGTAGAATGTTTCAGCCTCTTTGGCTGAAAGGATGAGGTCTGGGTTTGGAGCCCAGACCTCTCGCGTTGGTGAGAGGATGCCAAGCCGCAACACACGTAGAAAAGCTCGCCTTGAGTGTCTGGAGTGTGGGCGGCGAAACTACAGGGTGAGCAAGCGCCGAGGGAGTGAGATCTTAATCCTTCGGAAGTTCTGCCCTGGTTGTAATCGTCATACCGAGCATCGAGAAGGAAAATAGTCGATCGGGTGAAGAAGATCTGATAACTTTCACCGAGTTTATAGGCCCGTAGCACAGCTGGTAGTGCATCGGACTCCAAATCCGGGGGTCGGGGGTTCGAGTCCCTCCGGGCCTGCTTATCTATTCGGTGAAAGCCTCTCGATCTACTCATCCTTCTCAACGGGGATAGCTGCATGGATGCAAGCAAGCGATTGGTCAACCTCTTTTATGCAGGGGCGACCATCCTCTCTTGGATGATCTTTTCAAAAACCTACAGCCTGATCTTTTCAGTCGTGGGTGCTCGAGATGTCCCTCTTCTGGGCAAAGAGTTTACTTTTAGTACCCTCCTCGCGGCTTTAACAGCCTTCGGCCTCTTTCTTTGGGCTTGGCGACACCACGAGTATCGTAAGTTCAGCTATGAGGTTTCTGAAGAGCTGGTCAAAGTCAGCTGGCCTGACTGGGACGAGACCAAAGGTCACACCAAAGTCACCATCTGGGTGACCATAATCATCTCCCTCATCCTCTGGATCTTCGACCAGGTCTTTGGGAATCTGACGGATCTCCTCCTGGGATTCTGAAGCCCCTTCCTCCCCTTTTCCCTAGATCGGAGAAAACCATGGATCATAAGTGGTACGTCGTTCACACCTACTCCGGTTATGAGAATAGAGTGGAGTCAACCCTTTGGGAGCGAATTCGGCAGAATGGAGCAGAGGAGCTCTTTTCGGAGATCCTCGTTCCTAGAGAGTCGGATGAAGCCAAAGGAGATCGAAGAGGACCCGGTCGTAAGTTTTTCCCTGGTTATATCTTCGTCAAGATGCAGCTCAACAAAGAGACTTGGCATATTGTCAAAGATACACCCAGGGTATCCGGCTTCATTGGAGGGGGACATGAGCTTGGCTCCGTTCGCCCTGTCCCTGAAGCGGAGGTCCTGCGCATTACAAAACAGATGGAGCTTGGTCCCGCTCGTCCTGAGCCGCGAGAGCGCTTTGAGGAGGGGGAGACGGTTCGAGTCACTGACGGACCCTTCGCCAACTTCAATGGCACCGTGGCTGAGATAAACCAGGACAAGGCGAAGTTGCGGGTACTGGTCAGTATTTTTGGCCGATCAACTCCAGTTGAGCTGGATTTTTCCCAGGTCGAGAAGGCTTGAAAGATCTCGAGTGGGTGTATCTGAGGAGATTATTCGATGGCCAAGAAGGTAACAGGCTACGTCAAACTGCAAGTCCCTGGTGGAAAAGCCAATCCAGCGCCTCCCGTAGGTCCAGCCTTGGGTCAACATGGCGTCAACATCATGCAGTTTGTAAAGGAGTTCAACGCGCGTACGGCTGAGGACGTAGGGACCATCATCCCTGTGGTGATCACCATCTACGCCGACCGCTCCTTCAGCTTCATCACCAAAACCCCTCCAGCTGCAGTCTTGCTTATGCAGGCGGCCGGAGTCCCTAAAGGCTCTGGTGAGCCCAACAAGAATAAAGTGGGTTCGGTGACAACGGAGCAGGTGAGAGAGATCGCTGAGAAAAAGCTCGTCGATTTGAACACAGACAGCGTGGACTCAGCTTACAACACCATCGCGGGCACTGCTCGCTCTATGGGACTCTTGATCCAAGACTGAGGTTCTTTTTGCCGGGAGCGCTGACGGAGCGCGTAGACCGGAAACACGCAGACTAAGGAGAGGCAGATGCCAAGGCGTGGTAAAAATTACCGTCGGATGATGCAACAGGTTGATCGAACTCAGGAGTATGAGGGCGATTTCGCCATCGAGATGCTCAAGAAGGTGAGCTTCGCTCGCTTCGATGAAACTGTTGAGGTGGCTGTTAACCTGGGGGTCAACCCTCGCCACGCGGATCAGATGGTTCGCAGCGCTGTGGTTCTCCCTCATGGCCTGGGTAAATCTGTAACTGTCATCGTCTTCGCTAAGGGAGATAAGGCCAAAGAGGCTGAAGCTGCCGGTGCAGATTATGTGGGTGGTGACGATCTCATCAGGCGCATCCGGGATGATGGTTGGTTGGGCTTTGATAAGGCGATCGCCACTCCTGATATGATGGGCCTGGTAGGGCGCATCGGACGGATCCTTGGTCCTCGTGGCCTGATGCCCAACCCTAAGGTGGGTACGGTGACCTTTAACGTCACTCAGGCTATCAAAGAGATGAAGGCAGGACGCGTAGAATTTCGTGTAGATAAGGCTGGAATCGTCCACGCTCCGATTGGAAAGCTTTCCTTTGGAACGAACGCTCTGGTTGAGAATCTACACGCCCTCATTGAGATTCTCCTGCGTTTGCGTCCAGCAAGCGCTAAGGGAGTCTATATGAAAAATGTCACGGTCTCCAGCACGATGGGGACTGGGCTGCGCTTAGACTGCAGCCTGCTTCAGCAGGCGGTGAAGAAGTAGAGGCTCATCTGAGCCTCAAAATTAAGGCCGACCGGCCAAAGACAGTAGGTGAGTTTTCTTAAAGCCCTCCGGGGCGCCTGCCGAGGCGGGGTCGGGCTGTTCGTCTGACAGCACCCCGCGGTCGTCGTATGAAGATACGATGAATTTGGGCGGCCATAGAAAAGAGTGAGGAGGTTGATCGTTTGAACCGGAACGAGAAATCAGCGGTCATCGAACGCCTCCGCGGTGCTTTGGCTGACGTGCCTGCCGTGGTCCTCGCCGATTTTCAGGGCTTAACCGTTGAAGAGGTCGATCAGCTACGCAGTGAGATGCGTAAGGCTGAGGTGACCTATGAAGTGGTCAAGAACACCCTGGCTCGGCAAGCGATCATGGGCACAAGCAAGGATGTGCTCTCTACCCTCTTAAAGGGCAACACATCCCTGGCCTATCACGCGGAAGATCCGACGGCTCCAGCGAAAGTCCTACGGGAGTTCGCCAAGGACCATGACAAGCTTCAGATCAAGGGTGGCTGGCTGGATGGCAGCCTCCTTGATTTGGCGGGTGTAGAGCAACTGGCGAAGCTCCCAGGAAAGGATGAGCTGCGCAGCAAGCTGCTCAACCTCTTTATGGGTGTGCCCACTCAGTTTGTACGTACCCTCATCGCAGGACCTCAGACCTTCCTTCAGGTCCTTGAGGCGCGCCGTCAAAGTCTAGAAGAGTAAAACTTACGAACAGCAGGAGCTTTTATCATGAGTGAGATCAACAAAGATCAGGTCATCGATTTTCTTTCCAACCTCACCGTTCTTCAGATCGCTGAGCTGAGCAAGGAGCTTGAGGGCAAGTGGGGCGTCAGCGCCGCTGCCGCCGTCGCCGCCCCTGTCGCGGGCGCCGAGGCCGCCGCTGTAGAGGTGCAGACTGAGTTTGATGTCATCCTCAGCAGCTATGGCGCCAAGAAGATCCAGGTGATCAAGGTGGTCCGTCAGATCACCGGATTGGGTCTCAAGGAGGCCAAGGCCCTCGTTGACAACGTCCCCAAGGCTCTCAAGGAAGCCGTCTCTAAGGCTGAGGCTGATGAGGTCCTGGCTAAGATTGAAGAGGTTGGTGGGTCCGTCGAGATCAAGTAGGACGGATGTCCAAGACTCCGCACAGCATAAGAAAAAGAACTTAGGCGGGGTTTGAAGCCGAGTCTTCTTTATGAGGGCTCGGCTTGTTGTGATCGGGCGATGAAAATGCTCGCCCTCTGATTCTTCTTCTCGTCTTGTCCGGGCTCTCATGAGCCTCTGAGACTTCAAATTTAAGGACCTCTGCTTCGAGGGGGCGCTTATGGCATCCATCGTCCAAAAGAATTTCAGAATCCGAAACAGCTACGGACAGATCGAGAAGGTGATCGAGATCCCCAACCTGATCGATCTCCAAAAGCGAAGCTATGAGAAGTTTCTGCAGATGGGGGTCCCCCCTGACGAGCGGGAAGAGACAGGCCTCCAGGGGGTCTTTAAGTCTGTTTTTCCCATCAAGGATTTTAATGAGACCTGCTCTTTGGAGTTCGTCTCTTACCACCTAGAGCGTCCCAAGTATGACGTAGAGGAGTGCCATCAGCGGGGGATGACCTTCGCAGCACCTCTCAAGGTGGTGATCCGTTTGGTGGTCTGGGACAAAGATGAGTTGGCGGGGCTTCCCTCCATCCGAGATGTCAAGGAGCAGGAGGTTTACTTCGGCGAGATCCCTCTGCAAACCGATGAGGGGACCTTCATCATCAATGGTACTGAACGCGTGGTGGTCAGTCAGCTCCACCGCTCTCCAGGTGCCTTCTTTGATCACGATAAGGGAAAGAGCCACTCCTCTGGTAAGCTCCTCTATAGCGCTCGGGTGATCCCCTACCGCGGCTCCTGGCTGGACTTTGAGTTCGATGTTAAAGATATCCTACATGTGCGTATTGATCGTCGTCGTAAGCTGCCCGCGACGATCCTCTTAAGGTCTATTGGCTACTCTGCAGAGAATTTGCTCTCTCTATATTATGATCAAGAGACTATCCTCTTGGGTGAGCCCGGGAGTGATATTTTCTTCCATCGACCTGACGACATGAACCTCTTGTTGGGCAGAAAAACCAATTTAGAGGTGCTCTCTCCTTCTGGGGAGACAATCGTCCTTAAAAACCGCAAGTTTTCCAGGCGAGCGCTCAAAAAGATGCAGAAGTTGGGCATCAAAGAGCTGCCCATGATGCCTGAAGATGTCATCGGTGCGGTGTTGGCCGAAGATGTCGTCGATATGAACACGGGAGAGCTGCTTTTAGAGACCAATGAGGAGTTGACAGAGAGCAACATTGAGGACTTGCGCAAAAAAGGCGTTAGAGAGCTGCGCACCCTCATCATCGACAACGTCAACTCAGGCCCCTCTCTGCGTAAGACCCTCATGGTCGATAAAGTGGAGAGCCCTGATGAAGCGGTCTTGGAGATCTACAAGCGTCTCCGTCCGGGTGATCCACCCACCCTGGACACCGCCTATAAGCTCTTCAACAACCTCTTCTTCAATCCAGAACGTTATGATCTCAGCAAGGTTGGGCGACTCAAACTGAACCATAAGTTCCAGGTAGATGAACCCCTGGACAACTCCATCCTCACCAAGCGAGACATCGTAGAGGTGGTGCGCTATCTCCTGTCACTCAAGGATGGTCGCACAGAACTCAATAAATTGGCGGTGAATATCAAGCGTGATCTGACCGAGATCGCGCGTAAGGAGGAGGCGGTCTTTGAGTCGGATGGAGAAAGCGACCTCTACTCCATCACCGAAGAGATTCAAAACCTCAAGGATGGGGTTGAGTTGCTGCGAGAGAGGCTGGCTCGGGGAGAGGGAGAGAGCTTCCCAGTCAAGATCGACGACATCGATCACCTGGGCAACCGCCGCGTTCGAGCGGTGGGCGAGTTGATGGAGAATCAGTACCGTATCGGGCTGGTGCGTATGGAGCGCGCCATCAAAGAGCGTATGAGCATGTCTCAAGAGATCGAGACTCTCATGCCCCACGACCTGATCAACGCCAAGCCTGTCTCAGCGGTGGTACGAGAGTACTTTGGCTCCAGCCAGCTCTCCCAGTTTATGGATCAGACCAACCCCCTCTCAGAGGTTACCCATAAGCGGCGGCTCTCCGCCTTGGGACCTGGGGGTTTGACCAGAGAGCGTGCGGGCTTTGAGGTCCGGGATGTTCATATGACCCACTATGGTCGTATCTGCCCCATCGAGACCCCAGAAGGTCCGAACATCGGCCTCATCGCTTCGCTCTCCACTTTCGCCCGAGTCAACAACTTTGGCTTTATCGAGACCCCCTACCGGAAGGTCAAGGAGGGGATCGTCTCTCAGGAGTATCCACGCTACTATAGTGCACTGGAGGAGGAGCGTAACCATGTCGCTCAGGCCAACGCTCCCCTGGACGAGGAGAATCGACTCCTAGAAGAGACGATTAACGCTCGCCGCGCGGCTGACTTCCTCATGGTCCTCCCTGAGCAGATCAACTTGATGGATGTGAGCCCCAACCAGCTTGTCTCTGTCGCTGCTTCGTTGATCCCCTTCCTAGAGAATGATGACGCCAACCGCGCCCTCATGGGCTCCAATATGCAGCGTCAGGCGGTGCCCCTCCTGGTCACCGAGGCGCCCTTGGTAGGTACCGGCATCGAGTTTATGGTGGCCAGAGACTCTGGAGTCACCTCTGTCGCCAAGAACAGCGGCGTGGTGGAGTCTGTAGATGCCACCCGTATTGTCGTCAAGCTCGATGATGAAGAGATCTCAGCCAAACCGGATATCTACAACCTGTTGAAGTTCAGGCGCTCCAACCAGAACACCTGTATCAATCAACACCCCATCGTCACCAAGGGGGATCGGATCCAGCGAGGAGATGTCATCGCTGATGGTCCCGGCACCGACACGGGTGAGCTGGCCCTGGGTCGAAATATGACCGTGGCCTTTATGCCTTGGGGGGGCTACAACTTTGAGGACTCCATCCTCATCTCTGAGAAGCTGATCAAGGAGGATTGTTACACCTCCATCCATATCGAAGAGTTTGAGTGTATCGCCCGTGACACCAAGCTGGGCAAAGAGGAGATCACCAAGGATATCCCCAACGTCGCTGAAGAGGCTCTGGCTGATCTAGATGAGTCGGGTATCGTCCGTATCGGCGCTGAGGTGAAGTCGGGAGATATCCTCGTCGGTAAGATCACCCCCAAGGGAGAGACCCAGCTCAGCCCTGAAGAGAAGCTGCTGCGCGCCATCTTTGGTGAGAAGGCCGGAGATGTACGCGACACCTCTCTGAGGGTCTCTCCAGGAGTCGTGGGCACGGTGATCGACGCCAAGGTGTTTAGCCGCCGAGGCATCGAAAAGGACGAGCGGGCTCAGGATATTGAGGACGCTGAGATCGCCAAGCTGGAGAAGGATCAGAATGACCAGATCAAGATCCTTCGCAACAGCGCCTATCAGAGGATCCGTGGACTCCTGATAGGACAGAGCGTCTCCAGCCGCTTGGTTGATGATCGAGGTCAGGTCCTTCTGGACTATGACACACTCCTCACCGAGGAGATGATCGACAGTGTTCCTCAGATGTACTGGAACATCATTGAGATCTACAGCACTGATGGAACAGCACAGAGGATCGAGCAGATCGTCGATGATCTGCGTGAAGAGATCCAAGCGATTCGAGTGCTCTTCCAGGAGAAGATCAACAAGCTCAAGAAAGGTGATGAGCTGCCTCCGGGCGTGATCAAGATGGTCAAGGTCTATGTGGCCATCAAGCGCAAGCTTCAGGTGGGTGATAAGATGGCGGGGCGCCATGGTAACAAGGGTGTCATCTCCCGCATCCTCCCCGAAGAGGATATGCCCTTCCTCCCTGATGGTACCCCTGTAGAGATGGTCCTCAATCCCCTGGGTGTGCCCAGCCGGATGAACATCGGTCAAATCCTGGAGACCCACCTGGGTTGGGCCGCGCGAGGTCTGGGACAGCGCCTCAACAGGATGGTGGAGGAGCACTACAGCACCTCAGCTCTCAAAGAGGAGCTGAAACGCTACTACAGCTTACCCGAACACCAAGCGCTTATCGCCAAGATGGATGATGATGATGTTCGCTGGGCCATCCGTAAGATCAAGCGAGGGCTGCATGTCGCCAGCCCTGTCTTTGATGGTGCTACAGAGGAGAGCATTCGAGAAGCCTTGAAATTGGCCGGGTTCCATGAATCGGGGCAGACGGTGCTCTTTGATGGTCGCACAGGAGATGCTTTTGATGGGCATGTTACTGTTGGCATCATGTATGTGCTCAAATTGCACCATTTGGTTGATGATAAGATCCATGCGCGCTCTATCGGTCCTTACAGCCTCGTTACCCAACAACCTCTAGGGGGTAAAGCTCAATTTGGAGGTCAGCGTTTGGGAGAGATGGAAGTCTGGGCCATGGAGGCTTATGGAGCTGCTTTTGCACTCCAAGAATTCCTCACTGTTAAATCTGACGATGTTTTGGGCCGCACACGGATGTATGAAGCCATTGTCAAGGGTGAAAATGTCCTTGAAAGTGGTCTACCTGAATCATTTAATGTTCTACTCAAAGAGCTTCAGAGCCTCTCTCTGGATGTGGAACTGGTTGAAAACGAGCAACTTTAAGCGCAGAGGAATACGCAATGAAGGACATCTTCAACTTCTTTGAGAAGCCTAAGGATCCTCTGAGCTTTAGCGCGATCCGCATCTCGTTAGCCAATCCAGAAAAGATCCTCTCGTGGTCTTTTGGAGAGGTCAAAAAGCCAGAGACGATCAACTATCGGACATTCAAGCCTGAGAGAGATGGTCTTTTCTGCGCTAAGATTTTTGGTCCTGTAAAAGACTATGAGTGCCTATGTGGCAAGTATAAGCGCATGAAGCACCGTGGTGTTGTCTGTGAGAAATGCGGCGTGGAGGTGATCCAGAGCCGCGTTCGCAGAGAGCGCCTTGGTCACATCAGCTTGGCGACGCCCGTCGCTCATATCTGGTTCCTCAAGAGCCTCCCCAGTCGTATTGGAAACCTCCTCGATATCACCCTTAAGGATGTGGAGCGGGTCCTCTACTGTGTCGCCTATGCCGTAACGGACAAGGGCAATACAGAGCTGGAGATCGGGGATATCCTCAGCGAGGATGAGTACTACGATGCCCTGGACCAGTATGGGGATGATGCCTTTGAGGCGGGTATGGGGGCTGACGCCGTACGCAAGATCCTCCAGACCCTGAATATCCCTGAACTCTCTACAGAGCTGCGTCAAGCGATGCGAGAGGCCACCAGCGAGGCCAAACGCAAGAAGATCTCCAAGCGCCTCAAGGTAGTTGAAGCTCTCAAGGGCAGTGGAAACAAGCCTGAGTTTATGATCCTTGAGGTGGTGCCGGTCATTCCACCCGATCTGCGACCCTTGGTCCCTCTGGACGGAGGACGCTTTGCGACTTCAGATCTCAATGATCTCTACCGCCGAGTGATCAACCGCAATAACCGCCTCAAGCGCCTCCAGGAGCTGAACGCTCCAGAGATCATCATCCGTAACGAGAAGCGGATGCTGCAAGAGGCGGTTGACGCGCTCTTTGATAATGGTCGTCGAGGCAAGGCGATTACGGGTCCCAACAAGCGCCCCCTCAAATCTCTCAGTGATATGATCAAGGGCAAACAGGGGCGCTTCCGTCAAAACTTGTTGGGCAAGCGTGTAGATTACTCTGGCCGCTCTGTCATCGTGGTGGGTCCCGATCTGCGCCTACATCAGTGCGGTCTGCCCAAGAAGATGGCTCTGGAGCTGTTTAAGCCCTTCATCTACAACAAGCTGGAGGAGCGAGGACATGTCACCACGATCAAGACCGCTAAGCGAATGGTTGAGAAGGAGAAGTCGGAGGTCTGGGATATCTTGGATGAGGTGATCCGCGAGCACCCCATCCTCCTCAACCGCGCTCCTACTCTTCACCGCTTGGGGATTCAGGCCTTTGAGCCTGTGCTCATCGAGGGGAAGGCGATTCAGCTCCACCCCCTGGTCTGTGTCGCCTTTAACGCGGACTTCGATGGGGATCAGATGGCCGTGCATGTGCCCCTCTCTGTTGAAGCGCAGATCGAGGCTCGTGTGCTCATGATGAGCAGCAACAATATCCTGAGCCCTGCCAACGGTCAGCCCATCATCGTACCCACCCAAGATATCGTCTTGGGTTGCTACTATATGACTCGGGAGCGTCCCCTCGCCAAGGGTGAGGGCTTTGTCTTCTCGGGAGCTGATGAGACCCATATGGCCTATGACAACGACATCGTTGATCTCCAGGCCAAGATCCGCTGCCGCATCCAAGGCGAGCTGGTGGAGACTACGGTGGGGCGTGTGCTCCTCAGTGAGATCCTCCCTGAAAACCTGCCCTTCAAGCATGTCAATAAGGTGATGGGCAAGAAGGAGTTGGCTGCGCTCATCGACGCTTCTTACCGTCGCTGTCCCGCCAAGGATACGGTGATCCTCTCTGATCGTCTCAAGACCCTCGGCTACGCTCACGCCACCCGCGCGGGGATCTCTATCTCTGTGGGAGATCTCTCCATCCCCAAAGAGAAGGCGGTGCTCCTCAATCAGGCCAATGAGGATGTACGAGATATCCAAAAGCAGTATTTCGAGGGCCTGATCACCAACGGTGAGCGCTACAACAAGGTGGTTGATATCTGGGCCCAGGCCACCGAGGAGGTCGCGGGGGCGATGATGGACGCCATCGGCAAAGAGACCTTTGTCGATAAAAATGGAGGGAGCTTTGAGGGACCCTCCTTCAACCCAGTCTATATCATGGCTGATTCAGGTGCCCGAGGTGGTCCTGCTCAGATCCGTCAGCTGGCGGGGATGCGTGGTCTGATGGCTAAGCCATCAGGAGAGATCATCGAGACCCCGATCACGGCCAACTTCCGTGAGGGGCTCTCTGTCCTCCAATACTTCATCTCTACTCACGGGGCTCGTAAGGGTCTGGCAGATACCGCCCTCAAGACCGCCAACTCCGGTTATTTGACGCGGCGTCTTGTGGATGTCGCTCAGGACGCCATCGTCAATGAATATGATTGTGGAACCTTGGATGGGATGGAGGTCAGCGCCCTAGTAGAAGCCGGAGAGGTGATCGAGCGCCTCGGAGATCGCATCTTGGGTCGCGTGGTCCTGGATGACATCTTTGATCCTCACAGCAACGAGATCTTGGTGCAGGCGGGCACCGAACTGGGTGAGGCCCTGGTTGAGAAGATCGAGGACGCGGGTGTTCACCGTGTCATGATCCGCTCTGTGCTCACCTGCCAGACCAAGCGGGGGGTCTGTATCAAGTGTTATGGCCGCGATCTGGCGCGGGGTCGTACTGTGAATATCGGTGAAGCGGTTGGGGTTATCGCCGCTCAGTCCATCGGTGAGCCAGGCACTCAGCTCACCATGCGCACCTTTCACATCGGTGGCGCAGCCTCTCGGCGCGCAGAGCAGAGCACTCTGGAGACACGCGGCCCTGGGACGCTCAAGCTAGACAACCTAGAGACCGTGAGCATCGATATGCCGGATGGGAGCGAAAACCTGGTGGTGATGAACCGTCAGGGTGAGGTTCTCATCCTCAATGAGAACGGTCAGGAGCGTGAGCGTTATCAGCTCGTCTATGGTGCTCGTCTCCTCTTTAAAGAGGGCGCATATGTCAACGCGGGCCAGACCATCGCTGAATGGGACCCCTTCTCAGTACCTATCCTCACCGATGTCTCAGGGGTCGTGAAGTTTAAGGACATCAAGGAGGGGCAAACGATCAACGAGGAGATGGATGAGGTCACAGGGCTCTCAGCCAAGGTCGTAATGGAGAGCAAGGACGCTGAGAAACGTCCCCACATCTTCATCTGCGATCCTAAGAGCGGCAAGCTGATACAGCGAGGGGAGCGAGGTGAGGCTCGCTATATGCTCCCTGTGGGCACCAATATCGTGGTCAATGATGGCGACTTGGTGAGGGCGGGTGAGATCATCGCCAAGATGACCCGTGAGAGCTCCAAGACCAAGGACATCACCGGAGGTCTGCCTCGGGTCGCTGAACTCTTTGAGGCGCGTAAGCCCAAGGAGCAGGCTATCGTCAGCGAGATCGATGGTATGGTGGAGTTTGGGAAGGACACAAAGGGCAAGCGCAAGGTTATCGTCCGCCCCGAGATTGGAGATCCCAAAGAATATCTGATCCCCAAGGGTCGCGCTCTCTCTGTCCGAGAGCAGGATATCATCCGTGCGGGAGAGGCTCTTATGGATGGAGCCGCCAACCCCCACGACATCCTCAAGATCCTGGGAGAGAAGGAGCTGGCCAAGTATCTCCTGGACGAGATCCAGGAGGTCTATCGTCTCCAAGGTGTTCGTATCAACGATAAGCATGTTGAGGTGATTGTCCGTCAGATGCTCCGTCGTATCCGCATCCGGGATGTGGGTGACACTCAATTCCTCCCCCAAGAGACCGTAGAGAAGTGGGTCTTTGAGGAGGAGAATGAGCGTATCACCGATCTAGGCGGGAGAGCCGCGGTGGGTGAGCCCCTCCTCTTGGGGATCACCAAAGCTTCTCTCTCGACCGAATCCTTCATCTCGGCCTCCTCTTTCCAGGAAACAACGAAGGTGCTCACTGAGGCGGCTCTCTCGGGCAAGATCGACTACCTTCGTGGGCTCAAAGAGAACGTGATCATGGGTCGCTTGATCCCCGCAGGGACAGGTCTGCCCGGTTATCGAGAGCTGAACATTGAGGTAGATGAAGCGGAACCAGAGTCCGCCCGCTAAAAAGCTCTTGACTCTTCAAACGTCCCGCCTATAATCCCGCCACTGTTCGCCGCCGATCTAATGGGCTGTTTTTGGTTCTTCGGTGACGACGGTGATAACCCGGAAAGGCGTGCCGCGAGACGGTCTCGAACCACCGGGGGGTTGTGTCGTGCGAGAGCACACACCTGCCGCATCAGGCAACCCGCCGAAGGTTATCCCTATCACTGTAGAACTTTTAATCAGGCGCAGAGGCGTCTAAACCGAGGGTGAATCCGGCATGCCGACTATCAACCAGTTGGTTCGAATGGGGCGAAAGCGGAAGGTCAAGAAGACCACCGCTCCCGCTCTTCAGAGCTGTCCTCAGAAGCGCGGCGTCTGCGTTCGTGTCTATACCTCTACTCCTAAGAAGCCCAACTCGGCGCTCCGTAAGGTCGCACGTGTGCGCCTTACGACCGGGATCGAGGTCACGAGCTATATTCCTGGTGAAGGACACAACCTTCAAGAGCACTCCGTGGTTCTGATCCGCGGTGGCCGAGTGAAGGACCTCCCCGGTGTTCGTTATCACATCATCCGCGGCACCTTGGACTCGACCGGTGTCACCGTACGTCGCCAGGCGCGCTCTAAGTACGGCGCCAAGCGCCCGAAGAAGTAGGAGAGCGAGATGCCCCGCCGTCGTGAAGTTCCCAAGCGCCGCATCCAGCCCGATCCCAAGTTTGGAGATCGAGTCCTGGCGAAGTTCATCAACGCCATGATGCTCAAGGGCAAGAAGTCCATCGCTGAGCGCATCGTCTATGATGCCTTTGAGATCGTCGAGAATCGGACCAAGGAAGAGCCCCTACGGATCTTCAAGAAGTCTCTTGAGAACATCAAGCCCAGTGTTGAGGTGAAGAGCCGCCGTGTCGGTGGTTCCACCTATCAGGTGCCTGTAGAGATCCGCAACGATCGCCGTACAGCCCTGAGTTTTCGTTGGTTGATCGGCTACTCACGTAAGCGTCACGAGAAGACCATGGCGGAGAAGCTGGCGGGAGAGATCCTGGACAGCTCTGCCGGTCGCGGCAACGCCGTCAAGAAGCGTGAGGACACCCACAAGATGGCAGAGGCAAATAAAGCCTTCGCTCACTACCGCTGGTAAGCAGGTCCTTTCGATGTCCCGCAGTGTACCCATCTCTATGGTCCGTAATATCGGGATCATGGCGCACATTGATGCGGGCAAGACAACCACGACCGAGCGGATACTTTATTACACCGGTCGCAGTCACAAGATCGGTGAAGTTCATGAAGGCACAGCCATCATGGACTGGATGGATCAGGAGCAGAAGCGCGGGATCACCATCACCTCGGCGGCTACAACCTGTTATTGGGCCTTAGAGGATGAGGTCAAGCACCGCATCAACATCATCGACACCCCTGGGCATGTGGATTTTACCATTGAGGTAGAGCGCAGCCTGAGGGTTCTTGATGGTGCGGTGGCGGTCTTGGATGCGGTGGCGGGCGTAGAGCCTCAAACCGAGACGGTGTGGCGCCAAGCAAACAGCTATCAAGTCCCTCGCCTCCTCTTTATCAATAAGATGGATCGCATTGGGGCTGACTTCGAACGCTGCCTGGAGATGATCAGTGAGCGTTTAGAAGCAACCCCTCTGGTGCTTCAGCACCCTGTCGGTTTTGAGAGCGGTTTTGTTGGAGTCTATGACCTCCTCAAACGCGAGAAGCTGATCTGGCGTGAGGAGACCCTTGGGGCAGAGTTTGAGCGGCTGCAGCCTGAGCCTGAGGAGTTGGAGGAGTTAGAGGTCCACCGGGAAGAGCTCCTGGAGACCCTCTCCAACTTTGATGATGAGCTATTGGAGATGATAATAGAGGGGGAAGAACCCTCAGAGGCGCTCATCCAACGCAGCATCCGTGAAGCCACCCTGAGCAATCAGGGAGTGCCTGTACTCTGCGGAGCAGCTTTTAAGAACAAGGGGATTCAGCCTCTGCTGGACGCGGTGTTGCGTTACCTCCCCTCTCCAGCCGAGAAGCCCCCTGTAGAGGGGCCAGCGCTGAGGGGAAAGAAGATCAGCTCGCAGATCGTTAAGCGTCGGCCAGAGGCGAAAGAGCCCTTCTCCGCTCTCGCTTTTAAGATTGCTACAGATCCCTATGTTGGGCAGCTCACCTACCTCCGAGTCTACTCGGGGAGTGTTAAAGTGGGTGCCTCTCTCTACAGCTTGATGCAGGGGCGCAAAGAGCGCGTCGCTAAGCTGCTCTTGATGCATGCCAACCAGCGAGAGGAGATCCCCAGCTGCTCTGCGGGAGATATCGTCGCTGTGGCTGGTCTCAAAGGGGTCAGCACAGGAGATACACTCTGTACACCTGGAAAGGCTCTAGCCCTAGCGCCCATTGAGTTCCCAGCTCCGGTGATCCGAATCGCCATTGAGCCCAGAACCAAGGCAGATGAGGTCAAGCTCAACCAAGCGCTCTCGCGTCTCGCCATGGAGGACCCTTCCTTTAAGGTGGTGGTCAACGAAGAGACAGGACAGACCCTGATTGCTGGGATGGGAGAGCTTCATCTCGAGATCATAGTCGAGCGCCTACGCAGTGAATTTCATGTGCTCGCCAATGTGGGCAAACCTCAGGTGACCTATAGAGAGAGCATCACCGCTGAGGGTGAGGGTGAGGGTCGTTTTGTTCGCCAGATGGGAGGCAAGGGCCAATATGGCCATTGCGTCTTGAAGATTCAGCCTGCCCAAGAGGGTGCTGGCTTTCTCTTTAAAAACTCTGTATCTCCGACCCGCATCCCTGAGATCTACTGGGAGGCTGTTCGAGAGGGAGCCGAGAGCGGCTACCTCTCTGGAGGCTTGGCGAGCTACCCCATGGTGGACGTGGAGGTTGAACTCTGCGATGGAAGCTGTCAGGAGTCAGAAGCTTCTGAGATGGCTTACCGTGCAGCGGGAAATATGGCGTTCCGAGCAGCTTGTAAGGCTGCGAGCCCAATCCTTCTTGAGCCTGTCATGGAGGTGGAGATCGTTGTCCCAGAGGACAATGTGGGCGACGCTGTAGGTGATTTGGGGAGCCGCAACGGCACGGTCAAGCAGATGGAGGCGCGGGGGCGCCTTCAAGCCATCACAGCTGAGGTTCCCCTCAGCAGAATGTTTGGTTACTCCAACGGGCTCCGCTCCTCAACTCAGGGACGCGGTACCTACACGATGCAATTTTCACGCTTCTCCCCTGTGCCCGAAGCAGTGGCTCAGCGCATCGTGGGAGATTATTCGTTTTAATGGCGCTTCGGCGCCGCAGGAAGGCCCTGAGGGGCCAAGGAAGAGGCCTCCGCAGGGGCGGGATGGCCTGGACCAGGGATCTACGCAATGTCGACCAGCCAGAAGATCCGCATCCGGCTCAAGGCCTACGACCACAAGCTGCTTGATCAGTCAGCCAGTGAGATCGTGGATATCGCGCGTCGGACCGGGGCCAAGGTAGCGGGCCCGATCCCACTGCCGACCAGCATCAACCGCTACACGGTCCTGCGTGGCCCTCATATCGATAAGAAGAGTCGGGAGCAGTTCGAGATCCGCACACATAAGCGGCTCTTGGATATCCTTGAGCCCACCCCTCAGACCCTCGACGCTTTGATGCGCCTCGATCTGTCTGCTGGGGTCAACGTCGAACTGAAGTCCTGAGGAGCATTTAAAATGGCTACGCTCCCTGTCTACAACCTGGATCGTGAAGAGCTCGATAGCATCGAGGTCTCAGATGAGATCTTCGCTACCGAGGTCAAGCGTCACCTCTTCTATGAGGTGATCAAGTGGCAGCTCGCCAAGCGTCGAGCGGGCACCGCCTGCACTAAGGGCCGCAGTGAGGTCTCTGGTGGAGGCGCCAAGCCCTATCGTCAGAAGGGCACAGGCCGTGCGCGTCAGGGAACCCGAAGGGCTCCCAACCATATCGGTGGAGGCGTTGTGCATGGGCCAAAGCCCCGCAGCTACGCTTACCGCCTGAATAAAAAGATCAAAAAGGGCGCGATGCGCTCTGCGCTGAGCCTTAGGGTTCAAGAGAACCAGCTGATCGTTGTTAAGAGCCTTGAACTTCCTGAGATCAAGACTCAATACGCCCAGCAGGTTTTTGAGCGGCTCGTGGGAGGACAGGCTCTAGTTTTGGACAGTCAGAACAGAAACCTGGAGTTGTCCCTACGCAACCTGCCCAAGCTGAAGTATCTCCCCATCGAGGGGATCAACCTCTTCGATCTCCTCAAGTACCGGAGCTTGGTGATCACCGAGCCGATGTTGAGGAAGTTGGAAGGGAGCCTGGCAAAGTGAAGAAGGATATTCACAGCATCCTGCGCCGCCCCTTGGACACAGAGAAGACCAGCCTCCTCAAAGAGGATAACAACCAGGTGGTCTTTATCGTGCGGCGCGATGCCAACAAGATCGAGATCCGTGGGGCGGTCGAGCAGCTCCTAGAGGTCAAAGTGACCGCGGTCAACACCCAGATCATGCGCGGTAAAAGTCGTCGGGTCGGTCGCCATTTGGGTAAACGTCCCAACTGGAAGAAGGCTGTCGTGACCCTGGCTGCGGGTGAAGAGCTGGAGTTCTTTGAGGCCCTTGAGGGTCTTGAAACCTACGAGGGGGCGGAGGCTTAGAGAGATGGGGGTCAAGAAGTTCAAGCCCACTTCTGCGGGTCGCCGCAACATGAGCTGCAGCGACTTCGCTGAGTTGACGAAGGGCAAGCCCAACAAGAGGCTCACTCGAGCCCTACGTAAGAAGGCTGGCCGCAACGTCTATGGTCGCATCACCGTGCGGCGTCGTGGAGGGGGTCACAAGCGACGCTATCGTGTCGTCGATTTCCGCCGGGATAAATATGCAGTGCCCGCCCGCGTGGCCAGCATTGAGTACGATCCCAACCGCAGCGCGCGCATCGCCCTCCTCCACTATGAGGATGGAGAGAAGCGCTACATCCTGGCCCCCAAAGGGGTCAAGGTGGGTGAGCTGCTGGTCTCTGCGCGAGACGCAGATATCAAGCCAGGCAACAGCTTGCCGCTGCGCAACATCCCAGTGGGGACCGTGGTCCACGCCATAGAGTTGAAGGTTAAAGGAGGCGCTCAGCTCTGCCGAGCTGCTGGGACCTCAGCTCAGCTCCTCGCCAAAGAGGGCAAGTGGAGCACTCTGCGCCTTGCCTCTGGCGAGATGCGCATGGTCCATCTGGAGTGCCGAGCCACCATCGGTCAGGTGGGTAACGAAGAACACAGCAACATCAAGCTTGGCAAAGCTGGTCGCAGCCGTTGGCTTGGTCGAAGGCCCAAGGTTCGTGGTGTGGCCATGAACCCGGTGGATCACCCACACGGTGGTGGTGAAGGGCGTACCTCTGGAGGTCGTCATCCAGTCACCCCTTGGGGAGTCCCCACTAAGGGAAAGCGGACACGGAAGAACCGTCGAACGGATCGCTTCATCGTCCGGCGACGAAAGTAGGGAGTGAGCGATGCCGCGTTCCATTAAAAAGGGTCCATTCATCGATATCCACCTTTGGGAGAAGGTGGAGAAGCTCAACCAGACCAACTCCAAGCGAGTGATCAAGACCTGGTCTCGCAGGTCCACTGTTCTTCCGGAGTTTGTCGGTCACACCTTCGCGGTTCACAATGGGCGGAGTTTTATTCCTGTCTTTGTGACTGAGAACATGGTGGGGCATAAACTCGGCGAGTTCTCTCCCACCCGGCTCTACCGGGGACACGCCGCAGATCGTAAGTCGCGGAGGTAGCATGAAAGCCAAGCTCCGTTATCTGCGGGTCTCCCCGCGAAAGACACGCCTCGTCACCGATCTCATCCGGGGAAAGAGGGTAGAGGAGGCCATCAACATCTTGACCTTCACTCGCCGAGCCGCGAGTGAACCTCTCAAGAAGCTCGTTGAGAGCGCGATGGCCAATGCTGAGGCTCAGGAGAAGGATTTGGATCTGCTCTTTGTGGAGCGGATCTTTGTAGATGAGGGTCCGACGCTGCGTCGTTTCCGCCCTCGCGCCATGGGTCGGGCGACGCGCATCAATAAGCGCACGAGCCATGTGACCTGTATTCTGGGAGAGCGGGAGTAAATCATGGGACAGAAAACACATCCCATCGGATTCCGCCTTGGGATCATCCGCACCTGGAGTTCCAAGTGGTACGAGGAGAAGCGCTACGCAGAGTGGTTGCATGAAGACCTCAAGCTGCGACGCTTCATCAAGAAGAAGCTCTACCATGCGGGGATCTCCAAGGTGGAGATTGAGCGCATGGCCAACAAGGTCAAGGTCAGCATCTATACCGCGCGTCCTGGGATCGTGATCGGTAAGCGAGGCGCTGGCGTTGATGAGCTTAAGCGTGCCTTGATGCGACACACCAAGGGTGAGGTCTTCCTCAGCATCCAAGAGGTCCGTAAGGCTGAGATGGATGCGGTCTTGGTGGCTGAGAATGTCGCTGCTCAGCTTGAGCGCCGTGTGGCCTTCCGCCGCGCCCTCAAGAAGACGATGCAGACCTCAATGAAGTTCGGCGCCAAGGGTTTCCGTATCTCCGCATCTGGTCGCCTGGGTGGTGCTGATATGGGGCGCTATGAGTGGTACAAGGATGGCCGCGTGCCCCTACACACTCTGCGTGCTGATATTGACTATGGGACCGCGCTCGCTAAGACCACCCATGGCATTGTGGGCGTAAAGTGCTGGATCTTCAAAGGCGAGATCCTGGACGAGCGCCAAGCCCAAGCTGCAGCCGCGACCAGGAGGGCCTAAGAGATGCTGTCCCCCAAGCGAACACGCTATCGCAAACAGCAAAAAGGCCGCATTCGGGGCATCGCTAAGGGCGGCACCGATGTGCAGTTTGGCGACTTTGGTCTTCAAGCCCTCGAAGGGGGCCGGATCACCGCTCGCCAGATTGAGGCGGCTCGTATCGCCATGACCCGTCGGGTCAAGCGTGAAGGAAAGGTCTGGATTCGAGTTTTTCCAGACAAGCCCACGACCAAGAAGCCCGCTGAAACTCGAATGGGTAAAGGCAAAGGGGCTGTAGATCTCTGGGTCTGTCCCATCAGACGGGGACGAGTCCTCTATGAGATGGAGGGGGTCACTGAGGAGATCGCTCGAGAGGCGATGCGATTAGCGGCTCATAAGCTCCCCATCCGGACTCGGTTCCTGAAACGGGGAGAGTGAGATGAAAGCATCAGAACTGCGGGAGAAGAGCATCTCCGAGCTGCAGGAGTTGAACGGGAAGAAGCGCAAGGAGCTCTTCAACCTGCGCTTCAAGCACTACACTGGTCAACTGGCCAGCTCAGCTGAGCTTAAGAGTGCACGTCGGCAGATCGCTCGGATCGAGACCATTATCCGCGAGCATCAAATCGAGCTTGCGCAGACGGCTGAGTAGCGGAGGCCCCTGATGAGTGAGCAGACTCCGAAGAAGCGAGGCCATCGCAAAAGCCGCTCAGGCGTGGTGGTCAGCGACAAGATGGATAAGACCGTTGTGGTTCAGACTGAAAAGTTAGTCATGCACCCGGTCTATAGAAAATATGTACGCCATCGGGCTAAGTATAAGGTCCATGACGAGCACAATGAGGCTCATAAGGGTGATACCGTCCTCATCGAGGAGTGTCGGCCTTTGAGTCGTGAGAAACGCTGGCGTTTAAAGTCAATCACTCACAAAGCAGTGGAGGTCTGAAATGATACAGATGCTCACTGTGCTTACATCGGCGGACAACTCCGGAGCCAAAAAGATGCAATGCATCAAGGTTTTGGGAGGTTCCAAACGCCGTTACGCATCGATTGGGGATATCATCGTCGTCACCATCAAGGAGGCGCAACCCAACTCTGCGGTTAAGAAGGGTGATGTGAGAAGGGCTGTCGTAGTCCGCACAAAGAAGGAGATCAAGCGCGCAGATGGTTCTTACATCAAATTTGATGTGAACTCTGCGGTGCTGCTTAAGGAGGACGGGGAGCCTCAGGGGACCCGTATCTTTGGACCGGTTGCTCGTGAGCTCCGAGCGAAGCGTTTTATGAAGATCGTTTCCTTGGCGCCCGAGGTCCTTTAAGGGAGGACCGATGTATATTAAGAAGGGCGACACCGTCCAGGTCATGGCCGGAAAGGACAAGGATAAACTGGGAGAGGTTATCCGAGTCGACCGGAAGCGTGATCGCGTCTATGTAAGCGAAGTCAACATCGTCAAGCGCCATAAGAAGGCTGGACCCTCAGACTCTGAGGGTGGGATCATCGAGAAGGAAGCGCCTCTTCACATCTCTAACGTTCTCCTCTACTCCAAAGAGGCTGAACGTGGTGTGCGGGTCAGCTACCGCTTCTTAGGCCAAAACGAAGAGCAATTCAAGACACGCGAGGCGGCATTTGCCAGTTTCTCTGAGCGCCCCGAGCGCGTTGAGAAGGTCCGCGTCTACTTGAAGACTGGCGAGGTGTTTTCGTGACATTTCGACTAAAGAGTAGGTACGAAGAGGAGATCCGTCAGAGGCTCCAAGAGGAGTTTAGCTACGGTAACCCCTATGAAATTCCTAGGGTCAACAAAGTTGTCCTGAACATGGGATTGGGTGAAGCTGTACAGAACCCTAAGATCATCGACTCTGCTCAAGCGGAGTTGAGCGCCATCGCTGGGCAGAGGGCTGTTGTGACCCGAGCCAAGCGATCCATCGCTACCTATAAGCTGCGTGAAGGAATGCCCATCGGCTGCTCTGTCATTCTGCGGCGGGGGCGAATGTGGGAGTTTCTTGATCGCCTGATGAATGTCGCGCTCCCCCGAGTGAGAGACTTCCGAGGAGTCAACTCCAAGGGCTTTGATGGCCGTGGAAACTTCTCTATGGGGATCCGAGAGCAGATCATCTTCCCTGAAATCGACTACGACAAGACAGACAAGATCAAAGGCCTAAACATCTCTATCGTGACAACCGCGAAGACCGATGAGGAGGCTCGCGCCTTGCTTCGCCACCTAGGCATGCCCTTTCGCAAGTCGGGTGGGGATCGTTAGGCAGCGGTATCGGGATTAAGACCAACCGATCCAGCCCTCAAAGCTGGATCGAGGGTGGAGGTAGATTTCATGGGTATGACCGACCCGATCGCCGACCTGCTCACGAGGATCCGGAATGCGTCGGCGGTTCGGCATGAGAAAGTGCAGATCCCCGCTTCTAACATGAAGCTGAGGATCGTCAATGTTCTGATGGAGGAGGGCTTCATCCGAAACTTCAAGGTTGTCAACGACAACAAACAAGATACCATCTGGGTGTTTTTGAAGTATCGGAATGAAAAGCCTGTGATTTCTCGTCTGGAGCGCGTCTCCAGGCCGGGAAGACGTTGTTATGTCAAATCACAGAACCTCCCCAGGATCAGGAACGGCCTAGGCGTTGCGATCATCTCTACCTCCAAGGGGGTGATGAGTGATCAACAGGCGCGAGGACTGGGCCTGGGTGGTGAACACATCTGCTCCCTCTGGTGAGGGGAGGGGAGAGGAGAGAGTATGTCTCGTATCGGCAAACTGCCGGTCCCTGTACCCGCAGGTGTACATGTCGAGATCTCAAATCGACAGATCAGCGCCAAGGGACCTCAGGGCCAGCTTGAGACCCAGCTCCCCCCCCTTGTGGAGGCGGAGTTGAGGGAGAACCGGATTTTCGTCTCGCGAGAGAACGAGGGCCGACAGGCGCGTGCGATGCACGGTCTAGCGCGCTCCCTGATCAACAACTTGGTGATCGGGGTGAATCAGGGCTTCTCCAAGAAGCTGGAGATCGTCGGAGTAGGTTATCGCGTCGAGCAGAAGAAAGACTATCTGGTCTTCTCTCTGGGCTATAGCCACCCCATCTATTACGAACTGCCCAAGGGCTTAAAGGCTGAACTGGTCCGAAATATCGCTGTAACCATCAGCGGTCCTGACCGTCAGCTTGTTGGCTCTGCTGCAGCGAAGATTCGCTCCTTCCGGCCACCAGAGCCCTACAAAGGCAAAGGTATTAAGTACGCCGATGAGGTGATACGCCGTAAGGAAGGCAAGAGCGGAGCCCGGTAAAGGAGGCGCCTTATGTCGGTGAAGAACAAGAGGGTGACAGCTCGACTTCGTAGAAAGCGAGCCATTAGAAAGCGCCTCTCTGGCAATATGGAGCGTCCGAGGCTAAGCGTCTTTCGCTCCAGCCTACACATCTATGCTCAGGTGATCGATGACAGTCGAGGGGTTACCCTGGCTGCGGCCTCCAGTAAGAGCAAAGAGTTGGCTGAGCAGATCACAAATCTGAAGCCTGTGGATGTGGCCAAGGTTGTGGGCAAGGCGATCGCAGAGCGCTGCATCGGCCTTGATATTTCGCGAGTTGTCTTTGATCGCAACGGCTTTATCTATCACGGTCGAGTTAAGGCGGTCGCAGATGGTGCTCGAGAGTCGGGTTTGCTCTTCTGAGCGTCCCAGAGTGCTCAGAGCCTAGAATCTCGTCGTTAGAGAAGCATCCAAAGAGTAGAAGAGAAGAAAGGGCAGAGAACTCTGCCCTCTTTGCTGTAGCAAAGAAGCAGTTGACAATCCAATAACGGTTGGGTTAAAAGGCCGCGCTCCTCATGGGGTTTCCTTTCGAATCAACCAACCGTGCTAATGGAGCATAAAATTGGCGGTGCTCAAAGAAAACGAACAAGAGCTGATCGACAAGGTCATCAGCATCAACCGCGTCGCCAAGGTCGTTAAAGGCGGCCGACGCTTCAGCTTTAGCGCGCTTGTCGTGGTCGGTGACGGCCAGGGCAAGGTCGGTGTTGGGCTGGGGAAGGCGAACGAGGTCCCTGAAGCGATCCGCAAAGGAAACGAAAAGGCCCGCCGGAACATGTTTGATGTGCCGATCATCAACGGCACCATCCCACATGAGATCCAGGGGCACCACGGAGCCGGTAAGGTTCTCCTCCGGCCCGCCAGTGCGGGTACGGGAGTGATCGCAGGTGGACCCGTACGAGCGGTCCTTGAGGCGGCTGGGGTCAGCAACGTCCTCACCAAGTCTCTTGGGACCAACAACAAGATCAACATGGTCCGCGCCACGGTGATCGCGCTCCAAGAGTTGGTTTCTCCTGAGGAGATGGCCGCTCGTCGCGGAAAGAGCGTCGAGGAGCTGGGGCACAGGTTGTCCTGAGCCTCTGAGGGGAGTAGAGACCATGAAGATCAGCGTGATCCAGAGGAAGAGCGGCATCGGGCGTCGAAAGAGCCAACGAGAGACCTTAAGAGGTCTGGGCCTGACCCGCATGAACCGGGAGCGTATCCTGGAAGATACTCCAGCCATCAGAGGCATGATCAAGAAGGTCGCGCATCTGGTGGAATGGCGGGCAATCGACGGGTGAATCGATGAACGAACTCAGCAATCTACGCCCTCCAAAGGGGGCGAACCACAAGAAGAAGCGGGTGGGTCGAGGTGAATCCTCTGGTTGGGGAAAGACCTCGGGCACTGGTCACGGTGGGCAGAAGTCCCGCAGTGGCAACAGCAAGCCACGCCGAGGCTTTGAGGGGGGGCAGATGCCCCTGGCTCGACGCCTCCCCAAGCGAGGCTTCTACAGCCGCAATCGGGTGGAGTATGCCATCGTCAACATCGGCCAGCTTCAGCTCTTTGAAGCGGGCGCTGTAGTCGATATGGACTCTCTCAGAGCGAGGGGTCTTCTCAAGAAGGGGCGCGACCTGCTCAAGATCCTTGGAGATGGTGAGATCAGCTCCGGGGTGACAGTTCGCGCACATAAGTTCAGCAAGTCGGCGGTGGAGAAAATCACCGCAGCCGGCGGCACTGTCGAACTCATCTAGGCCTGAAAGGCGGGCTCGTCTTGGGCATTATCTTCAAGATCTTCCGGATCACAGAACTTCGAAAGCGCATCCTGCTGACGCTCTCTCTGTTGGCGGTTTATCGGATTGGGGTCTTTGTGACCTTACCTGGTGTGGATCGCAACGCGATGGCCAAATTTATGGCTACACAGCAGGGAGGTTTTTTGGGCCTCTTCAACATGTTCAGTGGAGGCGCGATTGAGCAACTGAGTGTTTTTGCGCTGGGGATTATGCCCTACATCTCAGCCTCCATCATATTTCAGCTTCTGACAGTGGTGATCCCCACCCTGGACAAGTTGAATAAGGAGGGCGATCAGGGACGCAAGAAGATCAACCAATGGACACGTTACTCCACTATGGTGTTGGCCTCCGTCCAGGGTTTCTTTATCGCGCTCTACCTGGAAAACCTGAATGTCTCCAGTGGCGCGGGTCAGATAGTCCATGATCCAGGCTCCTTTGCGTTTCGCTTTATGACAGTCCTCACTCTGGCGACAGGGACTGCCTTTATCATGTGGTTGGGTGAGCAGATCACCGAGCGTGGTATCGGTAACGGTATGAGCCTGATCATTATGGCAGGCATCATCGCTGGACTTCCTGATGCCCTATTGCAGACCAAGCAGATGGTGGCCAGCCAGCAGATGTCACTCTTTGAGTTGTTGGCCTTAGGTGCCATCGTCTTTGGAGTAATCGCGGCGATCGTCTTTATGGAGCGTGGACAGCGGAGGATCCCAGTTCAATACGCTAAACGTCTGGTAGGCAATCGTGTCGGTGCGGCTCAGAGCACACATCTGCCTCTCAGAGTGAATATGGCAGGAGTCATTCCTCCCATCTTTGCCTCCTCTATCCTGATGTTCCCCGCGACCATCGCGAGTTGGACTGAGGCGGGATGGATGCAGGCGATTCAGAACGCATTGATGCCGGGCGACTGGCGCTATATGATCGTCTACTCGGTATTGATCATCTTCTTCTGTTTCTTCTACACCGCAGTGATGTTTAATCCTGTAGATGTAGCTGAGAATCTGAAAAAGTATGGGGGATATATCCCAGGAATTCGCCCTGGAACTCATACAGCGGAATATATCGATCACGTCCTGACCCGCCTCACCGTGGGGGGCGCTCTCTATGTGACCGCAGTCTGTGTCCTCCCTATGATCATTCAGGATGAGTTTAAGGTCTCCTTCTACTTTGGAGGCACATCGCTCTTGATTATCGTCTCGGTGGCTCTGGATACTATGCAACAGATTGAGAGTCACTTTATCACTCAGAATTACGAACTCGACGACGATAAGTCCAAGAGCCCTCGAATTCGAGACCGACGTGGAGCAACGACTTGAGATGAAAGCCAAAAAACTCATCCTGCTGGGACCCCCTGGCGCGGGTAAGGGTACCCAATCTCTTAAATTGATTGAGACTCTTGGGATCCCACAGATTTCTACAGGAGATCTCCTGCGTGCGGCACTGGCTGCAGGAACCTCGTTAGGCAAAGAAGCTCGTTCCTATATGGATGCGGGCCAACTCGTGCCGGATGAGTTGGTTTTTGCTCTGCTTCAAAAGCGTCTACAACAAGATGACGCTCGGGATGGTTACGTCTTAGACGGCTTTCCCCGTAACAAAACCCAGGCTGAGGCTTTGAAGATCCACAATATCTGGATCGATCGAGTGATCAACCTTCATGTGCCCGATCAGCAGCTCATTGAGAGGCTCTCAGGTCGAAGAATTTGCCGAAACTGTGGTGCCAGTTACCATCAGTTTTTTAAGCCCAGCAAGCTTGAAGGTGTATGTGATCATTGTGGTGGAGAGATGTATCAAAGGGCTGATGATAAAGCTGAAATCATCGCTCATCGCCTCTCTGTTTACCACAAGCACACTATGCCTCTGATCTCATTTTTTGAAGACGCAGCTCTTCTGCGCTCTGTAGATGGGACAGGAAATGTTGATACAGTCTCAGGGGCTATATTGAACGCTCTTGAGTAAAGAGTGATTAGGCCTGGCGCGCGGTCAGGCCCGCACGGATGCCTGTGGGGCACCCAAGGAGAAGTCATGAAGGTGCGTGCGTCCGTTAAGCGGATTTGTGAGAAATGTAAGGTGATTCGACGACATGGTCGTGTGAGGGTCATCTGTGAAAATCCCCGCCATAAACAGCGCCAAGGCTGACAGGGGGAGGAGCGAGGATCATGGCTCGTATTTCCGGTGTAGACCTTCCGCGCAATAAGCGGATCGTTGTCGCCTTGACCTATATCCACGGCATTGGCCGCACCATCTCCCAGAAGATTCTGGATGAGTGTGGCATTGATCCGGACACGAGGACCCACCGCCTTTCAGACGGTGATGTCCGCAAGATTCGGACAGTCATCGACGAGTCGGTGAAGGTTGAAGGTGACCTGCGACGTGAAGTTCAACTCAACATCAAACGATTGATGGATTTGGGTTGTTATCGCGGCCTGCGACATCGGAGAGGCCTACCGGTTCGAGGACAACGAACTCGTACGAACGCAAGGACTCGAAAAGGGCCCCGACGCATCGTAAGCCGGAAGAAGAAGTAAAAAAGCACCATGGCCAAATACTCCTCCAATAAGAGTGGCAAGAGGAAGGTTCGCAAGAACGTCCAGTCGGGCATCGCCCACGTTCGTGCCACCTTCAACAACACCATCATCACCATCACTGACGTTCAAGGGAACGCCATCGCTTGGTCATCAGCAGGCTCAAAGGGCTTTAAGGGCAGTCGTAAGAGCACTGCCTTTGCTGCCCAGCTCGCCGCTGAAGAGGCTGCGCGTAAGGCCCAGGAGCATGGGATGCGCTCCATCGGTGTCTATGTGAGCGGTCCTGGCGCAGGTCGAGAGGCGGCACTTCGCTCTCTGGCCAACTCAGGCTTTAAGGTGACCCACATCCGTGATGTGACACCCATCCCCCACAACGGCTGCCGTCCTCCAAAGCGGCGGCGGGTCTGAGGAGATAGAGAATGGCTCGCTATTCAGGTGCGGTCTGTCGCCTTTGCCGACGGGAGGCCACCAAGCTCTTTCTGAAGGGGGAGCGCTGCTTCACCGACAAATGCTCCTTTGAGCGGCGCCCCTATCCACCTGGCCAGCATGGTCAGGGTCGGATGCGCCCGAGTAACTATCGTGAGCAGCTTCGCGAGAAGCAGAAGGTTAAGCGCATCTACGGAGTTTTGGAGAAGCAGTTCTTTCTCTACTTTGAGCGCGCTGATCGAATGCGTGGAGTCACAGGCGAGAACCTTCTGGGTATCTTGGAGAAGCGCCTGGACAATATGGTCTACCGTTTGGGGATGGCCAGCAGTCGCTCTGAGGCGCGACAGCTGGTTCGTCACAACCATTTTCGGGTCAACGGCCACAAAGCAAATATCCCCTCCATGCAGCTGGGTGAGGGGGATGTGATTGAGGTCAAAGAGGGCAGTCGGAAGCTGAAGTGCATCATGACCGCTCTGGAGGCTTCCAGCCGTCAACTCTCCTGGTTGGAGTTGGACAAGGCTAAGTTTAAAGGAGTGATCCGGGGTGAGCCCATCCGTGAGGAGTTGACCCTCCCCATCGATGAGCAGCTCATCGTGGAGCTTTACAGTAAGTAAAGGCGTCAGCCGCCATCAACCCGGTCAAGGAGGACTTCCCAAGCTCAGGAGAGTGCTTGGGGGGGTGGTCTTACCGGGTTTTTTCTCCAGAGGAGAAGTCGATGGAATCCATGGAAATGATCTCCAAGAACTGGCGAAATCTGATCCGCCCCAAGGGTGTTACGATCCAGTCTCAAACAGAGACTTATGGGAAGTTCGTAGCTGAGCCCCTGGAGCGTGGATTTGGGATCACCCTCGCCAACTCGCTGAGGCGCGTTCTCCTCTCCTCGATCCAGGGCACCGCGATCACCGCTGTGCGCATCGATGGGGTCCTCTTAGAGTTCCGAAGCATCCCTGATGTTTTAGAGGATGTGACTGACATCATCCTGAACCTCAAGCAGGTTCGGCTTAAGATGCACAGCATGGAGCCTAAGGTCCTGCGGATCGAGAAGCAGGGAGAGTGTGTGATCACAGCGGCAGACATCATCACGGATCCCCAGGTGGAGATCCTCAATGGGGAGCAGCATATCGCCACCCTGGGCGAGAACGGCACCCTGGTGATGGAGCTGACGGTACGCTCCGGTTTTGGCTACTTCCCAGCCGAGATGAACAAGATGCCCAATATGCCGGTGGGGACCATCCCCATCGACTCCATCTTCAGTCCCATCCGGCGGGTCAACTATACGGTGAGCAATGCCCGCGTGGGACACCGAACAGATTATGATCGCATGGTCATGGAGATCTGGACGGATGGCAGCCTGATGCCTGCGGATGCTCTGGCTTATGGGGCTAAGATCCTCAAGGAGCAGATGAGCATCTTCATCAACTTCGATGAAGAGGCGGAGCCGGAGTATGAGGAGGAGCCTCCTGAGAATGAGATCCTCCAAAATGAGAATCTCTATCGCAGCGTAGATGAGCTGGAGCTTTCGGTCAGATCGGCCAACTGCCTCCAGAACGCCAACATCAAGCTGATAGGGGAGCTGGTACAGAAGACCGAAGCAGAGATGCTCAAGACAAAGAACTTCGGTCGCAAGTCCCTGAGAGAAATCAAAGAAATCCTCGCCACGATGGGGCTCAATCTTGGGATGCAGCTGGAAGGCTGGAACCCAGACGCTCGGCGAAACAAGTAGAGAGAGGACGCCGGTCTTATAAGCCGGGGGAGAAAAAGCGATGCGTCATCGAAAGGCAGGTCGCAAGCTCGGCCGAAATTCCAGCCACCGTAAGGCGATGTTCCGCAATATGGTCACCTCCCTCCTCGAGGAGGAAAGGATCGAGACCACTGCGGCAAAAGCGAAGGAGCTTCGCAGGATCGTTGAGCGGCTGATTACCTCGGCTAAGAAAAACGCGATCAGCGTAGTCAACACTGCTGAGTCTGCTGAGGAGAAGCAGATCTTCAGCGCTCGGAGGGTCGCCGCGGTACGTCAGGCAGCTAAGGTTGTTCGCAACCGTGATGCCCTTCAGATTCTGTTTGGCGATTATGCTGAGCGATATAAGGAGAGGCCAGGGGGCTACACCCGCATCGTGCGCAATGGTCGTCGCTTGGGAGACAACGCAGAGATGGCCATCATCGAGCTGATCCCCAGCAAGGCTGCTTCTCTGGTTGAAGAGACCCCAGAGGTTACTCCTGTTGAAGAGAGTCCCATTGAGAGCAGCCCGTCTCCAAAAGAAGCCCCCGCAGTAGAGGTTTAAACCTCCTCTTTAAGCCCTCCACGCTTCAGCCCGCCCAAGCGCTTATACAGAGCAGAGCTTACTCAGACTCTCTCACTCAGAGCCACCACAGTAAAACTTCCCCTTCAGCAACTAAGAAAGAGGCAAAAGCCCTCCCTTTGATAGGGCTTGAGGCCCTGTCCGCCTTGACCCTTAAGTCCCTCAACGTAGAAGCAAAATGAAGCATCATATTCTCCTTTAAACAAAGCTATATCCTTGATTTTTAGGCGAAAATACGATATTCTTGCTTTATGTCTTGGGAAAAAGAGCCCAAGGAGTAATCCAAAGCTCAAGGAGGGAGAGATGCCTCGAGAGATTGTCCTGGAGTATGAGGGGGGCGTCTCACGCTTCTCTTTTGAGCGGATAGAGCGCAAGCAGCTCTATGGAGTCAAACAGCGTCTGCGTTTGGATCCCTCAGGTGCCCCCTGTATCCGCAGCGAGCTGACCCCAGATGGAGCCCAGTTGCTGCGGCCTGGGATGTTAGCCCAGGGCTATTTTTTAGAGGATGGCGCTTGGATTTCAAGCCGTTCTTTGGTGGCTCTCACTGAGGATGGAAGAGAAGCTCCCTATCAGGCTGGAACCCTAGGCAAGGCTCAAGAGCTGTCGGAGGTTGATCCTCAGGAACTCTTGGATCATCGGATAGAGATGATCTATGCCCTCCAAGCGATCGAACAAGATGAGAAGCTGAGGGTGCAGCTTGAGGAGGGCACTCTATTCTCTTTCCCTTTCAGTTACCGAGGAGATTACAAGGGGAGCAGGGCTTTTCTTCTGCGAAACCAGACAGGTCTTTATGCCCTCGTCGGACGCGGCACAACGCCTCGCTGGTGTGAACTGGAGAGTCCTCCTATCGATGAGCCTGAGGAGGAGAGCTTTGATGATGACCTCGACTTTGAGATGTTTTGATGTCTGAGATCTACTTGAGTAATGCCCAAGGTCGTAAGGCGACCCTGAAGCTCTCTGTGCTTCAGCCTCCCGCGAGCCCTCGCCCAGGTCTGCCTGGACATGAGTTGAACTTTACCCGCTATCTGGCCAGCACTGAGGAGGGGCTCCATGAAGCTCTTCAGGCGAGGTATGGCGAGGAGTACGCTCAGGCGCTGCTGGATGGAGATCCCGAGATCGACATGGAGGTGGTGGGGCAGCGTGTTGAGAGTACTCATGTCGTCTACCTCTCCTCTCGGGCTCAGACGCTCTATGCGCCGCCCTCTCTCAAGGAGGTGCTCATCGCCCCTGACGGGACGGAAAAGCTGAGAAGAGAACCAGAGGATGTGGAGGGCAATATCGATGAAGAGCATCCTCTGCGTTGGACTGGGCGAAAGTTTAAGCTTAGAGATCTGGTGCAACGCTTTGTCTTTCGTCGCAGCTTCCAGATCATTCACCGAGATCCCCTCAGCTATGATTACCTCTTCGCTATGGCTCAAGAGCTCGATGAGGAGCAGGTGGCTGTGATGTTGGGTGCAGGGGATGGAAGGAAGCCCCTCATTTTCCAACAGAATGGCAGCCCCTACAGAGGTTTTTTAGAGGGCCGAGTAGAGGGTCGTTCTTATCAGCTCCTGTTGCATCTGAGCAATATGGAGCTTAAGCGCCCGGAGTAGAAAGATGGGAAGTTATCGTGAAGATCAAGCTCAGCCTTTCGGAGCAGGGCTTCGAAGCCCTGAGGGCAGCGTCGAGGATCTCAAGCTCCTGGGTCGCCTTCGATCCTATAGACACAGGATCAACAAGAGCTTTCAAACCCTGAGCCCTGAAGAGCTGAGCCCCTTTAGCCCCTCAGGGAGGCTCTGGGCAGCGGCTGAGTCTGGAGGAACCCCCTGTTTTCTCCTCTTTGAAGAGGGGAAGGCTTGGCTTAGCGACTCTCAGGGGCATGTGATCCATGGTGAGCTTCCGCTGCTTAAAGAGGCGCGACAGCTCCTGAGATCCAGCCGAGATCTTCAGATCATCGCAGGAGATCTGCTGCTTAAGGGGAGCGGTCCTGAGGGCCGCGATCTCTTCCGCGCAGAGCCTGCGGCAGATTGGGGAGATCACCTGAGCTTTATCGCTTCTGAGATCTTCGAGGGTCTGGGACCCTTTGAGAGCTATGAAGCAAATCAGGAAGAGCTGAAGAGGCTCTTTAAAGGAGCTTGGCGCCTTCATCCGCTCTCATTTCGCTCCATTGAGGGTAGTGCGGCGATTCGGCAGCTCTATATGGAGTGGGTGGAGGGTGCTGAGGCGGAGGGGCTCCTGATTCGCCCTGAGAGCGGAAAGAGAGGCCTACGACTGAGACCCTCTCTGAACCTAAACGCTGTCATCGTGGGCTATACGGAGTCAGCCAAAGAGCCCAACTCCATCCACTCTCTCTGTTTGGCCCTGCGTCGAGGAGAGGGGCAGTATCAGATCATCGGGGAGTGTAAGAGGATGACTGAGGAGCGCCGGGAGGCGCTGTTCTATCGTCTTAAGGAGAGGCAGATCCCCTCCAGCTTCCATCATCCCAATCGAAAAGGGGCCCTCTACCGCTTTGTGCGCCCTGAGCTGGCTCTGAAGATCAGGTTGAGAGATCTTCGATCTGAGGCTGCCTCGGGAGAGGCGTTGATGGGGATGGTCTGTAGCTGTGATGGTGCCTCTTGGAGCGCGCTTCAGTTGATGCCAGGGATCAGCTGTTTGCGCCCCACCTTTGTGCGTCTCTTAGAAAGAGAGGAACTGGAGAGCGAAGAGCTGAGCCTCGATCAGGTCCGACCGCATTGCCCGCTCCCCAAGCTGGAAGCTCAAGCTCAGATTCTTCAGTTGCCCCAAAGTCAACTGCTCCGCCGCGAAGTCTACATCAAGCGAAGCAAAGAAAAGAGCCTGGTGCGCAAGGTTCTGCTTTGGAAGAGCAATAAAGAGAGAGTTGATCCTCGCTTTCCAGCCTTCCTTGTTCAGTTCACAGATTACAACCCTGGGCGTAAGGAGCCTCTTAAGCGAGAGCTGCGTTTGGCACCTCGGCGGGCTTTAGCAGATGAGATCTTTGAGGCGATGCTCGAGAGCCATATCAAGCGAGGTTGGTCTGCTTACCCTGGGGAGTAAAAGGAGCATTGATTGAAGAAGATCTTTAGACTGGGTTGCCTATTTACAGGCCTCCTCATGCTGCTCTTGGTGGCTGGCTTGGCCTATCAACTCTACAGCCTGGGGAGCAATTTCAGCTCAGATCGGCCTTTAGAGATAAAGCCTCAAGTCATCAACTCTAAGCGGAGCAAGGCACTCGTTCAAATCTTGGAAGCGCGCAAAGATCCTCAGCTCTTGGAGCTGAGTGAGTCTCAAAGCAGCTACCTGCTTCAGGCCTTACTGCGCGATCCTGAGCTGCTTAAGACGCCCAGCGGTGATACAGAGTACTCTGAACCTGAGGAGCTGCTTGAGCTTTTAGAGGATCTTGATCTTCAGCCTGAGAGCTTGCGTTGGGAGGCTCTGGCCGTCGAACTGCGCTTTTATGAGGGGGGGCTTAAGTTAGCCCTGACCGTTCCCTATCTAAAGAAGAAGACCCATCTGAACCTCCAAATCGAAGCCAAACTCATATGGCCAGCCCAAGAGGGGGAGATCCAGATCAGCTCCATCCATATCGGTGAGAAGGAGTTGTTCAAAGGGAAATTCTATGGGAAATATCTGAAAAAGAGGATTCAGGAGAGTATCGATGAGGAAATTCCACAGATAAAACAGCCTGTTTTGGAATCCCTACGTCTCCAACCTGGAAAGCTGAGGCTTAAATTTGCTTCCCGTGGCCGTGCATTCTGGTCGGAGAGCATCAACAAGATGCTAAAGAAGAATTTTTAATCTAACCAGAGAATTCCACTTGCGGTGTCTGGTCCCGGTCTCTCCCGATCCCAAATACTCCAGCGCTCAAGATCAGGTTGAAGATCGAGGCTCAACCTCTCAACCAGACCTCCAGAGTTTCCATTAGAGAAAAGGTAGCCACCTGGGATCACCTCAAAATAGTACGCATGCTCAAGATAGTGACAGCCTCCATCAAGCGTCACTGCGCCTGTACTCTGGTAGAGCCGATAACAGAAATCATTGCCTCGATCCTCCAACACCAAGAGCCCCCCTTCGGCGCCCTCTGTGACACCATAGAGCCCCTCATTCAATGAGAAAGGAGAGGAGAGATCGTCGAGGTGATAGAGCGCGGTGCGCCCCTCCCAACCCGCCCAGACCTTTCCCTCTACATAAGCAAGGCCCACAGAGTAATGCCAAGTCCCGCTGCCCCCTGCTGTATCAGGGAGTTGGATTGTTTCTTGGAGGCGCCCCTGAAGATCCCAAGCGTAGAGCTTGCCGTCTGGCCCTCCATCTCCAAGCAGTCGCTCCTGTTGTGGATCCCAGAGGAGATGCTCTGGGCCTCGCTCTCGCTCATAGAGAGGTTGACCTTCGATATCCTCCATCTCGAACACCACCGGGAGACGCTCTCCGCTCCGAGTCATCCGAACGATCTGAGGAAGAGCATCATGAGCCCCTTTCCCGCTGATCAGGAGATCGCCCCCCTCCTCCTCTGGGAGCATGATGATATGTCCAGCGCCTCGATCCGCTCCCTGGGCAAATTGAGAGAGTAGGCGTCCACTGAGATCGTAGAGATAAAGCTCACCACCACGATAATCTCCTACGAGCACATCTCCCGCGAGTTGAACTAAGATCTCGGTCTCAACACGACAAGCACCCAACTCTGCGACAAAATGCAACGGGACAGGAGCTGTAAACCAAGGCGTTGGGATGCCTCCCTGATCGGGGAGCCCAGGGCTCCAAATCCAGCGATCTCCTCGGTCCTGAATTCGCCCTCCCAGCTCGGAGAGCGCAGAAATCTGGCTGCCCTCTGAAGCTTCAACGCTGATCTCTACGGTCTCTCCTCTTTGATAGAGGCGCTCCTCTCGTAGCTCTGCTTGGATGAAGATCTCCTCTTCACAGAGGATTTCACCGCCTCCAGCTCCGCCACCCATACCCGCTTCACCAGCAGCGCCCGCTCCGCCACCCATACCCGCTTCA
>CAYLJJ010000017.1:0-22286 GCA_964384025.1 uncultured Nannocystaceae bacterium
TGGTCATGTTTGGACGTTGGATCTCCATGTCATAAAGTTCACAACACGCTCTAAGGAGTCCCTACACGACGCAGGGCGGTCATCTTAGCGACGATCCCATCAGTGTCATAGTCATCATCTAGGAGGAAAGGGAAGGCTGGCATGAGTGAGCCTGGTGTCATCTCATCAGGCGTATCCATATGACGAACATGCCATAGATTCGGGTACTTTCCTCCTATGCGATGTAGATCTGGACCTGTACGCTTGGAACCCCATTGGAAAGGATGATCATAGATGAACTCTCCTCCTTTAGAGTATTCACCATAACGCTCTGTTTCATGATAGAAAGGTCTTACCATTTGAGAGTGGCAGTTATAGCAACCCTCACGAATATAGATATCTCGACCCAAAACCTCTAGGGGAGTGTAGGGCTTCACGTTGGCAATCGTTTTTACATTGGAGCTGTCCATAAAAATGGGAACCGCTTCAACTAGAGAGCCTACGGAGAGAGCCAAAGCAACAAGAACGGTAAAGACTACGATTCGACGCTCGAGCAGTCGATGAAGCCCTTCTCGGATGGCATGCTGGAAGCTGAAGAGAGCATAATCATAGGTGTTGGCGGCTGTCACCGCGCCAGGGGGAGTTGGTGCCCTCTTTATTCGGGCTGCAGCCTGCTGCTCCTCCTCAACTTTGTAATCTTTAGGGGCTCCCTGGATGGTCTTAAAGATGATGTAGACCAAGAGCAACATCCCCGCGAAGAAGAGCAGAGCGCCAACTAAGCGGACCCAGTACATCGGGACGAGCTTGACTACGGTCTCGATGAAATCTGGATAGGTGAGGCGACCATCAGGCTCAAAGGCACGCCACATTAACCACTGAGTGATCCCCGCAACCCACATGGAGACTTGGTAGAGGATCAGGCCAATGGTGCTGATCCAGAAATGAACCGTCGCCAACTTCTTACTGTAGAGTTTTGTCTTCCAGAGACGAGGGATGACCCAGTAGATGATCCCAAAGGACATAAAGGCGTTCCAACCCAAAGTGCCCGCGTGAACATGTCCGATGGTCCAATCGGTGTAGTGTGAGACCGCGTTCACCGACTTGATGGACATCATGGGACCTTCGAAGGTTGACATCCCATAATAGGTCACACCAACAACAAAGAACTTGAGAACTGGATCCTCACGGACCCTATCCCAAGCTCCCCTTAAAGTGAAAAGGCCGTTAACCATTCCACCCCAACTGGGCATCCAAAGCATCAGCGAAAACAGCATTCCCAACGTAGAGGCCCACTCAGGAAGCGCTGTATAGTGAAGATGGTGAGGCCCCGCCCAGATATAAACAAAAACCAATGACCAAAAGTGCAATATCGAAAGCTTATAACTAAATACCGGACGTTTTGCTGCTTTGGGTAGATAATAATACATTAACCCCAAAAATGGAGTTGTTAAGAAGAATGCAACTGCATTATGCCCATACCACCACTGCATTAAGGCATCTTTTACTCCTGCATAGGCTGAATAGCTCCCTAACCAGGAGTAGGGGATCGCCGCGCTGTTTCCGATATGCAGGATCGCCACCGCGACAATGGTGGCGATATAGAACCAGATGGCGACATAGATATGTTGCTCGCGCCGAATTACAATCGTCCCAAAGACATTGACCGCAAAGAGCACCCAGAGGATCGCGATCACGATATCTAAGATCCAGGGCAGCTCGGCATACTCCTTCCCCTGACTTATCCCAAAGACAAGGGAGAGCGCTGCAGCCACGATGAGGAGCTGCCAACCCCAAAAATGGATCTTAGAGATGGTCGCGCTCAATAATCGAGTTTTCAGTAGGCGCTGAATCGAGTGGTAGGTGCCTGCAAAGATGATGTTTCCACAAAAGGCGAAGATCACCGCGTTTGTGTGGAGGGGTCTGAGGCGACCAAAACTGAGGTAGGGCCCAAGGTTCAGGCTCGGCAGAAAGAGCATCGCCGCGATCAGAACTCCCACCAACATTCCCACCACCGCCCAGATAATAGCGGCAAGGAAAAAGAGTCGAGGAGTTTGATCATCGTAGCGGAAGGTCTCCAGCTTAGCGGTCATCCCCATCCTTCCGTTCCCTGAAGTCAATCAACTCTGACCTTAGGGATAATGTTTCGAAATTCATATGTTGCGAGAGCATTCTCAGGTAGTAGAAAATATCGGCTCCGGTTAAAGGTTGTAAATGTTTATTCGAGAAATTTCTACCGTTTGCGCTAGATTGCAATCCTCTGTCAAAAAATAACGCAGACAGAAGAGCCTGAACATCGACGAAGAGTAGCAAATGCAGACCAAATTCGCCCTGTTTTCCATTTTAATTTTGCTCAGTTGTGCCGAAAAGGATGGTATAAACATCAGTAGAGAAGTAGGAATATCTCAATCTATCCATAAAGACTATGGTTACTCTTTTAGTAGAAATGATGCTGAGGTTAGAGTAGATCATTTGCAAAAAGATGCTATAATAATGGTTCAAGATGCTCAAATTAGGATAGACAGAGAAAGTGTAGGCACAGAGATTATCCTCGATCAAAACCTCCGAGATCTCTCCTCTACACAGGATTTTGATATCTCAGAAGGCGATGTTGGAGTGGAACGAGATGAGGCGCTGGAGAGCGTACAAGATGAGGGCAGCTCAATGGATCGAGCTTGGCCAGAGCCTGACAGAGGCTCTCCTTCCCCTCTGAGCTGTAACTTTGACTATCACCAGAGCTTTGATGAGGAGCACGCCCCCCCACCAGCGCCTTTACCTCGGATCCCGCTCCCCCTCCACGCGGTGCGTCCCGTCGCCTATGGAGAGCCCCTGCCGGAGTATACTTGGACTCTCCCCCGCTCTCAGCTCAAGACCAGCGTGGATGATCTCACCATGCCGGGCTACACCGACGTAATGCCCCTCTTTGAGCGCGCGCAGGCTTGGAATGGGCCGCGCTGTTATGAGACCCCCTTGGGCAGCGAGGTTTGGAATGAAGAGGAGGCTTTTGACCACTATAAACGGATCGCTGAGGAGAGCACCGGGATCTTCTTTAATGAGGCACGGGGACGTCGCAGCGTGATCGGGCTGAGGGGTGCTTATCCAGGTAGTTTTGAGTGGAACGGCAATATGCCCAACCGCTTTAACGACAGCATCGTCCTCCTTTGGCGAGATGAAGAGGGAGCGCATGTGCGTGAGTTCCCGGTTAACACCGACACCGGCTCTCATAATTTTGGCGAGGCCTCCTCCTCCTCTCTGCGACACAACGTGCGTTATCATATGGTCAATGGTCAGCATCGAGGCTATGACGCCCTCCGCAATGATCGAGTGGGCTATCGCGTTCGGGATGACAACAACGCTAATGGACATTGGGACAGTGACCGCAATGGCTGGCGGCCTCCCCTGGGCGAAGAGGACTATGATCGAGGAGGATCGGGGCACAATATCCATATGGGTGCCTTGGAGCCCCCTTTGGGCCAAGCTCCCATCAATCGTTGGTCGGCGGGCTGTCAGGTGATCCCAGGGATCGCCAACTGGACAGAGTTCATCACCAACGCCTGGACTCGTCGAGGTGATCCGGTGGATTACTTCCTCGTCGATGTTCGTGATATCCCCCACTCTGCCTGGGCCGACTGTCCTGAGGATGGCTCCCACCGCTGCCCTCTTCGCATCGACCGTCTGCCTTTTGAGGCTCAGGGAGACAGCCGCTTGGCGCCTTCCGATGAGTTTGACCTCTACAACTGTTCTCCAGCCGACGAGAGCGGCGGAGAGATCGTCTATGCGCTCTATGTAGATCGAGAGGGAAGCTTACGGGTGGAGGTGGAGTGTGAGGAGCCAGTAGATATTGACATCCACCTTTTGGACGCTGATGATCCCAACGCCTGCCTCGCGCGCGGGCATCGAGAGTTCAGCTATGAGATCTCTCCTGGTCGCTATCTGATCATCGCTGATACTTGGGCTGATGATGGGGTCCCTATGCCGGGACCTTATACCCTGCGCCTCTTCTGGGATTAAGTCGTCTCAGAAGAAGCGGTCTAGAGTTCCAAGCGGAGTCCATCAAAGGAGAGATAAACTTCCTGTTCTGAGAAGTACTCGCTCTTGGGATCAGAGAAGAGCGGCTCTACTACAGAGTGCTTAAACTGATGGCTGATGTGGGTGAGATAGCTTCGTCTGGGCCTGAGCTTCTCAATCAGTTGAAGGGCCTGGGCCAAGCTGAAATGGGTCGCGTGCTCCTTGAACCGCAGCGCATCAACGATCAACACTTCAAGATCGACGAGGCGCTCCATCGTCTCCTCGGGGATGGCAGAGACATCGGAGATATAGGCGCAGTTTAGGAAGCGATAGCCATAGATCTTCAAACCACCATGCATCACCGGCAGGGGTTCAAATTGCAACCCTCCCAGCTCAAAGCGCTCTTCGATGGGGATGAGTTCGAGATCGGAGAGGCCGCCTCCCTTCTGGATCGCCTCATCGAAGAGATAGTGAAAGCTATAGTCCCGAATATATTCCAGATGCTCCTGCTTGCCATAGATGGGGATCGAGCGCCCTGAGCGCCAGTTGTAGATGCGAAGATCATCCAACCCCCCCATATGATCGAGGTGGTGGTGAGTTAAGAGCACTCCCTCCACGCTCATCAGGCCCTCTCGGATCGCTTGATGTCTGAAGTCCCGCCCACAGTCGATGAGGATGTTGTGCTGCTCCCATTTGATCAGGATGGAGGCGTTC
Organism: uncultured Nannocystaceae bacterium; assembly: GCA_964384025.1. Classification (GTDB taxonomy): domain Bacteria; phylum Myxococcota_A; class Bradymonadia; order UBA7976; family UBA1532; genus CAYLJJ01. The sequence continues at coordinate 4,699 of CAYLJJ010000017.1, forward strand.
AGACGCTTGTCCCGGGGATCATCAGAGCGACAGGTGCCACAGTCACAGGCGATCATCGGGACCCCATGGCTGGTTCCGCTGCCCATAAAGATGATCTCAGGCATCTTCAGCTCCTCCCTGAGTTGAGCCTGAGGCAGGCATGGTGGATCTTTCAGCGCTGTTGTAGAGCAGATAGAGGCCCAAGGGGAGGAGGGGAGCCAGGATCATAGCGGGGATCCAGGAGGAGACGCTGCCCTGCTCCAGGCCAAGAAGCTTGGAGAACTCGGGGAGGCGATCTGCAGAGAAGATCAGGGCGTTGGTGCTGAAATGGATCAGGACCCCAACCCAGATAGAGCCGCTCTGCCAAACCGCGAAGGCGATGAGCAGCCCCAGGGTTGCGGTAGGCAGGAAACGGTAGATAGAGAGGTGAAAGAGCCCAAAGAGCGCCGCGTTGAGGAGGAGCGCTCTCCAGCGCCCCAGCTTCTCTGCACCCGAAAGAAGGAGCCCTCGAAAGACCGCCTCCTCACAGAGGGCAGGGGTGAGAGCGAAGGCCAACAGCAGGAGCCAGAGCGGCTGTCCCTTCAACTCCTCTGAGAAAAGCTTCTGCATCTCCTGAGCGAAGATCTCCGTGGAGGGGAAGATCCAAGCGCTGAGGCTGCTGATAGCGAGGCCCAGGATCCAAGCGGAGGGAGCCAACGCGATCGCAGCCAGGAGGGCGCGACCCCTAGGCAGCCTGAGGCGAAAGCTGGCGCGCCAATCTAGACGACCCAGCCAAGCCATCAGGAGCACCGGGAGCAAAAGCAGGCCCCACTGGGTGATGAGCAGGCCCCAAAGGAGGTCCCAGCGCTGTGCCGCTGTCCCCAAGTGAAAGAGCAGAGCCAGGAGAAGGAGGAAGAGCAGGAGGGCGGCGGCTAAGCTGGGTCGCGTCCCAGCGATGGGAGCTTGCTTTAAGCGGCTCAGGAGACCCTGGGGACCTCTCAAGCCCTGCCAGGGCAGCCCTGAGCCAAAGAGGACCTGTTCGTTGGCGAAGAGGCGGCTGGCTCCCCAGAGGATCAGGAGGGCATAGAGGGCATTGATCAGCATCACCAGGGGGACCCAAACCTTGATCTCTCCCGCCAAGATCTCTTTGATCACCAGGGCGATGTTGAGCCCCGGCATCATCGCCGTGGTGGGACCCAGTTCAATGCCAGGGAGGCTGGCCAGAGCCGCTGGGATGATCGCTACCATAAAGGCGGGGGTGAGGAAGTTCTGCGCCTCTTTAAAGTCGCGGGCGAAGGTGGCCAAGGCCAGCATCAGGGCGCTAAAGAGCAACGCGGTGGGAACTAAGAGAGCCAGGACCAGGAGGGCACCGCCAAAGCTCAAGCTGAAGCTGCCCATCCCTGAGATTCCGGCGGTCATCTGGTTGAGGGTCAGGCCCATGCTGATCAAGTTGACAGTGGCGGCGATCATTGAGACGCTGAAGACCGTCAAATACTTACCTGCGACGATCTCGCTGGAGCTGATCGGGGTGCTGATCAGGCTCTCCAAGGTCCCCCGCTCTTTCTCTCCAGCGCTGAGATCGATGGCTGGATAGAAGGCCCCCATGATCACCATCAGGACAAGGATGAGAGGGATCACGCGGCTGGCAAAGAACCCACCCATGCGGCGCTCGCTGGCGATGTTCCAGCGCTCCAGTTGGATGGGCTGCGCCATCTTGGGATCAAGCTGAGCGGCCTTTAGATGTTGGCTCAGGAGCTGCTCATTGTAGAGCTTCAGGACCTTGTAAGCCCGCTTGGCTCCAGCCAGAGAGAGCTCCTCAGCGCCATCAAAGAGGATCTCGATACGGCCTTGAGGTCCAGGCGAAGAGCGCGCCTCATCTGTATCGCTGCCTACGCGACAATCGGGACCATCCACCAGGATGATCAGCTCCAGCTCCTTTCCAGAAACCACTTGGCCTGCCTGCCTACAGAGATCGCCGAGCTCTGGAGTGGACAGCGCCTTGATCTCCAAGGCCAGCTCAGCATCAAGAGCAAAGAGCCCTTCAAGCGCCTCTTGCTGCTCCCCGGCGTTCCAGACGCTCAGGCGTACAGGCTTGTTTCGCATCTCCTGGATATGAGCCTGCATAAAGAAGCCCATCCCGATAAAGAGCAGGGGGTAGAGCAGGATGGGCAGGAGAAGCATAACAAAGAGGGTGCGTCGATCCCTGAGGGTCTCCAGCAGCTCCTTGCGAAAAATCACCTTGACGCGATCAACCCTCATCTCTCCTCCTCTCCCTTAAGCTCTCCGGCATAGTGAAGGAAGGCATAGGTCAGGTTGGGTTGTCCTGCCCGCTCTAAGATCTCCGCCAAGGCGCCTTCATCCAGGATCAGCCCCTCGTGGAGCAAGATGATCTGATCACAGAGCACCTCCGCCTCGCTCATGATGTGGGTGGAGAAGAGCACCGCCCGCCCTTGAGCTCGCGCGGCCTTGATCGACTCCAAGATAAAGTGGCCACTGATCACATCTAGAGAGGCGGTGGGCTCATCCAGGATCACTACTGGGGGATCATGTAGGAAGGCGCGAGCGATATTGGCTCGTTGATGTTGACCTGAAGAGAGCACTCCACAGCGCCGATCCAAAAAGGGCGCCAACTCCAGCTCCTCGCTGAGCTGCTCGGTGCGACTCTGGATCTGTTCCAAACTCAAACCGTGCAGCTGTCCGAAATAGCGCAGCATCTCACGCACACTGAGCCGCCCATAAAGAGAGGTGCTCCCTGAGAGGAAGCCCAGGCAGCCTCGCGCCTTTTGAGCCTCTTCGCTGAGATCGAAACCTTCGATCTTAACGCGACCGGCGCTGGGCTGAAGGATACCCGCCAACATGCGCAGGGTGGTGGTCTTTCCTGCCCCATTGGGCCCCAACAGGCCCACGACCTCCCCAGGGCGAACCCTGAGATCGAGGCCGCGCACCGCCTCAACCTCAGGAAAATGTTTGACCAACCCCCAAGCTTCGATTCCACGTCGGGCTTCTATCATCTGGGCACCATCCTTGAGTTTCCTGAGTTTGTCGAGAGCTTGACCTCTGTGATGATGAGCGCGAAGCTGCGTTGGCTATCAGTTACAGAGAGAGTTTGGTGTGAATATCGGAGAGATCAAGCAGGCGCTCCGCAATCAGATGTTTCAAGAGTTGAGCCCAGCTGCCATCCGTGGAGGCAACCGGGTCGCCATCATGAAGGAGATTCAAAGGACTCTGCGTCGTATGCGGATCAGGATCGATGCGTCTCAGCGGGACGCATTGATCCAAGAGATCATCGACGATCTCCTGGGTTATGGACCCATCCAAGCGCTCATTGAGGATCCCAGCATCTCTGAAATCATGGTGAATGGCCCTGATCGCATCTATTACGAACAGCATGGCCAGCAGCTGGTCAGCGATCTGCGCTTTGATGATGCCGCTCACCTTACCCAGTTGATCCTCAAGATGGCTCAGGAGAGTGGGAGCCGTATCGACGAGGCCAGCCCCACCCTGGATCTCAGCCTTAAAGGGGGCGAACGGGTCAACTGTGTCCTGCCTCCTATCGCTACCAAGGGTCCCTATATCACGGTGCGTAAGATGACCACTCGCGTGGAGGGCATCGAGCAGTTGGTGATGAATGGTACTTTGAACCCGCCTATGTCTCAGTTTCTCTGGGGTTGTATCAAGGCGGGCATCAACATGATGTTCTCTGGAGCCACCGGCGCGGGCAAGACCACCCTGATGCAGATCCTCTCAAACTATATCGATGAGGGCGAGCGCATCATCACCATCGAAGATACCCCCGAGCTTCAACTTAAGCAGCGTCACGTGGTCCCTCTCCAGAGCCGCCCTAAGAACATCGAAGGCAAGGGGGAGATCACCCTGAGAGAGCTGTTTCATAACACTTTAAGGATGCGCCCCAACCGTATCATTTTAGGGGAGCTACGGGGACCTGAAGCCTTTGACTATCTACAGGCGATCACCAGCGGTCATCAGGGCAGCTTGGCGGTGATCCACGCCGCCAGCCCTGAGGAGGTTATTCTGCGTCTAGAGAACCTCGCTCAGATGGCAGGGGTCTCCATCCCCCCTAACGTCCTCCGTGGGCAGATCGCCCATGGCCTCCAGCTCATCATTCAGCTCGCCCGCCTCAAGGATGGTGCTCGTAAAGTGATGCGCATCTCTGAGGTGACGGGGGTGGTTGAGGGTCAAGTGATGGTTCGCGATCTTTTCCGTTTTGAGGAGCAGGGCATCGACGCTCAGGGACAGGCTCTGGGGCATTTTAGAGCGATGGGCGTAGAGCCGGGCTTCTTCCCTCGCTTCCATCAGATGGGTCTAGATATCGATCCTAAGATCTTTCAGGCACGCTGATGCAGCCCATCTTGATGATCAATGTTGTGGGGCTGACTCAGGAGTTGCTCCCCTATATGCCTCGCGTCGCCGCGTTGGGAGAAGAGGGCTTTATGGCCACGCTCCAAGAGGTGCTGCCTGCGGTGACGACGACCGCTCAGACCAGCATCCTGACTGGGCGGCTTCCCAGAGAGCATGGCATCGTTGGCAACGGCTGGTATTTCCGAGAGTTGGCAGAGATCGGCTTCTGGAAACAGTCCAACGCTCTCATCCAGGGGGATCGAATCTGGGATGAAGGCAGAGCGCGATTTGGCTCTGAGTTCAGCGTCGCCAAGCTGTTTTGGTGGTACAACATGTACGCCGATGTAGAGTGGTCTGTAACCCCCCGACCCATCTACGCCGCTGACGGCCGTAAGCTGCCCAGCATCTACTGTGATCCACCCCAACTCAAGAGCGCCCTAGAGGAGGAGCTGGGGCCTTTCCCCCTCTTTAACTTCTGGGGACCGGGAGCAGATATCCGCTCCAGTCGCTGGATCGCCAAGGCAAGCCGAGCGGTCATTCGAGATCATCAGCCTGGTTTGGTGCTGAGTTACTTACCCCACCTAGATTATGACCTCCAACGCTTTGGCCCCAATAGCCCCCAAGCTGAGGTCGCCGCCCGAGAGATCGATGAGGTTGCGGGAGATCTCATCGATTTTGCCCGAGGGCGAGGCTATGAGATCTTGCTGCTCAGCGAGTATGGCATCGAGGCGGTTGAGGGGGCGATCTATATCAACCGGGTGCTGAGAGAAGCGGGCTTCCTCAGGGTCCAACATCTGGATACAGGCTGGGAGCTTCTAGACGCGGGGGCCAGTGAAGCATTTGCGGTGGTTGATCACCAGATCGCTCATATCTATCTGAAGTCTCCCCAGCGTATGAAGGAGCTGAAGCGCCTCCTCAGCAGCTTGGAGGGAGTTGATCAGGTTTTGGACGAAGAGGGGAAGCGGAAGTTTGGCTTAGATCATCCCCGCAGCGGAGAGCTGATCCTCTTGGCTCAGCCTGATCGCTGGTTTGCTTACCACTACTGGCTCGATGACGCGCTTATGCCCGACTTTGCTCCCACGGTGGATATCCACCGTAAGCCGGGCTATGACCCAATGGAGCTGTTTGTCGCTCCTGAGCTGCGCTTCCCTCCTTTACGGATCGCTTGGCGGCTGCTTCAGAAGCGCTTGGGGATGCGCTACTCCATGGATCTCATCTCTCCTAACGCAGATCTCATCCGGGGCTCACATGGTCGCTTCGCCTCTAGCCCCTCACAGGGACCCTTGCTGCTCTCCTCCCAAAAGATCGGGGCTGCAGATCGAATCTCTATGACCGATCTACGTGAGCTTATCCTGGAGAGCTGTGCTGGGATCTTATGAGGTTCTCCAAAAAATAGGATTCTCGTCGTGAGGAGCTCTTCTCCTGATGCAGATCATCAATCTCGCCCAAGAGCCCACCCAATGGCTCCACTATCTCAAAGCAGCCCCAGGTGGAGGCAGCCAGTTTGACAAGCTGCCCATCATGCTGGGTCGCGCTGAGGGCTTGCCCAAGGGTGTAGATGCGCTGCTCTGCATAGGTGATCTTCAAGGGCGCGCGGTGGCTCCCTTTGGAGGAGGCGAGGCGCTGCTCCTCGGTGAGGCTCTCGCCAGTTTTATGGTGGAGTTGGGGGATATTGGAGTTTGGCCTACTGCTGATCGCATCGGGGTGCTTATCATGGGTGATCTCTACAGCGCGCCGCTCTCCAATCGGCGCGGCGCGACCGGAGATGTCCGTGCGGTCTGGCGAGCTTTTGCGCGCTCCTTTGCGTGGGTGGTGGGCGTGGCGGGCAACCACGACACCTTCGGAAGTGAAGATCAGCGCCTAAAGCTTTTTGATGATCCCAGACTCAATCTGCTTGATGGAGATCTGATCAACAGAGGCGGGGTGAAGATCGGCGGGGTGAGCTATATCAGCGCGACACGGCGGCTCCACAAAGGCGGCCGAAGGAGCCTTGAGGAGCAACTTGAGCTGATCAGCGCGGTGGTCGCCGAAGCTCCTGATGTTCTCCTGCTTCATGAAGGCCCCAAGGGCGAAGGCAGCCATCGAGTTGTTTCCTCAGAGATCAGCACTTTTACAGCAGAAGTCCCACTGGTTATCTGCGGTCACAGTCCTGCGAACCAAGCACTTTGGTTGAATGGTTTGGGGCAGGTCCTGAATGTTCATGAGCGCGCGATATTACTTCAACCTACTTGAATAAGAGACCTACATAGATGAGATTGACTCTTCATCTGAGCACGGTCGCGATAGTCGATTTTCCAGACTAGAACAGGGATTTCTGTAATCCAAGAACATTAACTGAGATCTTTAGCCGTGTTTCATATGAAATTAGGTATATCATGGGGCTATTCTTCATTATGTTGATGATCGTCGCAATGCTCAGGCTGAGAGCGTTTCACAAACGAGCATGTACCCAAAAACTGAGTTCAATCCCTAGTGAATTTTTCAAATCCATTGCAGATTCGGCCTAAACATCTGTATATATGCTCATTACTTGTCGTGAACTCAGCTTCCCTCCGCCATCTGACCGACCTTCATAGCCACAATCGAGGCAGGTCCGAGTTTTTTCTGAATCCTTCACATTATTTGAATCACAGGCAATACAATTTTTCTGCATATCTTCACTACGAGACTTTGATAGAGCAGCCTTACCACGTAACAGATGGATAAATTTCCATAGCGCTCTCAGCACTATATTTCTACGATACATTAATGTTTTCCTCCATTTATCTATTCAAACCCTTGATCGAGTCGCTGGCCCCAATCGAACTGTATATTGATCATCCCAAAGATACGCCATTCTTCGATCCCGTCATGGGAAATAAACTCTAGCCCCATTCTGGGAGCCAACTCCCCCCAAAGATAGGGTCTCAAAGACCAAAGGGTCCCCACTCCAGTCTCTACTCCAAGAGCCACCCTCCATGCGCGCTCTGCAGGTTCAACGATCCAGAGACCATCCTGTCTTGCGGGGGCATCTCTGAGGAAGAGCACACCACCCTCCAAGAAGGCTCCTAAGCTGGCGTGATGAAACTGGGGGGTGATAAAGCGTTTGCGATAGTGCAGGCCCAGATCAAGACGCAGGGTTTTTCCAAGCTCCGCCTGTGGGAGTGAGAGCCCACCCCCCAGATAGAGCCCCAGGCCGTTGCGTCCTCGGGGGTCCAGATAGTTCATATATCCCAGGTGAGCGCGGAGATGCTGATGGGGCAGCTGAAGAGCGCTCTCTCCCAGGGCGCGTGGGAAGCTGTTCTCGAAGCTCAACGCTAAGGTAAAGGCGCTCTCAAGTTCAGGGACCATGATGAAGCTGGACTCCATCAGGCTGTCACCCCCAATCTGCACTGCTGGTTGAGCCCTCAGCACCCCTGAGAAGAGAAACAGAAGGACGACAAGCTTCAGGGATCCATACAGTTGAAGCCCTGCAAGAACACTCTCCATTGATGCTCTCTCTCTCCAGGTTCAAGGTAGAGGAACTCCTTAGAATACTCACCATCCCAATTACGGCCTGCCTCTCCACCCAGAGTCCAAGACCAGAAGGGCAGCGCACCCCGGTGGGTATAGGCTGGCTCCATCGACCAGAGGTTTAGATCTCGGGGGCTGTTTGGAAGATCAAAGACCCAGAAGCCCAGATTCTCTCCAATCTCAGCAGAGATCAACAGCTTACCGGAGAAGGAATCGTAGAGGCTTTGGCTGGATTCTAAGCCAACAAAGACGCTGGCCCACTCAGAGCCAGGCAACAGAACCCGCGCCTGGTTCTCTTCACTGATTTGGAGCGGAGTCCCCGCAGGGTTGCGGTGGAGCCAGATGGGTGCGAGGAGATCCTCTTCTGGAAGAATCTCCAGAGCCCTCACAACAACAAACTCGTCAAAACCAGGGGCAAAGTCCAAGCGTTTGGTCGCCACCGAAACTCCGTCGGAGCCGTAGTAAAAAACCAAAATGCTGGTCTTGGCATCAGAGACTCGCGTCGCCGTGGCCCAGTTGATCTCTTGGGGCAGGTTGCCGATCTCTGAAAACATAAAGGTCTGATCTTCGGTTCCTTCTCGATGTGCAAGAAAAATACGGCGGATGCGATCTGGACAAACAACAAGAATCGAGGCTTTATACTCCTCTTCATTTACGACACTCAAGCGTTCAGCGGTCAAGATGCGATCACAGCCGATAGGAATACGCTCTCTGATATCTAGATTGCCGAGGTTTGTAGGAGCAAGATAGTTATTATTGTAGAATTGCCACCACAGAGAAAGCTCGCCACTATCAGGATCTTCGCCGATTAAGGCAAAATAAGTGCCGTTTACGCTAAACGCATGGCTTAAATTTCGAATTTGGTAGCTAAATGGGTGCATTTGATAGGGAATTGGTCCACCTTCTTCAGGTTCGTCGGAAACACAACGGTATTCTTCTTCTTCTCCTGTAGTTTCGCAACATTGATATTCACCTCTATTTTTTACACACTCAAAACTTCCGATACATCCTGTTCCTGTTTCATGAATACATGTTCCATTCTGGAGTAACATGTAATCGGATCTTCCTGGATCTTTTGCTTCCCATCCTGTCCAGTGTGTCTCTCCTGTACGCACCATCAGGATACGAGTATTATCGCTGCTTTGAGCGAAGGTACGAATCTCCTCCAGAGGAGCGCTGAGCCTCACTTGTCCTATCTCAATCGGTTCTTCTTGGCAACAGAGACCATTCTTGTTCTCTCCATTGCAGTCGTGATCGACCTCATCACAGCGCTCCGCAGAAGGAGAGATGCAGGGGGCCTCACTAAAGCCCCAGGGTCGCTCGGGAAACTCGTGGGGTGTTAAGGGGAGGCTTTCAAAGATCAGGACACCACCCTCATCAAAGGAGAAGAGGTGGGCGGACTCTCCTCGCCGCAGCGCAGCGAGGCTCTGCTCATGGTTCCAAAACTCCATCCCCTCTGAGAACCAGAGTTCATCGGTGCTGAGGAAGGCGAGCTGGAGGAGCCCATTCCGCTGGCCCAGGATGGCTCGTTCACGGCCATCATCGGGGAAAGAGAGACCCTCAACCATGATTTCATAGGGCACACTGTTCCAGAAGAGGGGGGAGACCGCCTCCCAATAGACCTCATTGCGCAGCTTGCGATGGCTCAGGACAGGGCGCACACCATCGCTGAGAAGCCGTCCTGGAAGAAAGAGACAGGGAAAATTGCCTACCGCCTGACCGCTGCCATCCAGCTGGACGCACTGCCCTGCTTGATCAAAGCGTAAGAGAGCCCCTCCTGTCATCCCTACCGCACTGTCAGGTAGAGGCAGCTCAAGGGGACTCTCGATGAGAGGGTTGAGGTCCTCTGGAGGATCATCAGCATCCAAGAGCTGCCAACGCACCTTCCCGCCCTCATCCTGCCCCATCACCAAGAGATCATCATCTAGGGTGGAGAGCAGCGGTTTTCCTCTCAGGTTGAGGGTATAGCGCTCTACATTTTGATTTTGGAGGAGATCCGCTTGGACCAAGCTGATGGGCTCTCCTTCAAGCGACCACGCCAGCCAGGGCACACCATTCACCGCTAAGGCTTCTAGAAAATCTGCGGGCGTCTCACTGAGTTGAACCGCTTCATTGAGGCTGATATCAGAGGAGAAGATCTGCGCAAAGACTCCTCGAGCATCGCTCCAGATGAGATAGCTGGTATCCTCTATACTGCTGAGGGCGATCTGTGCATCTCCAAACTCCGCTCCTGCCGTACCGCCGGCACCACCATCCACCGCAGCATCATCAACCATACCGCTATCAACCACGCCTGCAGTGCCGCTATCCACTCCACCCCCATCGACTTCACCCGCCGCGCCGCTGTCCACTTCGGGCGCTATACCATCAACCTCAGGCGCAGCGCCGCTGCCCGCCTCGCCACCTCCAGCAGCCCCAGCGCTTCCCTGATCTGGGTCGATGGTAACCTCTTTCTGGCTGCCTTCATCACAGGCCCAAAGCCCAATTAATGACACCGCGATGATCCAAACGCGCATTTAAGAGCCTCCTCCTAAGTCGGGAGCGCAGGTTAGCAATGAGGAGCTTGTCAGCGCCATGGTAAGGGATTTTCAAAAACCCGGACTTATTGAGAAGTTACCTTACTTCAAGCTAAATTCCTGATTTTTCTCCGCTTCTCTGTCGCCCAAAAAGAGCCGCACTCCCATCGGAAGCGGCATTCAGGAGACCGTTTGCAAGACCCTCGTTGCTCAGCGTATGAAGTGCTCAGGCATGAGTTGGCGCCAGGAGAGAAGACAGGCCATTCTCCTCCTCCGTAGCCTCAGCCACAGCGGTCGCCAAGATGATGCCTGGAACGTTCTCAGGCCCGCTTTCCGCGTTGAGTTCGAAGTGGACAAGGACAGCACTCGGCTCAAGCCTCGGAGGCTTGCTGCCTGAGAAGATCCGGCGCAGTGGAGCGGAGGAGGACCTTTTTCGGGCTACATCTCCCATGGCGGATGAGCACCCAAAGTGGTTGGCACCTCACCCACACCTCACCCGGATACTCTGCAGCATCAAAATAATTTTAGAGAACGACAAATTACAGTGGACACAGATGACTGTTCACGGGTCTACTTCTAAAAGCAGGCGTTCTTTCTGGGCTTCAGTTCGGCGCAGCGGGCTTCAAAAACGCTCCAAACCTAGTAGAATTTGGGTGGATAGGAGTATTGTGATGATTTTCAAAACCTATTTGACTGTTATTTTATTAATCATAATGACTGGAGTTGTCAGTGCCCAGGACCGTTGTGGTACGGCACCTAGCATTGTACTTAACGAACAGGTGATCTATCCCGATCCGGTAGACGACCTCTATCCTGACGGGTTTCCTTCGTGTTCAGGTAAGTCACTCAGAGGGCCTGAGGTCGCCTACCGATTTGTACCGGAGTACACTTCAGGTTATCAGGTCTATTCTGATGGATTTGTTGAAGTACGCGAAGGAATATGCCAAGGTGAATGCAAGGGAGGTGATTATTACAATAATTCGTTTTTCGCTCAGGCGGGTATACCATATTTTATCATCGTTGAAGGTGGAAATACAGTAAATGTGAAACTTTCACATGTTACCTGTGCGAGTCGCTGCGGAAGCAAAGGAGGGGAGAACTGCTACTGTGATTCTCTATGCCGCGATTACGATGACTGCTGCTCAAATTTCGGTGAGCAGTGTCTTGAACTAGAGGAGGACCGTCTAAACACCTATCAGCGTGTTGCGGGCAGCTTGGGTCTCGCCCAACCAACTTGGCGTGCTTCAATGGGTGGTATCGATGCAAGTGCCAATGGTGAGTTTGTGATCAGCGCTGGCGCTGGTGCACAGGGCCATCGGCTTTGGTATAGGGAAAATAGTCGCTATATTGAAACAACCCCAACAATGCTTCCCGATGAGTATGGACGTGAGCGTAAAGTTCATAACGCGATCTTTATAGATATGGATGGTGATGGGTATGATGATCTGTTGTTTCCTACTATCCAGGAGAGCAGCAGCCCACACGGGTATTTTTGGCGACCTGATCTTGATGCCTTTGATAGCGAATCATCCATAGATGGTTTTATATTTCCAAATGTAGATCTTGAGACTGACAACCATTCTCCGTTGCTTCGGGTCAATGATACCGCTGTTGGTGACTGGAATAGAGATGGTTTCCCTGATATTTTTCTTGCCCGTGGCTCATCAAGAAGCCGCCCAATAGATAATCAAATCTATGTGGGATTATTCATCGATAATGAACCAATTTCTGTTGATTTAGAGCTAAATCAGCATGGTTACTCGACATCCGCACTTTTTATACCCAATTTTGTAATGCCTGGGTTTGGTGTATTTGTCTCTGCAGATGCAGCAACAGATGATTATAATGGCTATCTTTCCATCTATGCCTATGGATATGATGGACTTGAGCGACGCATGTTCGATTTAGGTGACACAAAAGCGCAAACTATCGGGGCAATAGACTTAAACGGAGACAATCGACTTGATATCATCGTTTTTGATGGTTACTCGACTGGAGGCGAGGCATATCGTATCAATATCCGAGGTGATTCTGAGGGCTATCCACTTTCTACTCAGTTGGCTGCTTGCCAATATTGTTCTGAGGCTGCTGATTCGCATGTATGTAGCTACTTTAACGATGTGTGGTGGAACGAAACGGAATGCATGACTGGTTTGACTGATGTTGTTCCCAAACTGCAACATAAGATATTCCTCAACGATGGAGGGATAGACCTTCAGCCCCTCGAGCCTTTCGATGAGAATGGAGACTATGTGGATCTCTGGCCAGAAGTCTTGCGTGATCCATATCGCCGCATCGACGAAGCGACTCCCATCCTCGTCAATCATGGAATCGCGTGTGACGAAGACTCTGACTGTAGTGGAACTCAATGCATCGTTGGTGAGTGTGAACCCACAATGATGCTGTTCTTACACAGCGATGAAGCGACGATGTCTGATGAGTATGTACAGTCGGTTCATCTGGGTGTGCTGGAGCCAAAGGCCAACGGTGTTGGCCTACGTAATTGCCCGTTCATGGATCCGGGGCTTGATCGATCCGAACCACTCAAAAAGGCTCAACCTCGAGATCTTAATGGGGACGGGGCAGAGGACCTGCTTCTGGCGTTTGACGCCCAACAGACAGTATATCGTGGCGATGATACGGGGTGTTTTCTGCCGGAATCACCCATGCCCATCGGTGAGACTCGTCGTAATGCCCAGTCAGTTCTACGCGATTTTGATGGTGACGGAGATCTGGATCTCTTCTCCGTCACTGGCGAAAACCCCGGCGAGGACCACCACCCTTTTAGAAGCCTCGATGTGCTGATGCTCAACGATGGCGAAGGCAATTTTACTGACTATTCGGTGTTGCTTCCAGATCATGAGGAGGACACTGTCGGTTCTACCTTTGCGAGCCGAACCTCCCGAGGCGTGGTCGCAGAGGACTTTGACCAGGATGGTGATATCGATATCATTGTAACCCAATACTATAATAAAATTTGCGATATAGATGGTGAATCATTCGCCAAAAGTGGTTCGTTTCGAGTGTATGAAAATAAGATATGGGAAATAGATCGGTTTGTTGACAGTACAAATGGAGATAATGGTCAGTGGTTCAAAAATATAGAGTTTGTCGACACAATGCTTGAGTGTAAGAATGCTATTGTTGCCTTGATCGCAGCTGGAGATCTGAACGGTGATAGCTGGCTTGATCTTGTAGCTGTGACCCGGAAGGGAACAAACGTAGTATTTCTGAACTATTTTGAGCAAGGTGGTATCCCACTTCAAAAGTATGAAAATCTAAATACAACTATACCTTCATTGCCAGAAGCTGGATCTAATAGATCAGAATTTGTGGTTGTTACAGATATGAATGTGCTTGATGTAGACGGTAATGGTCTTGATGATATCATCATTGCGGCTAATGACAGTGGGTCTATTGAAGGGGCTGCAGTATTTCTGAGTCATCTAGATGACAATGAAGATCTTTTCTGGAATAAAATAAGTCTTGAACGAACTATTGAAGAAAGGCTTTTAGCTGGATTGGTTGTAGGCGATGTCACTGGTGATAGTCGACCAGATGTCATTTTAGCAACTTCAGCGGGTGATGACACTTATCCGAATCTAGATGGAGCTTTTATATACAAAAATTTATGTGCTAGGGACAATGATACTGCCGTTGATTGGACATGTGCCTTTAAAAAACCTGATCTATGTGGCGAAGATGATCATCCCTGCATATGCCCTAGTGATGTTTGCCCACAGGGATCATATTGTGATATAGAAACAGGGGAATGTATTCTTGATAAAGAACATTTTCACTCAATTTGCTGTACTGATAAAACTTTTGAATCCTGCGAGTCACATGCCTGCTATTATGAATATATAGAAGATTACGAATATTGTCGCAGCAAATGTGAAGATATAACCGGCATATCAGGTCAATTTTTTGTTGATGCATTACTTAATAAAGTTGTATTTGAAGGTGTCATTCACTTAGGTGTTCCTACTGTGCATGAGATTTTGATTTATGTCAACAATGGTTCAGTGGATAATGATATATCTTTTAGTTCGCCGATCAGGTTGGGACGAGAAGCATTATTTCATGGAAATGTCCCAAATGCGCTTGCATTGGCAGATGTTAATAATGATGGTCGCCGAGATCTTATTTTTCCAATTTATTCTCCAGGTTTGGAATCAAATGCTTATCGAAACTATACAGTATTTGATACTATAAGCGCCTTTTAGGTCGATGGCGATATAAATATCGCAGCTCTGATCAGATACTACTCAATCCAGGGTGGGATTCTAGCACTCATTCATTTTCTAGCGCATGGACCGAAGCAAATATACCTGAAGACACCGGAAAATCGTATGGTATTGTAGTTGGTGATGTTAATAAGGATCCATTGCCTGAAATTATCAAGGTTGGAGAGAGCCGATTCTCGATTTGGTCTCATCCGCCAGTGTATGAATAGCCTAATAGATATTGGATTGTCTAAATTTAACATTATTGGAGGTGATTTCGTGAATATATTAAGAACAACCTTAGGTGTACTCATCTGGTTGATCTGGTTTCCTGTGTCAGCGCTGGAAATCATACCTCAGTTTGTAGAACCGATAGAACCAGAAGCAAGGATTCTTCTCGAAATACAGAGAACATCAGGGGATAAGTACGCTTTTGTTGAAGATACAGATGGTATAATTAAAGGATTAAATCTGAGTGAATTATTGTTTGTAAGTTTCGAGCATGGAATAGTTCGTATACTTCCATTAAATGGAGATGAGTTTATCTTACACGTAAATTTGAGCAAAAGCTCCGAAAAACCGCATTTTAAAGACTCGAAACAAGCTTATTTGGAAAACAATACTGTTTTTTTTCATAGAAACTATGTATCAGATTGGTATCGCAATGGTCCACTCGGGCTTCAGCATGGGTTCATTATAAATAGCGCTAACATTGAAAATTTCAACCAAGACAAAACTATAACTATAGAAATCTTAATAAATGGCCCCTATGATCTTCGATTGGATATCGATGGATGTATCTACCTTGAAGGGCGCAAAGTGCTTAAATATTGCGATCTTTTCACATGGGATTCAACCGGAAAGCCGATAAATTCTCATTTATCAGTATCTAATGATCGTATTGCAATAATTATAGACCAAACAGACGCACAATATCCGATCTATATTGATCCTATACTTTCCATGGCTCAACAAGTTGGATCTGATGATTTAGAAGGATGGGATAATTTTGGATCTTCAGTTGCGATGGATAATGAAGTCGCGATTATTGGAGTACCATCGCTCGAGCAGATTGAGCAAATGGGGAGACCAGGAAAAGCTTATATTTATCGAAAAATCGATAGTTTCTGGCAAGAGGAAGCGTTATTGGCCGCAAACATGCCCATTCCGAACGAAATGTTTGGCTTTTCAGTAAGTATTGATGATGATATCGCGGTTATTGGCGCACCATCGGAGAGCTATCAAAATGATGGTGTGATATACGTTTTTAAAAAGTCTGATGTTGGATGGATACAGCACTCTAGATTAGCCATTGATCTTGGCGGAGTTTCAATTGGTTATGATGTATTGATAAATGAAGAGCGCATTTTAGCGCCAGATACTGCGGGGAACAGGGTTTTTGTCTACGAAAATACAGATGACATTTGGCAAATCGAACATATACTTACCCCAAGTATTCCAAATATATATTTTGGGTCCAGTGTAGCAATTCATGATAATATTATCGCTGTAGGCAGCAGGGATACATCTCCACATTTAGATCGAAGAGGGCGCGTATTTATCTTCAAACATACCCAGGCTGGCTGGATCGAAGAAACAATATTGACTACTCCAGAGGGAACCCCGGTTGGGGATGCTTTCGGATGGGCAATTACGTTTGCTGGCGACAAATTGGTCGTAGGGAGCCCCGAACCTGGTCTTCCTTATCAATGGGGGACGGGAAACGTCTATATTTTCGAACAAACAGATGGTATTTGGCGCATTGATGCTCAAATTGAAGCCGAAGATGCCGTAATCAATAGTCGATTCGGTCGATCCGTTGCTGCTGATGCTTCAACTATCGTAGTTGGAGCACAATTTGCGGGAAATAATTCATCTGGAGGAGCATATGTCTTTTATAGAACAGTAAATGGTTGGGAACAGGAATATAAATTGGCTCCTCGAGGAAATCCTGTCGGTCTCGGCTATGGGGCTGTTGCATATAGTGACGGCATTGTATTATTAGGTGCTAGAACTGATGATGTTGGTGCAGAAGACACAGGTTCTGCCTTTTTCTTCGATCTTGAAGACTATGACCTTGATAGAGTGCAAAATGGCAATGATAACTGTCCATTGGTGCCAAATATAGAGCAAACAAATTTGGATGGTGATACTACAGGCGATGTCTGTGATGACTGCCCAGAGGATGCATTGAAATCGTCACCTGGCGCCTGTGGTTGTGGCGTTCCAGACACAGATGCCAATGGCAATGGAATCATAGATTGTGAAGAGCCTTGTCCAGATATATCAGACTGTGACTGTGGCGTGGTAGAACTCGACACCGACGATGATGGGATTTCAGACTGCGCTGATGGCTGTCCAATGGATCCAGGTAAGTCTGAGCCGGGTGTTTGTGGTTGTGGTGTCATCGATGAAGATACCGATGCTGATGGCAGCGCAGACTGCGTGGACGAATGTCCAGAAGACCGCGCCAAGATACAGCCATTGCAATGTGGCTGTGGTGTCAGCGAAGAGGATATAGATCGCGACGGGATAGCCAATTGCAACGATCTTTGCCCCCTAGATCCACAAAAAAGCGTTCCAGGAACCTGTGGTTGCGGTGTTGTCGATCTAGATACTGACATGGATGGTGTCTTCGACTGCGATGATCGCTGCCCTGAGGATCCTGAGAAGGTCGTCCTTGGTCTCTGCGGCTGTGGTATTCCTGACACCGACACCGACACCGACGAAACACCAGACTGTATCGACATCTGCGCCGAAGATGCCAACAAGATCGAGCCAGGTCTCTGTGGCTGTGGGCAGTCAGATATCGACAGCGATCTCGACGATATCGTGGACTGCTTCGACGGATGTCCAGAGGATGCAGAGAAAGTTGAGCCAGGGCAATGTGGTTGTGGCACCGCCGATATAGACAGTGATGGTGATGGTGTGCCCAATTGCCATGATGCTTGTGCTGAGAACCCAAATGAATTTGAGCCAGGTGAGTGCGGCTGTGGTATCCCTGACACCGACAGTGACGATGATGGCATTCCTGATT
>CAYLJJ010000017.1:22386-78294 GCA_964384025.1 uncultured Nannocystaceae bacterium
GTCCAAATGATGCGGCTCAGGTTGAATCGGGCGAGTGCGGCTGTGGTATCCCTGACACCGACAGTGACGATGATGGCATTCCTGATTGCCACGACGGCTGTGCAACTGACCATACCAAAATAGACCCAGGCATCTGCGGCTGTAATATCCCCGATACCGATAGCGATAGTGATGGCACAGCTGATTGCAATGATGAATGTCCAAATGATGCGGCTCAGGTTGAATCGGGCGAGTGCGGCTGTGGTATCCCTGATACCGACAGTGACGATGATGGCATTCCTGATTGCCACGACGGCTGCGCAAATGACCATACCAAAATAGACCCAGGCATCTGCGGCTGCAATATCCCCGATACCGATAGCGACAGTGATGGCACAGCTGACTGCAATGATGGGTGTCCAAACGATGTTGACAAGACCGTGGCTCAGCGATGTGGCTGTGGCGCGTCGGAGGGTGACTGCGAGCAGCCCCGACCAGGAATCGACATGGGTCCTGATGTTGACGACAATGACAGAGATGGTGGTTGCAGTGTACAACGCAGTCCAGGGCGCCCATCTGTCTTGCTTCTCGCCTTACTGCTTCTATGCCTCCGACAAAAGAAAGGAGGCAGAGAATGACTCCATATGAAGCATCTTGGACGAGGCAAACTTGAGCGCACCACAATACAGAAGCTTAAACTTCAGGATCTTGGCAGGAGAAGGGGTTTGGAGTTGAGGTGGATGCGGTCTTAACCTTGGCTATCAACCGGATTTAGATGCGGTTGCTCTGCCTTTAGAAGGGAGCTTGGTTGTGCTTCCAAATCTGCATCGATACTCTGGCTGAGCACAGGTTGAGAGGATCAGGAGAAAACTCTATGTTCAGTCGGAGATTGCTTGGGATCATCGCCGCGTTGAGCTTGCTCAGCACTTCCGCTCTCGCGGGCTTTATCACCCCTGTCAAGCCTTTCAGCAAGAGAGTAGGTCAGACCCCCATCGGGGTGGTCAAGGCCGGGGAGATTACGATGCCCCTGATCACTTGGGGAGGAGATGTCCTGACCCTCTTCGCGAATGGCGGCGTCACAACTCAGAAGAACAGTATTTTTGCTCAGAAGAAGCTCAAGCTCAAGCTCAAGCTTCAGGACAACTTTGTAGAGCAGGTCCAAGCTTATATGAAGGGAGAGTCTCCCTTCCTGCGCGGCACCCTAGGGATGATCAACGCCGCCTCTGAGGTTCTCAATAAAGATCCTCGCACCCAACCTGTAGTGATTCTTCAGCTCACCTGGAGCACAGGCGGCGACTGCCTCGTGGTGCGAGGGGTCAACAGCGTCAAGGATCTCAAGGGCAAAAAGATCGTCCTCCAGCAGTACTCCCCTCATATGGACTTCTTGGATAAGGTGTTGGGAGATGCAGGGCTCAGCTCTAAAGATGTCAAGATCCTCTGGGTTGAAGAGCTGACGGGTGGCAAGAACGATCCCGCCTCTGCCTTTAAGAAGGATAAGAGCATCAGCGCCGCCTTCTGTATCTCTCCAGATGCCATCGCCCTGGCCGCTGATGATGCTGAAGATGGTAAGGATGGAGCCTCGATCCTCTTTGATACTCGCACCGCCAACCGTATGATCGCGGATGTCATCGCCGTACGACGAGACTTCTTTGAGGCCAACAAGCAGATGGTTAAGGATCTGACCTTTGGCTATCTAGAGACCGCTCAGAAGGTCAAGCAACTGAGCAAGAACAAGAAGTTCATCTCAAAGGCTGCTGCCTTTTTTATGGGCAGTGAGTCTAAGACAGATGACATTGAGGGGCTCTTAGCTGACTGTACCGTCCAGCTCAAGGATGATAACTTCAGCTTCTTCCAGCATGAGGGCAACCTCGTGGGCTTTGAGCCCACAAACAAGCGTATCCAGCGCTTCCTTAAGCGCGAGGGTTATATCAGCGAGAACGCAGAGTTGGAGCACGCCAAATGGAACTATGGAGTGAAGAAGGCGGAGATCAAGATCAAGCGTGAGACCGCTGCGCCCAAGAGCATCCCCGAAGCTGTAGTCACCCTCTTTGAGTTTGAGATCAAGTTCGATCCCAACCAGCATGAGTTCTCTGCAGCCAAGTATGGCAAAGCCTTCGCTCGCACCCTAGACTTAGCCTCTCACTATGGTGGCGCCATGTTGGAGATCGTGGGCCATGTTGATCCAACCAAGATCAATAAGATGAGGGCAGAGGGAGGACGACCGATGATCATCAAGCGAATGAGCAGCATGGTCACCAAGCTCTCCAGCAAACGAGCCAAGACGGTCAAAAAGACTCTACTCAAGTATGCCAAAGAGAAGGGTACTCTCTTCGATGAGTCTCAGTTCATGACCAAGGGGATGGGGATCAAACAGCCCCGCCACAAGAAGCCCAAGAACGATGCTCAGAAGGCAGATAACCGCCGTGTGGTCTTCCGAGTCCTCAACGTCCTCATCGAGTAGTCAAAAGCGGTCGAATCTCCAAGCAGATCTCAGCGCCGAAGTTTCTCTTGAGATCCAGGCGCTGAAAAGCTGGGCCTGAGCAGGGCTTGAGCGTCCAAAGCCAGGCGAAACCCCAGATCTTCAGCGGGGCGATCTGATCTCTGATAACGCCAAGCTCCCAGATGGCATTCTGGACGCTGAGAGGCGAAGCCTCCTCCCTTGACCACACGGTAGCGAGGCTCCTCAGGGTGTCGATCAGCGGTCCATTCACGAACCCCCCCTGAGAGATCACTGATCCCATAGAGGGAGCGGTCTTGCTCCTCACCCACCGCGCTCAATGCTCCCCCCTCTGGGCTCTCCGCGCAGCGACAGAAGCTGGGCTCCCACTGGTTCCCCCAAGGGTAGGCGCGGCCATCAGCGCCACGCGCTGCGCATTCCCACTCCAGGGCGCTGGGGAGCCGCCAAGAGAGCTGCTCCTGATCCCCTCTCCAACGAGCATAGGCTTCGGCGTCCTGAGCCCTGATCCCTGTTACTGGATTTTGTAAAGGCCCCTGAGGGTAAAGACAGCCCTCTTTGCCCTCTCTCCAGCCCCCTCCTTGAGGTTGATGACGCTGGGCCTTGCTCCTCTCTCCTCCCTGAAGAAGGGCATTGAGGAAACTCGCGTACTCTCCTTGGGTGATTGGAGTCTTCATCAAGAGAAAGCCGGGTAGGCGTCGGCGCTGGCGGAGAGGAGCCTTGATCTCAGGGCTGCTCGCTCCAGACCAAAAGATTCCCCCTGGAACATAGACGCAGCTGGAAGGAAGGCGACCTTCGGGGAGCAGGGGCAGATGCAGCTCTGCGGTCTCTTGTCGGCTGATCGAGAAGCTCAGGAGGAGAGGGTGGTAACCTGGAGCTTGCAGTTGGAGGAGATAGCTCCCCATCGGGAGCGGTTTGAGCATGAGGGGTGCTTCTCCAGAGAACTTGAGAGCCTCTGATCTCCATTCTCTTCCTTCGATCTGAACCGCTTGGAGATGAACCCAGCTCTTTGGAGGATCGGCGCTGAGCTTAAGTGAGCCCTCCCCCTTAATGGCGACTCTCAGCCCCTGTCGAGGGTCATGATGCCGCAGTAAGGGAAGATAGATCAGCATCTCAGCGCGGTGTCCAAGCCGCTCCGCTTCTAAGAAGCGGTACCAATAGAGATCGCGAAGCTTTTCACGCGCCGCCTGATGCTTTGAGGAGTGTTCGAGGAGCTGTAGGAGGTGAGCACAAGCCGACTCAAAGCTGTGCTCGACCTCAAACTCTATCTGTTTGAACCGCTGACGCAGAGCCCAATGTACCTCCTCATACTGTGTAGATGCTTGAGGGAGGCGATGCAGCTCTCGCTCTGCCAGCTCACGCGCCAGATGCCGTCGCTGTCGTGCAGAGCTTCTGAAGCGCTCTCCTTGCCGCAGCGCTTCTTGATAGATCTGTGCCTGGAGCCGAATATGCTCTGAGCCACCTTGAGCCCCGATGAGGCAGATCTCCAGCTCAGCTCTGAGCTCTTGGACCTTGTGATAACGATCTTGGGGGTTGCGCTCCAGACAGCGCATCAACAGGGCCTCTAAATTGGGGGGGATCTCAGTGAAATGACTGGGAGGGAGAGGGCCACCGCGCCGCACCCTCTCCAACAGCTCTTGAGTGTTCCTCTCCTGGAAAGGGGGGCGCCCACAGAGCAGCTCATAGAGGAGCGCGCCCAGGGAGTAGATATCTGTGGCCTCACCCAGAGCTTCCACCAAGCCCATCGCTTGCTCAGGGCTCATATAGCTGGGGGTTCCCGTGATCGCGCCATGCCGGGTAGCATAGGCAGAGCGCCTGGGGCGTCCGCCCACGATAGGCCGCTTGACCTCCTGATTGATGATCTTGGCCAGACCCCAATCCATGACAAAGACCTCACCAAACTCCCCCAACATAATATTGGAGGGCTTGAGGTCTCTGTGGATTACACCGCGGCTGTGGGCATAGGCTACCGCTTGGCAGATCTGAATAAAAATCTGCAACATCCGAGAGCGCTCAAGTTGGGGGAGAGTCTTAGATTGACGTTGAGCCTGGATGATCTCCTGCAGGCTCTGCCCCTCCAAAAATTCCATGGTGAAGAAGGGCTCCTCCTCCTCCAGGTTGATCTCATAGATGGGGATGATGCCTGGATGTTGAAGCTGCGCGGTGATGCGCGCTTCATCTAGAAAGCGAGCGCAGGCGTTGGGGATGTTCGTGTTGGGAAGCAGGCGCTTGAGGGCCACCAAGCGTTGCAGCGCCAGATCTTTAACCAGAGCAACGCTGCCCATGCTGCCCCGCCCCAGCTCTCGGATAAACTGATAGCGCTGAGCGCCTTGAGGGAGCTGAATCTGGAGGGGCTCTGCGAGGGTGGTCTCCCAGCCATCCTCTTGATCTTCTTGGATGATGGCGGTGCCTGAAGGCAGGGGAGGATCGGTGGCCATGAGCCTCTCGGGAGTTGGAAAGTTCGACGGTAACTTAGCGCTCTTCCAGACGCCAGATCTCTAATCCTGAGGTTTCATCCCCCAGATCAAGAGGAGGAGATAGAGGGGCACCATCAGGAGGCCAAGGGTGGGGGCGTTGAGCCCCGCTCGATCCTCTGAATCCAAGAACAGCACGCGAGCCCCAGGGGACAAGCCAACATGCTCTCGATAGAGAGGCAGGAAAGGTCCTTCCATCTCTCCCCCAACGCTCCGCTGTACGCTCTGGACCCTCTCTCGTAGGCGTCCTGTAATGCGCAACGCGACTCCCTCTGGGGGCTCTGGCAGGATCACCAGCAAACGCCCCTCATAGGGAGCGAGGGGCAGGAGCGCTCGCTCGCCCTCTCTCCCTCGGATGATGTAAAGGGCTTCTAAGAGAGGACGACCCTCTACAGTAGCGAAGCCTGAGGGGACCTCCTCTTGAAGAAGATCGATAGGGCGCAGGAGAGGGTAGCCTCGCTGAGCTTCATAGAGTAGATGAAGGAGCGCCGAGAGGCTCAACGCGCTAAAGAGGAGGAGCAGCGTCCGCCGTGCACCTTTGGAAAGCCGAGAGGGATGTCGAGGGCGTAGGCTCAGTGCGGGGAGCCCGAGAGAGAAGAGGGCCAACGAGACGCCGATCAGCACTGCATCCCGTTTGAGCGCACCTGAGGCCAAGAGATGAAGCATCAAACCGCTGCTCAAACCGAGCAAGCTGCTGAGGATCAACCAGGAGCGGGCTTTCATCTCTCTATTGGGCGTTGTGTAGAGAGGAAGCGCAAGTCCTCTCAGGAGGCTCAGCACCGGCGCTTCAAAAAAACTGATTGACAGCTCTAAAGATGGCCTATATTTTTCGCGCCGTCCTCTCGGGGTGTAGCGCAGTCTGGTAGCGCACTTGCATGGGGTGCAAGTGGTCGGAGGTTCAAATCCTCTCACCCCGACAAAAGCCGTGAGCTTCAGCTCGCGGCTTTTTTTTATCTCTTTCACGAGCAGGCTCTTGAACTCCAAGCCTCTGATTCTCCTCAGCAATGATGATGGTTTTGGCGCCCCTGGTCTCCTGGCTTTGGAGGCCGCCCTTCAAAATCTAGGGAGCGTCGCCGTCTCTGCCCCTGATCGGGAGCGCTCCGGCTCCTCTCGTGGCATCTCTCTGAGTGAACCTTTGCGGATTCACCACCACGGAGAGCTGCGTTGGAGCACGACAGGGACTCCTTCAGACGCGGTCTATCTCGCGCTCTACAAGCTTCTACCACGACGCCCTGATCTGGTGGTCAGCGGTATCAACCCAGCCCCGAACCTGGCCTGTGATGTTCACTACTCTGGGACCGTCGCAGCCGCCCTTGAGGGGGCGATGGCAGGGATCCCCTCGCTGGCGGTGAGTCAGATGGGCGCCGAGGGAGGCTTTGAGGCTGCAGCCTCTCTGGCTTGTCAGATGGCGCAGCGGCTCTTGAGTTGGGGAGAACCTCTGCTCCTCAACCTAAACGTTCCCCAAGAGCCCCTTGGACTCCGTTGGGTACATTTGGGGCGCCGAGACTATCACCACTCGGTGATCGAGCGTCAGGGTCCTCGCGGTCGTTCCTATTACTGGGTGGGGGGGCGCTTGGGCTCTAAGCCCTGTCCGGGTGCTGATATTGAGACGGTGGCCTCCGGTTGGGCCTCTCTCACCCCCATCAGGCTCAATCAAACAGATGATGATGCTCTGGCACGGCTCAGGGCTCGTGAGGAGCGAGATGCAGAAGCTGAACAGTAAGGGCCTCGCCCGAGGGATGATGGGTGGGGTGCTTATGGGCCTCGCCAACCTGGTGCCAGGGATCAGCGGTGGCACCATGCTGGTAGCCGCTGGGGTCTATCAGGAGTTCATCAACGCCATCGCCGAGATCACCACCCTTCGTTTCCGTCTGCGCTCTATGATCCTCCTGGGCTCTGTGGGGATCTCAGCGGGCTTGGCGATCCTCCTCTTGGCGGGCTGGGTCAAGGGCTTGGTCGTCGATCACCGTTGGCTGATGTATAGCCTCTTTATCGGCTTAACCTTGGGCGGCGTTCCTGTGGTCTGGAAGATGATCAAGCGCCCAGACCGGGCCACCTGGATCGGCGCAGCCCTGGGGCTCCTGGGGATGTCTGTCCTGGCCCTCTTTCAGAGCAGTGGGAACGCAGGGGGAGGCAGCAATGAGGGGATCTTGATGATGTGGTTGGCGGGGGTGGTGGCCGCTGGTGCGATGATCCTCCCTGGCATCAGTGGGGGTTACCTCTTCTTGATCATGGGCGTCTATGTGCCCATCTTGGGTGCCATCGATCAGCTCAAGTTGGCTCTCAAAGCGGGAGATATTGGAGCGGTGATGGGTCCAGGGCTCAACGTCATCCTCCCTGTGGGGATCGGCGTAGTCATCGGCGTCGCTGTGGTCTCCAACTTGCTCAAGCGGCTCTTGGACCGCTACGAATCGGGCACCCTTGGGGTTCTCTTGGGGCTCCTGGTGGGTGCCGTAGTGGGTCTCTGGCCCTTTCAACAGGGGATCGCTCCTGCCATTGGCCAGAGCTTTAAGGGGCAGCTCGTCACCGCTGAGCTGCTCAGCAAAATCCCCCCACACAAATACCCCACCCAGTTCTTTCAGCCAGGGTTCACAGAGATCATGGGCGCCTTAGGGATGATCCTCCTTGGTATCATCTTGACGCTGTTGGTGGCGCGCCTAGGAAAAGAGAGCTGAAGCTGCTGGACTCTAAGGGCCTGCTCCTGCTCAGCCTGCTTACGCTGAGCTGTGGGGGCTCTGAACCTAAACCTGAGCCTTCAGGTCGTTGGTATCGAGTCAAGCGAGGAGACAGCATCTATAAGATCTCCAAGCGTGAGGGGATCCCCGCCAAAGAGATCATCAAGCAAAACGCTCTCAGCGATCCTGACCGCTTAAGGCCAGGCCAAGAGCTGTTTTTAGCTGCTCCTCAAACCCACTCCGAGAGAACACGCTTTGTCTGGCCGCTGAAGTCTTGGGTCTTCAGCAGCGGCTTTGGGGAGCGCCGAGGGCGACGGAGGCATAAAGGGATCGACCTCGTCGCACCCTCAGGTACGCATATCTATGCTGCTGCTGACGGTGTGGTGATCTACAGCGACAACAAGCAGCGGGGCTATGGAAACTTGGTGATCTTACGTCATTCAGCGCTGTTTACGACGCTCTATGCCCACAACCGAAAGAACCAAGTTGATGAGGGGGATGAAGTCAGGCAAGGTCAGATGATCGCTGAGGTGGGCAGCACGGGCCGCAGCACCGGTGCACACCTTCACTTTGAGATCCACTATAAAGGCCGCGCTCGGGATCCTCTCCACTACCTCCCTGCGCGTTAAGGAAAATAGAGATGAAGCTTAAGGAGATGGTTCGGGATATCCCAGACTTTCCCAAACCCGGCATCCTCTTCGCTGACATCACCCCCATCTTGGCTGATGGGGAGCTCTTCGCGGAGGTGATCGATGCTCTCTCAGCCCTCGTGACCCTGAGCGGTGCCAACAAGATCCTGGCGATTGAATCCCGAGGCTTTATCTTTGGCGCTCCTGTGGCTCGTGATCTTGCTTTGCCCTTGATCCCTGTCCGCAAACCGGGCAAACTTCCTGCCAAGGTTGTACGGGTCGAGTATGCGCTTGAGTACGGCACGGACACTCTTGAGATGCACGCAGACGCTTTGTCTCCAGGTGATCGTGTGGTGGTGATCGATGATCTTCTCGCCACAGGGGGCACGGCTGAGGCTGCCTGTATATTGGCGGAGGGACAGGGAGCAGATGTGGTCAGCCTCCTCTTCCTCATCGAGCTGCCCCCTTTGGGGGGGCGGGCAAGGCTCTCTCCTCGAGCGGTGAGCTGCCTTGTTACTTGTTGAATGAGCCTTCATAGCTCAGGTGGATAGAGCACAGGTTTCCTAAACCTGGGGTCGCAGGTTCAAGTCCTGCTGAGGGTACTCATCAAAAAAGGCCTGGACAGATTGTCCGGGCCTTTTTTTTGATCAACAAAGGTAGAGGATCCCAGCCATCTCAACTCCCTAATCATCAAAGACCGCAGGCTCCTCACCCAACTCTTGAACAATCTTGACCCCCTCCAGGCGTGCCCCAGCGCTGAGAGCATCTTTAAAGTTGGTCCCTCTGAAGGTCGCCTGTCGGAGATCAGCGCCGCTGAAATCAGCGCTCCCCAAATTTACATCCACAAACCAGGAGCCTCGCAGATCAGCGCCTCTAAAGTCAGCTGTCCTGAGATCTGCAGCACGCAGCTGTACGCCTCGAAAAGTCCCCCCTCGGAAATCTGCGCGCTTTAGCTCTGCGCCGCTCAAGTTGGCCTCGCTGAGATCCGCTCCGCGTAGACCTTTATGGTCGCTCAGGCGCCCCGCTAGGGTTTTATAGCGGCCAGAGAGTTCTCGTTCTGAGCTGGTCAGGCGAGCGACATGCTCATTGGCACCTCTAAGGCGAGCGGCGAGGATAGAAGCGAAGTTGCGGTAGAGCTTATAGGCCAAATCGGCGTCAAACTCCCGCAGTTGGGACTCACGTAAGCCCAAGAGGATCGTACGTCCGATGGAGATAGCACGAGCGGATCGTGGGGAGGAGTCGATAAGCCCCATCTCTCCAAAACAATCGCCCATCTCTAAGATCGCCAGCTCCTCCTCTTGAAGGAGCCCCAAGCTGCGAGTGATACGCACCTCTCCTGAAAAGATGATGAACATCACGTTGCCAGGCGCACCCTCTCGGAAGATCACCTGACCATCCTCTAAGATCTGGCGCTCCGTGACCTTGCGGAGGACTGCGATCAGCTCCGAGTCATTGAAACCGTGAAAGACTGAGATGCGCTCTCGCAGGCGATTGAGCCGATCAAGGGAGATCTTCATGAGGGGAGGTATCGGCAAACTCCTTATTAAAGCTGAGGGAGCGTTTGCCGCTCGCTAGAAGCCAGAAGATCAAGAGGAGCAGTAGAGGGCCGGGCAGCTCTCCTCTGGAGCCTTGGCTGCAGGCCCGGCCGCTCATCAAACGATGGCAGCCTTCATCCAGCTCGCCGTCACAATCATTGTCCAAACCATCACCACAGATCTCCTCTAGGTTGGGAGCGCGATGTTCATTTCGATCATCACAGTCCAAGGGCGCACAGCTCCCATCACCATCCCGATCTTGACAGGCGCAGCCCTCATTCAGCTCACCATCGCAGTTATTGTCCAGGCCATCCCAACAGCGCTCCTCCTGTTTTGGAGAGATCTTGGGGTTGAGATCATCACAGTCCCCCTCCTCAGGGCAGAAGCCATCCTGATCTCGATCAGGACAACCAGGGCGACCGCAAGGGGGCTCGAGTAGACCATCACAGTCATCATCTAAGCCGTTACAGCGCTCTGGAGCACCCGGGAAGATCGATGGGTCCAGATCCTCGCAGTCCTCTCCAGCGCAGCTCCCGTCTTGATCTTGATCGAGACAGCCACAGACCGCTGATGAGAGACCAGATTGTTGGCAGCGCTCAAGCCCTGGACAGTCCTGATCAAGCTCGCAGAGGCTTCGGCAGCGCCCATCGTGGTGGCAGCTCAGCCCTGCTCCACACTCCAAGGCTTCTTCCCAGCCTCGATCGACGCAGGGCTCCGCGAGCGCTAAACCGAGGCTCTCTCGACAGCGCGCTCCTCCCCAAGGGGTCTCTCCACAGGCGCTCTCCTCTGGACATGCTTGACCTAAGAGTGAGCAGTCTGAGGGGAGGCAGCGCTCCCAATGCGAGGCGCAGCGTCGAAAGCCGCAAGTGCTCATCACCCGCTCCTCCCCCGGACACTCTTGCTGTAGGCAGAGGAGTAGAGATCTCAGCTCAGGATCCTGCTCCCCTTGCTCACACCACTCCAAACAGCTCTGATCTGAGAGAGGGCAGAGTCGAGCACAGTCCATCATCAGCGCCTCACAAGCTTCTCTGAGAGCTTGCCCTTGCTCACAGCGCAGTGACTCTACAGTGCAGTGGCGCTCTAAGCAGCGCTGATCGTTGGGGGTCTCAGAGCAATTCTCAATGAGACAGGAGTAGAGGGCGTTAAAACCCTGCCGCGCGGAGGGAGAAGCATCATCGTAACAGTCAGAGAGGCAGCTATAGCTGCTCCCACATCCTTCAAAGCAGCGCAAGGTCACAGGACAGGAGGCCTCTCCCCCACAGCGCTCTGGGTGGCAGCGATCCCCGACACAGGCCTCAGGACAGGAGCAGATCAGGGGCTCCACCTCACAGGAGCCTCCCCCTCTCATCTGTGCCTCAATCCAGGGTAGATAGGAATCCACCCTTATCTGAATCGAGCCCCCCGAGCAGGGGATCTCCTCATCCCCAGAGCTGGCGCTGTTGATCCCCGCCAGGCGCCAGCCTCCTTCAGCGCGCAAAAGCGCCGGGCCTCCAGAGTCTCCAAAGCAGACCCCAGTGCCCTGCGCTTGGCTGAGAAAGGAGCGCTCTTGTAGCTCAAGAAGCTGAAGGGTCGTGGAGCGCTTAAGCCCCCCCTCGCTCTGCCCTGAACCATCAGAGACACCATAGCCTACAAAGAAGATCGGGCTCATCAAGGAAGCTTCCCAGCGTGAGAGCATGGGGATCGGGAGAATCTCCAGGGGATCGCTGAGCTGAATGAGTCCCAGATCATGAAGAGGGAGTATGCTCTCTGAAGAGAAGCCTGGATGGATATATACCCCTTGAGTGGGGATCAACTCTCCCTCAACGGGGAGGTTGTCCCAGCCTCCCCGGCTGTTGGGTCCCAGATAGAGGTGGATGGCGGAGAGGCTCTCTTGATCCATCTCATCCAAACAGTGAGCCGCTGTGAGTATCCAGTCGGGAGCGATGAGGGTTCCTGTACAGAAGGAGCCTGTATAGAAGCCATCTGGAAAGAGTAGGGTCAGGGCGCCGACAGCAGGCCAGCCCGGCTCTAAGTCACCCCCAACGATGGGGGCCTCCTGAGTTTGCAGTTGGATCTCCTCTATTTCGGTACAGGCATGGAAGAGGAGCAGAAGAGAGATGAGCAGAGCACGCAGCATAAGAGAGTGTAACGGTGATCTTGGGGAGAGATCATGAGCAAGTTGAACTCTCAGCCATTGCCTCTCAAAAAATCTGAGGATATGACTTTGGGACACTCCCAAGAGAGAAGAATCATCATGAAGTTTCCATCTCTGCTCCTCAGCTTCCTATTGCTCAGCGCCTGCGGCCCCAATCCGGTCATCCCAGATGCCAAAGATCTACCTAAGATGCCTCCCTTGGTGCCCAAACAAAATTTCTTCATCCGCAACAGTCTGGATAATGATCCCAGCCTCTATGTGGGTCGCTTTGTCTCTGATGGGACACCCCTCGAGCAGATCGATGAAGCCCGTGCCAAAAAAACAGAGTGCTCTAAGTTTTACAAGATCCGTAAGGTTGGCGGTGGCGGTGTAGAGTATGACGAGTACTTCAGCGTCAGCAGCCAAGCAGCGGCCAGTCTGGGGATCCCAGCGGCGGACGCAGTCGGCCTAAACCTTAAAGCGGGAGGAGAGGGCAAGGCCCAGCGGGTGATCCGCGTTAAATACAATATCCACGAGAAGATGATCGCAGATCTCAGCGATCCTGCTGCCTTTAAGCGCTGCTGCCGTGCTGATGATCATGCCTGTAGCGGCTTGGTCGTGGGCGAGTTTATCTCAGGGACCGGTACGATGTATCAGGCCGCTGGCACGGCCAATCAGGGAGAGCTGGCGGTGGGGATGAAGGGGGTTGGAGCCGATCTCAGCGTCAAGAACGGGATCGCTTGGCGCCAAGCGATCAAGTTTCCACAGCCTGTCTACTTTGCCTTTAAGCTCACCGAAGGCCACAGCGATAAAATCTGCGAATCCAACTGGGCGACGCGAGCCCCACGACGCGCGGGCCTACGCTATTTTATCGGGACCTCCTCCTGGATCGACGATCTTCGTAAAGCGGAGGAGCAAGCGATGCTGGACGCTCGGCGGCAGGTGATCAAGTTCCTGGGGGAGCGCATTCAGGAGGACAGCACGCTCAAAGAGCAGCTCAGAGGATCAGGAGCAGGCTTGGAGAGCGCCACCCTGGATGAGACCAAACTGAAGCGCAGCTCTGCGGGGGTAGCGCGCTTTGTCTACAAGGTCTGCCAGAAGATCGATAAGTCTCAAGGACCCAACTCCTGGCGCTATCAGGTGAAGGTCCTAAGCGAGCTAGAGGAGAAGGATCTTGCTCAGGCCGCCGCCGCCGCTGCGGCTTCCCTCTGATGCGTACTCTCTCTCTGTTCTTGCTTTTTAACGGTGGAGCCTTGGCTCTGCCCCAGTTCTGCAACTACAAGAAACCTGAGGGTTTTAACCTCTTGGTGGTGCGAGGCTATGGCAAGGGAGAGGATCCCAGCGTCGCTCGACAGAGGGCCCAAGCTCAGGCACGTAAGCTTCTTCAGGATCAGGTGCGCGAGGCGCGCGGAGCAGCGGTCGCTCGAGAGGCCGCCCTCAGCCTTGAGAACCAACCCGGCCACTATGATCCCATCCGTAAAGAGGCCTGCGCCGTCGCGGTCCTGGATCTGGATCGACTGGGGAGGCGAACTGCGAAGGCCAGGGATGCCTTAAAGACACGACTCAAAGAGTTGGCTCAGCAAGTCAAGCCTCTCCTCAAGCACAAAGGCCTCAAGGTGGAGTTCCCCATTTGGTCTCAGCGTTCTCAGATAGAGGCTCTGGGTAGGCGACTACAGCCTCTCCTTGTGGGAGCCTTCGTTGGGGTCAAGTTGGGAGGGAAGCGCAGCTCCAAGCTCCTCGGTCTCCTCTCCGCCTCTGGGGCTGACTGTGTACTCCAACCCCTCTTGCAAGGTTATAAAGAGGAGAGCAAGCAGGCCCTCTCTCCCATCTACTTTGCTCCTGCCGCTTTGGGGCTTGCGGACTGTAAGCCGCCGCCCCCCAGCATCGTCAGCGATGACAATCTGGGCTTGGAGTTTGGGCAGCGGGGAGGCCAAGGAGGGCTCGAGATCAAGCTGGAGGTCGCGTTGCGAGGAGAGATGGTCTGTCCCATGGACCCCCTACCGATCTTAGTGGAGAGTAATCAACCCGCTTGGCTGCGGCTCTACTCGGTGGCTGATAATGGGCAGACGATGTTGGGTTGGGCCTCAGAGGCGCCTCTACGACGTTGGCGGATCGAAGATGCTTTAGCGGTGCGTCTACGGGGACAGCGTTACCGCCTCGTAGCGGTGGGGATCCCAGCGGTGATGGGCGCTGATGGCTTTGGAGCGAGAGCGCCTGGGCCTCCCGCTGCTCACTGTATGGCTCAAGGGCTCGCCTTTGGCCCTCAGCTCTTTCCGCCTCAGGCCTCCCTCTCCGCCAGCCGCTACGGGGTTTGGCCGCTCAAGAAAGCTCGCTGCGTTCGGGATCGAACGCAGAGGAAGCGGCATGAGCAGATCTTAAGTGTCCTGGAGACCCTCCCTGGCTGCCCCTGAGTTAAGGCTGTTTTTCACGCATCTGGATCCAATCTTCACGGCGGATCTCCCAAAGCTCCTCTATATCGCAGCCGCTGTGATGCTCTGCCTTTGCTTCTCCTAAGAAGCGCGCCCCTGTCTTCTCCTTGATTCGGCGGGAGGCGCTGTTTTCTCTGGCGTTACAGACCTCAAGGCGCTCAACGCCTAGATCGAAGAAGAGGTGATCTTGAAACGCAGAGACCGCCTCGCTCATCAAGCCCTGTCCCCAAAAGGGCTCAGCCAACCAGAAGCCTCGATCCCCCGATGGACCTCCCTGGATCTTATAATCGATGATGCCGATGAGCGCCTCTGGCTCTTCTCTGAGGGTGATCGCCCAGGCGATTCTGTTTTTAGACTCAAACTGAGGTAGATAGGATTCGTTCAGGAAGGTGAGGGCCCCATCCTTGGGATAGGGCCAGGGGACCGCAGTGGTCATCTGCTTGATGATGTTCCAGTTGTTGAAATGATTTTGGATCGCTGCTGCATCCTCTAGAACCAGAGGGCGCAGAAGTAGACGCTCAGTTTTAAGGATTTTTCTAAACCGCATGACGAGGAGTATAGCCTACCTATAGGAGACCAGATCAGCGAGAATCTGTACCGCTTCTTTGGCCTGAATGCTCAATTTCTCTTCCTCTTTTTTCTTCTCTTCTGTCGTCTGTTTCTCCTTCTTCTCCTCCTCCTCCCCTTTCTTCTCCAAAAGATCAGCCACCTTGATGAACTTACGGTTCTTCTTAGCCTTCTCTAGCTCCTCAGCCTGCTTTTGAAACTCACCGTCCGCTTCGATGCGGTGCTTAGAGAGCTTGCTCAGCTTTTGAATGATCTTCGCAGTAATGGGGCGATAGCCCCCCTTGCTCTGATTGGCACTGGCGCTATAGAAGGCATCCATGGAGCGGGGCGCCAAGTGATTTTTTTGAGTAGACTCTCCAAAGATCTCAGCATCATAGGCAGAGGGAACCAGGATATCAGCCTCAACCCCCATCGACTGAGTGGACTGACCACCTGGGCGAAAGAAGAGGGCCGTGGTTACTTTAAGGGCACCCAAACCCAATGGTAGGCTGATCACGTTCTGCACCGAGCCCTTCCCATAACTCTGTGCGTCTCCCACGATAAGGCCTCGCTTATAGTCCTTGATCGCCCCAGCCAAGATCTCTGAGGCGGAGGCGCTGACGCGAGAGCTGAGGACAACGAGAGGGGCCCTGAATTGAATCAAAGGGTCCTCATCTCGCAAAATTTGCCGCGCTCCCTTACCCTTGACGCCCACGACAGCCCCTGTACCCAAAAAGAGCCCGGTCAACTCTACAGCGTGGTGCAGCAGCCCCCCCGAGTTGCGAGAAAGATCTAAGAGCAGACCATCCGCCTTCTCCATCGCTACCTCGATGAGCAGGGCGCGAAGATCATCCACACACTGCCGCCCTCCAAAATTGGAGCTGCCATAGAAGGAGGGCAGATCGATGATGGCCAGCTTCAACTCTCTCTCTCCCCGCTTGACCCGCTCCCAACGAAGCTTGGCGGCCTGCTCCTTGAGATCCACCTTGTCTCGGGTGATGGTCCTGATCAAGCTGCGGGTCTTCTCTCCTTGACGGAGGATGCTCAGCTTGACCCGCGTGCCCTTCTTTCCCCGAATTAACCGCACCACCTTACGCAGAGACATATCCACCACATCTACAGCCTCCCCCTCCTCTTGAGCGACCGCAGTGATGCGATCCTTGACCTTGATGTCACCGTGACGATCAGCGGGGCCACCGGGGACAATTTCATGGATGACTGTATAGCCATCCTCTTGGCGCAACACCGCACCGATGCCCTCAAGGGAGAGGCCCATAGAGATCCTAAAGTCTTCAATCGCCTCGGCAGAGAGGTAACTGCTGTGGGGGTCTAAGCTCTCTGCGAAGACATCCAGGAAGAAGGCATTAAAATCTTCCTGGGTCTGCTCTTTGATCCTCTTGCTGATCAGCTCATAGCGATGAATCAGCTTCCTCTTGGCCTCCTTCAGCTCAACCTCTGTCGCGAGGTAGCCCGCGATCTGAAAATGGATCAGCTCCTCCCTCAGCTTTGATTGCTCTCTCTCTCTCTTGGGTTGGGGGCGCTCATCGGAGTCCGCCAAGATCTGGATATCTTTGCGGAGCTTGTAGTTGGGGTTTTTGAGGATCCGCTTTACAAAGGCCAACATATTCTTATGTAGGCTGATGTTCTGTCTTCGCAGAGATTTAAGCTGTGAGCACTTTTTGCTCTTGAGGAAGCTCAGGACCTTGCGCTTGAGCTTCTTGGCTTCGTTGGCCAAGAGCAAAGTTCGGGTGGGATCCATCGCCCTCAGGAAGTTATCAGCGACACGTCGCTCCAGCGCCTTGTCATGCTTACCCTGGTTGATATGAACCTCCAACAGGCGCTCCATAAGATCTGGGACCAGTGTACATTTGAGACGATTTTCAGCCTGGGCTGAGCTGAACAGGAGCAGCAGTGCGAGGGCGGTCTTCATCCAGGTCTCCTAGAGTTTGAGTATGAGCATCTAAAGAACTTGAGAGCGTCCAAGAGGGGTTCCAGATTCGAGGTTTGAGTTTAGCGGCAGCGATCATTCTCTCCCGGATCAGCGATATGGCAGCCACGCTCGCAGCGTGTGTCCACTCGCCAAGCGCCATTGTTGCAGCGGTAGAGGAGACGCTCCTCTAGGCTCGCAGTGGCCCCACAGTAGAGCCCATTGCCGCTGGGACACTCCCCTGCACGGCAGGCGTCATGACTCCCAGGAGGGGCGAGTTCACAGCCCGCCATGCACCAAGCGCTGCGATCTGAGATGCCGCCTCGGCAGTTGTAGAGGGTTGAAGCATCTAAGCCTAGGGTAGCACCGCAGTAGAGGCCATCACCGTTGGGGCAATCATCTTCAGGAGCTGAAGGCTCATCAGCGCAGGCGTCCGAGTTCCCTGGCGGAGCGACCTCGCAGCCTTGGGCGCAGCGCTCCACCTCCTGCCAATCTCCAGCGCTACAGCGGAAGAGCGCTCCAGGATCTCGACCATCCTGGCCACAATAAAGCCCGTCGCCATCGGGGCACTCGGCTGGAGGGGCGGGGGCATCAGCGCATCGATCTCGCCCAGGTTGAAGTTCGCAGCCATAAGCACAATTCTCCAGCACCTCCCAGCTCCCTCCATCACAGCGATAGAGGGTGTCCTCATGGCGACCTGAGACCACACCACAGTAGATCCCATCCCCATCAGGACATCGAAGCTCCTCGGGT
Organism: uncultured Nannocystaceae bacterium; assembly: GCA_964384025.1. GTDB lineage: Bacteria > Myxococcota_A > Bradymonadia > UBA7976 > UBA1532 > CAYLJJ01. The sequence continues at coordinate 39,902 of CAYLJJ010000017.1, forward strand.
AGACAAGCCCCCTCTCGACAGCCCCCAGGGCAGCGTTCCTCGACGAGGAAGACGCCATTATCGCAGCGATAGAGCTCCCCAGGGTTGAGATCCGCGCCATAGCCACAGAAGAGGCCATCCGGACAGGGATCCTCAGCGCAGCGCGCCTCAGGGGCGTTGCCCACACAGCCATATTGGCAAGGCCCAAGGAGTTCTATCTCATCCCCCTGACATCGATAGAGGGCGCCCGGATCCTGAGAAAGTTGGATACCGCAGTAGCGCCCATCCCCTGCAGGGCAGCGAGGCGGAGAGGGCCGCACCTGAGCGCCGAGCTGTTCTATGTGCCCCCCGAGATCATCCTCAACCCAGCGATGGAGAGGCAGGCCCGCCTCCTCCAGGGAGGGGACCTCGGCGCCCACTCCAAAGCTACCGCTCTGAGCGGTATAGGCGCGGATTTTCAGCTCCCCTGCTTGACTCCAGCTTTGTCCCGCTTCGATCCAGCCCGTCAGCTCATAGGGTCGTGAGAGCTGGAAGCTCCCTGGGGGGAAGCCTTCAGAATATACCTGAGCTTCGCTGATCAGCTCGGCTGGGTGCTCCATAATCGCCATCACTCGATCTTGATAGCTCACCCGATTGCCATGGCTGTAGGGATGTTCAGCGAACCAACCGGAGATCTCAGCGGGCTCTGAGGGATCGTTGCTGCCACCCAAGACCATCCCGTTGTAGAAGGCGAGGGGCCAGTACCAGTTCTCTAGGATACTGGGATCCTCCCCCTCGAAGGAGGCCGCCTCCCATCTGCTCCGCAGCGCCTGTACTCCATGGCGTAAGTTTTCCGCCCAACCCTCTCCTAGAAGTTCGAGATCATTGGGGCTGCTGTTGATCTGCATCAACCCATAGTTAACGGTGCCGTTGCTGTTGGGGTGCTTGAGAACCTGACCCGCTGCATCTACATGGCGCCAATTGCTCTCCTGCCAAGCCACCGCGCGGAGGATCTGGCTGGGGATATAGCCGGTCTGCACCTGACCATCTTTGCTCTTCCATTGAATCGGAGCAGCTTTCACAGCACGCTGCATCTCCAGACTCAAGCTTTGAGGAGCGGGATTGCTTCCAGGCTCAACAGGTGCTGGGGGCTCGACCGCAACCCCAGATCCTCCTGCCACATAACAGCTATCCTCTGCAATCTGTCCCACATCACTGAAGCCTGTCGGATTAAGCTCCAGATAATCGACGGTCTGGCAAAAGTAGCCTGCGCAAGCGCGCTGAAACTGAAAGTGCAGGTGAGCGCCAAAAGAGTAACCAGTGTTCCCCAGATGGCCGATGAGTTGCCCCGCTTCAATTCGCTGACCGATTCGAAGATCTCGGAGAGGGACTCCATCGGCCTCGTTTTGAAGATGTAGGTAGAGGCTGGCGATCTGAGCACCCTCATGACTGAACGGGTGCTTGATCACCACATAGCCCGCGTTTGTATCACTACAAGAGGCGCTGCTTTGACAGTTGCTCCCCCCCGTGTTGCGGAGGTGTGTGATCTCCCCCGCTGCCACTGCCCTCAGCTCCTCTCCGCCTATACCATCAAAATCCCAAGCGTGAAAGGCGCGATCGGAGCTGTGGGCGCCCCCTCCGGGACCACCCACCACACAGGCGTTAAAGCCCTCTGAGAAGGGCAGAAAAAACTGAGCGCTGCTCTTGGTCTCTGGTTCACCCTCCTCCTCTATCCCCCCCAGCGCGCAGGCAAAGAGCGAGATGGAGAGCAGCAGGAGCAGCGCTGCGTCCCTCAGATCTCTACGTAGACTTTGCCTCTCTCTCAACATTTGGCTTCCTCCTGTGAGGGCAGGAGATCAGATTAGGGGAAGGCGTAGAGGACATCCATATTATAGAGCCCAGCATCCAAGGGGCTTGCGGTTTCCTGCCATCGGGCTAGACTGCTGCAAAGTTCAACCCAGGGAAATACCGTGGCTAAAGAAGAAGGAATAGTCGTTGAGGGGACCGTCGTCGAGCCCCTACCCAACGCCATGTTTAGAGTGGAGTTGGAGAACAAACACAGAGTGCTGGCTCATGTTTCTGGAAAGATGCGAAAGTACTTCATTCGCATCCTCCCCGGCGACAAAGTGACCGTAGAGCTCTCCCCCTATGATCTCACCCGAGGCCGGATCACCTTCCGCCAAAAGCATTGATCCGCGCCCTCCTCTTTGACTGGGATGGGACGCTGCTGGACAGCATCCCAATGATCCTCTGCTCTCTGCGCCATACCCTGACCAAACATCTCGGTGAGGCACCCCCTGATGATCGCCTCGTCTTGGGCATCGGCACCCCTCTGCGCAATCAGCTTGAGGGTTACGCCCGTCAGGCAGGCCGAGAGGGAGAGGAGATCGTCGACACCCTCGTCGAAGGTTATCTGGAGCATAACCTAAAAATCCATGACCAGGAGGCGCGGCTCTTTCCAGGGATCTTGGAGAGCCTAAAACAGCTCCTGGCGCAGGGACTCTCTTTGGGGATCGTCACCAGCAAGTCTCGCATCAGCACCCTCCGAGGTCTCCAGGTCACCCAGAGCCAAGATCTCTTTGAGCTGCTGATTTGCTCCGATGATCTCAAGGTCCATAAGCCTGATCCAGCGCCAGTTCGCCTGGCCCTTGAGCGCCTCGCGCTTAAGCCGGAGGAGGCGATCTATATCGGGGACTCTCCCCATGATATGCGCTCAGGGAGAGGGGCAGGGGTCCTCTCCGCTGCTGTTCGTTGGAGCCCCTTTCCTGAAGAGGAGCTGCTCAGGACCTCACCCGATCTCTGGTTAGATAAGCCTGCGGATCTCCTCAAGCTCTCCGATCAGCCGCGATACAGATCCACCGCCTCATCATAGAGTTCCTCCAAAGCGCGTAGGCGATCATCGATATTATATTCCGCCTCCATCTTGGCGCGAGCGGCCTTGGCCATACGCTGGCGCAGCGCGGGATCAGCGACCAGCCGCCCCAAACGATCCGCCAAACCCTCTGCGTCACGCTCAGGGAGCAAGAAACCGGTCTCTCCATCAGCGATGATCTCAGGCAGCCCCCCGTGCCAAGTGCCCAGAGGTACGGTCCCACAGGCTGAAGCCTCCTTCGCGACGATCAGGCCCGACTCCCGATCCCCATCAGAGGCGGTTACGCTGGGGCAGAGCAGGAGATGAGCGCTGCGGAGGCGTTGAGCCACCTGCTCTGATGAGAGCACCCCCAGGAAGTGAACGCGCTCCTCCATGCCCAGGCGCTTTACCAGCGCCCGCAACCCCTGCTCTCCATCTCCGCCGCCGATCAAGCTCAGCTCTAGATCATCCCCAGCCCTGACTCGCTGGGCGAAGGCGCGGAGCGCCACAGGATAGCCCTTCTTTTCCACAAAGCGACCGATCATCAGGAGCTGAAGCGGCCCTGCCTCTGGCTTTGGCCCCGGCTTAAACGCCTCCAGATCGATACCCAAGCGCCAGACCCGCGCGCGCTCCTCGGGGACCCCGTTCTCGATGATCATCTCGCGCAGCTCAGTAGAGGCGCAGAGAGCGAGGGTCAAACGGGAGAGCAGGCGAGGAGCCATCCAGCCATAGCGCCACCATTCTGGGAGCAGACGGCGAGCGCTCTTCATCAGCGGAACATCGTAGCCATGGAAGGTGCTGATGAGCGGCAGCTTAAAGCGCTGGGCATAGCGCAGCGCATAGATCGACCCAGGCCCAAAGTGAGCGTGGATCAGCTGATAGGAGTTTCTCTTGAAGAGGCGCTCAAAGAGAGGGCTAAAGCGGCTGAGTGGATAGAGGGGACCAGCCACATGAACTGGAGAGTAGGGGAAGCGCTCTGGGTTCTCTCGATGGGCGCAGAAGACCTCCATCTCCCAGCGCTGGTGATGGCGCAGCTCTTCATAGATGAAAGTCTGAGAGTAGGGCAGGAAGTGGGTGCTAAAGAGCGCCGCTTTGGGCATAGGGCCTCCATCAAAATCAGATCGCTTGTCCAAATCCCTAAGCAATTCCAAGGCCCCTTGAAACTCAGACGCGCTCTAAGAGCACCACCAAGAAGCCTCCAAATTGAGCGCTGATGGGCTGATCTCGGCTGAAGCGCTCCAAGTGGGCGAGGCCCCGGTTGAGGAGAGGGACTCGATGTATCTGGGCGAAGGGAGTCCAGACCCGAATCCCTCGAATCCCTGTCAGGCGCAGCGCGGGCGGCAGATAGCCTTTGATATCCTCCAGGCTGTCATATCGGGTGAAGACATGGGTGTCATCGCTCTGTTCGCTGATCGCCTGAGCGGGTTTAAGGCGCTTGATCAGATAGCGCAGGGAGCGCGTGTTATAGAACTCCAAGGCGGCGACCCCTCCCGGTCGAAGCACTCGGCTCACTTCAGAGAGGGCTTGCCAGATCTCTTTAACGTGGGCCAGAACCTTAAAGGAGACCACCACATCAAAGCTGGCTTGAGGAAAGGGCAAATCTGTCGCTGAGCCTTGAAGGGCTTTCAACCCTCGATCACGGGCCTGCTCCAGCATCCCTGCGCTGATATCTAAACCGATGGCGCGTTGAGCGACGGGAGCCAGCTCCTTGAGGATCATCCCTGTACCACAGCCGATCTCTAGGAGATCGCGCCCTAAGGCCATCGGCTTGGCGATCTCGATTTGGAGGCGATCGAGGAGGGCATGGTAGCCAAAATGTCGCTCACGCTCATACCATGCAGCGAAGTCGTCGTAGTAACTTTGATTGTCTTTCATAGGCCTGGAGTTTGGAGAAGGGGCACAAAAAAATCTATAGCTTCTCCACAGAGCCCGGAAGATGCTGAAGCATATTGTTCCTTGAACTGTGCCCCAACCTTGAGGAGTTCGATGAAGGTCTGCCCAAGCTGCGGTTATCAAGGTGAGGCGGAGTTCTGCCCCAATGATGGTCAGCCGCTCCAGGGAGTTGAGGGGCTATTGAACCCCACACAGGCACCCCCCAGCGACAAGACGGAGTATGAGCACCCCTCACTCTCAGATGACGTGCTGAAGGGGGAGAGCTATGGCAACTGGCCCGCCCCCGAGGTCCGCAAACCTGAAGACTCCATGATCGGTCGCAACATCGGCGGTCGTTATGAGGTGATTGAGCTCTTGGGTAAGGGGGGGATGGGCGCGGTCTATAAGGCGTATCAGCCTGCCGTTCAGAGGACGATCGCTCTCAAGGTGCTGCTCAAGGAGTACGCCAACAATCCAATCGTCGTGAAGCGCTTTCATCAGGAGGCCCTGGCCGCCAGCCGTCTGACCCACCCCAACACCATCAAGGTCTATGATTTCGGTCAGGCGGAGGATGGCACCCTCTACATGGCGATGGAGCATCTGCTCGGTCAGAGCCTCGCCCAGCTCCTCAAGCAAGAGGATCATATCCCTCCTCGCCGAGCCATCTTTATCCTGAAGCAGATCTGCAAATCCCTCGCAGAAGCCCACAAGATGGGGATCATTCACCGGGATCTAAAGCCGGACAATATCTTCCTTACCCAAATCCAAGGGGAGCAGGATTTCATCAAGGTCCTCGATTTTGGGGTCGCCAAGCTGAAGGAGTTTGAGGGCAAAGAGGGCACCTTGACCCAGGCGGGGATGATCTTTGGGACCCCCAAATATATGTCCCCTGAGCAGGCACGCTCGAGCGATCTCGACGCTCGCTCAGACCTCTATGCTTTAGGAGTGCTCCTTTACGAGATGCTCATGGGTAAGCCTCCCTTTGAGGCAGACAACCCTCTAAGTACTCTCATCGCGCATGTCCATGAGCAGCCTCGCCCTTTTCAGGAGATGCGCCCAGATCTCAGCATTCCTCAAGCCCTAGAGCGTGTGGTCCTCAAGGCGCTCCAGAAGAGGACAGAGCAGCGTCAAGAGAAAGCTGAAGAGCTGCTGAGAGAGCTGGAGGCGGTTGAACCCCTCCTGGCCACGCTTGGCTATGATGAAGATTTTAGCTGCTCAACCCTTGGAGATATTTCAGGGATCTACTCTGTGGCGATGCCCGCGATCCTCCCTCAACCCAGTGAGGGGACGATGGTGGAGCAAGCTCCTGGCGGGGATACCCTCGAGCTTCAGGGAACAGGAGAAGAGCCCCAGAAGCTTGAGCTGAACAGAGAGGACTCAAAGAAGCAGCCTATAGGGCTCTATGCCCTTATCGCTCTGAGCCTGCCCAGTCTCATCGCTGGGGGTTGGTGGCTCTCTCAACCCCCAGCTTTACAGATAGACGCAGGCTTTCTTCAAACTCAAACGCGCGCTGATCTCTCCAGTTCCTCTGTTCAAGCCCCAAGAGATCTGGGGCTTCAGGATTTAAAGATCGACCTCTCAGCGCCCAAAATTTTAGACGCCCTGCCTCCGCCCCTCCAGGTGGATCTGGGTCCAGATCTTCAAGCACCTCCGACCCTAAGCTTCTTGATCAAGAGCCGCCCCTCGCGAGCCCGTATCTTAGACGCTGAGACCCAAAAACTTTTGGGTTACACCGGCACAGAGTTAAAGCTTCAGCTTCAGGGAGAGCAGCGTCTTATTCTACAAAAGAGTGGCTATCGCGATCGTCACCTCAACATCAAACCTGGAAAGAAATTAAAGAGGAGCTACCGCCTCCGCCCATTGCCAGGTCCAGCTCGTCCCAAGCCCCCCAAAACCCGAGAGATCAAGCTCTCCAAGCCCAAACCTCCCAAGATCACCAAACCCGCTCAGCCCAAGGAACCTGAGATCCCCATCGATCTTCAATAGAGCTTTCAGCCGGCGACGGCTCGATCCCTCCCGCCCGTCTTGGCGCGATAGAGAGCCTGATCTGCGCGAGAGAGCAGAGCCTCTCCACTCTCTTGATCTCTGAGTTCTACAAAGCCTAGAGAGCAAGTCAACCTGATCTCCTTCTCTTTCCAGGGGATGCGGAGCTGTCGAACCTGCTTGAGTAGCTTATTGGCCAAGATCCCTGCGCTGGGCAGATTGCTGCCTTGAAGGAGCACCGTAAACTCCTCTCCTCCATAGCGGCAGACCAAATCACCGCGTCGAGGGAAGCAGCGGACGAGAGTATCAGCGACCTTACGTAAAACCTCATCTCCTGCCGGATGACCATAGCGATCATTGAGGTCTTTAAAATGATCCAGATCGATCATCATCAGACAGATGGGGCTCTGAGGTAGGGCGATCTGGTGAATACGCGCCAAGGTACTGTCTAAAACACCCCGGTTATAGATCCGCGTGAGGGGATCCCGTTCCGCCTTCTGGCGAATATCTGACAAGCTTTTCTGAGTCTCTTGGAGGTTGGACTTGAGGCTGTTGAGTTCTGTCTGAAGGCGTCTTTGCCGGGCGTTCAAAGAGCTACGGATGACATTCACTGTCTGAGGAACCAAGCGCTTGAGTGTCTCAGGGCGCTCTCGGCGCGCAGCACTCTCTAGGCGGGAGAGCAGCTCGGCCAGCTTCTTCTGTTCCTCTTGCTCTTGACCGGCCAGGGAGCTAAAGCCCTGGATGCACTCCATGATGATTCTTCTAAAGGAGTGTCTGCTCTCCTGAAGGCGTCGCCACTCCCCCTTGACCTGCCCCTCCATAAAATGTCGCAGCTCTGTCCAGCGCCGCCCAGTCTGGGGGGTGCTCTCTCCTCGCTGATCGGGGTCACCGGGCTGGCCAGTAAGGAGGTGGGTGGCCCAACGCTCACAGCGCTTAGAGAAATTATCCTCCGCCTTGGGGTTCTTGCCCCAGAGACGAAGGAGGCGAGCGAGACTATCTAGAGCTTCAACTGAGGTGCTGGAGCCTGGGCTCTCTCTCTGAGCTGCTTCTTTTTTTACGTCTCTCCTTTGCCGTCCTCTTCCCAACCAAGACATTCCAGCTCCGCTGATACTCCGTCATCGGGGCTTATCGGTCGTTTAGAAAAGTTCCTTGATTATAAAATTTATAGTTTTATTGGATTTGAGATTGTTTACCCCTGCCTAGATCAAAGGATAGATATCGTAGCGGGTGTTGCGGCTCTTGAGGCTCACGTAGGGCTTGATCGCCCTCAGTGGAGGAGCTTTAAGGGGGCGCTTAACCACAACCCGCTTAAGGGCCACCGCGAGAGCTTTGGAGAGGAGGGCATCGCCACCCAGGTCATCTCCTAACAGCTGTTGGAAGAGCCTCATCTCCTTTTTGACCAGGGCGGACTTCTGGCGTGGGGGATACATCGGATCTAGGTAGATCATCTCGGGGCGCTCTTCTGGGAGAAGCTGAGGTAGGCGTTCTAAGCTGTCTGCTTGCTCTAAACGCATCCGCCCGATGATCGACGCCAGCGCAGGCTGTTTGGCTGCTCGCGCCAGACCATCTTGCAGCAGGGCAGCGATGATTGGAGAGCGTTCGATCAGGTGCAGCTCACAACCTAGAGAAGCTAGGATAAAGGCATCTCGTCCAAGGCCTGCGGTGGCATCCAAGATCTTTGGACTTCGCCCCTTCTTGAGGCCCAGTGCCCGCGCCAGAGGCTGTCCTCGACCCCCCCCAAAGCGGCGACGATGCCCCAGCCGTCCTCCCACAAAGTCACAGAAGACCGGGCCAGGGGCTTGAGGCCCCAGCTGCCGCAACTCCAAGCGCATGGGTGTTAGGACCAAAAGCAGCCCCTCTTGAGCCGCCTCCAAGTCCTGGATGGGGAGCTTGAGTTCTAGGGCCAGATGTTCTAGAGCAGCGGTCTCCACCGCGCCCTCAGCAGCCAGAGCAACAGGAGTTGGGCTCATAGAGAATACCCCTTCATAAAGCCCCGCAACAGGAGACTCCAACCATCAGCAGCCAGAAAGAGCAGCAGCTTAAAAGGCAGGGCGATCCAGGAGGTGGGGAGCTGAAAGTTAAGGACCGTGAGGGTATTGGCCACCAGAAGATCGACGATCAGAAAGGGGATCAGGAGCAGGACCCCCATCTGAAAGGCGAGGCTCAACTCAGTCAACAGAAAGGCCATCACCCGGTCCAGAGGATCAGGGGGCCTGGAGGCGTTGCCCAGGCGCTGTTTCAGTTCCGCCACCAAAGCTTGCTTGGCGGGGGCGCTGTGCTTCAATAGAAAAGCTTCTAAGACAGGCCAGGCACGCTCAAAGGCCTCCTCCCGCTCCTCGCCGACGCGCTCTACCATCTCCAAGATCACTGGACGCATCACCAGCAGAGCCAGGAGCGCGGCGAGTCCCGTGCTGACGCTTAACGGAAAGCTGCCGCCCAGGCCGCTGCGCAGCAGGCCCATAAGCACAGAGGCTTTGGCGAAGGCGGTGGCGACTACCGCCAACAGGGGCAGAGCTGAAGCCAGGGTGATCCAGAGGGCTGCGCGCTCTACCACCTCCAGGTCCCACTCCATCACTCCAGCTCCTTGAGCAGGCGCAGGCCCTCTCGTCCAGATCCAAGGAGGAGCCGTTGCCCTTCAACCTCAATGATCCAGAGGCTGTGTTGGCTGTCCAGGCGCTGTCGAGCTTGGATCTTGATCAGAAGCTCTTCAGAGCTGCGCCATCTGGCCCAGAGGTTGAGCACCCCCAGGATGCTGAGGAGCCCCAAGATGGAGAGGAGAGACCAGAGAGACATCTGCTCTGAATATCAGGCTTGAGCGAAGAGAGGAATTCTCTCTTAAGCGGTTGAGAGATTCAGGGACGGAGAAGAGACGCAACGCGCACTTGGGCCGACCGAAGAGAGCATGAGAGCCATACTTGGCTCTCTATCACACGGCCCAGTGAGGTAGAGCGTGAAAGCAAGCCTAAAAGAGCAGGTCCAAGCTGATCGATCAGCGATGAATCAGGCTTTAGCTCTCTCACTCGGAGCCAATAACGGCGCAGCAGAGGCGCAATCTCAGGAACTACTCACTTTGATGGAGCGACAGAGGGGATGCAGCGCTCCAAAAATAGGAGAGAGCAGTAGGAGCGCTGCGGAGGCGCAATCTCAAGAGCTCTTGGAAGCGGGGGTGATCGCAGCTTATGGCTTACAGGGTGATCCTCAGACTCTCCCCTATGCGCAGCGGATTCAGCGCTCTTTTGGTCACCATGATCTCAGCGGGGTCCAGGCCCATCTCGGCGAACATGCCAAAGAGGCCACGCTGAGGCTTGGCGCTAAAGCCTATGCGACAGGCAACAGCGTCGCCTTTGGCCAAGCCCCTGACCTACACACTACCGCTCATGAAGCCGCACATGTGATTCAACAGCGGGGTGGTGTTCGGCTCAAGGGAGGCGTGGGGCGGGTGGGCGATCAATATGAACAGCATGCTGATGCTGTCGCAGATGCGGTCGTCGCGGAGCGCTCAGCTGAGGCTCTGCTTGATCAACAGAGCGGTGAAGTGAACCCATCCAAAAACGCTCCCCCTGTTCAGCTCAAAAAGAGCCCTGTTCAGAGATCAAAAAAGAGAAAACCAACCGCAAAACCCTTGGGAGCCATAGATCAGAAGTTGGAAGCTGCGATGAATGGATTAGAGATCCATGATGCATTGGAAGACCAACTTAGGGTTGAAGCTCCACTGATCCAGAAAGTGATCAACGCGACAGCAGCACCCAAACTCGCGCTCGCGTTAAAGAGCACCTTTGAGCCCCTGCTCACCGATCTAAATGAGAAAGGGCGCAAAGCGGAGGCGATGGAGATTCTAAGCCGAATCACACTCCATCTTCGACAACTTCAGGTCCCCAAAGCGAAGCTATTCCAGGGAAACTTCAAGAAGAAGCAGCTGCTGATCAATAAACTCCCCCAGCTTCCCAGAGAGATCATCTCTTCTAAAAACGCTGACCTCCTCGCGAAGCTTTCTCAGATCGGTGGAGGGGAGTATCAGGCAGCTGTACACGCTCGCTATCAAGCTGTTACCAAGCTGAGAAGAGCCTACTACATAGGTGCTGCACCTCGAGAGCAGATCCGCCAATACCTCCTCCACTCCAGTGACGATGATGAGATAAAGACAAGGACCTTAGGGAAGATCGCGGCGCTGAACATGCGGGGGGACTTTCTGCTGGGGCGTATGAATGAGGGCGGCGGTGAGAAGCCTCAAATCAGCCCAGAAGAGCTAAAACGGCAGAGCCTCTCCGCAAATGAGCTGCGTTTGGGCACTCACCCTAAGGGCTGGGAGCATGATCTCGAGGGAAATTTAACCGAGAACCAGGGGGTTGCTGTTGATCCATTGGTGGAGCCGATGGGCGCGACAAAGGACTATCCAGGCGCTTGGTGCCTTAAAGCCGCCGGCCTTCAACATGCACGGGCTGGTGTATTACCATATAACAAAAACGATGATCTGTTTGGCAACTCAAAAAGTCGTATGAGTTATATGAGCAACCTCAAACTCTTTGATATCAGCAAGGATGGGTCTAGAGGAAAAAAGAAGATCATGAATAAGAGCAAGACAATGGCACATTCAGGGGGGGGAGCCGCCTATGTTGGATCCTACCGACTCAAGGAGAGTATATGGTTGAAAATACGTGATTTTGCGACTGAGTTCTCCAGCAAGGCCAATATCCTCGGTGCTGAATCAAAGATAAAAAATGATATGAATAAACAGCTCCTTCATCCTCTTACAGATCCCAAGGCGATAGAGAATATAATCGGTACATCAAACATAAACGAGGATCGAGATCTGATCTTATCGCGTATCTATCATCCCCTTGATAAAAGGAAACATGTTCAGCTTCAGAAGAGTCTGGATCGCTATATTGAGATAATAGATCAACTCCCCAAAGAGAGGCTCCCCCCTCAAGCCGGAGATATTCTTAGCCTTGGCGCTGAGCGACACTACAATAAAGGGAGGAGAAGGCATGAGGGAGGTAAGAGCCATCATGCTGGAATGGTTGAAGATTTCGACCGTCAGGCGCAGATCATCTACACCATCGAAGCGAACCAGAACGATCAGATGACAGGCCGCACCATAGAACTGTGCAAACCGGAGACCTACGCAAAGAAAGAGCGGGCACTCAACATCTTTGCGCTCAGCCGCCATGGCGTTCCTCAATATGAGGAGAACCCTGAATTTAAGCAGGCTTTGAAAGCGCAACAGAAGGCAGTAAAGCCCGCTCCTCAACGCGCTGGGTTGCTCAAAGGAATCAAGCTGCTCAACGCCGCGCTCGGGGCCCTCGCTGCACAATGGAACTGGGTGCATAGCGGAGGTGGAGAGCTGGTCTTTAGCCTCTATACAGGTTTAAAGAAGCCTGTCTATCTTGGCGGAGATGTTCAGTGAAGCAGTCTCTCGTTCTTTCCCAATAAGCCCTGCGGTCAAGCAATTAAAATTATTATTATTTTTTGATATCTTTGGGCCGACAGCTTCTTCCAAGTAGATCTCGGCTGATGGTCTTGAGAGAGACCTGGAACTCCTGCGCCAACCCTCGCCGAGAGCGTCGCCGCCCCTTTAGGCGCTGAAGCAGCGACCATTGTCGAGAGAGTTGATCTCCTCGTGCCATCCTGAGCTTCATCTATCCTGGGGTTTGAGAGTGTAGCTTTGGAGTCAAGGGAGGCTCTAGGATGCTTCATCGTTTTGTGGGAGAAGCCTTGGGATCCAATGATCGCATCATCGAAGGGCTCCTAAACAGCCGCGCCCTGGCGTATGCCGCCTGGCTGGGAGGCTATGAGGGTTTGCTCTTAGAGCCCCTAAGCCAGGTGGAGTCTGAAACCGCTACACCCGCGCTCTGTGACCTGGCGCTAAGGGTCTCCCAGGAGCATCTGCGTATCTCTGCGTTGAGGCTCCTTCAGCGTGTCCCTGGGGCTGTAGTGGCTGAGGTCTTTCGTAGCCTCCTAGAGAGTCCCTCTGGTCCTATCCGCGCCGAGGCCCTGCGGCAACTTAAAAAGCGCCTGACCCCGCAAGATCACCCCCGATTAAAGCAGCTCTTACGCGAGGATCACGCCCCCCTGGTCCGCCGGATGTGTCTAGAGGCTGTTCACAGCTCGGGGCGCCCCGAGCTACTCATGAGAGCCCTTGATGATCCCGTCTGGCGGGTTCGCCGCCATAGCCTGCGCCTCTTAGAGCGCGACGCCCAAGCGCAGCCGGATCCCCAAAGCTGGCTCAAGGCCCTGCGCGCTGAGGCTGAGCCCGATGGTCCTCTCGCGAGCCGCGCTCTTCGCTTCCTCACGCTGCGCTTGAGCGCTACATCAGAGGAGCCTCTACCGCCACCAGCCCCCCCCTGGACGACAGCCCCCTGGTGGGACCCAGATCCAGCAGTGATGGTGGGGCAGATCAAGCACCTTAGCCCCCAAGAGCAGGCAGCGCAGCTTAAGTCGCTTCTGGAACTCATCCAACTTCAAGAGGGCTATCCCCTCAATGATCAGATGGCTGAGCTGCGCGATCTCATCGCCCGTCTCCTGCACCGCTTTGGAGATGAACACGACTGGATCAGAGCCCTCTCCTGGATGGAGCACCCTCGGACTCCCTTTGTTTGGCGTTGGGCCTTGAAACAGGCTCAAGAGGCCCCTGCTTGGCTCCCTCAGAAGATCCTGGAGGCTCCCAAGGGTCTCGGCCCCCAGCTTTTGAGCTGGGCCTTGGAGCGAGGTGGAGCGGGACGAAATCTGGACCCCTGGCTTCAACATCCGCTGCCTACGCTGCGGTCAGCAGCGCTCAAGGCGGGAGCTTCACTGGAGGCCCTGGAGCGTGGCCTGAGCGATCCCAATTCTCTGGTGATACGCACCGCAGTCGATTGTCTCATCGCCTCCGATCTTCCGTTGAGGATCTGGCGAGGCGCGCTGCCTCCTGAGCAGCTTGAGCAGCTCGCTCGCTGCCCTGAGGCGCTCTCTCATCTGCCCGCCTCTCGCTGGTCAGCCTGGGCTGAGGACCCTCGCTGGGCGCTGCGGATGGAGGTCGCTACAAGCATCGCCGCTCGCCCTGGCTTTCAACCTGAGGCTGAGGCGCGGTTACAGGCTGATCCTGATCATCGCGTACGCGCCAGAGCCTGCACCTTCGCTCGCGCTCAACTCCTCTGGAAGGATCCTCAACAGGAGCCCTCCTGGCGGGTGTTGGCGGCTGCGGCAACGCGGCTTCAACGTCCCCTCTCTGAGTTGGCCCCTGAGGACCTCTCAAAGTTACAGAGCATCACACAGCCTCTCCGAGCCCAGAAGGACAGCTATTTTCGGGTGGATGCACCTAAAGGGGCACTGCGTCGCTCCTCTCTGGCTCTACAACAGCCCCTGCCGCCGCTCCACCCTCGCCAACTGGGGGGGCAGCTCATCAGCCCGCTGGCTATCTCAGGACGCCACGCCCTCCATGAAGATGGCTATGAGATCGCCCTAGAGCGGGGCATCAACCTCTTCTTCTGGGAGCTGGATTACCGTCCCCTGAGCCGTTGGCTGCGCTCTCTCCCTGATTCCCTGCGTCAAGAGCTGGTGATTATCGGGGGCAGCTTCGCCAGCGAGCCCCGCCACGTCCTGCGGGATCTGGAGCAGGCGCGCAGCACCCTGGGGGTGGATCGCCTGGGTGCTTTTATTCTCTTTTGGGTGCGCTCCCAGGCTCGCCTGAGTGATGAGCTGGCTGAAGCCCTGGTCCAAGCGCAGGCAGCGGGGCATATGGCCACTTTTGGGCTCTCTACCCACAATCGAGGCTTGGCCGCTGAGGCGATCTTAGAAGGCTGGCCTTTGGTGATGGTGCGGCACAGCGCAGGACACCCTGGGGCAGAGCAAGAGGTCTTCCCCTTGGCGCGGGCGCAGGGCTGTGAGCTGATCACTTTTAATAACCTTTGTTATGGCTTGATGCTGGAGCCTCGAGGCGGGCTGCTCCCGCCCTATAGCCCCGCCGATTGTTATCGCTATTCCCTGAGCCAGCCTGGGGTTTCTTTGGCCCTGAGCGCACCCTCCAGCATCAAACAGCTTAAACAGAACTTGGAGGTTCTAGAGCGCCCTCTGCTCTCTCTGGAAGAGCAGGATCAGATGCGGCGCTTTGTAGCACCCCTGCGAGGGGAAACTCGGCAACTCCTTCGCTTGATTCGAGCCCAGTGAGATAGATTATGGTGTCCATCAGCTTCCTTCAGGCTCGCGATCCCTCTACCGCTCCTGAGGTTCTAGAGCGTTTGGCGAAGAAGCGCTCCAAGCGAATTCAACGCGCTATCGCTCAGAACCCCAATACTCCTTGGCCCACGCTGAAGCAGCTCCTCATCCTCCATCCTGAGGAGGTCTTGAGAAACCCCGCACTGCCTCTGCTCCTCCTGGCTGATCCCCTGCTCTTTTACCCGATAGAGTTATCTCAGATAGAAATCCTCTCTAAGCAAACAGAGGCGCTGGCGCAGCTGATGGGCTGGGAAGATGAAGCTGAATGGGCTGAGCTGCGCCTGACCCTGGCTTGTGTCGCTGAGAGCGGAAGGCCTCTCCGATGTTCAAGCCCTCGGGGTCTCAAGCGACTGCGAATCTGGGCGCTGCGTGGAAAGCAGCTTTCTTTGGACCTAGAGCTTCGACTCCTCAGGGATCGCAGCGATGAGGTGCTCAAGATCCTGGCTCAGCAGAGCAGAGAGCCTCGTGTCCTAGAGCAGCTTTTAGAGTACCCCAAACACCACGAGAAGCTGGCCCTCAATCCTTGGCTCCCCAAGGCTTGGCTGTGGGCTTTCGCTGAGCATGAGAATCCACATGTCCGGCGGCGCCTCCCTGAGCAGGAGCAGCTCCCTCTGGAGATCCTAGAGTATCTTGCGCGAGATTCAGAGATTGAGGTGCGCGCTGCGGTTGCTCGCAGAAGAACTCTGCCCCCCGAAATCTACGTTCGCCTCAACCATGATCCTGCCCTAAAGGTGCATAGAGCGGTGAGGCTCGGGAGGAGTATTTTATGACTCCTGCACAACTTAAAAATGTCTTGGCACAGCTGGTTGAGGAGGAGCTGCGCCTAAGCGTGATGATCTGGGGTCCTCCAGGTGTGGGTAAATCCAGTATCGTCGCGCAGATCGCCGCCGCCTCTCAGCTTGAGCTTGTGGATCTGCGCCTCAGCCAGCTCGCCCCTACGGATCTTCGAGGGCTCCCTGTGCCTGAGGATGGCATCAGCCGCTGGTATCCCCCCGAGTTTCTGCCTCAAGGGGGGCGGGGGATCCTTTTTCTAGATGAGCTGAATATGGCCCCTCCAACCCTACAGGGGATCGCTCAGCAGCTTATCTTAGATCGTCGCGTAGGCAGCTATCGCCTCCCTCCTGCTTGGTTTGTTTGGTCGGCGGGGAACCGCAAGGAGGATCGAGCGGCGGTCTTTCATATGCCCAGCCCTCTGGCGAACCGCTTTATCCATTTTGAGGTGGGACCCCATCTGGAGAGCTTCCGCAGCTACGCCATCCGCGAACAGCTCCATGAACAGGTCCTGGCCTTCTTGGCCTATCGCCCCGAGCTGCTGCATAAGTTGGATCCTCATCACCCTGCTTGGCCCTCGCCTCGGGCCTGGGAGATGGCTTCTCAGCTTCATGCGCTGGGGATCTCAGTAGAGCCCGCCTTGGGCCTGGGGGTCGCCGAGGAGTTCCGCGCCTTTGTGCGCCTCTATGAGGAGCGGATCGATCTGGAGAAGATCCTGGAGGGGCGAGGACAGAAGATCTCCTTTAGCCCTCAGCCCTCAATGCGCTACGCCATCACCGTGGCCCTGGGGCTGCGCGCTCAGAGCCCTGAGCAAGCCCTTAACGCTCTACATTGGCTCCAGAAGAAGGCGGGAGCAGAGTGGTTAACTCTGGCCTTCAGTCATCTGATCCCACAAACACAAAGACGAGGAGAGATGGGCAGCCTCGCGGGGGCGCTGATGCGGGAAAAAAAGCTGAGCGAGGCCCTCAAATATAGCCTGAGCGTGATAAATGGCTGAGCCCCTGGAGAGGAGGCTCAGCGCGGCCCGGCTGAGGCTGCGGGTGCGTGATCCCTTCTTCGCTACCCTCAGCCTCTTTGCCCGTCTCATCCCCCGCCCAGAGATCCCCAGTGCTCAAACCGATGGCCTGGATATTTTCTACCGTCCCAGCTTCTTTGAAGCCCTCGATGATAGAGAGCTAGAGGCGGTCCTCCTTCACGAGATCCTTCACGCTGCGCTTCTCCATGTTCAGCGACGAGGCGGACGGGAGGCGATACGCTGGAATGTGGCCGCTGATGTGGTGGTCAATGGAATCATTGCTCAGTTGCCCGGCTTACTCCTACCCTCAGGAGCGCTTCGAGAGCCCAAGCTGGAGCAGCACTCCGTAGAGGAGATCTATGCGCTTC
This sequence comes from uncultured Nannocystaceae bacterium, assembly GCA_964384025.1. Lineage (GTDB taxonomy): Bacteria > Myxococcota_A > Bradymonadia > UBA7976 > UBA1532 > CAYLJJ01. The sequence continues at coordinate 56,913 of CAYLJJ010000017.1, forward strand.
TGCCCGACTCTTTGCCCAAGGTACCGCTCTGTATGACCGATGAAGGGGGGACATCAGCAGCCCTACAGCGCCTCGCAGAGGCTGAAGCGCACTGGCGCCATGCCCTCCATCAAGCTCGCGCCATTGCTCAAGACTCAGGGCGCGGTGATCTCCCCGCTGAGCTGCTGCGCATTCTGGAGGAGATCAGTCACCCGCAGATCGACTGGCGCAGCGCCCTCTGGCGCTTCCTGGTGCGTACGCCTACAGATTTTCAACACTTTGATCGCCGCTTTGTCCATCAGGGGCTCTATTTGGAGGGTCTAGATGGTGAGTCTGTACGAGTCTTTATCGCGGTAGATACCAGCGGCTCCATCTCTCAGGAGACACTCAAGGGCTTCTTAGCTGAGGTGTTAGGGCTCCTCTCCAGCTATCCGCATATCGAGGCCCTGCTCTTTTATGCTGATGCTGCTTTGGATGGACCTCACCCGATCGAGCTCCAAGAGGGCGCTATCGAGCTGCCTCCGCCCCGAGGTGGAGGAGGGACCTCCTTTATCCCCTTCTTTGACTGGGTTGAGGCGAAGGAGGGCTCGGAGGAGCAGGTCTGTGTCTATCTTACAGATGGCTATGGCAGCTTTCCCAACAGCCCCCCAAACTCTCCTGTCCTCTGGGTAGTACCGCCAGGAGGGCTACGCAGCTTCCCCTTCGGAGAGGTGATCCGTCTGGCTCACGGCGCAGTCCCTTGAGATCACTCAGCAGCGCCCCTCTTATTTATCGATCAGCTCTGCTAACCTGCCTCGGAGTTTCTGGAGGTTCAATTGCTGCTCAAGGACTCTGGGTCTCGAAATAGAGGCACCGTAAAGCTGTGTGGCGCTCTCAAGCTTAGTCTGCTCTTTCTCAGCGCTGTGTATCTTCTAGGCTGCCAACTGCTCATCGGCCATATCGAGCTGCCTGAAGAGGAGCTGCTGGATCAGGAGACACATGAGCAGGGCTTGGACGCAGAGTTGGAGCAGAGCGACTCCTCTAAAGATAGAGGGGCTGACTCCTCTAAAGATAGAGGGCCTGTTGAGGATGATGCTCTAGACCTGAGCTTTGATCTTGGAGATTTAGAGGCTCGGGATCTTTTCTTTTTAGAGATGGATGTTTTGGAGCCAAGTGATCTTGGAGCAGATGTTGACCCCGATGCAGCCCCTCCCTCGATAGCGATCCCCTTGGCGGGGCTGTGGCATCTCTATGGAATCGTTGGCCCGACCCATGACAGCGGGAGCCGGAGCCTCTTTGAGGGGGCGATGCGGATCAGCGAGGAGGGTCAGATGGACTATCTCCCCGCCTTTGATGAAGAGCACCCCCTGCTCAATCAGGCCCTCAGCCGCGATCTAGAGGAGCCTCGGCTCTTCCGGGTCGATCTCTTCGGGGTCCCCCTGAGGGGCGCCTTGGATCCAGAGAGCGGCCTGGGCCTCTTGACACGGGCGGATGATGAGCTGCCCAACTACTTCCTGATCTTGATGCGCCAGGACCCCGAAGCACAGCCCCCCGAGTTCTTCCCTCCGCATAACATCTTTAATATCTGGATCACGAGCCGCTCAGGGGTCTCTGAGTCGGGTCGCTTCATAGAAGAGGAGTTTATCCCAAACCAGCCGCTCCTTGAACGGGAGCGCTTTAGCTCCAGAGATGGAGCCCTCCCTGATCGTATGGTCGCTCCAAGCATCTCCTGGCCCAACCGCTTTCAACTCAGCTCTGAGGAGCAAGAGGAGGATCGAATCCTCAGCCCGCTTTCTCCTGTTGAGGCCGCCTTAGGCGCGCTGAGGATCCAAGCGGGAGAGCAGATGACAACGGTGGGGCTCTCTCTGCTCTGGAGGATTCCAGAGTTTCAACGCAGGCTCAGGAGCGGAGAGTTCTACTGCCTTGGTTTCACCAACCTGATGAGCAGCATCGGCTTTATCGAGCAGCGGCTCTCTCTTCGAGATGGGATCTTTGAAGATCTTGATGGAGGAGAGCAACGCGGCTTCCTTGAATTCAATGAGCAGGGCTTCTCTTTGGAAGGTATCCAACTCTTCTCTCATCCATCAGGCTGCAAGCTCTATCCGCTGCCCTCTCAGACAGCCTTCCTCGCGCTGCCTCTGAAGGAGGATCCTGAAGAGGCCTATATGGGTTGGGGTCTGGGCGCCTGTATCCACCTCTCTGAGATTGAGGAGGAGTAAGTGGCGCAATACACCCTGGTCTTGCTCCTCTTTGCGATCAGCTTGATCATCCTGGATCTCTTCTTACCTTCAGGGGGGCTCCTGGCGGGGACAGGTATCGCGTTGATTCTAGAGCGAGGCTTGGCCTATCTGGGGGTAGCCACCTCTGTACGCTGGCCTCTCGCTGCTGTGGGGATGTTGGTCACCGTGGGGATGGCGATCCGCTTTGGTGAGCGGCTCAGTGAGCGTCTCTTCCCCGCGCGTATCCTCACCAATGTAGATCGTTTGGTGGGCTCTGAGGCCCGAGTTCATCGAGTCGAAGGGGAGTTTTTGCTCATCAGACTGGAGGGGGATCTCTGGAAGGCGAGGGTGGCGCTCGACAGCCCCCCGGTCGAGCCTGGAGATCATGTCCGCGTCGTAGCCCTGAGAGATCAGGTGCCGATCATCAAGAAGGAGATCTGATGCCCATTGTCTACAAGGTGCCTCAGGCCACCGTGATTCTCTTTGAGCGCCTGGGCCGTTTTCATCGTAAGGCCTCCAGCGGTTTGCGTTTCCGTCTCCCCCTCCTAGATGCTCCTAAGCTGCTCCCAGATTGGCCCCAAGGGGTCAGGCTGCATGGAAATTCTCCGGTCCTCATCGAGCTGAGCGAGCAGCAGACCGATACCAAAGCTCGCACCATCATCACCCAGGACAACGTAGAGATGATGGCTGACGCCAGCGTCTTTTGGCAGATCGTTGATCCTGTTCGAGCGGTGTATGAGGTCGAAAACCTTCCTCGCTCGATCACCGATCTGGCGGTCACCACCCTACGACATCTCTTGGGAGAGACCACCCTCAACGAAGCTCTAGCCTCCAGAGGACGTATCAACGAGGGCCTGCTCTCGGAGTTGGAGGGCACTGGTCGCAAGTGGGGGGTGCGGGTCAACCGGGTGGAGCTTCAGGAGTTGAGGGCCGCCAACGAGGGCGCCAGCGGTGCCATGCTCCAGCAGATGTCCTCAGAGCGGGATCGAATGGCGCGGGTCTCTCGCGCTGAGGGAGAACGTAAGGCGCGGCGTCTACGGGCTGAGGGCACCGCAGCGGCCCTACACACCCTGATGAAGGCTGATTTGGAGATTTATCATCAGGCGCGAGCACAGATGGGCGACGAGAACGCCTTTCGCTATCTGATGGCTCTTAAATATATGGAGACCTTAGAGCGCATCGCTGAGAGCCCATCTGCCAAGATCTTCCTCCCCGGCAGCCCTGAGCCCTCTGCGCTCTGGGCTGAAGCTACCAACCAAAATGGAGAGCCCAGCGCTGCGGAGTAGTCAAAACTGTATATCCTTATCCAAACTCTCTCGACCGATCTCTTCTTCAAGCTCATCGAAGATACGCCAAAGCCTCAAAGTCTCCATCTTCTCGCTGATCGACAACGAAGACGCAAAACCTGGGGCGCTGTGCTCTGCCTGAAGATCAATGAGCGTGAACAAAAAAACATTTGGGCTGCCCTTGAGCTTGCATAAGTTGAAATCGATGTTCCTTCGCTGATGATCAGCATCAGACTATCTGGTTTGGATCGATTAGAAGTAATCCGGCTCGTTGCCCGGCTTCCACTTGATGTTGCAGCCCAGAGAGACATGCTGCTCTTCAGAAGGCAGCTCACCCCTAAAGAGAGCCTCTGTAGCCGCGCGAAGATCAGCGCCGGTCACAGGGATATTGTTGCCAGGGCGAGAAGCGTCAAACTGGCCCCGATAGATGAGGCGGTGCTGAGTGTCATAGAGGAAAAAATCGGGGGTACAGGCTGCTCGATATTTTTTGGCGACCTCCTGTGTCTCATCATAGAGGTAGGGAAAGAGATAGCCCGCTGCTTCTCGCTCCTCCTTCATCTTCTCTGGGCTATCATCTGGATATTTAACCGCGTCATTGCTGTTGATGGCGAGGATCACGAGGCCCTTGGGACCATACTCCCGAGCAAAATCCGCCAGAGCTTCTCGAAGGTGGATGACATAGGGGCAGTGGTTGCAGATGAACATCACAAGGAGCCCTGGAGCGCCCTTGTAATCGCCGGGCCTCACGATGTTCCCATAGGTGTCCAGGAGCGCAAAATCAGGGGCAGGGCTCATCAAGGGAGCCATGGTAGAGGGGGTACGAGCCATCTTCTCTCCTTACTTGATACTGTTTGTTGGATTAAGGCTGAGCAGAGCGCTTAAAAAACTCCGCCATCGCCGAGGGAAACTTCTCACGAGGGCCAAAGGCCAGCCTTTTAAGGAAGAGGCTGGCGGGATTAGAGGGCAACCCCAGCTTGACACCCTCCTCCCAAAGCTTTTGGGCTGCCTCTGGACTCCTGTTTCCAACCGCCAACCCCAGGGCACGAGCCCAGAGGGCCTCTAGAGGCATCTTCATCGCCTCAGCTTGGGCAGCCAGCTCCGCTGCTTTGGCGGGGCGCTGTACAAGCCACTTGGGATCCAAGAAGACTCGACGCGCCTCTCTCCAGAGGGCCGGTAGAATGCGCCGGGCGGAGGGGATCTGCCACGCCATACGCAGCGCAGGCAGCAGGCGCTCCCAGGCAAGATCACCTCGGAGCTGCTGTATGCCCTCAAGCAGGGCTTGCAGATGGACCGGATTAGGGCCACAGGTGGCGGTGAGCTTGAGTAGCTCAGGGGCCCCCTTGCGGCTCGCCCCCAAGCTACAGGCATAGCTGCTCGGGATCGGGACCTGACGATCCCCCAGCTCGATCCTGAGCGCCTGCTCGCTCGCCTTGGGCAGCCCTCTTTGGATCTTCTTTGTGCGGCGACTGGAGGCCAACGCGCGGGTCCAGCTGGGGATCAACTTGGGGTTGAGCTTACGGGCTGTTTTCCAAATCTTCTCCCAACGCGCTTTGGGGATCTCCTCTCTTAGGCTTTGGAGATGTAAGTGGATCAGGGCGCCCAGCGCTTCACGCTGCTGACCGCTGAGACCTTTGCTCAGGATCCGAGGGGCTTGACAGCGGCTGCTCTTAAGGAGAGGAGAGCTGCCCTCATCCTGCTCCTGCCCTTCACAGAGCTTAAAGCTTCCGCTCTTCTCCTTTGGCCAGCTCTGCTCATTGAGCTGGGCGAGGGCCTGTAGGATCCAACGACCCAGAGCGTGGCCGCGTAGATCTGCCAAGGCGCCGATCCAGCTTAGGGCCAGGGGCTCAACCAAGGGGGCGCTGGGGGGGAGCGATAGGGGCTTGGCTTTGGGATCATCGATCCACTCGGGTGAGACCCCCATCAAGAGAGACTGAATCCGCGATAGACTCTGATCCAGAGCCGCTTCATCTCCAAGTTTGAGCGCGTAGTACGCTTCCAAGATGAGGGTGATCAAGCTGAAGTCCCGAGGGTGCCCCCCCGCGATGAGCTTCCAATTAAAGAAGCTCTGCTGCTCTAAGACCTGTTTGGTCTGCTGTCCCAGGCCAAACTGAAATGAGCCGCTCTGCCCTCCGATGAAGAGGGCGGCGATATCCTGATGGAGGTGAAGCTGAACCAAACTGTTCCCATCAGCGATGTCGAGGTTCATCTGCGCGCTATAGGCTCCTCGTCCCTCCCTCAAGAGGGTCACACGGGATCTCTGAAGCGCCGCTCGAGCCTCCTCTAAATTTCCCCGCTCAGCAGCTAAACTGGCCTCTCCCAATCTGATCTCAGCTTCGATGGGAGGGCAGCTCTTTAGGGCTCCCTTGAGCGCGAACTCACGTTCAGATGAGCCTGCCTCAGAGAACCTCCACTGGAGGATCGACCAGACAAAGGGGGCCTCTGCAAAAGAGGTATCGAGGCTCCACGAGCTGCCTTTCTTTAACCAAGCGCTGCTTCGCTCTGTGGCTCCAGCGATGCCGTTGAGCAGCGCTAACTCCATCGCGAGGAGGGGCCGCACGTTGAGGCCCTCCCTCCTCAGCACTGTCTCTATGAGCACCTGAGCTCGGGCCTCGAAGAGAGCGAGGAGGGCCTTGGGATCTTTAAATTGAGGAATCCCCGCTTTAAGGAGGGTGAGCAGGTGATCCAGGATCAGAAGATCCAGGTGATCTTGAAGTAGGCTCTCTCTCAACTTGGCTTCAGGCAGCTGAGCTTGAATCTGCTCCTTGAGGCGCTCTAGAGCGGCGCGGAGCTGCTCCATATGGGCCAGGATCTGCTCCTCATCTCCGCTCTCAAAGTGAGGCAGCAGCTGAGGCAGCTCAGGGAGACTCTGTTGAAGCGCCTCAGAGAGGAGGAGGAAGCTCTGACCAAAGCGAGACTCAGGGGACCAGCTCTCGGTGAGGGCGGTCCAGGCTGCAGAGGTCCCCTCTAGAAGCTTGGGATCCGCCTGTGTCCCTCGCTGAATGACATCGACCACCCAGAGCCCATCGCGGGCCAACAGAGCCAGAAGGACCAGCCAGCGTCCTACAGAGGCGGCCTCCCCCTTGGGGATCTTCAGGCGTAGAGATTGGGCTGCCTGATGCAGTCCGGGCCAGAGCGCCTTGAGAGCCTCTTTATCTTCAGTCACCAGAGCCATCAACAGATCATTGGCCTGAGCTTGGAGCTTAAAGAGGGCCTCTACATGCGCGCCCAGTACCTCCCAGTCTCCCTCTCGCCTCAGCTCATGCTCCACCCAAACATGGATCAGCTCGAGCGCCCCCTGGAAGCTGCCCTGCGCCGCTGCTCGCTGGCCTTGCGCCGCCTCCAGTCCCCCACGGATAAGCCGCACCAGGATCTGAGCCAAGGGTCCCCAGACGGCGGGGCGAGCGCTCTCATCCTCCTTCCCCTCTACCTCAGCCAAGGCTTTGTCTCGCTCTTGAAGGAGGTCAGGAACATCTAGGAGCGTGTCCAGCTTGAGGAGCCGCGCCTGAGCCGCAGGGAGTTGATCCCTGAGGCCATCCGAGAGAGCATGAAGGAGGAGAGTGAGGGCCTGTGCCATACGATCATCGGGGCTCTTGATCTCCTTGGCCTCTAGGCGGCTCATCGCCTCATCTAGAACTTTGAGGAGTCGCTGCAACCGCTCCGCGAAGCCTGGGCTGAAGAAGCTAAAGAGCCCCCCGTGATCCATCACCGCCTGAAAGATAAGCTCAGCGTCGTCATTGACCTCGCCCAAAGCTAAGCGCAGGGTCTCTCGGTTAAGCCGGGGCAGTTCAGCTCCGATCCCGGTGAAGAGGTAGCCTGCCCGCCCTCGATTGCGCTCCTGATAACCTGGGGCTTGATCAGCGAGGATCGCGCGCTGAAGATCCAGTAATTGGATGCGCGCTAGGCGCTTAGAGACCGCCTTGAACTTGGGACTTTGGGCTTGAAACATCAAACGAGGCAGGAGCAGATTAAGGGCCTCACTGCGTCTCCAGCCCGCTTCAGGGCGCTCTAGGAGATCGAGGAGCGCGGGCAACTCTCCAGGCTCTCGTAGGCGCCGCGCACGCAGAGAAGCCGCGATGCCGTAGAGGCCTCGCGCCTCCAGCTGAGTTTCAGCCTTCATCCGAACAAGGAGGCGCTGCTTCGGGGAAGCGCAGATCCCCCCCTCTATCGGCGCGAAGCCATCTCGGAGCGCGGTCAGGAGCTGGGCTCGCGAGCCTCTCCAGATCCCCAACTCAGGCCACTTTAGTCTTTCCTCTGTAGGGAGAGGCCGCAACAGACGCGCGATCTGGATCAAGGTGTTGATCCAGGGATCATCTAGGTTGGGAAAGGGCTGTTCTTCTCCATTGAGGCGCTGAGCCCAGACCAGGAAGAGGCTCCGCCAAGATTGCGCTTCTAGAGAGAGGGGCTCAGCGCGCTTCAACTCCTCTACCGCTGACCAGAAGAGGCCCTCACGGAAATATTTGAGGCCCCGAGAGAGAGCCAAGAGCCCTTCAGCTTCCGCCTTGGCCGCGCCGAGATACCAGGGACCTGCAAGCTGGCCAAGGAGAGAGGTATCGATATAGATCTGCCCCCCGCTGATCACCCCATCCAGATTCTTTATTCGAGCCACCGCGACAGCGTGCTCTGCCTTCAGTGGCCAAGGAGAGGTCCAGACCGGGCTCTTAGACTCTCCCCACTGTAACCAATTAAGAAGCTCAGGAGTTGCGCCCAGTTCTTTGAGCGCGGCGAAGAGCTGCTGGGGCTCTTGAGCTTCTCGAAGCAGGCGGTCCCAATCCGGGGGGGGTGTTTGGGAAGGGAGCGTGAAGCCCTTGGCGAACTCTCGCTGAAAGGCGCTCTCTCCCTGGCCAAGGAGAGCGGGGATCAAAGCAGCGAGCACCTCCAAATGCAGCAACACCCCCTCTCCATCAAAACCCAAAGGAGAGACTCCTCCACCGGCGAAGATGAGAGGCAGCTCAGACTCACCAAGCGTGGCCCCTCCGCGAGCGATCTTGGGTACCCCCTCTCTAGGATGGAAATCAGCCCCCATCTTCCGATTGGCTAGAGCCAGACACTCCCCCTCCTTAAGCAGACCCAGGCTGCGACTGAGCAGCTCTGGAGCAGTAGAGTCTAGATCCTGTAAATCCCGAGGCCCCCCCAGCTCAGGATCCAGGAGCTGAAGCGCTCCCTGATCTTTGCGCAGCAGCAGAGAGACAAAGTCGAGAGAGGCCAAGCGCAGCCCCCTCTCTAGGCTGCACGCTTCTATCCGCATCACTCCCCCGGCTGGATGAAGCTGTGTAGGCTTTAGGCCAAGCAAGCGAGCGAACTCTTTGCTCCCTCTTGGGAGCGCTTCGGGCAGCTCCTGAGCAGCATAAGCGGAGCTGAGGATCAACAAGCAGTCTCGATGGAGGGCTTTAAACAGAGGAGAGAGGAGGCGATCCAGCTCAGCCAGGGCGGAGAGGCTGCCCTCCATCCCCTGTTTCTCTAAGGCGTGGCTGAGGCCGTTGAGGCTCAACGCCATAAAGGGGGGGTTCGATTCCAAACCCTTGAGCAGCAGATCTACTCGAGCCTGATCCCCCTCTGGGCTCTCAGGCCCAAAGTGAAAGCCTGCGTTAAGGCTGCCTTCGATCTTCTCAAAGAGGCTGGGGAGCTTGAGGGACTCCTCTCCACTGCGAACTCCATGATCTAGAGGGGGCAAACCGGTCAGGAGGGTGGCCTCGGCGACCTGCGGTTGAGCTGGGAGGGGGGGCAAAGCTCGAAAGACTCGCGCCCTTCGCAGCGTCACTTTCGCTCCACCAGGAGCGCTGGCATCCAGCCAGCGATGAAGCGCTCTATCCTTGGCTCTGGAGCTGGGGCGGGCTAGATAGTCCTGAAGCATCTTTGGGCTGAGGCCATCGATGCGCAAAAGGAGGACCTGGGAGGCGTGTCCTGGTGAAGCGGGGCGTAGGGGGCGACCCGCGCAGGCGCTGAGCAACCCAAGAGCCAGGAGAGAGCAGAGTGTGCGCAGCATATCCGGGGCTCCTTATTCTCAGAGTAAGCTTCAGCTTCGATGTTTGGACAGGCGTCTGTCTATCTCCAAGATCCATACTTGAGTTGATCCCCTCTAAAAAAGCGTTCTTCTCTCCTAAAACTTTATGTATTCTTTCATGGTGATTGAAATTTATTCTCTGAGGTTAACCATGCGCTGGCTCTCCCTGTTTCTGCTCCTACCCTCTCTGACTTTGGCGATTCCTAAAAGGCTCCATCAAGAGGGGCTCTTGGCAGATGCTCAAGGAGCACCCCATGAGGGTGCTGCTCAACTGCGCTTTAGCTTCTATGGAGAGGCTGAAGGGGGCGCAGCCTTATGGTTTGAAGAGCATAATCTCAATCTCAGCGGAGGCTATTACAGCGTTATCTTGGGGGCTCAGACCGCCTTTGGAGCTGTGCTTGATACAGATCCTCGTTTTCTGGGAGTGGCGGTGGATGGGGTGGAGTTGCTGCCCCGTGTCCAACTCTCCAGCGTGCCCTACGCTCTTATGGCTGAAAATGTGGTGGGGGAGATCAGCCCTCGAAGCATCTATGTAGGCGGGCGGCAGGTGATCGATGAGGGGGGCAACTGGGTGGGGCCTCAGGTGCCTGGAGCAGGAGATGGGGTGGGTTATAACACCCCGGCGGAGGCTCTCGCGGCGGTAAAAACGCTAGATGGAGCAGGCTCAGGCTTAGACGCAGACACCCTTGATGGCCTCAGCAGCGCCGCCTTCCTCCAGAACGGTGAGCAGGTGATGGCTCTCCTCATCGCGGCAGATGGTTCAGGCAGCGGACTGGATGCTGATCGCCTCGATGGTCATGACAGCAGCGCCTTTATCCGTACCGCCGCCCAGCTCATCGAGCTGCTTCTGAGCACCGATGGCACAGGTACAGGCTTAGACGCTGATCGTCTGGATGGTCACGACAGCAGCGAGTTTATCAACACCACCGATCCTGCCACTGCAGCCCAACTCCTCAGCCTACTGCTCGAGGTTGATGGTGCAGACAGCGGTCTAGACGCTGATCTTCTGGATGGTCACGACAGCACCCTCTTTATGAGGGCAGCAGATCCAGCCACAGCGGCGCAGATTCTCAACCTGCTTTTGACTGTAGATGGTGCAGGTACGGGCCTGGATGCAGACACTCTTGATGGCCTCCACGCCAGCAAGTTTATGCGGGTAGATCAAGACACTGGCACCAGCGGTCAGCTCTCTCTGGGCGGGCTCCTCTCCGGTGTTGACGCCCACTTCACCGGGACGCTGGTCGCCGATCAGATTGAGGCCAATCGGATCCACGCCAACCTCATTCGACTTGTTCCCCAGGCTCTCCCTCCAGAAGATCCCCAGAGAGGTTCGATGTACTTTGATGATCCAAGCGGGGAGGTCAAGCTGTTCGATGGCGATGCTTGGAACTCTTTAAGTGCTGTTGTTGAGAATGGTGCTGTGAGCGTTGCCAACATATTGACCTCAGATAAGATGAACATTTTTAACTTCAGCAACTCTCATGGAGATGGTTTTGCTGGTGATCCCAAGTATGTAAGCGACGAAGTAGATCGTGAAGTGACGACTTCATGGAGCAGCTATGGATTTCAACATAGAATTGGTGCTGGAGATGGATGGTGGAAGGTTGACCTGCTAGAACAGTATCGTGCTAGACATATCGTCGTTGTAGGATATGCAAATGGAAGCCATTACCCTAACCAATGGCGCCTCGAGGGCTCAAACGATAATTCCAACTGGTTCAATCTACATGATTTTGTTCCTTCTCCAAATGGCAGTTCTCCTCCGCCTGACTGGCATCTTCACGGCGGAACAGGAGCTGATGGGAAGAGCTGGAATGACGTTAAAGAGAGGAACTCTGGAGACTGGGTCGAAATCAGTCGTCCCGGGAATTATCGCTACTATCGAATTATTGGCAATGGTTGGAACATCAGCAATGGATATATGTTGTTGATGAATGTTGGTCTATTTGTTGATGTAAACATGCATGGAACAAGCTGTAAAGATATATTGGCACGAGGGAATTCATCGGGAGATGGTGTTTATTGGATCGACCCCGACGGCAGCGGTGTTGGAATGGAGGCGATTCAGGTCTATTGCGATATGACAACTGATAATGGAGGGTGGACACGGGTCGCTAATGTAAGGGCAGAGATTCCAATCTGTGCCTATAATGTAGCGCTGGGCACCAACCTCGATCTGATCAATGATACCGCCAACACTGGATTGATGGGTCCAAATTCGGTCAACGCAATCACAGGGTCCTCTACTTTAGATGCTGTTATGGTCAAACTCGATGATGGGAACTACTACATATACAGATCAGATGATGCTGCTTTCACTTGGAACAATGTCGCTACGATGTATAGTTTGGGAATAGAGAACTACGGCGTCAGGGGCTCAAAGAATGGAGGTGTATATACAATCCTTCGAAACAGTGGATGCAGCTCTCCAGGATGTTTGATGGGTGGTAGTGATTCGACCCTTGGAAATTGGTCCACGATTCTCGGGATTGGTGGACATGCACGAGGAGCAGCGATACAGGACGCCGACTGTCTCTCAGGGAGTAATGGTTGGTTGGGGCTATACTCTGGAATGGTTGGTAATTCTACTCTGAACTGGGGGCAACAGGGCAAAGTTTACGTCAGATGACCTCGACCGAGGGCGGCTCCCTTTTCTCCTTGCCCTCTGCCTTGATGATGCCGTAATGGGTTGAGCGATTGAGTCGCAAACTCAGGCTAAAGATGCCCCACATCATCTTAAATCCCAGCGTGAGCAGGTGTTGAGCGAGAGGCTGAGCATCCTGGGTAGAGGGCTTCTCATCCTGAGCGCTCTCAGCAGCTTGCTCCTGCTCATCTCTCTCTTCCGAAAGCCAGACCTTGCCAAGAGAAATCGCGCTCTCCAAGCAAATGTTGAGGAGGTTGAAGCGAAGAACCGCGCTCTGAAGCTCAAGATCGAGTTCTTCAGACAGCAGGTCCAGGCGCTCAAGAGGGAGGAGGAGGTGCTCTACCATGCACAGATGGAACTTGGGATGCTCCGAGGAGATGAGATTCTCTACCAATTTAAGGAAAAGCAGCCTTGAAAAGTTTTCTTGAGAGTCTCCAGCCCTGGTGGGTCTTGGGTGTCGTCGCACTGGGAGGAGCCGCTACAGTAGCAGGTGCCTTTGACCCCGGCTATCCAAAACCCCTCTTCTCTCTGGGAGTTGCCCTCGCCATCCTCTTGTTGATCGCCCTCGATCTTCAACAGCGGTTCAAAGATCGAACTCCCCGAATCTTCTTTGATCTGGAGGGGCCTCTGCTTTGGATCCTCGCTCTCTGGATCTTTACGCGACTCTTGGGGCCTTTAGGGCCTCATCTAACTCCCCTCTGTGCAGGGCTCCTGGCTTGGTTGGCAGTCACTCAGAGCCGCTGGGTCCAGTTCTTCTCGCTGGGCTCTGCGGTGGTCTTGGATTTGGGGCTGAGCTTGGCTGGTCGCCTGGAGTTGGAGGCCCTCCTCCTACATATCTTGGTGTATATGGGCGCGGCCTTTGCTCTGCGGGCTTTTGCTCACTCGGAGATCTTCCGTGAGCGCCTCAATGAGGCGCGACAAAACCGAAGGCGGGAGAGCGCTCAGGCGCACAAGGCGGGGCTTTTAGACCTCCAGACCAGACAAGCACCCGCCCTCACTCAGCTCCCAAGCATCGGGGATCAGCCCAAAGAGGAGTTGAGCTTGGAGATCCTGACGGGATCATTTCAGCTGATCTTAGATCTCCTACGAGAGGCCCTAGATCTCAGCACCGCGACGCTGCTCTGGTTGGAGCGCTCTCAAGAGACCCTCTATCTCCTCAGCTGCTCTACAGATCAGGAGGAGCTTAAACGAGGCCCCTACCCTGCAGGAGCGGGGATTCCAGGGACCGTGCTTCGTGATGTACGCGAGATCTCAGTGGTTCCCGGAGGTCGTGGTCGCCTGCCTTACCATGATGAGCTGTTTCAACCAGGAGCGATCTTCGCAATCGCTCTACCCGAACCAGAGCAAGTAGAGAGCGGAGAGCCGGTAGCGGTTCTCTGTGTTGATCGAGCTGAGGAGCGAATCTGGGATGAGTCGGAGCGCAGGCTGCTGCGCATCGCCGCTCAGAAATTAGCCCTGGATGTCTTTATCACTCAGCAACTCAAACACACAGATCGGAAACGCCACGTCGTTGATCTCCTCTGTGGAGGGCTCAAGCGTCTCAACAACAGCCTGGATCTGGATCAGGTGGCTGAAGCGGCTCTGGCAGCCTGTCAGCATCTGGTCCCGGTTGATCTGGCCCTCTTCTCTACCCTGGCCCACAACCCTGAGGAGGAGGGGCATGAGATCATTCGAGCTGAGGGGCAGCAGGCGGAGCGATACAATCGCCTGCGCTTCGCTCCTCATGAGGGCCTAGTGGGGCGCGCTGTTGAGCTGGGTCATAGTCTCCCTGCGCCTGGAAATCAGCGCGCAAATCGGGCGGTCTTTGGCTCCAAGGATCACCTCCCTCAGATGAAGTCTCTCTTGATCCTCCCCTTGATGAGCCCAGAGGGGGAGGGCTTGGGCGCGCTGACCCTCGCTGCTCAGGAGCCAGGGAGCTGTGATCGCAGCCCTCAGCGAGATTGGTTGGAGCTGATCGCGGGTCAAGTAGCCGTGCGACTGGAGTTGGCTCGTGCTCATGAGCGTATCAAGAAGTTGGCGACGGTGGATGGCCTCACTCAGCTCCTCAACCATCGCACCTTCCAGCAAGCCTTTGATACGATGCTGCAGAGGGCCAAGCGCCAGGGCGGCGCGCTCTGTATGATCCTGACCGACATCGATCACTTTAAGAACTTTAACGACACTTACGGGCATCCCTTTGGAGATGAAGTGCTTAAGGGGGTCGCGCGAGTACTCAAGGAAGCTGTACGCCAAGTAGATGTCGCCGCTCGTTATGGGGGAGAAGAGTTTGCCCTCATCCTGGAGGACTCCAATAAAGAGGGGGGGCTGCTTATGGCTGAGCGGATCCGACAAGAGGTGGAGGCGCTGCGTTTTGAGCATGAGAGCGGCCCGGTTGGTTTGACCATCTCTCTGGGCTTGGCCTCCTTCCCTGAAGATGGAGAAGAGAAGAGCCTGCTTATCGAGCGCGCTGATCAGGCCCTCTACCGTGCCAAAGAGCAGGGCCGCAACCAAGTCGTGCTCTGGGATGATGAGACGATCTCTTAGGAGTGAAGCCAGGAGATGAAGATGAGCGCAGATCTATTGATCCTCGGTGCGGGACCGGGGGGCTATGTGGCCGCCATCCGCGCAGCGCAGCTGGGCCTTAAGGTGATCCTCATCGAAGCGCAAGCCTTGGGAGGGACCTGTCTCTGGAGAGGCTGTATCCCCACCAAGTGTCTCTTGGAGGTGGGCAGCCGTCACCGTTGGAACCGCAAGGAGGCGCGACGCTTTGGCTTGAAGGTCAGCTCTGAGTTTGACTGGGGGAAGGTGCAGAGCTTTAAGGAGCGAACCCTCAAGCAGAACGCACGAGGCATCGACTCTCTGCTCAAACAGAACGGTGTACAGCTCCTCAAGGGTCGTGGTTGCTGGATCGCTCCAGGACAGCTTCAGGTACAGAGCGCTGAGGGAGAGAAGATCTTAGAGGCTCCTCAGATCATCCTGGCGACCGGCTCGAGGGTGCTCTCTCTGCCCAACCTGCCCTTTGATGGTCAACATCTCCTCAGCAGCGACGAGCTGCTCGAGATCCCTCAGGTCCCCAAACGCCTGAACATCATCGGGGGTGGGGTCGTGGGAGTGGAGTTCGCCAGCCTCTTTGAGTCCTTTGGGAGCAAGGTGCAGCTCTTTGAGTTAGAGGAAAGGCTCCTACCCAGCGCTGATCCTGAGATCTCCCAGCACCTCCTACAGGCACTCAAGCGCCGGGGGATTCGCTGTCATCTGGGGGTTCGCTGCCGCTCAACGGAGCCCTGCGAGGGGGGGATCAAGCTGCACACAGATGTTGGGGAGCATGAGTCTGATCTCCTGCTCTTGGCGGTGGGCCGTCGCCCCAACACAGAGGAGTTGGGGTTGGAGGAGAGTTGCGCCCAGCTCAAGGGCGGCTATCTAGAGGTAGATGCTCTGGGTCGCACAGGAGAACCGGGGCTCTGGGCCATCGGAGATATTGTCTCAGGCAGCCCTCAACTGGCCCATGTCGCCAGCGCTGAAGGTCTACGCGCAGCAGAGGCGATCGCGGGTCTCAAACCCGGCCCTATCGCCGCCGCGCCCAGCGCGGTCTATACCGAGCCTCAGTTGGCGTGGATCGGCCTGACCGAGCCCGAGGCCCTAGGGCAAGGGCATGAGCTGCTTAAGAGCGCCTTTCCCTTCGCGGCGGTACCCAAGGCACGGATCATGGGGAAGCCAGAGGGGCTCATCAAGGTGATCGCTGAGGCCAAGCAGCGCAAGATC
This sequence comes from uncultured Nannocystaceae bacterium, assembly GCA_964384025.1. Classification (GTDB taxonomy): domain Bacteria; phylum Myxococcota_A; class Bradymonadia; order UBA7976; family UBA1532; genus CAYLJJ01. The sequence goes on from CAYLJJ010000017.1 coordinate 72,759, forward strand.
TTGGGGATTCATATCATCGGCCCTCACGCCAGCGATCTTTTAGGCGAGGCGGGGGCCCTCCTGGGGCGAGACTTAGAGGAGGCTGCTTCTTTGATCCATGCTCATCCCAGCCTCTCAGAGGGCTTAGGAGAGGCGCTCCACATGGCTTTGGGGAGAGCCATCCACATCTGATGGCAGCGGCACAGATGCTCCCCCTAAAGATCTTCCATCTGGGTCTCCAGCCCTACTCTAAGATCTGGGATCTCCAGCGCAGTTTAGTGAAGCGTCGCCGCCGAGGGGAGATCCCAGACACGCTTCTTCTGCTGGAACATGAACCGGTGATCACCCTGGGGAGAGAGGGGCGTCGAGACAGTCTGCTTCTGGGGGAGGAGGCGCTAAAAGCTCGGGGGATTGAGCTGATCCAGAGCGATCGAGGGGGAGACGTGACCTACCACGGCCTTGGTCAGCTGATCGCCTATCCAATCCTCGATCTCAACCCTGATTGCCGAGACGTGGGGCGCTTTGTGTGGCGCCTGGAGCAGGCGATCTTAGAGCTTCTGCTCCACTACCAACTTCCAGCTCTGCGACTACCGGGCTTCCCAGGGATCTGGCTGCGCGAGCCTGATCGCAAGCTGGCTGCTATTGGAGCGCGCATCAGTCGATGGATCACACATCATGGTCTAGCACTCAATCTAAACACAGAGATGGAGCACTTTGAGTTTATCGTCCCCTGTGGGCTCAAGGGGAAGAGGGTCAGCAGCCTCGCCCAGGAGCTGGAAAGGCCGATCTCTATGGATGAGGCTGCCGAGCTGCTGGGGCGGGCCCTAGCTCGACAGTTTAACCGCCAAGCCCTCTTTGCCTCGGCAATGGAGTGCGCCTCTCTGAGCACAGCTCCTATTGCATTCACCTAACTAAAATAAGCCAAGGGTATGGGTGCAGAATCGACCCACCCCAGCACCACACCGCTACTTTTTCGCTTTTTCAAACCCTCTAAGGAATGTCGAGTGGCTCAACGCCATTGTTGGCGCTGATGTTTGCGCTGTCCAGCACAGGACTCAGCTCTTCAAATGGAGGCTTCAGAAGATGCGTCATATCGGATTATCAAGAATCCTCATGTTGTTTGTGGTTGGGAGCGGATTCCTGCTGATATGGAGCTTCTTTCGAAGCAGCCCAAGCTCAAACAGTGGGCCGGTAGAGAGGGCTGAGTTTGTTGAAGTCCAGGGCCTCAGCCCCTCAGAAAAGCAGAAGCCTACAGCCCGCATCAAGATTTTGGAGCGAGCGCTCAAGGTCTCCAAGGCTCAACTGGTTGAGAAGGAGCGAGAACTAAAGCAGCTCAAGGCTCAGATTGAGGCGCTCAAGGTCCAGCGACCGGAGCAGGAGGAAGAGCCGGTGACGCTCAGGGCTCCAGCGCTGGTCATCCAGGAGCTGAAGGAGATCGCGCGGGTGCAAGGCCTTGAGGCTTATGGGACCATTAAGATGGACAGCCCCCTCGTCAAGGAGCTGAAGGCAATGGGCGCTGAGGGTCTAGCGCTCCTGAGTCAGATGCTCAAGGAGGGGAGCAATACCGAGCGCTTCTTGGCTGCGGGCTTGATGGAGAAGTTGGAAGATCCCGCCGCCATCCCCGCCTTAGAAGCGGCCCTCTTTGATGAGAACGAAGGCAATATTCTGCTCCAACGTATAGCCTCCCACGCGCTGGGGCAGATCGGTGGCGAAGCGGCGATCCCCGTTCTGGAACGGGCCATCGACGAGGGCAGCGAGTGGGGCATCCGCACCAACGCGGCCTATAGCTTGGCGCAGATGGGTCGGGAATCGGGGATCAAGTGGTTCTTGGATGCCTATGAGAACGAGAAGGAGAGCAGCACCCGAGACACCCTCCTGCAGGTGATGAGCAGTGTAGCTGATCCCAGCTACCTGCCCCTGCTCCATCAGAGCTTGCAGGAGGAGACGGAGTACAGTAAGCGGATCCTGGCTTTGATGGGTATCTCGAAGGCCGCTCAAGACTCCAGCCTTCCTGTTTTAGAGGCGATCATCAATAACCCCGACGAGGATCAGATGTTGATCAGCGAGGCCCAGAAGGCCCATAAGCTGATCTCTGAGTTTGGCAAGGATTAGCTCTCGCCCATCCCTGCGAGGTGCCTTTTCAGCACCCTCTCATAAAAGGGTGAAGATGGGGACATCTTCATTTGGGAAATCGACCGCCTGGGTCACTGCAGAAGTGCTGTTTTCAGAAGGTCAACAGATCAAGTTGCTTTAAGAGCAGCCTCTTAGAAGGCTCCACGCCCAGGTAGAACTGTGGAAAGAGGATCACAGTGGAGTGGCGAAGGTATTGTTAACCTCTAATGTTTTCAGCGGCCCTCAGAGTTGAGGAGATTATATCGGGAGAGTTTGCTACACCTGATCCAGCTGTAAGCTGCGAGGGAAAACCATGCGATCTGCTTTGGCGCTCTTATTGGCCCTGCTCCTATCCATCGCTTGTGATGACACAGGGGTTGGTGCTTCGGGTCGGGATGACAGCAATACTCAAGATGGGATCCAAGATTCTGGGAGGATTTCAGATCGAGGTCCTGATGTTCAGCTTCCTGGGGATCTCAGCGTAGACCTTATTCTGTTAGACGCTGCACCCGATCGCTTGAGCCTAGATGCAGCACCCGATCGCCTGCTCCCAGATGCTGCGCTGGACCTTCAAACTTTCGATACAATACAGGATCTTAGGCTCTCTGACATGGCACCAGATCTTTCGCTCCCTGACGCAGCGTCAGATCGACAAGCTTCAGACGGCCAGGCAGATCAACAGCTCCCGGATATTGCACAGGACCAAGAGCTCTTGGACTTTCCAGCTTTGGATACTGAGTTGAATCCAGATGTTGGAGATCTTCTCCCAGTGTTGGATCTGGGGGTGGATACAGGAGCGGGTTGCCTTGAGGATGGTGATTGCCTTGAGCAGGAGATCTGTGAAGAGGGGCTCTGCCTCCCCTTCTGCCAACCTGGAGGCTGCGCCCAGGGTTACTGTGGTCTTGATGGACGCTGTACCGAAGAAGCTTGTCCAAACGATGAGGTCTGTGCTGAGGGCCGCTACTGCGACGCCTCAGGGGCCTGCCTGCTTGGTTGTCGCTTCTCTCCCGATGATTGTCCCCCTCAGGAGATCTGTGCTGCGACCCACCTCTGTATCCCTTGGGCCGAGGGCTGTGAAGAGGGCGCGGAGTGTACTTTGGGCCTGGGTCAATGTCGCGCGACAGGGCACTGGCGCTGTGGAGCGGAGGCCCTCTGTGATGCCTCGCCCGGCGCTGCCCAGCCTGAGCGTTGTGATGGCTTGGACAATGACTGTGATGGAGAGATCGATGAGGAGGTAGAGGGGACAGGAGCGCTCTGCGCTGCGGGAGAGAACAGCTGCCGCCGCGAAGGCCAGATTCGCTGTTTAGAGGGCCTCCTGGGCTGTGACGCTGAGCCTGTCGAGCCTGTGGCGGAGTTCTGCGATGGTCAGGACAACGACTGTGATGGCGAGATCGATGAGGGACAACCCGATTGTGATGGGGATGGGATCAGCGATCCCTGTGCGCTTCAGCGCAACCTGGCTCCTGACTGCAACCTCAATGGCATCCCGGATATCTGCGACATCAACCAGGGAGGAGCAGAGGATTGCAACCTCAACGGCATCCCAGACAGCTGCGGTGGAGATGGGGATGATTGTGTGGTCGATTTGATCCCCCCAGTGGTCGATCTCTTCTTTGGGGGTTGGACGGGGGGAGAGTTTGTGCTGGGTGGGCAGGAGGTGCAGATCGTGGTCACAGCTCAAGATGAGGAGGGGATCATCTCTCGTTGGGCCACGCTCAACGGTGAAGAGATCGAGCTGGATCCCATGGGGCAGGTGCTGGTTATCTTAGAGCCTGGTTTGACCACGGTGGTGGGTCTCGCTGAGGACGCAGCGGGGAACATCGGCCAAGATGAGATCTCTGTGCGAGTCTCCGCTCCAACAGATGAAGCTTGGCCCGAGATCTCCATCTCTACCCCATCCAATGGCGCCACCATTCAGACAACCACGGAGGTGATCGGCAGCGTAGAGGATGAGCATCTCTACCTCTGGCGCCTCAGCTATGGTCCTCCAGAAGATCCAGGACAGGAGGAGATCAACAGCGGCTCCGAGGTGGTCTTGGAGGGGGTCTTGGGGCTCCTAAACCCAGCGCAGATTCCAGCGGGGGAGTGGGTGCTCCAGCTCTACGCCGAGGATATCAATGGTCGCGCGGGGGTTCTACAGGGTGGCTTTATCATCCCTGAGTGTTTCCCCCAGCCTGAGATCTGCGATGAGCAGGACAACGACTGTGATGGTCATGTGGATAATGGCGAGCCGGACTGTAACGGTGATGGGGTGATCGATCTCTGCCAACTGGATAGGGAGCTTTTGGACTGCAACAGCAACGCGATCCCCGACGATTGCGATATCGATTCTGGAGAGAGCCAAGACTGCAACCTCAACGGCATTCCGGATGAGTGCAACAGTGATGGTCGGTCCTGCTTGGATGATGAGATCCCGCCCACCCTGAGCCTGGAGGTGAGCGCTGAGGTGATCAACCCCGGTACGCGGGTACAGATCATCGTTGAGGCTGAGGATAACATGAGCGTGGCGGAGCTGGGGGTTACCCTAGAGGGGCAGCCCTTAGCGCTGGATGAGCATGGCCAGATCATCATCACCATGGAGGAGCCTGGACTTTGGGATGTTGAGGGTTTCGCGCGAGATTGGGCTGGAAATGAGACCCGAGACACACATCAGGTTCGGGTCTTAGCCCCCGATGATGAGATGTTCCCAGAGCTTGAGATCCGCAGCCCCGAGAATGGCATCCAGATCGATGAACCCAGCGAGGTGATCGGCAGCGTAGCGGATCCCAACCTCGTGCGCTGGGCTCTCACCTATGGCAGCGCAGAGGAGCCTCACGCCTTTGAGTTGGGCTCTGGTGAGGACCCTATCGACGGGGTCTTGGGGATCATCGATCCTGCTCAGATCGACGAGGGGGTTTGGATCCTGCGGCTCTATGGCGAGGATGTCAACGGTCGCACAACGACCATGGTGGGCAGCTTCCAGATCTCTGACTGTGAGCCTCAACCGGAGATCTGTGATGGCCGAGACAATGACTGTGATGCTCAGGTCGATGAGGATTTTGTTCTTGGGATCCCTTGCAGTCGAGGAACAGGAGCCTGTGAGCGGCAGGGCGAGCAGATCTGCGAGTTGGGAGGAGGGGGGACTCGCTGTGGCGCTGTGCCGGGGGCGCCAGCCCCTGAGCGCTGCGACGAGCAGGATCATGACTGTGATGGAGAGCCCCTCAACGGCTATGAGTTGGGTGGGGCCTGCTTTGTAGGGCTTGGGGCCTGCGCCCGGGAGGGAGCGTTGATCTGCGCTATAGATGGCGAGGGGACCCGCTGTAATGCCGAGCCTGGAGAGCCTGGAGAGGAGATATGCAATGGGCTGGATGATGACTGCGATGACCTCATCGATGAGCTGGAGAGCTGTGTTGATCTCAACCCTCCTGAGCTTGAGTTGATCATCTCTGAGGCTCCCTACCTCCAT
>CAYLJJ010000018.1:0-75366 GCA_964384025.1 uncultured Nannocystaceae bacterium
GCAGGCTTAACCGGAGCAGGCTTAACCGGAGCAGGCTTAACCGGAGCAGGCTTAACCGGAGCAGGCTTAATAGGAGCAGGTGCCGCAGGGACAGGCACTACAGGAGCTACAGGGCCTATTGCTTCGGGAAGCAGTTTTTGTTTTGGAACAGGCTTAACTGGTGCGGGTTTAACTGGGGTGAGCTTGACCGGCGCAGGCTTAGCTGGAGCAGGCTTGATTGGAACAGGTTTAGCTTCTGTCTTCTCTGTTCCTTCAACCGATTCTACTCCAGGCTCCTCTTCATAGTCCCGGGTCGCGTCACGCGCGCTGGGGCTGGAGTAAAGAGCCAAGAGCATACTGGTCACCATAAAGGTGAACGCCGCTCCGCTGGTGAGCTTGCTCAGGACCGTCGCGGCGGAACGTTGACCAAGGGCCATCCCCGCTCCGCCACCAAAGGCGGCGCTGACCCCCCCCCCTTTTCCAGACTGGAGGAGGATCATCAAGATCAAGAGGATACAGGTCAGGATGTGGACAACCACAATCACAGCTTCAAACATTAATCATCTTCCTTGAAGGCCACGAGCTGGACAAAAGAGTCGGCTTTAAGGCTCGCTCCTCCCACCAAAGCTCCATCAATATCAGGTTGAGCCATCAAAGCGCGGACATTCTGAGGCTTCACGCTCCCCCCATACTGAATCCTTAACTGCTGGGAGACCTGCTCTCCAAAGAGTTCGCTCAGCTCCCCACGGATGGCGGCGTGGACCTCTTGAGCTTGAGCAGGGCTGGCGGTTCGCCCAGTGCCGATGGCCCAGATGGGCTCATAAGCGAGGACACAGCGGGTGACCTCCGAAGGTTCTAGGAGAGAGAGCCCTGCTTTAAGCTGGCCTTTGATCACATCTAGGGTAATCCCTGCCTCGCGCTGCTCTAGGGTCTCTCCCATGCAGATGATGGGGATAAGGCCCAGATCCAAAAGCGCACGCGCCTTCTTAGCGACGCCCTCATCGCTCTCACCAAAGAGCTGGCGACGCTCGCTGTGACCGATGATGCAGTACTGGCAACCGATATCTTTAAGGTGCAGAGGAGAGAGTTCTCCTGTAAAGGCGCCCTTCTGCTCAAAGTGACAGTTCTGCGCTGCGACAGCGATACGGCTCTCTTTGAGGCTCTGAAGGATGGGATAGAGGGAGGTCGCTGGGGGCGCCAAGACCACCTCTACATCTCGAAAACGGGAGGCGCGGTTGCGAATCTCTCGCGCCAGCTCCAGACCTTCAGAGACCTTAAGGTTCATCTTCCAGTTGCCCGCGATGATGGGCTTTCTCATGACAAGCTTCTCCCAAAACCAAGGGCAGTTAGGCCCGGCAGTTCACGACCCTCGAGGAACTCAAGACTGGCCCCTCCACCGGTGGAGATGTGGCTGATTTCTTGAGCGCGACCGCTCTCTTTGATTGCTCGCACTGAATCTCCGCCGCCCACAACAGACCAAGCGGGGGAGTCCGCCAGGGATTCGGCGAGGCTGCGAGTGCCCCGCGCAAAGCGCTCAAACTCAAAGACCCCCATCGGTCCATTCCAAAAGACTGTCTGAGCTTGGTTGAGCTGTTCGCTGAAGAGGGCGATGCTGCGCTCTCCCAGATCCAAAGCCATTAACTCGTCAGGGATATCAACCTCACCCAGAGGGATCCGATCTGCTTCGGCGGAGAAGCTGCGAGCGCAGCTGTGATCTACAGGGAGGAGGATCTTGACTTCAGCCTGCTCCGCCGCTCGAAGGATGCGTCGCGCTGTTCCCAAATGCTTGGGTTCCAGCTTAGAGGCACCTACAGAGTGCCCCTGAGCAGCCAGGAAGGTATAGGCCATCGCTCCACCGATGAGCAGAGTATCCACCTTAGAGAGGAGCTGTTCGATTACTTTGATCTTATCGCTGACTTTAGCCCCTCCCAGGAGCGCGACGAAGCCCTTTTTTGGAGCTTGGAGGAGGCGGTTGAGGGCCTTGATCTCCTTGGAGATCAGGAAACCAAAGGCTTTGTCTCGTACATGAGCGGTAACCCCCACGGTGCTGGCGTGAGCACGGTGAGCGGTCCCAAAGGCGTCATTGATATAGACCTCGGCTAAGGCCCCCAAGGCTCGGGAGAGAGACTCCCCATTGCGAGTCTCACCGGAATGAAAGCGGATATTCTCCAAGAGGAGGAGCTGTCCATCTCGGAGAGAGCGCGCAAGGTGGCTGACTCCATCACCTACAGGCTCATCAGCCAAGATGACATCCTGCTCCAGCAGCTCCGCCAACCTCTCACCTGCAGGCGCGAGAGAGAGTTCAGGGTTCATCTTACCCTTAGGGCGCCCCATATGGCTGACCAAGATCAGACGGGCACCCTCTTTCAGGGCGTAACGAATGCTGGGCAGCGCCGCGCGGATGCGGCTGTCATCAGCGACCCTTCCTGCGGCGAGAGGGACGTTAAAGTCCACCCGCATGAGGGTTCGCCGCCCCTTGATGGGGAGCCCGTCGATCAAGGTCATCTTCATGAGGAGCTGCGCTCCATCCCCAACATCATGCGGCAGAGATCAGCCATGCGATTGGAGAAGCCCCACTCATTGTCGTACCAACTGAGGATCTTGACGGTTCGGCCGTTCATCACCTTGGTGCTCAGCGCGTCCACAATGGAGCTGAAGGGGTTGCCGTTATAGTCGATGCTGACAAGGGGCGCTTCTTCATAAGCCAAGATCCCCTTGAGGGGACCCTCAGCGGCTGCTTTAAGCGCCGCGTTGACCTCCTCGGCGTTGGTCTCTGCGCGGACATTGAAGGTCACATCTACCAGGGAGACGTTGGAGGTAGGCACTCGGATCGCCATCCCATCCAGCTTGCCCTTGAGATGGGGCAGGACTTGACCTACAGCTACAGCCGCGCCTGTGCTGGTGGGGATCATCGACATCCCCGCTGCACGAGCGCGCCGAAGATCTTTGTGGGGGAGGTCGAGGATTTTCTGATCGTTGGTGTAGGCGTGGATCGTGGTCATCAGACCATGCTCGACGCCAAAAGCCTCATCGATCACCTTAACCACAGGGGCCAAGCAGTTGGTGGTGCAGGAGCCGTTAGAGACGATGTGATCTGTGTTGATATCGAGAACCTCATCATTGACACCCAAGACGATGGTCTGATCGATATTCTTACCCGGTGCGCTGATCACGACCTTCTCGGCGCCCGCCTTGATGTGCTTGCCTGCGCTCTCCCCAGTGCGGAAGAAGCCAGTACACTCCAAGACCAGCTCAACACCCAAATCTCTCCAGGGGAGCAGCTCGGGATCTCTCTGAGCGAGAATGCTGATTGAGCGGCCGTTCACCTTAATGGCGCTCTCATCGACCTCTACCTGCCCCTCAAACTTTCCATGTACGGAGTCATACTGGAGCAAGTGAGCAAGAGTCTTGGAATCGGTGAGATCGTTGATGACGACAACTTCCATGTCGGGATCAGACTCAATGATCCTGAAAAGCATCCGCCCGATTCGTCCAAAACCGTTGATGGCGATTTTGTGGCTCATGCGATCCTCCTAGAAACCGGGCCTCCCCGGAAAACGGCGCAATCTAGAGCCTGGAATCCAGCAAGTCAAGGCAGGAGGAGGTCATTAAGCACTTCCTCAGTAGGAGATACTACTGTATTGTTTCAGGAACACTAAAAAATGGAACCCGCTATGCGATGGATCAGCCTGCTCCTGCTCCTCTCTTCTGCGGCCTTTGCGCTGCCAGACTCTATCCACCAGGAGGGTTTCCTGACCGACGCTCAAGGTCGCCCTCATGAGGGTCCAGTGCAGCTCCGCTTCTCTCTCTATGATCAAGCGGAGGGTGGCGCGGCCCTATGGTTTGAGGAGCATGCGCTCAACCTCACCACCGGTTACTATAGCGTCATCTTGGGAGAACAGAGCCCCTTTGGCCCCGCTCTAGACGCCGATCCTCGCTTTATGGAGGTCTCTGTCGATGGCGTTGATCTGCTCCCAAGAGTGCGCCTCAGCAGCGTCCCCTATGCTCGCAGAGCTGAAGACGCTGTCGGCGACATCCACCCTCGGAGCCTCAGCGTCGGGGGACAGCAGATTATAGATGAAGGAGGCAACTGGGTTGGCCCTGCTGTCCCTGGGGTTAATGATGGGGTGGGCTATGACACCCCCGCAGAGATCCTCGCGGCAGTTAAAACCGTGGATGGAGCAGGCGCTGGTCTAGATGTTGACCTCTTGGATGGTTTGAGCAGCGCAGCCTTTGTCCAGGGTGGGGATCAGGTGATGGCCCTGGTCTTAGAGAGAGATGAAGCGGGCTCTGGTCTGGATGTAGATCGTTTGGATGGGGAGGACAGCAGCGCCTTTCTACGCACCGCTGAGCAGCTCATCACCCTCCTCTTAACCACCGATGGATCTGGCACAGGCTTAGATGCAGATCTCTTGGATGGCCAAGAGAGCGCTCAGTTTCTGAGGGCTACAGATCCTCTTATCGCAACACAGCTCCTCAATCTCCTCCTCAGCGTCGATGGAGCCAACAGCAGCTTAGATGTTGATCTCCTAGATGGCCTCAACACTGATGCCTTTATGCGGGTGGCCGCGCCTGGTATGGCCGTACAGCTCCTCAACCTCCTTATCGATATCGATGGGGCGGATAGTGGCTTAGATGCAGATCATCTAGATGGTCTGCACGCCAGCAAGTTTATGCGTAGAGATCTAAACACAGGAACAAGTGGAGATCTCAGCGTGGGAGGAGCCCTTTCCGCTGATGGAGCGTTGATCACCGGGACCTTTGTTGCTCAACATGTAGAAGCGGATCTGATTCAGACTGAGGTTCTCCAATTCATCCCTTTAGAAGCCCCACCGGAAGCTCCATCAGAAGGAACGCTCTATTTTAATGGTCAACTTCAGGAATTAAGAATATTTAATGGTACAATGTGGACACCTATTGGTGGATTCCAATCCAATCTATTTGGAGACGGTTCAGATGGAGATGTAGATATTGATGCAGCCAATACAGTTGTCAACGCTTATGCGATGATAAATGCCAATGCCAACGCTCAGGATATGTCAGTTACGGTAAATGATGCTTCACTCTTCTCTGTTGGAGATGAGGTTCTGGTTATCCAGATGCAGGAGGGCGATGGCGCTGCTTATACAGCTGGAACTTACGAGTTTAAGAATATCGTGGGTATTAATGGCAATACGGTCACATTCGCTTCAAGCCTCATCAATGATTATGGATTCCTTAACCCAAACACAAACTCATCTATCGTCGCTCAAATTGTAAAGGTTCCTCAGTTTAATAATATAAACATTAACGCCAACTGTTCGATTGTACCTCAGGCATGGGATGGGGAAAAAGGCGGAGTTGTGGTCTTTAGAGTCAGAGGAACTCTCAACATGACCGGCAGCGTTGATGCCAGCCAGAGAGGCTTTAGGGGTGGAGACTGGGGACAGGGCAATAACGATCCAGGCCAGACAGGCGAGAGCATCAGTGGAAAAGGTAACTATGCAGGTTCCAGTTTCCCCCAGAATCCAAGCCCCAATAATGGAGGAGGTGCAGGAGGTCCAGGCGCAAGTTTAGGAGGCTGTGGAGCGGGCGGAGGAGGCTATGGAACAGCTGGAGGCTCTGGGACACGAAACAACGCGGTGGACGCGTTGGGCGGTGTCGCTTATGGAGATCCTGAGCTCTCCAGGATCTATCTCGGCTCTGCCGGTGGAGGAGGAGGAGACAATGATGGTCATGGGGCCTGTGGTGATGGTTACCACGGCGAGGGAGGCGCTGGAGGCGGGATCGTCTTCATCACGGCCAACTCCATTCAAAACGCCAGGATCTACTCTAATGGTGAGCCAGGGCACCCTGGAGATTGTGGTGGCGGGGGCTGTGGTTACGCGATAGGAGCCTCAGGGGCAGGGGGTTCGATCTACCTAATGGCCAGCTCCATCAGCTCCAGTGAGATTCATGCGAATGGTGGGCCGCTCATCGAGAACGGCTCAGATTGTAACGGCGCTACCCCACACAACGACCCCACTGGAGGTACAGGGGGCGTGGGCCGTATCCGTATCGATGTCAATCTATTTTCGGGACCTGACTCAGCTCCTGCAAGCCATCGAGCCGCTCTCCCTGAGTGAATTGAGCGACTCTTGAGAAGAAAAAACAGCTTTCAGGGAGCCCGACTGTGCTCCTTCACCTCATCATCAAACAGGAGATCAGCCATGCGGTGGATCACCCTAATCCTGCTCCTCTCTTCAGGAGCCCTGGCGCTGCCCGACTCCATCCATCAGGAGGGTTTCCTGACCGACGCTCAGGGCGTTCCTCATGAAGGCCCTGCCCAGCTCAGCTTCTCTCTCTATGAAGGAGCTGAGGGGGGAGCGGCTCTATGGTCTGAAGTGCATGACCTCAACCTCAGCGGGGGATATTACAGCGTCATCCTGGGAGATCAGGTCGCCTTCGGCCCTGTTCTGGATGTTGCTCCCCGCTTCTTGGGCGTCTCTGTGAATGGCGTTGATCTGCTCCCGAGGGTGCGCCTCAGCAGCGTCCCCTATGCGCGTAGGGCAGAGGATGTCTTCGGTGATATTCATCCCCGAAGCCTCAATATCGGAGGGCAACAGATCATAGATGAGGGCGGCAACTGGGTTGGGCCACCTGTCCCTGGTGCCAATGATGGGGTGGGCTATGACACCCCCGCCGAAGCGATCACCGCGATAAAGAGCGTGGATGGTGAGGGCTCCGGTCTCGATGCAGATCTTTTGGACGGCTTGAGCAGCGCGGCTTTTGTTCAGGGTGGAGATCAAGTGATGGCTCTGGTCCTGGAGCGAGATGGGCTAAACAGCGGCCTGGACGCTGATCTCCTGGATGGCCATGACAGCAGCGCCTTCCTGCGCACCGCAGAGCAGCTCATCACCCTCCTCTTGACCACCGATGGAGCCAACAGCGGCTTGGACGCTGATCGTCTAGATGGTCATGACAGCAGCGAGTTCATCAGCGCCGCAGATCCAGCCACAGCGGCTCAGATTCTGAACCTCCTGTTGGATGTGGATGGAGCCAACAGCGGCTTAGACGCTGATCGCCTGGATGGTCACGACAGCGCCGCCTTTATGCAAGCTGCGGATCCAGCCACGGCGACACAGATCCTCAACCTGCTGCTCACGGTAGATGGCGCAGAGAGTGGCTTAGACGCGGATCTCCTGGATGGTCTCCAGGCCAGCAAGTTTATGCGGGTGGATCAGAACACGGGGACGAGCGGGGATCTTGCTGTGGGAGGCCAGCTCTCGGGTGACAGCGCTGTGATCACCCAGAGCCTCGTCGCCCAGCGCGTCGAGGCTGAGCTTGTCAGCACCCAGGCGCTTCAGTTCGTGCCCCTGAACGCTGCTCCTGATAATCCAGCTGAGGGGATGCTCTACTTCAACGGTATTGCTCACGAGCTGCGTATCTTTGATGGCAGCGCTTGGGGGCCTGTGGCCAGCGGCGTCGCAGGGGGTAACGATGGCTACCGTTCCTGTCTGGAGATCTTGGAGGCGGGGCTCTCCTTTGGGGATGGCGTCTATAGCATCGATCCAGATGGCGCGGTGGGTCCCCTCACGCCCATCCAGGTCTACTGCGATATGACCCGCGATGGGGGGGGCTGGACTCTGGTGCTCCTCAGCTCAACCAGCGTCCCCGGTTGCCCTCAGCCCAACTGGGATCAAGCGGTCAACGCGGTCACGGTCAAAGGGACCTTGGGCAACAACCTGATCGACTTTGATCTTTGGATGGGTGTGAAGTACTGGAATATGTTTGGGCGTCATATCCGTATCGAAGCAGGACCAACGCCCGGAGATCTTCGACACCAGGCCTTCTATACCTTTGATCTTGATCAGAATGATAGTTATCGACTTCAGCTCCAAAATGAGCGCGTCAGTATTCATGCAGAAGGAACAAGCCAACCTGGATTTTTCACCTATCATAACGGTATGATATTGTCGACTTCAGACCATGGAAGCAACTGCGCTGGAAGCTATTGTAACGCCCCTTGGTGGTATAATTCCTGCTGGTCAGGGAGCTTCTGGGGAGGTTGCGGCTGTAACCACTCTGATCAAGCATACTGGCATAGTTCATCCGTTGGAACAGACAGCTATAACTATGGTGCTATGTGGGTAAGAGGAAACTCTGGCTATAAGAGCTGTAAAGAGATCCTTGATGCTGGAATGAGCACAGGTGATGGCATTTATGAGGTTGATGTCGATGCTGAAGGTCCTATACCTCCACGCAATGTCTACTGTAATATGACAGACAATGAAGGTGGCTGGACTCTGGTAGCAGCTATGCGTGGAAACTCTTATTGCCATGTTGAGGTTGAGGAGATGGGCAACTTAACAGATCCAGGCCAAGCGGCTTGCGCCAAGATCTCCGATGATGAGATCCGCGCTCTCTATAGCGATCAGCTTTGGTTGTCTTGTGGCTCTTCAGATCCCCATCGTTTTGGTCGTATCGATGATATCGCTAATTTCAATAGCGAATCTCCAACTGGCAATAAAGCAATGACTTGGTCTATGACCTATGGAGGAGCAACCTACTCGGGAATAGATAACGGCTGTTGCAACTTAGGTGACCATAATTATCATAATCCACACATTATCTATTCAATTGCACGCGGCTATAATGGAGGAAATTATACTGCGAGTTGGCCTGGTTGTTATAACAGCCACCATGGTTGGAGTCAGAACGGCTTCCTCTATATACGCTAAGGTCTGAACTCCACCCTCCTCAGCTCCTCATCATAGATCACCCCGCAGAAAAAATCGGCTTTCCCTGGACATTCTCAGAAACCCCGCTATGGTTTCATTATGAAATGAAACTTCGAGGGGCGATGCGCGCTGAAGATCTCAATCGATTTATCGAGAGCTGGGGAAATATGGGCGCCCTCTGGGGAATCAACCGCTCCATGGCTCGCATCCACGCCCTCCTTATGGCCAGCTCCAGGCCCTTGAGCCTGGATGAGATCGCCAACCATCTTCAGATCAGCCGAGGCAACGCCAGCATGTCTCTTAAAGAGCTGCGGAACTGGCGAGTAGTTCAGCTACAGCGACTGCCAGGAGATCGTCGTGACTTCTATGAGAGCGAGCCTGATGTCTGGACCATGTTCTTTCGTATCGCCCAACAGCGCAAACAGCGGGAGTTTGATCCCGCTTTGCTGGCGGTTCAGGCTGTGTTGGAGGAGGGGGAGGAGGATCCCATCCTTCAGGAGCGCTTTGAGCAGATGCAGAGCTTGTTGAAGACTGGGGATCAGATCCTCTCACGTTTCCTCTCCGATCCCAAATCGGGGCGCGCAGTGCTTTCGATCTTCTCAGCCCTGAGCAAGCTCTCAGGATCTTAAAAAGCGGCTTGGGGATTTTTTTTGAGCGGAGTGTTCAATTTATACTGAATAAACGAAAACTTCATATTGAGGAGCAGTAGAGATGAACATCGTCACTGGCGCCCTGGGTTACAGCGGTCGTCATATCACAGCGCGGCTCCTGGAGTCGGGCCAACAGGTTCGCAGCATCACCAGCCACTACCAGCGCCCCAACCCCTTTGGAGATCGTTTGGAGTTGGTCCCTCTAGATTTTGAAGATCGGGCAGGGCTCCTGAAGAGCATGGAGGGAGCGCGGGTGCTCTATAACACCTACTGGTACCGCTTTGAGCGCAGCGGGAGGCGCTTTGAGCAGGCGGTGGAGCGCAGCCGCTTGCTCTTTGAGATCGCCGCAGAGGCTGGAGTAGAGCGGGTGGTCCATACCAGCATCACCAACCCCAGCTTGGACTCTCCTCTGCCCTACTTCTCAGGCAAGGCGCGAGTAGAAGAAGCCCTTAAGGAGAGCGGGCTCTCCTATGCCATCCTCCGCCCTGCCGTCTTCTTCGGAGGCCAAGATGTACTGCTCAATAACATCGCTTGGCTCCTACGTCGCCTGCCTCTCTTTGGAGTGGCTGGAGATGGAGCTTATGGTATTCAACCGATCCATGTAGAGGAGTTCGCGGCGTTGGCGGTAGAGCAGGGCGCGTTGCGAGAGAATATCCAGATCGATGCGGTTGGTCCCGATCGCCTCTCCTTCCTTGAGCTGGTGGAGCTGATCAGAGATCTCCTCAAGAGCCGCGCTCGGATCCTCAAGCTCTCCCCTTGGCTGATCTTTCTGGCCGCGAAGCTGATGGGTCCTCTCTTGGGGGATGTGCTGCTCACCCGAGATGAGATCAGCGGGCTCAGTCAGGGGTTGTTGGTCTCTTCAGAGCCCGCGAGGGGGCAGATCAAGCTGAGCGAGTGGCTGAGAGAGCATATCGAAGAGCTGGGGCAGGATTACGCCTCAGAGTTAAAGCGCCATTTTCGTTGAGTAAGCGGGCTTGAGATCCCCAAGGTTGAAGAGCTGGGCCTCAGGGGCCGCTTGAAGGGGGTCTAGATTGATCGAACTCTACAGAGGCGCAGAAGCTCTGTAGAGCACAGGGAGGACAACCCTCCTCCCCCTCCACACAGTTTGGGCAGATCTCTTCTACATGCCACTCACAGCTGTGCATCTCCTGACAGCTGTCAGCTTCCAGAAGCTCCTCACACGAGGCGACCGGGGGCTCCAGATCGTGACAAATCCCAGCATCTTCACCACAGTTGCACACCTCACCGGGGAGACAGTCGCAGTTGAGGGGCAGCCACTCACAGCCTGGAGCCTCCAAGCAGAGAGCCGCTGCCTGAAGAGCCTCACACTCTGAGGGAGGAGGAGGCTCGGTGTCAGTACAGAAGCCCCAAGCATCACAGATCGGGCAGGGCTCCCCCTCAGGGCACTCAGGGCAGTCTCCCCAGACCCACTCACACTCAGGGCGCTGGAAGCAGCCCTCAGGCTCCATCATCGCTTCACAGCGTTGACCCCCACTGAAATCACAGAAACCAGGTTCCACCTCACAGCGACACTCTCCGCTGTCATTACACCAGCACTCCTCTTCGCCGGAGAACCATCGACACTCCGGCTGCTGCATACAGCCCTCAAGCTCCTCAAGCTCTCGGCAATCTCGAGGCTGCTCAGGTAGGCAAACGCCCAGTAGGCAGTCACACTCCATCCCAGGCTCTTGAGGTTCAGGACAGCCGCACTCTATCTCCTCCCAACGACAGCCGGAGATCTCCTCACAGCGCTCCGCCTCCCCGATCCCTTCACAGCTCTCAGCTTGGCGAGGGACACACTCTCCCCAGGGTTCACAGATGCACAGCCCGTCACCATCATCCTCACAGCCACAAAACTCTTGAGGAGCCCTACGCCACTCACAGCGAGGATCCTGCTCACAGCTGTTGGGATCTTCACGCTCCCTACAGTGGAGCTGCTCGGTGGGAACACAGATAAGCTCAAGCCTGCAGGGCTCGGGCATGGAGACACCCTCAGGAGACTCTGCTGGATCAGCGGGGGTTCGCTGCTCCCCCTCACAGATCTCATGCTCCTGAACCTCACAGCTCGGATCTTGGAAGCAGCGCTCTGGATCTAGGCCCTCACAGCCCTCAAAAATGTTGGGTACACAGACCAGCTCCACCAGACAACCACATTCACAGTCTGCATCATCAGGATCACAGACGCAGTCCAAGCAGATGTCAGCGTCCGAGAGCGGCTCTATATGGCAGCCAGGGGCTTGCTCACAGCGCTCTGGGCTCAGACTCTCACAGCCCTCTGTTTGGCGCTCCACGCAGCTCCCCCCATCAAGACAGCGACACTCAACACCCTCAGGGCAATCACAGAGGCCATCCCGATCCTGGAGCCACTCACAGGCGGGGTTCTCCATACAGGCTTCAGGCTCGAAGATCGCTCCACAGGCTTCAGGCTCTTGGGGGAGACACTCACCCCAGCGTTCACAGAAGCAATCCACATCGGTGTCATCAGCATCGTCACAGTCACAGCCTTCACCATCCCAACGCCAACCACAGGCGGGATCCTGATCACAGCGCTCAGGCTCCGCATATTCAGCACAGGAGGAGGGGGGAGCGGGGAGGCAGATCTCCTCAACCCAGCAGGGCTCAGGCATAGGCACACCCTCAGGAGGCTCTTCAGCTTCTCGGGCGCTGTCTGCGCAGACCTCCACCTCATGAAGTTGGCAGTGGGGATCAACGACACAGGCATCTGGGCCGAGATCTTCACAGCTCTGGGGCTCATAGGGGAGGCACTCCCCCCAGGTCTCACAGGCACAATCATGAGCACAGTCAGGATCCCCTGGATCACACACGCAGCCTTCACAGCCCTCACTCACATGGCTGTAACAGCTTGGATTCTGCTCACAATCTGAGAAGGAGAGGCTGATGCAGCCCTCGTGGGAGACGCAGATGAAGCTCTCATCCCTTTGACGAGAGCCCACGCAATCAGGCCGCGCAGCACAGGTCCCAGGATCCAAACCCTCACAGCCCACTGTGGGTGGATGGCAACCCTCAGGACCCCACTCACAGTTCGCCGCCTCACAGCGCGCTGGATCTGGCTGATCACAGCGCGCAGGAGCCTGAGCCTCATGGCAATCCTCGTTCCACCAGAAACATCCCGAAGCGACACAGGCTTCAGGGCTGGGCTGTGCTCCACAAGGCAGGCCGATCTCCTCACAGCCTCCATCTCCCCAGCCACAGTCGAGGCGGGTCGCGCACTGACCCTCATCCAGGCGCCCACAAGCGGCCTCCGCTGCAGATCGACAATCGCCAAAGCTGCCATCATCATAGTGTCGGATAACACACGCCTCTTGGGGGGCACAGGCGGCTTCATCTAGGAGATGGCAGGGCTGCCCTTCAGCCTCTATACAGTGGCCCTTAAACTGAGGTTGGCCTTCTGTCTCTTGGTACTCGTCAGGGATGAATTTGAGGTCCAACTCTTGAAAGCTGCACTCGGCGCTGCTGCGGCAGGCTTCAGGATCCAGATCTGCGCAGCTTCCTGGGGCGCCGCCTGTCCCCCCAGAGCCTGCGAAGCCTTCATCGATGTAACCTCCAGGACTGCCTCCATCGCTCTCTGCAGGCAACTCGATACAGGAGACCGCCAAGCAGGCGAGGCTCAAGAGCGCTCCACGTGTCAAACTCATCTTCACTCCTCAGCTGGAACGGGGCGCGGCATAGCAAAAAACAGGCCCTCCATAAGTACCTGTAAAATCAACTCTGTTCTCTGATGATCTCAAAAAAAGCTCGGTATTTTCAGGGAGGGGCAAGGAAAGTTGAGGGGGCTTCTCTGACTCCGAACCAAGGCTGCTTTATCCACTGGGTACATATCCTTCAAACCCATGTCTAAGCGCTTGGCATTGCAGAGAATATTCAAACCTCGCAAAATATGATGTAAGAGCGACTGATACTGCTCAAACCGGAACGAGCGGTAACATGCAACTAAGAATCAATTGTCGATCACTCCATCTCCAGCACTACCGGTTACGTTGGTTGGGCTGAGTCAGTATCGCTCGAAGCACCGCTTCCATGCTGTCGTGAATTCGTGCCCAATCCTCTTCATCAGCGATTGGTAAGCCCGCAAAGATGCTGATGTTCTGGGAACGCACCGACAAGTAGTTGATCGCCGCAGCGAACAACGTGACCACCAACCCTACGAGCGGTGGTGGTGTCCCCTCCGCCTCCATCGCCGCTGCAAACTCTCCAGAGCGGCGCTCACGCACCGCCTCCAAAGCGGTGGTCAGCGCGGTTCGCTCAACACACTCCTGTCCCAACAACGCGAGGGTATGGGGTCGAGCCCGGAGGCCGCGTGAGAAGTTCGCCAAGGTCAAAGCGATACGCCGTGCAGGGTCACGATTCGCGAGCGCCTCGCGATTCGTTCCAAGCACCTCCTCAAGTGATGGCCAGAAGTCAGCTGTCTCAGCATAGACCGCCAACAACCCGTCAAGGTTGCCGAAGTAGCGGTAGATCAAGGCCTTATCAACGCAGGCATGGGCCGCGATCTGCTTGATAGTTAAACCCACCACGCCGACCGTTCGCAGCTGCTCACCGACCGCTATGAGCAGCCGGTCTTCGGTTTCCTGGCGACGCTTCTGCTTCTTCATAAAAGGGAAGAGAACAGTAGATGAACCCAAGAGTAAACATTTATCACTCCGAAGTGATATTTTTATAGATCTATGGTCGTCTTAGAGTTAATATCACATGATGGTGACTTTTTTTGCAGCCCCCACAGCGAGGAGTCTTGATGATGTACGCTCCCTTCTCTCAGGCTCAATCCTATTGGTTGCTACTTCCCGTTGAAGTAGGCGGGATAGGTGTAAGGTAGGCATTTTTTTACAGAAGTATTATCCTGCGTGTGAAGTTCGGATACTTGGTTAGGTATCCCAGCGCCTGAGCATTTTGGCGTATATGAAATTCCATTCGATGCGGGGAGAGAGGGGATCCATCTCGAGCGCATTAACGGTGGAGAGATTTTGAACATCAAGCACATGCGTGTACTTTCTAGGAATCGCTTTGAACTTCTTATCTTCTCGTACTCGAATGCGCCGAATGGATTCAAAAGTCTGCTCTAGGAGTGAATTGTCCATTGGATACTCTCATATACAGCATTGGTGCTGATCAAGAGAACAGGAGACCTGGAATGCGTATTGGTGGAATAACATGCCGGTTAATGGGTGCTGTTTCGTGGATGCTTGCAGCTGGGGCTATCATCTTCGTAGGATGCTCCGATCCAGCTGAAACGGGAAAGGCTTGCGCCGAGAGCGACTTGATCGCACAGTGTCCGCTTGGCTCAAATCCGATACTTGATGCTCGAGCAACCAGCACATGTCAGGGTTCAGCTGAGGGTGCTCTCATCGAGGAGAGTGGGTCGGTGACAGGTTCCTGCGAGGGAGCTGGGAGTTGCCGTGTACTCTGCCAGTTTCAGAGCCCATGTGACTGTGGAGTGCGGGTCTATTCGAGCGAAGAGATCATCTGTAACGAATGTGAGCTGACCAGCTGTGTTCCAGCAGAAGAGCGCTGCGATGGCATCGTCCGCGAGATCTGTAACCAGGATGGCAACCAATGGGAAAATGTAGCCTGCGCGGCGGGGGAGAAGTGCGTTCCAAACGGCCCAGATCGGACAATCTGTGATGCGTCGTGCCCAGAAGAAAATGCAGCAAACTGTGACGGCGATTTGTCGGATGGTTGCGAAGCGCTCAACACTTTGGACAACTGCGGCGGCTGTGACCAACCCTGCCAAATTTCTTCAGGGACAGGAACATGTGAAACCGGAACCTGCCAAGTGGCGAGCTGCGATGCAGGCGCTCAAGACCTCAACAACGATCCCATTGACGGCTGTGAAGCGGTTTGCACCCCTGATGCAACTCGCTGTGCCTCGAATGACTTCGAGATCTGCAGCGCGGATGGCCAGTGGGAAGCTCGGCAGGAGTGTGGCGAGGACGATCCAGATCGCTATGTCGTGCTGATCGCGTCGTGTTGGGAGAACCATTCGCTGGGAACTGGCTGTTTTGAGTGCGAGCCTGGGGAAGAGATGTGCAGCCCAGATATGCAGGAAAACACAATCCGGTATACCTGCGATAACACAGGCAACTGGGAGCGAAGCAACTGCGGTTTTGGGGCGATCGAGGAGATCCGTTGCTACGACGATGACGACACGCACCCATTTGGAAGCGGGTGCTTTGAGTGTTTTCCTAATTACATCGAATGCGGCAGCGACGGCGACCTCTACTCATGTAATGCAAGCACGGGGCTCTTCGAGTTTCACATCGATTGCGGCGACAGTGGCTGTGGCCCTGGTGAGGATATTTCCATCGATGAGTGTCGCTGAGCTTCCACCCTGGCTCGGATGTTGATGGTTTTTGTCGAAAGCTCTGCTTCGTTTGAGCCAAAGGAAACCATAACTTTTCCCCACCAATAAAAGCCCCTCTTGATGCTGGAAGATCCGCAGCGTAGGGCCACCCAAGTGAAAGCGCTGAGCGACCCCCTCCCCCGCTCTCCAGATCAGCAGCTCCTCATCTGTCCCCAGGGCCAACAGCTCCTTTGAGAGCAGCGATACGCTGAAGATGGGCTGCGCCAAGAGTGGTTCTGCTTCCCCCGAGGGATAGAGAGGCGCTCCACGGCGCCCCCTCAATAGCTCCCCATCAAAGGGGATCAAGAGATCATCCTTGAGTGGAGGGAGTGGCCCAGCTGTTCCCGCCAAACTGAGGCCAGCTCCATCGAAACGCAGAGGCCAACCCTGTCCCTCTGTATCTCGTAGCCAAAAGAGGCTGCCATCTCGGAAGATCTGGGTAAAAGAACGTCCGCTCAACTCTAGAGGGAGCGGAATGGGGAGCGCCTCTGGAGCGCCTGGTCGCCAACGCCAGAGGCGATGCTCTCCCACCGCCCAAACAAACTGATCATCATAGATCGCATCTTTGAGCCCCCCTGCCACCGCACGCCACTCCAAGAAACGCCCATCTTTCTGTAGCCCTCGTCCCCAGGAGCCCATCAACAGCACTCTTCCATCAGGCAGGCTCTGAGCCCAACGGCTCCCAGAGGGGGGAGACTCTCCCTTCTGAATGAGAGGCCATCCTGCTGGAGCCTCTCCACGCCAACGCAGCTCTCCAAGCTCAAAGCCCAGGCTTTGCTCCCTAAGCTTGAGCTGTAGGCGATCCCCCTTACAGCCCAGGCCCTCAATGAGCCCCTCTCTTCCAGGCTGAAGGAGGGGCAACCGCTGGCTCAGTTGAGGTCGAGGACCATCAAGGCGCCAACGCTCTACGCCATAGCTCCGCGCAGCGTAGAGCCAGGGTCCATCTAAACAGCCCGCGCGATAGCCTCCTCCGCCACCACTGTGGATCTGATAAAGAGGAGGAGTTGGCCTTGCGCCGCAGCCACAGAGGAGGGAGAGGATGATCAACTTCTTCAAGGAGCGCTCTCTATATTTTTGTCGCTGGACCACGATCGTCTCTGATACAAAACAGCTCGTGCGCCTCATCACTCCTATTTTTCTGCTGGGTTTGGCCTGGGCTCAAGCCCCAAAAGCTGCGCCCCCTCAGAGCGCTCCAGCCAAGCTACAGGCTCCAGCCTCTAAGGAGCACGCTCCTGAGCAGAAGATGGCCCTGCTGGTGATCCGCTCTCAGCAGGATGGGGTCCCGCTCTTCCTAGATGATGAGCAGCTTGGTGAGACCCCCATGCCGATGCCCTGGACGCTTCCACCTGGACCTCACCTTTTGATAGCGCGCCCCAAAGGAGCCCCTGTGGAGCGACATGAGCTGATGCTCAAGGCGGGTATGAAGAGGGAGCTTGAGATCCTCAGGCGAACTTCAAGCCCCTCAAATGAGCCCTCGGTTAAGGTGATCCATAGAGGCGCGGGTTTTTCTCTCAAGAGCGCGAGTTATGTCAGCGGAGGAGTCAGCTTGGCGGCTCTGGCGACGGGCCTCTACTTTGGTATGGAAGCTCAATCATCGGCCCAGGAGGCTCAGGATCTGGACCACCTCAACGCGACGCGAAGCGATGAGTTGCGCTTAACGGATGAAGCGGAGTCGGCGGCATTTAAGGCCCGAGTCTCCTTCGGCTTGGCGGGGATCAGCTTGCTCTCTGCAGCGACCCTGTTTCTTTTGAGCGAGGAGCCCCCGCTTCAAGCTTCCGTCTCTCTTCAGGGAGCGATGTTGGGGGGGCGATTTTGAGCCTCAGAAGGGTTTGGCTCCTCTCTCTGCTCCTGGGTTGCTATCCAGACCTTCCCGGTCGAGGTTGCAAAAATAGAGAGGACTGTTTCTTAGATGAGATCTGTGTCGGAGGGAGCTGCGCTCAGGCTCCTCAACGCCCTGAAGCCAGTTTGGGAGAGGTTGGAGCTGAGACAGAAGAGGTTCTGGATGTTGGAGTCTTGGACGCTCCAAGCCCAGATGTTCCCGACAGTGAAGCTCTCCTGGATCTCTCCTCTATGGAGTTGGAGCCCTTGGACTCAAGGTTAGAGCCCTTAGATATTGAAGCTTTGGACGCTCTACGTTCTGAGGTTGAGGTCCCAGACACAGCGCCTTCCCAAGATCTCTCCACAATCGTCTTGGATTCAGAGCTGGAGCCCTTAGACCTTGGGGCTTTAGATGTTCTGCGCTCTGAGGTCGAGATACCAGATGCTGACCCCCTCCAGGATCTCTTGGATACAGAGCTGGAGTCCTCAGATGTCAACGCTCAAGATGTCCTGCACTCTGAGGCTGAGATCCCCGATGCTGGCTCTCCCTCAGATCTCTCTGACTCGGAGAGCGACATCAACTCAGAGGACTCTGTTGACCAAGGAGATGGTTCAGACAGAGAGGATGTTGGTGGAGCCTAATGGCTCCTGGGGGCTTAGATGAAACCGCTCCCTTTTGGACGCTACACTCTCCTAAAAAAGATCGCCGCTGGGGGCACCGCAGATATCTCTCTAGCGCGGCTCCAGGGCGCCGATGGCTTCGCGCGACATCTGGTGATCAAGCGTCTCCATCCTCACCTCAGCGGAGAGGAAAGCTTCAGCCAGCTGATCTTGGATGAGGCTCGCCTAGCAGCTCACCTCCATCATGGCCATATCATCGAGATCTATGAGGTGGGCTGCGAAGAGGGGCAGCCCTATATCGCCATGGAGTATCTCCCTGGTCCTGATCTGGGGCGTCTACTCAGAGATGCTCGTCGCCGAAAACGACGCCTGTTGATCTGGGATCCAGAGGAAGAAGAGTGGAGCCGGATTGGGCTCTCTGCTGAGCTGCTCATCGCCAAAGATGAGGCGGAGGCGCTCCAACACTCAAGCTCAGGATCGATCGATCTGGCGATCTTACCTGCTTCCCTGCCCCCAGAGAGCGAGCTGATCCAGAGTCTTCAGCGAGAGCACCCTGAGCTGCTGCGGGTGCTGCTGCGTGGTCCCAGCCAGGAGCGCTGTTTTGGCTGCTTGGTGGCTGAGTCTCAGGAGGAGCTGATCAAGCTGGTTCAGGCCAGCCTGAAGCTCTCACTTCCCCCAGAACTCTCTCTTCAGATCCTCCGAGCAGTGGCTGACGCGCTTCATTACGCTCACAGCGCTCAGGACTTTGAGGGGCGACCTCTGGAGATCATCCATCGAGATATCAACCCCAGCAACCTCCTGCTCTCTGTCAATGGAGCGATCAAGCTGGTCGACTTTGGGATCGCTCGAGCCCGCAGCAGCGTCCCAAGACCTGGAACCCTCATCGGGACCTACCACTATATGAGCCCCGAACAAGCCTCCGCTTTGCCGTTGGACTCTCGCTCAGATCTCTTCTCCTTTGGGACTCTGCTCTACACTCTCCTGGAGGGAGAGAATCCCTACCGAGCAGAGAGTTCCTTTGGGACCCTACGCGCCATCAAAGAGGGTCCTTGTCCTCAGCTCAAAGCTCCCGGTATCCCTCAGCGGCTCCGAACGCTCTTCTTAAAAACCCAGAGTAAGGCACCCGAGGGGCGCTTCTCCAGCACCGAGGAGCTGCTGGCTGAGCTGGAGAAGATCCTTCATATGGAGGGGATCTCGCTGAGCCCTCGACGCTTAGCGCGCTTTATGTCAGTGGTCTATAGCTCAAAAGAGCTGAGCGCCTTTGGTGTTCAAGGCACAGGGCATGTCAACCTCAACCCAGAGATCGAAGTGGATCTTGAAGATCTGGACGCTCCTCTCTCTGAACCTCCTCAGTGGCATCCGGTAGAGAGCGTCGAGAGCCAGCCCCAGAGCATCTTATGGGTCCTCCTCCTGATTCTCTCTATGGTGATGTTGATGGGAGTTTGGTGGTTTTAAAACCCGACCCAGGCCCTTGAGATGGTTGAGAAGCTCTCAAAAATTACACCATCTCTGAAGGGGATTGAGCTTGAGGAGTGATCTGTAGGTTGCCATTATAGAGCCTCAAGGAACCGTTCCCATTTGAGGAGATCTTCAATGGATCGCAGAGGAAAAAGCCAGTCGGGGTTTACTCTCTTTGAGCTGGCCGCCGTGATGGCCCTCATCGCCACCCTCAGTGGCCTCTCCCTCTACGGTTTGAACCAGTATCTTGTGATGGGCCAAGCAGCTGAGGCCAAGCTTCATATCCACCTCATCGCTGATCTGCTCCGGGGGAACCCTCAGGGGCCGATCCCCTGTGCGGCCCAACCTGAGCAGATCCCCAAGAGGGTCCCGGTCCCTTGGTTCTCCAATGAGGGCTTCAGGCGTCTGGGTTTTCGCCCTGGAGGAGAGAGTCACTTTCAATATGAGGTGCAGGTGCCTGGGCCTGAGGGCAGCGCTTGGTTGATCCGCGCTCGAGGGGATCTAGATGGTGATGGCCAAAGTTCCCTCTATGAGTTGAGGGCTGATCGAGCAGAGATAGATGTTCAGGAGGGCCTAGAGTGAGGCTCGACAGCCAGAGAGATCAGGCGGTGGGCCTGAACATCCTCGCGGGCCTCTTAGAGGCAGGGCTCCCTGATGCTGAGGCGCTGGCGGCGGTGAGTGATCGTCTCTCCACGTCGGGGATCTTTGAAGGAGCCTCGAGGCTCGTCGAGGGTGGGGTTTCCCTGAGCGAGGCCCTCAAGCGCAGCGCGCCTCCTTGGGCTGAGCTGTTGGCAGGAGATGATCAGGGTCTCCCACAGCGACTCCGCGCCCTCAGCCAACATGAGCTGCTCAACCACACTCTACAGGGGCAGCTGAGGGGCCTGAGCCTTTACCCCTCGCTCTTAGCCTTCGCGCTCCTCTTTATCAACCTGGGCCTGTTTCTTTTCCATCAGCTCCATTTTCCCCCTCTTCTCTTTGGGGGCGCCCCGAACGGGGCTCAGCTGCTGAGCTATCTGCTGCTCCCAGGATCTTTTCTCTTGCTCCTCCACGCGGTGTGGCGCCTTCGGCAAGGAAGGCAGCCTCTCTGGGCTCGTCTCCTGCCGGGCCATCAGGTTTGGCCCCTCAGCGAGATGACGCGGCTCCTCTCTCTCTATCGCCTCTACCGGACCTTGGCGAAGCTTTCTCCCCTGGAGGCGCTCCGGCGGAGCCTCTCGGGCGATGCTCTCAAAGAGCGGTTGGAGGGAGAGGAGCTGGCCCCAGCGCTGAAGCAACTTAAGCTACCCCTCTCAACCGCCGCGGCCCTGCTCTTTATCGAGGAGAGCGGCGACTTAGAGCAGGGGATGGAGGCGCTGATCCAGCGCAACGAGCAGGAGCGGGAGCGCGCCGCTGGGCGGCTCCTCCTCTCTATGGGCCAAGCGCTGATCCTCGCCGCAGGCCTAGGCGTCCTGCTCACCTTCCTGCTGTTCTACAGCCCCATCTTTGGCTTGGCGGGGACACTCTCATGAGGATTCAACGTCGAGGAGGTCTCTGGGAGAGCCTCTGCCATCAGCTCGCCCAGGGGATGCTCCTGGGGCTCAGCCCCCAGGCCCTGAGCCTCCAGCTCATGCAGCTGGAGGGCCTCTCAGGCTCTGCCCCGCTCTTGAAGCTCAATCGAAGCCTCAAGGCTCTGCTTGATCAGGGCCTCCCACTCCTTAAAGCCTGTCAGCAGCTGGGCGCCCCTCAGGAGTGGTTAAAGCTTCTGGAGCGGGGCGAGGGAGCAGAGGTGCTTAAGAGCAGCGCCCGCATCTGGCTCCAGCGCAACGCCCAGCGAGAGGCGCTGAGTCAGGGGCTCTTGGGCGCGCTCTGGCTCCCTATACTGGGCACTCTGCTCTTGATCAACATCTCATACATCTTCCGAGAAGGACTGGAGCCTCCTCCCAACCTCTGGGCACATGTCCCAGCGCTCTTTGGCTTGGAGGGGATCTCCCTGCTCAGGGGCTCCGCGTGGCTCTTCGCCGCCCTGCTGATCATCCTCCTCGTGATGGGCCTTTGGGCTCCTCTGCGCCGTCTCCTGAGATACCTCCCTGGATTGAGTTCCCTGTACAGACGCCAAAGAGCGGCGGAGGCCGCCGCGCTGCTGGCCGCAGCCCTTCAGGAGGCGCTGCCGCTGCCCCACGCTCTAGAGTTGGCGGGTCTCTCTCGGGCCGCTGCTGCCCTGAGTGGCGGCTTAGATCTCCCTTGTGCGCTCCAAGCTGATCCTCTAGGGCGCTGGCTGCGCCCCTATCTCCAAACCACTGGCCCCAAACAGCTCCAAGCTGCCTGTCTCCAAGCCGCTACCCTCCTAAATGAAGAGGTTCAACTCAGACGCCGCCGTGGCCTCATCTGGTTACAGCAGCTGATGACCCTGCTTTTGGTGTTCTTAGTAGCTGGGCTCCTCTTCAGCATCTACCCAAGCCCCGAGGCGCTAAAGGCGGTCTTCAGTCCATGAGAATGAGAAAGAAGATACAGCTCGCTGAGCAGCTCGCCTTGGCCCTAGATGAGGGCCGCTCTCCCGTCGAAGTGCTGGAAGCCCAGGGACACTCAAAGGCTGCCCACGCTCTGGAAGGAGGGGCTTCTCTGGCCGAGGTGTTGATCCGTCCGGGGCTGCTCCCTCAGATCTACCGAGGAGCCTTCAGCTCTTCCCAAGCGCTGCGTGCCTTGAGTGAGGCCAGCGCGGATTGGTTGAGGGCACGAGAGCGCTCCCTGCTCCTCCTCTATGGTGTGTTGTGGAGCTTGCTCCCTGTCCTCGTCGCTCTAGCCTTTGGGGGTCGCTTTGCGCTCCCTCAGCTCCAGATCTGGCTTGAGGCGCAGGGCACCACGATGAATGAGATCTGGATGCAGGGCTTTGGGCTCTACAGCACCTTAGGGAGCGGCCTTGGCTTCCTCCTGGCCCTGCTGCTGCTCCTCCTTCTGGCGGTGCTGGGACCTGCGCTCTGGTTCAGATTGCCCACGGGGCGCCTCAATCTGCGCATTTCTGTCTGTCAGCAGCTCGCGATCCTGCTTAAGTTGGGGCGCTCCTTAGAGGAGGCCCTGGAGCAGATCAGTTTAAGCCTGCCGAGAGGAGCCCTCAGGGCGAGGCTACGCCGAGGCGCTCAGCAGCTCAAGGGAGGTGAAGAAGCTGCCGTGGCGCTCAGGAGGTTGGGGCTGATCCCCTCCTCTCTGGAGCGTTTTTGGAGCGTAAGGGGGGCTCATCTGCCTCAGATAACGGAGACCCTCGCTCAGGCGATGAGGGCCGATCTCCCGCTGCTGCAAGGCAGGGAGGAGCGTTGGTTCTGGAGCAGCTATGCCTTTTTGGCGGGGGGGCTGGCGTTAGGCTTTGGGCTCCTCCTCGTCAGCGCCTGGGTAGAGGCCCTCACATGCTTCGTTTAGGGATCGGAGCTGAGGCCTTGGAGATCCAAGCGCCGTTGAGGCCCTGGAAGTCTCGGCGTATCTACTATGAGGAGCTGGAGAGCCTGGGGGTTCAGGGCGAGGCGCTCAAGCTCAAGCTCTATGAGGGCTCTAAGCTTAGCCTTAAGTTGGGGGCTCAGGCGGAGCCGCTGGCGCTGGAACTCAGGGAGATCTTAGAAGGACCTAAAGAGGCTCATAGGCCCGCCCAGGATCTAGAGAGCCTACGGGAGACTCTAGGGAGCTGGCTTAACCGCGAGGGCTTCTCAGCGCGACCTTTTGTTGACTATCTCCTCCGCGCTGCGCAGGAGCTGGGGGCCAGTGACCTACACCTGCGCCCCCTCTTCCAAGGGGGCTCACAGCTCTCTCTACGGATGGATGGGGTCCTGCTGAATCTGATCAAGATAGGATCTCAGCGCGCGGCGCGTCTCCTCAGCCGCCTCAAGGTGCTCTCCAAGCTCCAGGTTCATCGCAGCGACTGCCCCCAGGAGGGCCGCGTTGATCTAGAGGAGGGCTGGGTACGGCTCAGCTTTGTGCCCAGCGTGGGGGGAGAGTCTCTCTGTGTGCGCCTCTTTGATCGCCTCAAGGGAGAGGCAGATTTTGAGGGCCTGGGGTTTAACCCTAAGCTGCGAGAGCAGCTGGAGGGACTCCTGAGCAGCCCCAGCGGGGTCCTGCTCTTCACTGGCCCCTCTGCCAGCGGCAAGACCACCACCCTCTACACCGCGCTGCGCCACCTGCTCGCCCGAGGCGGAGGGACTCTGAGGGCGATCACGGTGGAGGACCCCGTGGAGTATCTCCTGGAGGGGGTGGTGCAGCTGGAGGCCAGCACGGCGCTCTCCGGCGCCCCTCTCCTACGGGCCGCGCTGCGTCAGGACGCTGATATCTTGGTGGTGGGCGAGGCCCGTGACCGCGAGAGCGTTGAGTTGATGTTGAGGGCGGGCCTCACGGGACACCGCGTCCTGGGGACCCTACACGCGGGCAGCGCGGTGGAGGCCCTCAGTCGGCTCTTGGAGAGTGGCGCTCCAGTGGGGATGATCTGCGCAGCGGTGCGAGGGATCCTCTCTCAGCGTCTGATTCGGCGGCGCTGCTGCCCCTCGGGCTGTGAGCGCTGTGGGGGGACGGGATATCGTGGTCGCACAGTGTTGGCTGAACTGCTCCTCTTAGATGAGCCGATTCAGGCGCTCATCAGGCGCTTGGAAGTGGACGCTCCAGCTCTGGCGCAGGCCGCTGGGCTCCTCCCCCTTATAGAGCAAGCGCGGCCTCTTATCGAGGCGGGGATCAGTGACCAACTTGAGGTGCAACGTCTCTTTGGGAGGGAGCTATGAAAGCCCAACGAGGGATCACCCTCATCGAGTTGATGATCGTCATCGCTATGATGGGGATCTTTGCTGCGGGCAGCTGGTCCCTCTTGGGGCTCTTGCGGGGTCCAGGCAGCCCTGGAAAGGAGAGCCTACGAACAGAGCAGGCCACTGAGCTGCTGATCGAGGCTCATCAAACGGCGCTCCTGGAGCCCACCCCCGAGGGCCAGACCCTAGAGGCCAGCCGCGCTCCAGGGATCCAGATTAAGCGAGAGTTTGCGGCCCCCGAGGGGGGGCTCCAGAGGCTCAGCTTTACCGCGCAGTGGAGCAGCCCGCTGGGACCCCGCGCGCTTAAGCTGGTAGCCCTTAAGGTGGCGCCATGAGAGAGCGCAGAGGCTTTACCCTGATCGAGTTGATGATCGTGGTCAGCATCCTGGCTCTGTTGATCCCCGCCCTCTTTCAGATGGTGCAAGATGTACGCACGCAGCTCCAAGCGGAAGATATGCGCCTTATCTGGAGCGGCGCCAGTCGAGGAGCCTTTAGGCGGATGAGCCATGATGCTCGGCAAGCAGAGCGCCTGGAGGTCCACAAGGATCAGCTCAAGCTCTGGCAGGGAGAGGAGCAGATCCTCTACCAAAGGATCAAAGAGGGGACTGGCCAGCTCTTTCGAATCCAGGGGGCGCGTCGAGAGCTCTTGGCTCAGGACCTAGAGAGCTTTGGTTGTCGGCGTGAGGGGAGCAAGCTGGAGCTGGACTTAGAGTTTAAGCTGAAGGTGGGCGCTTGGAGAGCCCAAGCCCAACACAGCACCCTGGTAGCGCTGCCCCAAGGAGGAGAGCGATGAAAATCAACCAACGCGGGCAGGCTCTGGCCCTCTTTATCATCGTGATAGCGGGGATCTCAGCCTTGGTGATGAGCAGCGCCAACAGCCGCATCGGTCGCTATCGTCAAGCCAAGCAGGGGTGGCGACAAGCCGCCGCCGATGCCCTCGCCCAGAGCGGCCTCCTCGCCGCTCAGGTGGCCACTGAGCAGGGTAAGCTTCCTCCTCAGTATCCTCTTGGAGCCGTTGTCGATCTGAGCCCCCATGAGGGGCGCTTAGAGCTGAAGTTTGAGCATCAGGAGGGGGTTCTCTATGTGGAGAGTTGTGCTCAGGTAGGAGAGAAACTGGAGATGGTGAAGAGCTGTCTCTCTCAGGGTTTTAATTAGGATCGAAGCACAGGACTTTCTAAGATTTTGCTCCTCTCTTAGCAGAGGATGGCTGAGGGTCTGGGTAGAGATTTTTGAGATCTACACTGACTCTAGTGGTGCTTCGCCTTTGATCGCTCCCTGAGCAGCGTTGTGGGATGGTGAGCCCCGCATCGACCGAGGAGAGCTTGGAGCATCACGTCGCTCTAATTTGCTCTGTTGAATGAGCGATCTGCCAAAGCAATACACAGCTCACCACCTTGACTCCCCTCTGCCTCCTATTTATCCTGCTCACTCTCGTGCGCAACTCTCCAATAGATAAAACGCTCTTCTTAGCACAGTTGACCATCAGCTCTGCGCTCGTCGCTGGCTTAGTAGAGGCAGGGCTCAGCTTCGATAAGCTGCCCGTTGCTGCTTGGCCTCTACATACATTCGCTGCGTTGGGCCTATGGATGACAAATACCCCTGTCATCTTCCTGATTTTATTGGGGCTGAGTTGTTTGAGTGAAGTAGAGCTGCTTGTGTCGCTGCGCGCTCCCGAACGTCGTCCACTTTTGTTAGCGACGGTGGTGCTGAGCCTCTGGGGACTCGCCGCTCTTGGGGGCCTCGTCGGGCTTGGGGTGGTACGCCTCTCTGAGCGGATGCGCGCCGATCTGCTGCCTCCAGCGGTCGCGCTCTTTACTCTGTTGAGCGCTGGGGCCCTGCTTGTTGGGGGTGTTGCTCTCCTGCGGCCTGTCCGAAGTTTATTCGCTTGGCTCCCCCGATCGTTGGCTTATGCTCTGAGCGCGCTGCTCACCCTGCCCTTGCTGGGCGCCGCGCTCTATGGACCCATCTCTACGCTGGGAAAAAACTACTCTCCTCGTCTTTTGGTGGTTGTCGCAGCGGCCTTCACGATGCTGATCGGGCGCAGGCTCTTGGCTCGGAGAGCTCGCGCCACATGGATCGGTCTCGCTCATATAGGCCTCGCGCTGCTCCTGGGCGCAGTAGGCCTGAGGCTTTATAGCGATCACCCTGGGGTGCGGGTTCAGCTGGATGATGCTCAAGGGCCGACCAAATATCTGGCGCGAGCTCTGCGCATACTGGGAGATGGGGACGGTGATGGTTTCGCTCCTTGGCTGGGTGGTCGAGACTGCGATGATGATGATCCAACCATCCACCCCATGGGCATCGACATTCCAGGCAATGGTTTGGATGAGGACTGCTACGGTGGTGATCGAGACGCCATCCAGCCCAGGGAGCGAGGGCTCAGCACCCACTACGCCCGCACTCCAGCTCTGAGCAAGCGATGGAACTTCTTGCTGATCACCATCGACGCCCTGCGCGCTGACCACCTCTCCACCTTTGGCTACGAACGCGAGACCTCTCCGAACATAAGCAAACTCGCCGAACATGGTCTCGCCTTTGAGCGCGCCTATCCCGCCGCGAACTCTACCCGATTCTCATTGCCCACCCTCTTCGCTGGGCGCCGTCTGGGTGATATGTGGGCTGATCGTACCGGCAGGATCCTAGAGCTGCTCCAGGGCAACAAGATGTTATCCGAGCGGCTACAGCGCGGAGGTTGGTACACAGAAGCCCACCTCCTCAGTGAGTTTCGTAACGGTTGGTGGTTGGGCCTTGGAGCGGGGTTCGATCACTTCGTGGGCCACCCCAAAACCAGGTTCCAAGGCAGATCCGCATATACGCTGACCAAGGCGGTCAGTGATTCACTCAACATGATGCAGCTCCGATCTGAGCCCTGGATGATCTGGGTACATTATATGGAGCCTCATATGCCATATCGAAGGCATAGGACTCATGACTTTGGATCTGCTCCAATCGATAGATATGACTCAGAGATCGCTCGTGTAGATGCATCCGTCGGACGCTTAACCAAGCGGCTCGCGGAGTTGAAGCTGGCTGACTGCACCGTTGTCGTCATCACCTCCGATCATGGTGAGGAGTTCTACGAGCATGGCCAGAAGTTTCATGGCAAGACCTTCTTCGAGGAGAGTATACGGGTCCCGTTGATCATCCATATACCTGGTCAACCGGCACATCGTATCAGCAGCCCGGTGAGCGTCACTGACATCCCCGAAACCCTGGCCAACTTGGCTGGCCTGCCCCCAGGTGAGGAGTTTGGCGCCAGGAGCCATGTAGGGCTGCTCACCGGTGAGCTTAAGGTGCCAGCCCAACGCTCTTTGTATGTGGAGAAGAGCGCGTTTCGACCCATACCATTCGCCGAAGCCTTCGCTTGGATCGAGTGGCCCAATAAGATCTCTATCGATCTGATCACCGGTCATGAACGCCTCTATAACCTCGAGCAAGATCCAGAGGAGCGCGACAATCTTCGAGAGTCTCAACCTGAGATCTACAAACGTATGAGCCTTGGGCTACGGACCGAAGTAGAGCGACTGAAAGCTCTCAACTACCATCGCACCCGAGGTCGTCGTGTCTTTCGTCAGCTTCCCATCAGGCTCAGAACCAAGCCCCAGCTGGTCGCCCCTGGATTGGAGTGGCTCGGTGCAACCATCACCTCCCCTCCGAAGACTGACGACATGGTTCGCAAGGTGCATAACTGGTTCCGCGCCGTGGGTCCTGTTCGCGATGATCTCTTTATCCGCATCGACATCTTTGGCCGAGGCGGAATCCGCCTGCGCCGTCATCAAGCGCGCCCGCTCGGTGGCATGTTGCCGACCCATCGCCTAGCTGGTGGCGAGGTCTTCGAGGAACTCACCGCCTTCCGTTTCAACGAGCAGGGCAAACAGATCGCCTTCAAAATGAGCGTGCTTAAAAATGATGAGTTGATCTTCGGTCCTAAGAGCTTGGGCGTCGAGAAGATCGGCCGGTTCTAAACCTAATCCCTGCATGGGTACAGAGTCGTTGCTGTTTTGCTGCTGTAAAAGATGAGATCTCTATCCTTCATCCCCAAGGCACAAGATGAGGTTAATGACCTGGGCGCTCAAGCAGGCTAGGATACAGGCGCTTATTTTTTGGGGCCTTTTGCCAGATGGAATTCCCACAGATCTTCGATAAATACACGCTGCTCAAACGCATCGCAACTGGAGGGATGGCTGAGATCTTCAGGGCCAGACAGCGAGGGGTGGACGGCTTTGAGAAGGACGTGGTGATCAAGCGCATCCTGAGCAATCACGCTCAAAATGAGGAGCTGAACAGCATGTTCCTGGATGAGGCGCGCATCGCCGCCAACCTCAACCACCCAAACATCGCTCAGATCTTTGACCTGGGGCATTCAAAGAGCGGGCACTTTATCGCCATGGAGTATGCACGAGGGGTTGATCTCAGACGAATCTGTGCTCAAGGCATCGCTGAGTCAAACTTCCTGCCGCTGAGCCATGCTCTGAAGATCATGATCGAGGTCTGTAATGCCCTCGCTTATGCCCATGAGCATAAGAACGCCAGCGGTGCTCCAGCTCAGATCGTTCACCGAGATGTCTCTCCGACCAATATCCTGGTCACCTATGACGGCAATATAAAACTGGTCGATTTTGGCATCGCCAAAGCCGCTCACAAAGCTACAGTCACCCGGATAGGGCAGATCAAGGGTAAATTTGGCTATATGTCTCCAGAGCAAGCTCGTGGAGAGCCCCTGGATCATCGCACAGATATCTTCGCCGTAGGCATCAACCTTTATGAGATCACTCTGGGGCGTCGCCTCTTCCGCGGAGAGAGTGAGGTCGCCATGTTGGAGGCGATTGAGCGCTGCTATGTAACCCCTCCCCGGGAGCATGAGCCCCGCTATCCAGAGAAGCTGGAAGCGATCATTATGAAGGCCTTAGCTCGGCGCCCTGAGGAGCGCTACAGCAACGCCCGAGCGCTGCAGATGGCCCTGGAGTCTTTTCAAGCTGAAGCAGGATTGCACTCCAGCAGCGGTATGCTGGCCAGCTATATGCGTCTGCTCTTTAAGGAGCAGATCGAGCTTGAGGAGGAGGAGGATCGCCAGCTCCTGGAGGTGTTTCGTGAGGCAGAGGAGGAGGTCCCTGCGTTGATCTCCGCTGAGGGCACTCCCTCGCTGCCCATCCCCTTGGCGCCAACTCCTCTGGCCCAGGCGGTTCAAGTGAGCTCTCTACACCGCAGCCAGGAGATCTCCCTTGATCAGCTCTCTCCCCCGATCAAACGAGAGCTGAGACCAGCATCCAAGACACCCTCTGATCCCTGGGCGATAGATCTCTCCAACACTCCAGCTCCCCAACCCTCGGCGTTTAAGGTCCCTCCACCCGATCCCTTGGAGTTTGAAGAAGAGATCAAGATCAAGAAGCATCGCAGCTATGCGGGGCTCCTCTGGCTCCTCCTTATCGCTGGAGGAGTTTATGTTCTCTACTATGTGATGAACTATGAGTATGAGCATCCAAGGGAGCGCGGAGATCCCAACATCCAGGTCTCTCCCCCTCGTCTCCAAGACTTTAACAAAGGAATCGTTCTGCCAGAGGCGCCGCCCCCCAAGAAGGGCCTTGTAAGGTTAGAGAGTGATCCCCCTGGTGCGCGTGTAGTGGTCAACAGCAACCTGATCAACTCCATCACCCCTACCGCTGTACAGAGCTTTGCAGGGCAGTGGATCTCTGTACGTATGCTCCTGCCTGGTTATCTCCCCGCTGAGAAGCGCATGAAGCTGGAGGGGGATGAGGGCAAGATCCATATGACCCTACGAGAGGGGGAGCCCCCCACAGGTGCTTTTGATCTGGAGTCTTTTCCTCCTGGGGCGATGGTGAGCCTAAATGGTGCTGAGTTGGGTTTGACCCCTCTGAGGCTCCCCAAGGTCGCTGCAGGTGCTGAGCTGACCTTTCGCCTACAAAAAGAGGGTTACTACCCTCACACCCTTTCTTACACCCTCCAGAAAGGGCAGGAGATGGAGGTAGGTCTGCGCTTGGTCCCCGACTCTGGACCTCGGACTATGGCGATCATCAATGTTCAAAGCCTGCCTCTGGGAGCGGAGATCAGCCACCAGATTATGGGAGGAGAGCTTAAGAAGGATGGCCGCACCAGTCGCTTTCCCATCCAGATCAACACCCCGATTGATCGTCAGATCAGCCTCAAGGCGGTGGCCAAAGATCAGAACCAAGTGGAAGCGATCGTAGATGTTCATGATCCCTTCTACACCCTCTATCTCAGCCCTCCCCAGCCAGAGATCTTCTTTGGGCAGTTCTCTCTCTTGGGGACACGCAAGTTGGTCGTCTATGTGGGCAGTGAGGAGATTGGGCGCTCCCCCATACGCAAAAAAAAGCTCAAAGAGGGAGAGCACACAGTCATCGTGTTGGATGAGGAGTCAGGGGCTCGTCAAGAGTTCCAGATCGTGATTGAGCGCAGTAAAACTTTAAGAAAGAGCGCTGTCCTCAAGGATGGCGCCATCACCATCAGATAGAGGAGGAGAGCTGGATGTTCGAGCCGCTTCAGTATGAGCTAAAAGAGGGGGTCGCGATCCTGCGCATGGATGACGGCAAGGTCAATGCCCTGAGCCATGCTCTAATCCAGAACTTCAACGAGGCCCTGGATCGAGTCGAAGCTGAGGGCGCTAAGGCTCTCATCTTGGCGGGGCGTCCAGGGCGCTTCAGCGCAGGCTTTGATCTGCGAGTGATGAGGGCAGGTGTTGAACCGCTCATCGCTCTGCTCAGCGAGGGTTCTGAGCTTTTTATGCGGCTCTACCTCCTCCCCATTCCAGTGATCGTGGCCTGTACAGGCCATGCCCTTGCTGGGGGCGCCTTCCTCTTGATGGTGGGAGATCTCCGCGTGGGCGTTGAGGGTCCCTTTCAGATAGGCCTCAATGAGGTGGCCATCGGGATGCGCCTGCCCATCCTCGCCATTGAGCTGGTCAAGGAGCGTATCCGCAAGATCTCTCAAACCGAGACCCTGCTTCAGGCGCGGATCTATGATCCTGCCTCAGCGGTAGAGGTGGGTTACCTAGATCGAGTGGTCTCTGTTGAGGCTCTAGAGGAGGAGGTTTTTAGAGCAGCCAAGGAGCTTTCAGCCTTGGCGGGACCAGCCTTCACAGGGACAAAGGCGCTCCTAAGAGGCCCTATGGTGAAGCGGGTGAAGGCCAGCTTCCAAGCAGATATGGACGCCCTTCGAGAGGGGCGCTGAGATGCAGGTCCCTTATGAAGCCCTCTCAGAAGAGGCCCTACAGAGGCTGGTGGAGTCCTATATCACCCGCGAGGGCTATGAGTTTGCCTCGATGATGAATGAGCCCCTTGCGCTCCACGCGGCGAGAGTTAAAGAGTCTCTCCGGACAGGGGAGGCGGTGATCACCTTTGATGAGCTGAGCCAGAGCATCAACATCATTAAGGCGAATCCCAAGAGATGAACTCTACTGATCGGCCCAGCGGAGGACCTCCCCCTCAATCAGAGCCTCTCCCTGGACGAGCCAGTGTCGATTCTCCAGCTCTTGGCCCTCAGCGCCCTTCTCCACCGTCTCCCAACTCCCTCGCGTCAGCTTAAAGAGCAGCTCTGTGTTTATAGGGAGATTGAGTTCCCCTCGCCAAAGCCCCTCCTGCTCCTCAAGAGCTAGGCCATCGGGTCGCCACTCTCCCAAGAGGGGGTGTCCTCCCCCTGCGATATAGATCTGGGCGTTGGGGGGCGTTGAAGCAGGCACTCGAAACTGAAAGCGGATCAGCGGTAGAGCTTGAGCCTCCAGGTTCTCTTCGGCGCTCAGCCCTCTCCAGTGAGCGCTGATCTGCGCTTGACCCGCCGCCTGAGCCAGAAGTCGATCTCCTTCAAGGCTGAAGATCTCAGGAGCGCTGGACTCAAACTCAGCAGGGACGGTCATTCGAAGATGCTCAAAAGTCACCTCAGCGCCCAGGACCGCGCGCCCTCCAAGCGGAACAGGAACTTGGCTGCTCCAGAGGCTCATCTGCCTCGCTTGGCCAGGATCTCCCCAGAGATAGATCAGCATCTCAGGGAGTCGAGCAGCCCAGCTGGCCTCATTATGAGCGGCACCCTGTTCCTCCAGATAGCCAAAATTTTCGGGGAGGCTCAGCCCGGCCTCCAAGAGCATATCTCGAAGAGTCCGGCTCTCTTCAGCCATGGAGTTTTGACCATCACCGTCAGGATCCTCGCCCTCCAAGCTGCCTACATCGATCCAGAGCCGTGTATCTGCCCGCCAAGCATTTAAGATCTG
The DNA here is from genome assembly GCA_964384025.1 of uncultured Nannocystaceae bacterium. Classification (GTDB taxonomy): domain Bacteria; phylum Myxococcota_A; class Bradymonadia; order UBA7976; family UBA1532; genus CAYLJJ01. The sequence goes on from CAYLJJ010000018.1 coordinate 32,571, forward strand.
GGGGCTCCAGCCCAAAGCTTCACGACCATTCCACCAAAGGGAGGGTGAGATCAGCCCCACGCGACCAAAGATCTCAGGATATTCCCGCAGGAGGTAGAGAGAGACAAGACCTCCGAGAGAGGAGCCCATCACCCCAGTCTCTTCTCGGGCACAGTGGGTCCTTAGATGTTGATCTACCCAGGGTTTGAGGACCTCAACCAGAAAATGACCATAATCCGCAGCTCCACCCCCCTCTTCGCGGCTTGGATCTCTGCTTGGAGTGTAGTCCCCTATCCGTTGAGCGCTGTTGTGAACCCCTACAGCGATAAAGGGCTCAATGAGGTTCAATTCAACGAGAGCCTGAGCAGCGCTGTCCAGCTCCCAAGCCACCCCCATAAAGGCGAGCGCTGGATCAAAGAGATTCTGACCATCATGGAGATAGAGCACAGGGAAGCGGCGCTCTGGTTCTTGGTCGTAGGCTTCAGGGAGGTAGATGGTGACAGGGCGAGGTAAGAGAGGATCAGCAGGGACCTCAGGCAGCCGAAGGAAGCGCCCCTCTCGCCAACTCTCCAATTCCAGACTTGAGCCCTCCCCACAGCTCGGCGCTAAAGCTACATCTGCGGTTAAAGCTGTATCCAACTCCTGAGCAGTATCCACTGCTGTATCTACCGTTGAGGCTGTGTCCAACTCTCGCTCTATATCCAGGGTGGATACAGCGTCTACTGTTAAAGCCCTGTCCAACCCTCGAACTATATCCTCCTCGGAGACAAGAGCTGAGTCGAGAGCGTCTGCCTCCCTAAAATTGGGGAGATCTTGGAGCCTGAAAAGATCTAAAAAACGCTCAGATTCTAGAGGCGCTTGCTCCTCTGGCTCACAAGCTAGGGGCAAGAGCATCAGGATGAAATAAGCTCTCATGGGATCGGCTTCCCTCCCCTCTGCTCCCAACGAAAGAGCTGAGGACCTCCAATATTTAAGGCAAGGCGGGCAGATTTAGCTCCACGCTTAGCGAAGAGTCGAGTTCGCCCCTGCTTGAGGAGCCGTTCCGCTTCTTCCAACGGGATCTGCACCCCATCCATCTCAAACCAGAGCACAAAGTTACAACCCTCTCGCCAACGACCACAGCCCCAGCCGCGTTGACCCAGGATAATCTGCCCCTCCTTGCAGAGCGGGCAGGGGAGCCCAAGAACTCCAGCGCTTTTGGACCTCCTGGTTGAGCTTTTGGGACTCCTTGAAGTCTCGCTGAGGCGCTCTGAGAGCTGAGCGTTGCCTCGTCTCTCTCTCTTCCCCGACTGAGCTGCTGAGCGCTGAGTTCGTCGTCTACCACCCGAACGCTGACCTCGTCGCTTGGCACCTGGTACCCGAATTGAGGGGCCGGTCAAGAGCGCAGCTACAGTTTGGGCGACAAAGGCGCGGATATCTCGGCGGAAGGGAAGAGAGGGTTGACGACTCTGAGCGATCTCCTGAAGTCGCGCCTCCCACTCCCCGGTCAACTGAGGGCTCTTAAGCTCCTCTACCATGGCAGAGATCAGAAGGCGTCCGGTGGTTTGAGGGTGGAGGGTCTTGGCCTCTCGCCGAATATAGTCGCGTCGCAGCAGGGTCTCCAGAGTAGCTGCTCGGGTTGCAGGGGTCCCCAAGCCCCCCTCTCGCATCGCCGCTCTCAAGCGAACATCCTCTAGCTTACGCCCCGCTCGCTCCATCGCCCCCAGGAGGCTGGCCTCGGTATACCGAGGCGGTGGTCGGGTGATCTTCTCCTCAACCTCGACCTCTAAGACCCGCAGAGGATCGCCAAGCTCTACAGGGGGCAGAGGAGGCTCTTGGGGCTTTTTTGGGGGAGGCTCAGCCCGCTCCCAACCTGGATCCAGGAGGAGACGCCCTCGGGCTTCCAGGAGCTGCCCGTTGACCTCGGCGAGCAGGAGGCTGCGCGCATAGATCGCCGGAGGGTGAAAAATCGCCAGGAAGCGACGGACGATGAGATCATAGATGCGCCCCTCAGCGGTGCTAAGCTTGAGGTTTCGAGAGGAGTGAGAGGTGGGAATGATGGCGTGGTGATCGCTGACCTTGTTATCATCTACAAAGCGCCGTGACAGTCGCTCCAGCCCCCTCTGGCGCAGCTCAGCTATGATGGGAGCATAGGGTCCCAGATCCACCACCTTGAGGCGACTGGAGAGGGTCCGCGCGAGATCCTGGGTCAGATGACGAGAGTCTGTACGAGGGTAGGTGATCAGCTTATGGCGTTCATAGAGGCTTTGAGCCAACTTGAGGCTGTCAGCGGCGCTGATTCCAAAGCGTCGGTGAGCCAATTGCTGGAGGCTGGTGAGGTGGTGCAGCAGAGGCGGGGGGAGCTCTTGCCGTTTGTGATCTACCTTGAGCATCTGCCCCTGAGCGTCAGAGAGGAGAGCAGCCAGAGCCTCCGCGCGCTCCCGATTGGGAAGACGACCGCGCAAATCTTCAGCTTGGCTGCGCTCTTCAGCTTTACCGCGTTCAGCCCCCTGAGGCCCTCTTCGCTCCCCAACCCAGCACGCTCTCCAGCGCCCGGCCTGAGCCTCAAGCTGGGCAAAGAGCTGCCAATAGGGCTCTGGCTTGAACGCCTCGATCTCCTGCTCTCGCTGGACGATCATCGCTAAGGTCGGAGTCTGCACGCGACCCACAGAGAGGAGACCGTCAGCTCGCGCGCTGAGAGCGCGGGTGGCGTTCATCCCCACCAGCCAATCTGCTTCAGCACGACAACGAGCTGCGGCGTGGAGGGCATCATAGTCAGCGCTCGGTTTGAGATTGTTAATCCCTCTGCGAATCGCCTGGGGGGTCAAAGAAGAGATCCAGAGACGCAGAACCGGCTTTTGGCAACCTGAGAGTTGATAGAGATAACGAAAGATCAGCTCCCCTTCTCGCCCTGCATCGCAGGCGTTGATGATCTCCCCAACTTGAGGATCTTTCATCAAACGACTGAGGAGCTTAAAGTGGGCCTGCGTACGGGGGATCGCCTCAAGAGTGAGCTGTCGCGGCAACATCGGTAGGAGGTTGGGATCCCAACGTTTCCAGCGAGGATCCTGCTTCTCAGGCTCACCCAGCTTCACCAAATGTCCCAGACACCAAGCGACGCGAACTCCAGCTCCCTCCAGGTGACTCCGCTTCTTGATTCGAGCACCCAGGACCTTGGCGATATCTCGAGCTACCGAGGGTTTTTCAGCGATAAAGAGGCGCAACATAAAGTTGAGGATAGAAGCGCCCTTGGAAAAAAGCGATCATCGCCGCTTTAGCTGAGAATTGGGTTCCAAATGTCTGCAAAAAGAGTCCTGATCATCGATGACGATTGGAGCATTCGTTATAGCTTGGCTCTCTATTTGAAGAAGTTGGGTTATGAGCCCATGCAAGCGGAGAGCGGAGAGCAGGCTTTAAGCTTCTTTCAGGAAGATTGGATCGAGCCCGATCTTGTCCTCTTGGATCTTAATATGGGCGGGATGAGTGGCCAAGAGCTGCTCTCCGCTCTAAAAGAGGAGGCCAGCCGCCTCCCCTTTGTGATCATCTCAGGGACGACTCAGTTCAAAGATGTCGTCGAGGTCCTCCGCCTGGGAGCTTGGGATTATCTGAGCAAGCCGATCATGGATATGGAGCTGCTCAGGCACAGCCTAGAGCGCTCTTTAGAGCGTGCCCGGCTGCTGGCAGATAGGAGGGCTCATAAGAAGCAGCTTGAGGAGGAGGTCACGCGACGCACAGAGCAGCTTCAGAAGAGCAATGATGAGCTGCTCAAGGAGATCAAGGAGCGCCGCGACGCGGAGATCCGCTTAACCAAGGCGCAGCGTCGCCTTCGCCGGCTGCATTCTGAGCTGACCCAGGCTGAGGAGCGTGAGCGGAGCCGCATCGCTCAAGGGCTTCATGACGAGGTCGCCCAGAACCTCTCTGTTGTCAAGCTGATGTTGCAGAGCCTCAGGCATAAAATGAGAAAGGAACTGCTGGCGCGGGACTTGGACCAGCCCATCGTCATCTTGGATGAAGCTCTAAAGGAGATCAGGACCTTGACCTTCGCTCTCAGCCCCAAGGCGCTCTTGGAGTTGGGGTTGAGAGGGGCGCTGGAGTGGCGTATTGATCGTCTCAAGGAGCGCTACGGCCTTAACTTTGATCTGCGTTGTGCGCTCTCAGTGGAGCCGATTGAGGAGACGGGGAATCTGGTCTTTAGGGTCCTCGGTGAGCTGCTCACCAATCTCTGCAAATATGCCCAGGCTGAGCAGGTTCAGATCAGCTCCTGGCGAGAAGAGGGGCAGGTCTGTATCCAGGTGGAGGATGACGGGATCGGTTTTGAACCTTCTCATCTGGAGCGCTCAGGCTTTGGCCTCGTCAGCATCAGTGAGCGTTTGGATTATCACGGCGGTCGCTTGATCCTGGACTCGGCGCCTGGAGCGGGCACCCGGGTCACCCTCAGCCTGCCTGAGTGGGCTTTTCAGAAAGCATAATGATCAACGTTAGCAACACTCGGTGGCGGGGTATTAGATCAACGCGCGTATTGAATCGCCCGAGTGTTGCGGATGACGACGACGCGGATCTCTCCTGAGTAGCTGCCCTCCTGCTCCAAGCGATAGGCGATATCTCGAGCCAGTAGGTCCGCCTCTCGATCTGAGATTTTGCTGTTCTCGACGATGACCCTCAACTCCTGTCCCGCTTGTAGAGCGTAGCTGCGCTCCACTCCTGGGAACTCCTGGGCCAGCAGCTCCAGCTCCTCTAGACGCTTGATATAGCTGGCCAGGCTCTCTCGTCGAGCGCCGGGACGCTCCGCCGAGAGGCGGTTGGCGATACCGATGAGTTGAGCCAGGACGCTGGACTGAGCCTCGATCTGGTGATGATTGGCGACAGCGCCAACCACTGCGCGCTTCTCACGGTGCTTTTTACAGAAGGCTGCACCTACTTCAGCATGATCCCCCTCTAAGCCCTGGTCCAGAGCCTTACCGATATCATGGAGGAGACCAGCGCGCCGCGCCAGCTTGGGGTTGAGGCCAAACTCTGAGGCTAAGAGCCCCGCCAGAAAGGCCACTTCGACGCTGTGATGCAGTACATTCTGAGCAAAGGTGTTGACTAAAGAGAGCGCGCCCAGGTTCTTGAGCAGCTCTGGGTGAAGGTTTGCAACCTCCAACTCTAAAGCAGCTTCCTCTCCCCTCTTACGGAGGTGCTGATCCATCTCAGTGCGGCAGCGAGCGACCACCTCCTCGATGCGCGCAGGGTGGATGCGCGCGTCTGCCACCAGCTTCTGCATCGCCAGACGAGCGATCTCTCGCCGGACAGGGTGAAAAGAGCTGATCACCACCGCCTCAGGGCTGTCATCGACGATCACGTCACAGCCTGTTGCGGACTCAAAGGCGCGGATGTTGCGCCCCTCTCTGCCGATGATACGACCTTTCATCTCCTCGCTGGGCAAATTGACAGCACTGACGGTTCGATCAGAGACATGCTCGCTGGCGTAGCGTTGGAGGGCTGTGCAGACGATCATCCGTGCACGCTCCTCAGCCAAGCTCTGTACCTCGCGCTCGATTTTGTGGATACGGTCGATGGAGTCGCGCCTGACCTTAGCTCGAATCTCTTCAAGGATGAGACCGCGGGCCTCCTCTGGAGAGAGCGCGCCCTTACGCTCCAGCTCAGCGGTTGCCGCGCCCAGCTTATTATGAACCTCCTCCTCTTGGCGGCTGAGCTTCTTTTCTCGCTGGGAGAGATCCTTCTCTCGATTCCCCAGCTGCCCCTCTCGGCGACCAATCTGCTCCTCTCTACGCTCTAGAGCTTCTTCTCTCTTATGAAGCTTCTCCTCTCGTCGTTGTAGCCTCTCTCTCTGCTCCTCAGATTCTTGGAGTTTGCTGCTCCTCAGAGCGCTGATCTCGCTCCTCAGGCGCTCCTCAGAGCGTTGTTGGGCGCTTAAAAGCTCTGCCTCCGCTTTCTCGTCAAGCTGGCTTTGTTCCTGTTGTCTACGCATGGCGAGGAGGCGAGCCAATCCGCCCCCCAGGACGGCCCCAAGGGCCGCCGCGATGAGATATTCCATGAAAACTGGTTCTCCTGCTCCCTATCCCTCCCCCTCCAGGAGAAGAGAGAGGGCCTCGGCGCTCTCTTGGAGTTGGGCCCTTAACCTCTGATTCTCTTTCTCTAGGCGAGAGAGTTCATCTGCCAGCCCCAGGGCGGTGAGCAGAGCGCTGGAGAGGGGGGCGACCCCTCTCTCAGAGAGGGTCCTGATCTTTGAGTCGATGCGCTCAACGAGGCGCTCGATCTCCTCCTGCCCTGCGGTAGAGCGGATGGTGAGGGAGTGATTGGCGATTGTAAGGTGATGTGTGAGCAAGGTCATTCGCTCGTTCGGGGAACCGAGAGTAACCCCTCATCAAAGGCCTGTCAACGCTCGTAGAATCTACAAGACCCCAATCCAGCGAGTCGTCTGAGACATGTTCATAAAAATCGTGCTCCAAGGATCCCATCAATGGCAAGGGCGGGCTCCTTACCAGGGGGCTGGAAGCGCCAATAGGGGAGAAAAACAAGGCGAGCAGACTCGATCTGTATAGGGAACTTGCGCTGAGCGACTTTGATGATCTCCTCAGCGCTCATCATCGCCTTAAGGCGCCTACGGTTAAGCCCCAGTTCATTGGGGGCCTTCTCCTCGAACTGGCAGATATCATCCAGGTCACGAATCTCCTCTGGATTCTGATCGACGATAGAGAGGAAACGAAGACCCCTACCATCGACGAGGAGGAGATCTCCAGAGCGGGGATGAAAGTAGAGATGTTCGCTGCGACGTTTGATCTCCTTCCAAAAGAGGAAACCTGAGCTGATGCTCACCGTAAAGCGCAGCTGCCAGAGAGCTTGATGCTCAAAGCTGGGAGCAGGCAGGCTGCGCTTGATCAGCCCAAAGAGGCTGCTCCCCTCCGCCTGAGCCGCCGCCATAGCCTCGCGCTCATAGATCTTCAAGCAGGCAACCTGAACAGGCTCGCTGAGACCATAATCTGGGAAGAAGCGGTAGCCTTTGCTCCAGTAGAAGTTGCTGCGTCCAAATTTCTCTTTGTGGATCTTCTTCAGCCTCTCTAACTCTCCCAGAGGTTTACGGAGCGCACCTGCGCTGCGATCAAACTCATCCTGTAGCTCTCGAAGGGTCCAGGCGCGCTTTGAATCTTTGATGCGCTCTTCCAAAATCTCAATAAAGGGACGAGGGGGCTCAGGCAGCTCTTCAGGCTGAAGCAGAGGCGCTGGGGGCTCCTGATCTACGGGGAGGATCTCTGAGCGAGGAGTGGAGGGCTTGATGGGCAACACTTGAGGGATGCGACGCTCGATCTTCTCCATCAGCCCAGCTCTGAGCTGAGAATTCATCAGCTCAGGGATAGAGTCTTCATCTAGAGTCTTGTGTTGGGTGAGGAGCCAACGAACCCGTAGAGAGACAGCGCGCTCAAAGCTGTCAGGCGCTAAGAGCCGAAATTCTCCAGGCCCCAGGTTGGGCAGGCTCTTGATCACCGCTTCAGTCTCAGCACCTGCGATAGAGCGGATCGTCTTCTCCACCTTGCGGATGTCCTGACGAACCATCATCCGCCCCAGATTCCAAGTGGAGAACTGCGCCAAGCTTTTATAGTCGATGTCCCCAGGATTCTGGCTGGCAAGGAGGCAGGATACACCATATTTGCGAGCCTGCTTAAAGAGGAGACTGAGGCTCTCCTTACAGGCGGGCTTGCTGACAGGGGGGAGGAAGGGAGCCACCTCATCGATATAGAGTAGAGCCTGGGGTTGCTCTGAGGGCTGCTCCAGCATCCAATTATAGAGAGCCTGGGAGAGCTGAGCGAGCAGGAAGGCTTTCTCTGCCTGGGTGTGGAGGGTGTTGAGGTAGATCACCGAGAGCCGAGTCTTCTGAGGATCACAGCCCGCCTCTAGACCCAGGAGTCGAGGGATCTCCAAAGGGACTCCCAGTTGGAAAAGGAGCTGCTGAGCCCCCAGGGAGAGGAGCTGAACCTTACGTTGAATCTGCTCTCGCTTCTTCTCAGAGATGATCTTCTCGCTCTGCTCTCGAAGCGCCTCAGGTAGCTCATTGAGGAGGTCTGCTAAGGAGGCGAAGCTGCGCACTGGCAGCTCCTGAGTGACGATCTGCTCCAACACCAGATAGAAAAAGCCAGAGACGGCGCGGCCCTCATCTCGGCCTAAGTCATAGCCCAACACCCCCGTGATATTTTGAGCCAGGGCTGAGAGGCTGCGGATCCGCTCCTCTGGAGCCAAGCCCTTGACATTGAGCTGCTCCAGAGGGTTGACCGAGAGGGGCACCCCGATAGAGGAAGCGGGAGTCCATATAACCACTTCGGCTCGTGCTTGATACTCATCCAGTAGCTCGGGATCCAAGCCCTTCTCTCTGAGGCGCTCCGGCTGTGCAGAAAGCGCCATGCTGGCGATATCTCCCTGAGGATCGACCGCGATAACAGGGATCCCTGCGCGGATAAACTCCTCACAGATCACTTTACAGGCCACGGTCTTACCGCTCCCCGAGGAGCCCAAGCAGACTGTATGGCGTAGAAAATTGTTGAGAGGCAAATGGACAGGGCCTTGAGGACCGCTGCCCAAAAATACAGCTCTTGAATCAGGGCTCATCACTCTCCCTCATCTTCATCATTGAGCAGAGCCGCCAGCAATTTAACATCTTCGGGATCACTGCTTTCAGCCCCTGGAACCTCTACTTGACTGCGGATATGCTCCAGAGCTGTCTGAGCCCGAAGGTTGAGCTTTGGATCCTCTCTGGATTGAAGAGGGGCGATCTGGGTCAATAGCTCCAACTTTCCAGAGGTGGAGGCCAAGAGAACGAGAGACTCCTCCGCTTCGACCAAGAGCAGACGCTGCCCCTCCCCCAAATCGAGGCTGCCCTTTAGGCGCAGAGGAGGGATCAAGCCCTGGGAGGGCCTGCGCAGGATAAAATAGGAGGCGCTCAAGAGGAGCAGCAGCCCCAGGAAACCCAGCAGGAGAGCAGGGAGCAGGGAGGTGCTCTGCTCCTCTTTTTTGACCGCAGCGATCTGAGATAAGGGCCTCAACTCAAGCTCAGCATCTAGAGAAGGCAGATCTGAGAAAAGAGAATTGGCATCTGGGAGAGGAGCAGTATCTGCTGAAGGGGAGACAGCGTCTGGAAGAGAAGCAGCATCTGGGGGGGCGGCGTCTAAAGGCGAGGCCGGTTCAAGTTTGATCGAGAGGGGTGCGACCATGATCGGTTTTGGAGGATCTGAGATCTTGGGCTCCTGAGCACCATGGCCTTGCTCCCAACGTTGAGCGACCTCTTGGTTCCTGGGGAAACTCAACCGCAGCCCCCCCGCTTGGTTCTCCCAACGAGCTGAGTTTCTCATCCAGGAAGGAACAGGACGATGAAGGCGGATACGCAGCAGGGCGCCTCCTCGGCGGTGAAGAGAGGGTCGTATATAGCTGCGTTTGATCTCGGGATCAGGGGTCTTTAGCCAGCCCCGCTTCACCTTCACTTTGGGGATCTGAAGAGAGATAACCGTGTCTGAGGCTCCCAAGCGAATCTCATCAGCTCGAAGAGCAGGGGCTTTAAAGAGAAAGCTGAAGTGTTCAGGTGTTGAATCAAATTCCACCTGCATTGGGGGGCTCAAGAGCAACCCCAACAGCGTAGCGAACACAGGGCTCAGAGCTGCTCCTCGGAGAAATGGAAGCTGGACATCATGCTCCAAACACCTCCAGAGCTGAGGGCCCCAAACTCACGCTCCAGCTCACAGGAAAAGTATCGAAAACGGCTACGGTTGCTGATCCGCTCCGGTCGAGCCTCTTCGGGATCTTGGAGATCTTTCAAGAGAGCATCGAGTTCTTCCTTGTTGAGAGGCGATGCCATCCTATTGCTATAGCACCTCTCCCTCCAATTTCCCATCTCCAGGAGCACTCCATCTCAAAGCGAGACAAAGGCCTCTTGATCTTCAGCGAGAAAGCGAGGCGTGATCTGCACCGCTCCTGACGCTGTCCCCTTGATCGATAAACTCAGCTGGACCCAAGCAAAAAACGCTATGGACTCAGCTGGCTTCTGGACTCAGCTGGCTTCAATGCTCAGGTGGTGGTAGAGATAGGATTGTTGCCGTTCATCAGGGCCCACAACTGGCGCTCTATGACTTAAAGCTTTGCTGCTGTCTGAGGAGCAGAGAGCGCTTTAGGGAGCTTGGCTTCCTCCCTGAAGCTCCGATCCAGCCCTGAATCGAGGTCAGATAGAGAGGCGGTAGAGCAAGCCTGGGACAAAAGGATAAAGAGAAGATGCTCTCGCTTTGAGATCTTCAAACAGGGACTCCTGATCCTCATTTTTTGTGCCCTGCTTTAGTGTGAAGAGCTAGTTTTCTAAAATAAAGATGATTTTTTCCAGAATTTCCAGGAATTTAAAGTATGAGCCAAACTTTTAATCTGCTACTGTATCTGAAATTTGGTTCAGTTCATGTGCCATGACCAAAAACAATCAAGCTCAAAAGCAGGAGGAGCAGCTCGAAGGCAGCCTCGGACGCTTCCTCTTTATCAACGAAGATCGTGACTTCGCCATCGCGATCATACACCTAGACGGAGGAGGGGAGATCAAAGTCGTGGGTGGTCTGGTTGGGCTTCAACCGGGCGAACGTGTTCGTCTCCTGGGGCACAGTACGATCAACCCTCAATATGGCCCCCAATTTAAAGTCTCTGCCGCTTACCCACTCCTGCCCTATACCAGCGAAGGTGTTCGCGCCTATCTCGCGCAAGGACGCATCAAAGGAATCGGCGCGGGCCTCGCTCGTCGCCTAGTTAAGCGTTTTGGAGCAGAGACACTCAAGGTCATCCAAGAGAGCCCTGAGCGTCTCGCAGATGTCCCTGGAATCGGTCCCAAACGGTGCCAGGAGATTCGCGAAGTGATCCTTGAACAGAACGCGCATCAAGAGGCGCTCATCTATCTCCAGGGACAGGGGATGAGCGCCAATATGGCTCAGCGTATCTGGAGAAAATACAACTCAGGCAGTATCGCCTTTGTTAGAGAGAACCCCTATCGCCTCGCTGATGAGATGCGTGGGGTCGGTTTTCTTAGGGCTGATCGCATCGCTCAAGCGATGGGTTTTGGCCTAGATCATCCTATACGAGCTGCTGCCTCCCTCAGCTATATCCTGGGACAGGCTGCAGGAGAAGGGCATGTCTATCTGCCCCGAGAGCTGCTCTTAGAGCGCGCTGCAGAGCTCCTCGATAATCAAGATCTGGCTGAACAGGCTCTGGAGAGTTCCCTGCAAGAGGGATCGCTGCGCGCTGAGGGGGAGGCGATTTGGCTGCCTGCTCTTCAAGAGATTGAGCAGGAGTTGGCGCAGCGACTCCTGATCCGCTGCGCTCAGCCCAGCATCGCCCTTCCTGTTGATACTGAGTTCCTCGCTGAGGAGCTGGGGTTGGAGCTGGCCGCTGAGCAGGAGCGCGCCCTCCGCGCCGCAGCTCACTCCGGGCTCCTTCTGATCACAGGAGGGCCTGGGACCGGCAAGACCACCATCGTTCGCGCTCTTATCAAGCTCTTTGAAGGCAAAAAAATCTCCCTAGCGGCTCCCACCGGTAGGGCGGCGCGTCGTCTCTCTGAAGCAACAGGGAGGGAAGCACGCACTCTACACCGCCTCCTGGAATATCTCCCAGGGAAGTTGGGCTTCCGACGCAATTCAGAGAACCCTCTGGATGTAGAGGTGCTCATCGTCGATGAGGTCTCGATGGTAGATCAGGGACTCTTCTTGGCCCTCCTCCGTGCACTGCCTCTAGAGGCTCGTCTGATCTTGGTGGGCGATGCTCACCAACTCCCCTCCGTTGGCCCTGGACAGGTCCTGGCAGATCTTCTCAGCGGCGGGGTGATCAACGCTGTCTATCTGATGCATATCTTTCGCCAAGCTCAAGCCAGCCGTATCGTGGTCAACGCTCACCGAGTCTTAGGCAGCCAACTCCCTGAGTTGCCTGAGCAGGGTATCAGCAGCGACTTTTACCGTATCCGTGTCAAGGACCCAGAAGAAGCCTCAGAGGTGATCCTGCGCTTGGTCTCTAAGAGAATCCCTGAAGCTTTCGGTTTTGATCCCATCCAGGATATCCAGGTCCTGGCCCCCATGCACAAAGGAGCCTGTGGAACCGAGCGCCTCAACCTCTGCCTTCAAGAGATGCTCAACCCCCACGGGCGAGTGGTGGAGGGGGGAGCTTTTCGCGTTGGGGATAAAGTGATGCAGATCCGCAACGATTACGAGAAAGAGGTTTTTAATGGAGATCTGGGGCGCGTAGTCCAGCTTGAGGGCAAGAAGCTGATCCTGGAGTTTGAGGGCCGCCTTGTGAGCTATACACCGAGCGCTCAGTCTGATCTGGTGTTGGCCTACGCCTGTTCGGTTCACAAAAGTCAGGGCAGCGAGTACCCCGCCGTAGTGATCCCTGTCCTCACCGAGCACTGGTTGATGCTTCAGAGAAACCTCCTCTACACCGCTCTCACCCGAGGGCGCAGCTTGGTCGTGCTCGTAGGGCAGAATCGTGCACTCTCCCGAGCGGTACGCAATACAGAGGGGCTCAGCCGCTTTACCTCCTTGGCGAGGCGCCTCCAACAGGCATAACCTTGAAGCTCTCTGTCTCGGAGCCCTGTCCTTGAGAGGCAATCCCCTCCTGCTCATCATCGTTCTCAGCTCTGCTCGGGCTCAAGAGCCTGAGGTGCTGACACAGCCACAGGAAGCAGGAGAGGCATATCTCCATGCCTTAGCGGAGGGCTATCAGCCTCGCCCCGCTGAGGAGCCTGCGGGCTCCCTCCTGGGGGGGCTACTGGCTCTCTTCCCTGGGTTCTTGGTTCATGGCCTGGGACACCATTCGGTTGGCGAGAACGACACCGCCTCCCTCCTGCTCTCCACTGAGGTCCTGGGGATCGTCCTGGTGGGAGCCTCCTATCTGATGGAGGATCTCAGCGATGGGGCTGGTGAGGCTGCAGCCCTAAAGCGGATCTTCTCTCACGCAGGGATGCTCCTCTTTATGGGCTCTTGGGGAGCAGACATATTGGGAACCTTTAAGGGAGCGGAGCCCTTTGAGCCTGATGGACGACCTCCAGAGGGGAGTCGTCTAGGGTTAGCCTATCGTTACACCCATGATCCCCTCAGCGACCTCCGTCATCACCTGGTCGCGCGGCTTCAACTCAACACCCGCTACTTTTCTCTACGCCCTGAGGTTGATCTGGAATCGGGGATGCGCAACCGGCGCTTTGACTTAGACATCGGAGCCCACCTCCTCAGCAGCGAACGTCTACGCAGCAACTTCAGTTTGGGAGCGCGGCTGCGTTGGGAGGAGACTCCCGAGTATGATCTAGGCGCTCGGGGCGCTCAGGGCGATCTACGTTGGAAGCTGGATTTGGGGCACCTCATCCGCAGCATGAAAAATTTCTTTGTCTTCAGCCGGATCGGCTATGGCTATATGGATTATCAGTTTGGAGAGAGCGTAGGTCTCCTCGCCGACGGTGACTTTATGGACAGCTATCTGCTGCTGGAGAGCGGCGTTCAAGTCAACAGCAGCCGCGACACTCAACTCACGCTCCTCTTCTCTCAAGATCCCTACTTGGAGATCGCCCCCTTCTCTTCAGGCACAGGGATCATCCAAGCTGGCCTGCTTCACAGATACCAAGACGATTTGGATATTGAGTTTGAATGGAGTGTAGGTGAGGGTTGGGCGATCTATCTGGGCTTGGGCTACGGTTTATGAGATTTGAAGCCTTGCTGTTGCTCCTCTTAGGTTGCACGGTAGAGTCTCCTCTGGAGCGCCGCCTTGAGGAGAATCGCAGGGCTCAAGAGTTGAAGCTAAGCGAGACTTTAACCCTGCGTGTTCAGGGGGGAGCGATTCAGAGAGCAGAGCCCAATGCTCCCATCCAGATCCGCGCTCAATCCTTGGATCTCAGGATCGATCTAGAGGATAGAGGCTGTCAGCCTTCAACGCTTCAGTTTGAAGTGCTTCAGCTCCCCAAGGGGCCACAGCTCAGCCGCCGCATCTTTCGGGGGGCGCTCTCTCTGGAGGGTGCTGCCCGAGCGCAGATCATGGAGGGCTTTGCGGAATCCTCTATGGATCTCAGCGATCCCGACTGGACCCCGCTGGACGCTGAGCGCTCCTTTGAGATGGAGGAGGGGCGCTGGACCCTGATCTCTGATCGAGGGGCGGGCTCCCTAAAGCTTCTCCCTGGCGCGGTAGAAGCCCCTGAGATCCCTGAGGTCGCCTGTGTCACCTTAGATGCAGAGGGAGCAGGTCCTCTTGGACAGGCGGCGTTGATCACTCGGCATCGTCTCCGCTGGGAGCCTCCCAGCGTGGGCTTCTCCTTCGCGGTCTGGGGAAACAACCGAGGCCATGAGCAGATCCGTGCTCAAATCCTAGAGATGATCTCCGCTCAAGAGGAGCTGGCCTTTGTCCTGATCGGTGGAGATCTCTCTGATGGCAGCTGGACCTCCCTAGAGCTGGCCCGAGAGCAGTTGAACAGTCTAACGATCCCCTGGTTCGCCACGGTGGGAGAAGCGGAGGTTGAGAGCCTAGACAGCTTACCGCTTCTGGGTGTCTCCAACTTCGCTTTTGATGCGGGTCCTCTACGTATCCTCATGCTGGATTCTGGGGACGCGACTTTAGGTTCGAGAGGCCTTGAACAGCTTAAGGAGTGGCTCTCTGACGAGCCCCTCTGGTGGGCAGGGACCCCCCCCAGTGAGCGCTTGGTTCTCACCCATATTCCTCCCTTTGATCCCTACGGAACACGCGAAGAGGGCTTTAAGCATCGCCCTGAGGCGGCGCGTATCATGGCGGCTTTGGCAGGGGCTCGGATCTGGGCTCTGCTGAGCTTCCACTTGGCGACTTGGAGGATCGATGATGTGGGGGGGGTGAAGGTCTACCACGCTGGCGGTGCGGGAAGCCCCTTGGAGGTGGGGGGCCCCTCCAAACATTTCTGGCTCAAGATCCAAGTCGAAGGAGGCTGTCAGGCTCTTGGGAGCAGAGGAGGGGAAGAGGGAGAGCTCTGCGATCTGAACCACCCCTGTGGAGAGCGACTGAGCTGTAACTCAGGCTTCTGTATTCCTTGCCTCAAGATCGAAAGGATCGATTTAGATTGAAACTCTCCAGCAGGCTCGTAGACCTCAGAGTTGACAACCCCTCTCCTCCTTCTAAAGATCTCCCCCTGGAATAGCCCCCAAACCGAAGAGGTTTGAGGCCCTGGAGGCACTTTATGAAGCTTAAATCGAGAGTCGGCGGCCTTGCCCTCCTCATCATTGCAGCACTTTTGGGCTGCGCACCCAGCTATGTAAAAGGGACAGATATTGAGTACAGCCCTGAACGTCAGGCCTTGGCGGATATCGTTGAGAGCTACCGCAAAGCTTTGGAGGAACGAGATCAACAAACCCTGATGCGCCTCGCCGACGACAAATATTATGAGAACGGCAGCACCACCTCGGAACCCAGTGATGATTTCGATTACAAGGGCCTCAAGAGAGTGACCAGTGATCTTCATGAGTTGGTCAAAGCGGTGAAATACCAGATTAAGATCACCAGCATCGATCTCTACGATGAGCGCGCCACTGTAGATTTTGAGTATGAGGGGCAGTATCTCTTTTCAGCAGGAGAGCAAGACAAATGGGCCACCGCAGCCGATAAAAACCGCCTCACCTTTCGTAAAAAAGGCAAAGAGTGGCTTATCATTAGTGGAATGTAAGTCCGGAGCTCTTCAAGAGTTAGAGATCTTTCCATAGGGACAGACATAGCTTCTTCTCGAAATCTATTTTTCTCGAGAACGTCATCCTGTATCATTCCATAATTATCAAAATTACAGTTTGAGGTCTGCCATGCGATGGCTCCTTCCACTCCTCTTTCTACCTTTTGGGGTGCTGGCAGTACCCGCCACAATTCATCAAGAGGGTGTCTTGATGAGCGCTCAGGGAATCCCCTACCAGGGCCTCACCCAGATGCGCTTCTCCCTCTACGATCAAGCAGAAGGGGGAGCAGCCCTCTGGTTTGAAGATCAGAACCTGAACCTTCATTTGGGTTATTACAGCGCTACGCTTGGGGCTCAGACCGCTTTTGGAGGGACCCTAGATGGTGGGCCTCGCTTTATAGGAGTCTCGGTGGATGGAGTTGAGATGTCGCCACGTGTGCAGCTGCCAAGCGTCCCCTATGCGCGGTTGGCTGAAAACGCAGAGGGCGATATCAACCCCCACAGCATCAGCGTAGGCGGGGTGCCCATCATCGATGAAGGAGGTAACTGGGTAGGGCCTCCCATCGACGGTACAAATGATGGTGTAGGTTATGACAGCCCTGAAGAGGCGCTGGCCGCCATCAAGACCGCGGACGGAGCAGCTTCAGGCTTGGATGCAGATCTCTTGGATGGTCTAAGCAGCGCTGCTTTTGTCCAAGGAGCAGAGCAGGTTATGGTTTTGGTCCTAGAGAGGGATGGTGGGGGCAGTAGCCTGGATGTTGATCAGCTGGATGGGCACGACAGCGGCGCCTTTATCAGAACAGCGGCTCAACTCCTTGAGCTTCTGCTCACGACAGATGGAGCAGGCTCAAGCTTGGACGCCGATCTCCTGGATGGTCACAACAGCGCTGAGTTTATGAGCGCTACTGATCCAGGCGCTGCTGCTGCTCAGCTCCTCGCCCTCCTTCTCAGCGTAGATGGTCAAGGCAGCACCCTGAACGCGGATCGCCTAGATGGCCTGGACAGCAGCGCTTTTATGAGAGCAGGGCAGGCAGCTACGGCGACACAGATCCTGAACCTGCTCTTGACGGTGGATGGTGCAGGCACAACTCTAGATGCAGATCTCCTTGATGGTCTCCAAGCCAGCAACTTCATGCGAGTCGATCAAGATACTGAGACAAGCGGTGATCTCGCTGTAGGTGGGCTTTTCTCAAGTGATGGAGCTCAGATCGCCGGAACTCTTACAGCAAACCGTATCGAAGCCAACTTCATACAAACCAAGCAAGTTAAGCTTACTCCTTTAAATAATTCTCCTGAAAACCCGCTGAAAGGCACCCTGTATTTTGATGGACAAGTTCATGATTTAAGGATATTCAATGGAATTGAATGGACGGCTTTATATAGAGAAGAAGGTCTAGGAACACCCGAAGAACCTGCCAACAGCGCCCAAGAATTACTCGAAAACGGAATTAACACTCCGGGAATGTATTATTTCAACACACCAAACGGAGGGATAAAGCAGGTATACTGCGATTTCACGGGCAATAAAGCTTGGATACTTGTTGGTTCTTGGGATATTGCCTCAGAATGGACAAAGAACTCTGTTTCTAGCGATGTTGTTTTTGGAGGAATACCACGGAATGCATTCTCTTCCAGTTTTGGTGACGCAGTAATTAATAACTTCAGAGTTTTGGCTTCTGATAGCATCAGTAGCACAGCAAACAACTCCTGGGCTGACTTTTATTATCATTGGGATACCCCTATAAGGTGGAAAGAGGTATGGCAACCCCACCAAAACACAGGAAACGCATGCGACGCAGCATACCTTTCTTCAACACCTAGGCAGTCTCTAAAAGAATTTAATTATGCGTATAACATTAAATATAATGTTCAAGTAAGTCAAAACTGGGCAAACATATCGGACTGGGGTCATCAATCTCATCTCTGCGGAGCACTTGCTGACTGGTGGGCTGGTTTAACCAGCCCAGGACATACATTAGGTATATTTAATATGTCAAAATACAATGCAAATGATAATGATACACGTGATGGGAGTTTTGGTTTGTCACCAACCAACACTCAGACTAATGCAGGTCAAGATGTACAGAGTAATGTAAAAATAGGCTATGATGATGGAGGAGAATGTTCTTTCTTTGGTTATGGTAATACTACAAGTAGTAACGCAGGTGGAGGCGTTGAAGAAAATACGAAATTATGGCTGTTCATCGATTCATCCGTTGCCGTTGAAGGGACAAGTTGTAAAGATATTCTGGATAGAGGTCTTTCATCTGGAGATGGGGTCTATTGGATAGATCCTAACGGCGGAAACTCTTCTGATTCTTTCCAAGTTTACTGTGATATGACAACAGGAGGAGGAGGCTGGACATTGGTTGGGAAATATGATCGAGATAATTCCGCAAACTGGGTCCTTCCTTCTGGGGCTATCGATGGATGGGGGAGATCAGCTCTCAATCAGTCTGACATGGCAGATATTTCAACATTTACTGGTGATTGGGCTTCTATCGATTCTAGACCAATTATTACCAATGGTGCTACTCATATATTAAATGTAGGCGATGAAAACGGCTCTTTTCCGTGGGATTTGATGGCAGTTATGAATATACCAGATGATATCAAAGCTGATCCAAATAATATCTGGGATAGCGCCTATGATTCAAACTCCGGCGAAGGTGTTCATGGAGCTTGTATTCCAGATAGAACTCTTACATATGATGAAAATCTTAACAGTGTAGATAGAACAAGTCATTGGGGGTGTGTTCTTGGTAGCACCAGCAATATTTATAATGCTGGAGTTCAAGATGCAAATAATTCATTCTGGTCAACAGGGAATAGAGAGGGAGCTACTTTTAGCAATGCTGCAGATGGAAATTGTGGTAGAACTCACTCTGACACAGTTTATTGGTGTTTCCGAGGCAAAGATGGAAGTGCGTGTAGTTATGGCTGCTGTGGAACAACAATTGGAACAGGTTGCCCTGGTGGCCCCAGCCATCGCTATAATCTCATGTTCATGAGATAGCAATGGAGTGTTCTGAACTTTTTCCATAAGACTACTTGCGATTTCAAAGGTACTGACCAATACAATGTTAAATTTAAGTTCCAGGAACCTTCATCTAAAATTTTGGTGAGCAAATTCCCGAAACGATCCCATACAAACTGCTGATGAATGCTCTGAGGTCAGGAGTTGGCTTTTTCGGCGACAAGTAAAGAGAAGATGCTTTTATTCTAAAGGAATACCTGTCGATTATGTGAGCAAGGCTGGAAAAAATAAAAAGCGGTTTTCCTAATCCCAGAATCTTTGTACTCTTTCAAAATTACTATAATCTTCCTTACAAGGTCAGTCATGCGATGGATCAGTCTACTCTTACTTCTCCCCTCTGTCACTCTAGCGATACCTGAGGCGATTCACCAAGAAGGCTTCTTAACAGATGCTCAAGGGATTCCCCACGAGGGTCCGACTCAATTGCGTCTCAGCCTCTATGGACAGGCTGAGGGAGGTGCAGCGCTATGGTTTGAGGAGCACAATCTCGACATCATCGGGGGGTATTACAGCGTCATTTTAGGAACTCAGACGCCCTTCGAAGCTGCTTGGGAGGCTGACCCTCGCTTCCTCGGGGTGACTGTAAACGGAGCGGAGCTGCTGCCTCGCGTCCAACTCTCCAGCGTACCCTATGCCCTGAGCGCTGAGAATGTGGTGGGGGATATTACTCCCCACAGCGTTTATGTGGGAGGCCAACAGATCATCGATGAGGGTGGCAATTGGGTGGGACCAGCTGTGCCAGGAGCCAATGATGGTGTGGGCTATGATACCCCTGAGGAGGCTCTAGCGGCTGTCAAGAGCGTCGATGGCGCGGGCAGTGGTCTAGACGCTGACACCCTTGATGGTTTCAGCAGCGCCGCTTTTCTTCAGAACAGTGAGCAGGTCATGGCTCTTCTCCTCGCAGCTGATGGTGCTGGGAGTGGTTTGGACGCTGATCTTCTCGATGGCCACGACAGCAGTGTTTTCATCCGCACCGCTGCTCAGCTCATCGAGTTGCTTCTTACCACCGACGGTATAGGCAGCGCCCTGGATGCAGATCGTCTTGATGGCCATGACAGCAATGCGTTCATCCGCAACACCGATCCCGCCGTCGCTACCCAACTCTTGAGCTTACTGCTCACCGTTGATGGAGAAGGTTCTGGACTGGACGCTGATCTTCTCGATGGCCATAACGGTGATACCTTTCTCAAAGCCGCCGATCCAGCGACAGCCGCTGAGGTTCTGAATCTGCTTTTGACCGTCGATGGTGCAGGCTCAAACTTGGATGCTGATCTCCTGGATGGTCTTCAGGGGAGTCGGTTCATGCGAGTTGATCAAAATACGGGTACCAGCGGCAACCTTTCCATAGGTGGCGTTTTATCTGGTGTGGATGCTCAATTTACAGGAACGATAGTAGCCAATCGAGTTGAAGCAGATGAGATTCACGCCGAAGTAATCAGCCTTATCCCCCTGAATGTCTCTCCCGATAATCCTGTTGAAGGCACGATTTACAATCACAGCTCGGCTGGTTTGAAAATCTACAACGGAACGATTTGGAAATCTGTAGTCAGTGGCGTTACTGGCAAAAGTTGTAAGGCAATCCTGGATGCTGGCGACTCATTGGGAGATGGAGTCTATTCCATCGATCCCGATGGTATAGGTGGCGAACCAGCCTTTGACAGTTACTGTGATATGACTACAGATGATGGAGGGTGGACGCTTGTTTATAAAATTGCTGATGGCAGTAATATGAAAACAACCTCTGCCATAGATATACAAAATTTATCAACTCGTGATATCTCTCTAAGTACATCTGGAAAATTCAGCGACTTAGATATCAAAGAAATCTACACTGAACAGTTTAGAATAGAACAACACAGTTCTAACCCGTCTCCTTTTTATTGTAAATTCGATGATATAAATAACTACGATGATGGCGTTGCAAATAGCAAAAGATGTTCGCAAACATACAGTGCTGATGCTGTTTATGATAGTTCTAGTGGGGCTAGCTGGGCTTATGGATTCTCTTCTTGGTATACAACTGGTTCGATCATACTTCAGTTAAATTATGGAGATGCAAGACTTGGTTCACACTTGGTCTATGGAGGCTCTTCTTCAGACGGCGGTTGTTCATCTGGTGGTGGATGTCATGCTCAGGTATGGGTTAGGTAATAAACAAATTCTCGAACTCTTTGAGCTTGCTCGTTGCAACTGATTCATAATTCATGATCGTCTATAAAATTCGACAATTAAGTGTTGTTAACGACCCGGTTTTTCAGCATCTCCGATTTCGGTGAGGAAAAATAAAAAGTAGTTTTCCTTGCCTCAACCATCCTGTATTATTTTAAAATCATCATAATTACTTCTGAGGTTAGCCATGCGGTGGATTGCCTTACTCCTGCTCTTTCCCTCTATCGCCTTAGCGATCCCCGAGACGATCCATCAAGAAGGCTTCTTGACGGACGCTCAAGGGATCCCCCGTGAGGGTCAAACTCAACTGCGCTTTAGCCTCTATGGACAAGCTGAGGGCGGTGCAGTGTTGTGGTTTGAGGAGCACAATCTCAATTTGAGTGGGGGGTACTTTAGCGTCATCCTGGGAGAGCAAACGGCCTTTGGGGCAGTCCTAAACGCTGATCCCCGCTTTCTGGGAACAACAGTAGATGGAGTAGATCTGCTGCCTCGCGTCCCATTCTCCAGCGTACCTTATACCTTGATGGCCAAGGATGTTGTGGGGGACATCACTCCCCATAGCATCTCTGTGGGAGGCCAACAGGTTATCGATGAGGGTGGAAACTGGGTCGGCCCCGCTGTTCCGGGAGCCAATGATGGTGTGGGCTATAACACCCCCGATGCAATCCTGGCAGCAGTCAAGACCATCGATGGCGAGGGTTCTGGCTTGGATGCAGATGCCCTTGATGGCATCAGCAGCGCCGCCTTTCTCCAGAATGGAGATGAGGTGATGGCCCTAGTCTTCGGAGCAGATGGCAGTGGGAGTGGTCTAGATGCTGACCGTCTTGATGGCCATGACAGCAGCGCGTTTATCCGTACTGCTGCTCAACTCATCGAGTTGCTCCTTACTACCGATGGTACAAACAGCGGTTTAGATGCAGATCTCTTGGATGGTCACAACAGCGATGAGTTTATCAATGTCACCGATCCTGCGACCGCTGCTCAGCTCCTCAACACGCTGCTCGCTGTAGATGGTGCAGACAGCGGTCTGGACGTCGATCTCTTAGATGGCCAAAACAGCGATCTTTTTCTCCAAGCAACAGATCCGGGTACAGCCGCTCAGATCCTCAACCTGCTCTTGACTGTAGATGGTGCGGGTTCAAATCTGGACGCTGATTTCCTAGACAATCTCCACGCCAGTAAATTTATGCGAGCGGACGGAGATACTGCGACCAGTGGTGACCTCTCTGTAGGTGGAGTTTTATCTGTTGCAGAAGCCATGTTTACTGGAACTTTGGTCGCTGATAGAATTGAAACAGAGGAGATTAACGCTCGCCTTATCCGATTTGTCCCACTGGATGCTCCCCCTGCCAATGTACCTGAGGGGTCGATGTACTTTGATAATCAAAGTGAAGAGATCAAGATTTTTGATGGCAGTTCCTGGCAATCTATGAACGGGGTAGAGAATGGAGATATCATCGCCCTGGTCAACACGGGTTATACGATGAGGTCTCCAAACACTGTAGTGGAGAAGCTAATCGACTTTGATCTATTAAAAATAAGCAATAATGCTCAAATACCAATCCGAGTTTACCGAGATGGAACAGAGGTTTCATCTGATGTAGTTCGTTGGTTTGATAACAATACGAAAGCAATGTTGCGTTGGAAACTGGGTGGTTCTGGAATGAATGCCAAAGAAACTACCATTAGGTACAGCATCAAGTTGAATAGCCAAAACCGAAATGTGCCTCCAGTAATTGAAGGAGGTCCTTTGGGCGGTGATGTCGGCCCCGATCTCAGCGCTGAGGGCTATACCCAATGTTATGGTTGGCATAATAATGGTTCCATAGCCAGCCCAACCCGTATAAATCTCCGTGGTGCTTGTGGTGGTGCACGTGAAATCATTTTTGCCGGCTACCGTCATGATGGGACATGGGTTCGTCATGATATGACCCTAAGAGAGAGCTTTAGGAAGTATCTAACTGATGGGAGCACGTTTATTCGAGATTTCGATATAGATGGTCGCTTCTCCTGGCATACCGATGCCAACTGGCTCTTGCTCGTGAACTTTGACAACGCTTGGAGCGATCCTGGGCGCTTTTGGGAGCCTCGTACAAATGGTGGTAACGTTGCAGGCGATGGTCATGTCCTCTCCCAGGATGGTAGTCATGGTAATGATCAGGCATCTCAAACAGGAGACCGTTATTTCATCTATATCCGTGGCGGTACAATGCCAAATGAATTTGCAATTCACTCTAGCTCAGATGCAGGGCCTACCAGCTTTTGGTGGTCTTATAGCAATTATGATGGAACCTTTGGTGCATTTACCGAAGTCGGCACCGGATATCAAAATAGTGATGTCGTAATATTCGACAAAGACAATGATGGAGATTATGACTTTGCAATCACACATGATGACAATGGAACTCATGGACTAAGTATCTGGGAAAACGATGGGCTTGAAACTTTCAGCAAAGTAGAAGTTTTTGATAGTGATGGGAATTGGAATGGTGTTGATGCAGCTGATTTTAACGAAGATGGCCATATGGATATGGTTGGTGATTTTGGATATAGCGCAACGATTCACCCACGAATCTACACAAATAATGGCGATGGAACCTTCGCACAGGGGCCTGCTCTAGGCCAATGTAGCGGGTGTGTTTGGGCTAGACGGGTTAGATCTGGAGATTTTGATGGTGACAACAACATGGACTTTGCTGTTGGTACATATACTGGAAACTGCGGCATTTGCGTTTATTGGGGCGATGGAACAGGTGGTTTTTCTGCACCTGAAATGATAAGCGACAGTGCGGCAGCTCACACCGATGTTCATGGGATGGCAACAGCAGATCGAGATCATGATGGTGATGATGATCTATTCACCTGCAAATCACATCGCAATCCTCTATTCTACAAATCGAATGGAACGGATAGATCATTTGAAAATGGTGTTGCTTCCTTTAGTAACGATGGTTGGAATCCAAACGGTGTAACTTCTTCTTGGTATGATTTAGCTATATGGGATATCAATAAAGATGGTACACTCGATATGAGTGGATCAAACTGGGTAACTAACAGTAGTGCAATATTTGTTGCTTTTGGTGCATACAAATGGCAGGGTGGATACCCTGATTCATTTGAAACCGTGGTGACAAATATTCATACTGCACCTACAACATGTATGGAGTTTACTGGACCGAACAGGATACGTGCAGACATAAAATTACAAACCGTAGCTAACATAGGAAAGAGCCAAGAACAGCCTGGTGTCAGTTGCAAAGAAATCTTAGTTCTAGGCGGTTCTGCTGAAGATGGCATCTATTGGATCGATCCCAATGGTGGTTCAATTGACGATGCCTACCAAGCATACTGTGATATGACGACTGATGGTGGAGGCTGGACCTTGGTTGGGCAGGGCTTGCCAGTGGCAGATCCCACGCTGTCTTTGTGTAACGCCGACGCCGTTGGAACATTAGATCTTGATAATACTACGGTAAACGCACCAGCGAAACTGTCAGATGCCACAATCAACCTGTTATGGGCAGACCAAGGTGCTTACTTAACAAAAATCGATTATGGAACTACTCCATTCTCCAACACACGTACGGATGATGAGTGGGACACGGTCTGCATATTAGACTTTAAACCAGATATTGTGTTTACAACGACCAGCTCAATGAGCGACGTTAATGCTCTTGAATCTACAAATCTGTCATGTTTAAAGAATCTAACGACAGGTAACACTGTTACTGGTCCCTATACGAGCGATGCTATGTGTGGTCCGCAATATTCAACTGGAGTAGCTAATTCAAACAGCGGTTTTCCCCACTCCGGCCCATATATCATATGGTCTGCCAAACCAGAATATCAAGGGCAATCTGGTGGTGATGCTGGAAGCTGTGAAACTGCTACTGCCGGTCGGAGTTGGTTTGGATATGGGAATTATGGGTGTAGTATAACGAAATTCTTCGTACGTTGACCTGTTCTTCAGTTGTCTCAAAGTGCAAACTGATTTATCCCAAGTTTGCAGTGATATGGTGACTGTTCGGGTTATGATGAGACATTTCTTGGGGTTACAATAAGGGTTAAAACCCATATGAGGAGCAAGTTTCCTGTTTATTATCATAATTTGAAGGCATCCTTAGATTAAATCATGGCAAACAAACCATAACAATGTTTCTCAGAATTATCCCAACTGAATCCCGTTTCAACAAGAAAATACATGCCTCTGCATTTAATTTGTGAAAACTCCTTTCATTACAGTGAATCTCTACCTGTTCACTGATGTTATCGCTAGTCATTGATTAGATAAGGAGCAGACGCTTGAGCTTGTTTGGCTTGGCAGTTAAACTATTTTATAATCTTCGATTATCTATAGATATAGCAACCAATCATAATAGACAATTCGGGTTTTCAGTATCTCCGATTTTGGTGAGGAAAAGTAAAAAGTAGTTTTCCTTGCCTCAGTCCTCTTGTATTCTTTTAAAATCATCATAATTATTTCTGAGGTTAGCCATGCGGTGGATTGCCTTACTCCTGCTCTTTCCCTCTATCGCCTTAGCGATCCCCGAGACGATCCATCAAGAAGGCTTCTTGACGGACGCTCAAGGGATCCCCCGTGAGGGTCAAACTCAACTGCGCTTTAGCCTCTATGGACAAGCTGAGGGCGGTGCAGTGTTGTGGTTTGAGGAGCACAATCTCAATTTGAGTGGGGGGTACTTTAGCGTCATCCTGGGAGAGCAAACGGCCTTTGGGGCAGTCCTAAACGCTGATCCCCGCTTTCTGGGAACAACAGTAGATGGAGTAGATCTGCTGCCTCGCGTCCCATTCTCCAGCGTACCTTATACCTTGATGGCCAAGGATGTTGTGGGGGACATCACTCCCCATAGCATCTCTGTGGGAGGCCAACAGGTTATCGATGAGGGTGGAAACTGGGTCGGCCCCGCTGTTCCGGGAGCCAATGATGGTGTGGGCTATAACACCCCCGATGCAATCCTGGCAGCAGTCAAGACCATCGATGGCGAGGGTTCTGGCTTGGATGCAGATGCCCTTGATGGCATCAGCAGCGCCGCCTTTCTCCAGAATGGAGATGAGGTGATGGCCCTAGTCTTCGGAGCAGATGGCAGTGGGAGTGGTCTAGATGCTGACCGTCTTGATGGCCATGACAGCAGCGCGTTTATCCGTACTGCTGCTCAACTCATCGAGTTGCTCCTTACTACCGATGGTACAAACAGCGGTTTAGATGCAGATCTCTTGGATGGTCACAACAGCGATGAGTTTATCAATGTCACCGATCCTGCGACCGCTGCTCAGATCTTAAACATACTGATCACCGTGGATGGTGCAGACAGTGGCCTCGATGTTGACCTCTTAGATGGTCAAAACAACGATATTTTTCTTAAAGCTACCGATGCTGGTACTGCTGCTCAGATTCTTAATCTACTTTTGACTGTAGATGGTGCAGGTTCAAATCTAGATGCTGATTTCCTAGACAATCTCCATGCCAGTAAATTTATGCGAGCAGATGCAGATACTGTAACCAGCGGAGACCTCTCTGTAGGTGGAATATTATCTGTTGCTGAAGCTAGTTTTACAGGAACTTTGGTTGCTGATCGAATTGAGACAGAGGAGATCAACGCTCGGTTGATTCGATTTGTTCCTCTGGATGCTCCTCCTGCTAACGTGCCTGAAGGATCGATGTATTTTGATAACCAAAGCGATGAGATCAAAATTTTTGATGGCAGTTCTTGGCAGTCTATGAACAGGACAGAAGCAGGAGATATTATCGCCTTGGTCAATACAGGGTACACGATGAGATCCCCAAATACTGTGGTAGAGAAATTACTCGATTTTGATCTATTAAGAATAAACAATGATGTTCCAATACCAATTAAGGTTCATCGAAATGGGATAGAGGTTCCATCTGATGTAGTTCGTTGGTTTGATAACAACAGAAAGGCTATGTTACGCTGGAAACTGGGTGGTTCTGGGATGAATCCCAAAGAATCTGAGATTAGATATGATATTCACTTGAATGCTGATGGCCCAGCAGAAGAAACATTTGCTAGTCTAGTTGATAGTTATTCATATTCAGATGGTTTCTTAGCACATCCATCTGGAGTTAACCTTCCAGGATCAATCTGGGATGACGAATGTAATGGAGGATCGGTTGTCCACGGCATGGACAATGATAATATTGAAGCCAACAACTGGATTATCTTTAATATGAAGAAAGCAGTTAAGGTTAAAGCCTGGCAGGTTTGGGGACGTAATCATGCTGCCAATTATTTAGGACGTTGGCGTATCTATGGGTCAAATTCAAGCACTGCGTTTGGCGAACAATGGGATCTTCTAATGGATAATACGGATGAGCCTGGTACATGTGTTAAAGGTCCTTGGCGAAACAATCCACAAGGCAGTGTAGCTTATTCTCACTATATGATGACATTTTGCTGCAATAATAGAGGGACATATCACTCTCTTGCTGGTATGGATGTTGAGATTGTAAGCGAAATGCCAAATGAATTTGCTATCCATGCAAGTTCTGACGCCGGGCCAACTAGTTTCTGGTGGTCATATAGTAACTATGACGGAACATTTGATCCATTCACTGAGATAGGCACTGGATATCAAAACAGTGCTGTCGTAATATTCGATAAGGATAATGATGGAGACTATGATTTTGCGCTTACACATGATGACAATGGAACCCATGGGTTAAGTGTTTGGGAAAACAATGGGCTTGAGTCTTTTAGCAAAGTAGAAGTATTTGACAGTGATGGCAACTGGAATGGTATTGATGCAGCTGATTTCAACGAAGATGGTCATATGGATATGGTTGGCAATTTTGGTTATAATTCTAGCATTCATCCGCGAATCTATACGAATAATGGTGATGGAACATTTACACAAGGGCCTGTTTTAGGTCAATGTAGTGGCTGCAGTTGGGGAAGACGTGTCGGAGCTGGTGATTTCGATCATGATAATAACATGGATTTTGTTATCGCCGGATCTACTAATAGTTGCGGCATGTGTGTTTATTGGGGAGATGGGGTAGGAGGATTTTCTGCGCCTGAGGTAATAAGCAACAGCACTGCAAGTGACACCAATGTTCATGGAATGGCAATAGCCGATTTAGATCATGATGGTGATGATGATATATTTACCTGTAAATCACATCGTAACCCTCAATTATACAAATCAAACGGGGCAAACAGATCATTTGAAAACGGTGTTGCTTCTTTTAGTAGTGATAGTTGGACTCCAAATGATGCAACAACTTCTTGGTATGATCTTACAATATGGGATATTAATAAAGATGGCACGCTCGATATGAGTGGATCAGATTGGGTGACCAACAACAGTACAACATTTATCGCTTTTGGTAAATACAGGTGGCAGGGTGGTTATCCTGACTCATTTGAAAATATAACAACAGGCACTCATATTGCTCCCACCACATGTATGGATTTTAGTGGACCAAATAGAATACGCACTGAGATAAGACTACAAACAGACGCATCCATCGGTCAAAGTCAAGCTAAACCTGGAGTCAGCTGCAAAGACATATTGGTCAGAGTGAATTCATCTGAAAACGGACTATATTGGATTGATCCAAATGAAGGGGCAACCGATGATGCCTACCAAGTATATTGCGATATGACTACAGATGGAGGAGGCTGGACAAGGTTTATGAGACATTCAGATCCAAATGGCCTAACACAGATCTCTATCGATGACTGGGATTTTGGAATTGAACGTGCAGCAAATGGGAATATCGTTGAATGGCTTACAAAAACATATAATGAACCTGGAGAGAGTTCTGAATTAGGTTCCCCATTTGTAAATGCCTATGTGAAAGATTTGGCCGTTGCTCAACAAGGATTAGGATTCAATTTCATCAAGATGAGCGGAAATGTTCCGCCAAGGTGTGGTACAGGCTGTCGTGACTGGTCAGGTTCTGATTATGTAACCCAAGCCAGATTTATTCCTGGCTCTCAGTCCAATGCTTGGCATGCTAATTACCAGCAAGGACAATATTTATGGGGTCCACACAAATGGAATGGCACATCATATACTGGATGGTTTTGGGATTCATATGCATCATCTTGCGGAACCTATCATATGTTGGTTGTTAATCATGATTATTCTCATAATGATGGCAGATTTCAAACGCTTATTGGAGATTGTAACCACGGCGCAAGCCATTGGACAAACTACGATGAAGATGGTGGCGCGTTCGAGATGTTTTATCGATAAACATCAAGTGTCTTGAAATCAGGAGCAAAAACATCAAACTTATGCTCCTGATATGCGCAAAAAAATCAGGTCTGACTGATTGTTTCCTGTCAATAGACTTGATATGAATGATGTCTTTGATGGCTCATACTTTGAGCCCCACGGCTCAAACTCTTCTTAAGTGGATGGTTGTGATTATCCGTTACTTGACCTAGAACGAGAAAGAGATCCCGACTGTGATGGTTGAAGATCAAAATAAGGGGTTATGATGCGATGGATTTGGGCTTGTGCTCTTCTATTTTGTTTGGCCTGCGACAGCGGGGGCGGAGAAAGTAGTGAGCCTGAGAAAGACACTGGCGGCGCGGGAGAAGCGGGTGGAGGGGGTACTGCGGGCTTCGAAGATGAAGGTACTCCGCCTCAGGACTCGGGTCCCCAAGAAGATCTCGGAGATGTCGCTCAAGATGGAGGGCCGCCCGCTGACATCGGTCGAGAGACTGAGGTCTCCGACGCCAGCGGCTGCGAAACAGATGAAGATTGTCCTCAAGGGCAGTGGTGTGGGGGCGATCTTTGTCAGCCAGGATGCCGAAGCGATGAGGAGTGTGAGGAGGGGGCCTCCTGCCTTAACCACAACTGTATAGTCCCTGACCCCTGTGAGGCGGATGAGGATTGCTCCGCAGATGAATACTGTAATGATGAGGCGCTCTGTGAGCGGGGCTGCCGCCTAGATGCTCCCTGCCCTCAGGGTCCCGAGGGCCAGACTCGGGGCTGCTTCCCCGAGACTCACCGCTGTGAGGAGATGCCTGACTGCTGTGATGCAGAGGGTCTCTGTGAGCCTCGTTTCCCAGGGGATTGTGATCTGCAAGGCTGTGATGGTGAGCACCCCTGTCCAGGGAATATGATCTGTATGGTTACCGGGGCTTGTGTGGAGTCAAACCTCTGTGAAAGCGATGATGACTGTCTAGGCGAACGCATCTGTGTCGATGAGAGCTGCCAGGAACTTTGTATAGAAAACGCCGACTGTCCAGGCTCACGCAGCTGTATAGAGGGGCGCTGTCCTGAGGCTGAGCTGTGTCACGGTCCTGCTGACTGTGATGCCGCGCGGGTTTGCCAGGAGGGGGCTTGTCAAGAAGCTTGCGGACCTGAGACTCCTTGCTCTGGCAATCAGAGCTGTGGAGAGGGTGGACGATGTGAAGAACCCGGACTCTGTGAAGAGGATGAAGATTGTTTGGGCAGTCGTCGCTGTGTGGTGGGCAGCTGTGAAAGTCCCTGTGTGGAGGATGCAGGCTGCCCTGGCGCACGCCTCTGTGTAGATGGTTTCTGCCCTGAGCCTGAGATCTGTTTGGGTCCTGCTGACTGTGATCCAGGTCGTGCCTGCCAAGGTGGAGCTTGTACAGACGCCTGTGATCTTCAAAACCCCTGCTCTGGCAACCAGATCTGCGCTGAGGATGGTCTGTGTCAGGAGAGCGGCGAGTGTACGGGTGATGAGGACTGCCTTGAAGATCGTCTGTGTAGTTTTGGCGCCTGTATCGACGGTTGTCAGGAGGATGCTGACTGTCCCGGAGGTCGCCTGTGTGATCTAGAGACTGGGCTTTGCCCCGAGCTTGAGATCTGCCTCTCGCCAGATGATTGTGATCCAGGTCGTGTCTGCTATGAAACGGTCTGTATTGATCAGTGTGGAGCGAGCGCTCCTTGCCCTGGTCAACAGCTCTGTGATCCAGCAGGTCTCTGCCAAGAGCCTGAGGTCTGTGCCTCTGATGAGGATTGTTTGGAGGGTCGCGTTTGTCAGGGAGGGAGCTGTCAACAGGGCTGTACCGAGGATCTTGACTGCGAGGGCACCCGTCTCTGTGATCTGCTCACAGGCCGCTGCCCAGAGCCGATCCACTGTTTTGTCTCTGAGGATTGCGATCAGGATCATCTCTGTAATGGAGGGCGATGTCGAGATATCTGCGATGAGGCAGATCCCTGTCCAGGTTCTCAAGTTTGTGAGATGGAGCTGTGCTATGAGGGAGAACATTGCCTACAGGATCGCGACTGTTTGGCGGAGCGGATCTGCGATGCAGGTGCCTGTCATGCGCCTTGTGAAGGGGATGAGAGCTGTAACTTCGAGCAGATCTGCGGGGGAGATGGTCATTGCCGGGAGCCAGCTCAATGTACACGCGACGAAGCCTGCTTAGGAGAGCGCGTTTGTGCTCTCGGTCACTGCTCAGCGGTTGAGTGTCTACAACACAGCGATTGTCCACAGGACTGCGTGGATCAAATCTGCACAGCTCCCTTGATTGTTGGCTGTGGGGGTCAATGTTCAGAGGGTCTCAGCTGTCTGGGCACTGACTGTGGTCCAGAGGGTCCTTGCCAAGCGGATAGTGACTGTCCTATCGCCAGTCCGATCTGTGTCTCTGGCCGCTGTTTGGCTTGTGAGAGCGACGCAAACTGCACTGCAGCTGAAAGCTGTATTGAAAACAGCTGTGTGCTGTCGAGCGGATGTAGCATAGATGAAGATTGTCCAGGTGAACGTACATGCCAAGCGGAACGGTGTGTAATCTCAGTATCTTGTCGCGGAGACCGTTTTGATGCAGGAGTTGAGAATCGTCTGGATATGCGTAGTTACAGCAATCTAAGCCTCTGTGATGGTGAGGTTGATCGCTACCAGCTGACATTGCCAGCCAACGAAGGCGTATTGCTCACCCTCAGCCACCCCCCAGGGGCTGATCTGAGCTTGGAGCTCTCTGGAGCTTTGCCTCTATCCATACGCAGTGACCATCCCTACGGCGTGGAGAAGCTTGGTGTTCTGCCCAGCGATGAGGGTAACCGTAATTTCGAGGTGCGCGTGTTGGGCGCACGGGGCTCAGAGATCCCCTACACTTTGGACCTGCGTGTACCTGAAACATGTCCTCCTGATGGTCTAGAGGGTCCTCTGGGCAACGACAGCGCTGCGCAGGCTCGACCGATCAAGCCGTTCCCGATCCTGATTCACCTCTGTGAGGAGGATGAAGATTGGTTTGAGATGGATCTCCCTATCGGCGGTCAGTTGTTTGTGGAGGCTCAGGCTGAAGGCTCAGTACAGTTGAGCTTGCGGGACACTGAGGGCAATCTCCTGGCTCAGGCTGAAGGCAGCCTAGAGTTGGACCTGACCAGCTCCGATCTATATTACCTACAGGTGACAGGCGAGGCTCCACAGGAGGTCTTGCTCAACATCCAGCTGTTCGCTTCTGAAGATGGGGAGGAGTTGGCCTGCGTTGAGGCACCGTTGCTCACTCCCGAACAGCCCCTGGTTTTTCCAGAGCGAGCTGCTCTGGATCTCTTTGAAAGCTTCTGCGGCATCAACCACCTGAGCGATGAGATCCTGCGCCTTGAGCTGCTTGAGCCCAGCTATCTGCGTCTGGAGGTCGAGGGTCGCTCCGATGTCGCCCTCTCTCTTCGTCAGGATTGTGGTGGTGAGGAGATCTGTGGCTTCCCTGGCGAAGATCTTCTCTTAGAGGCAGGTCTCTGGTTTGTTGTCCTCAATCACGCTCAACTTGGAGGTCCCCTGGAGGTGCAGATGCAGACACGACCGAGCATCTGTGAGGAGGATGGAGACTGCCCAGAGGGAACTCTCTGTAGATTGGATGGCTGCCATCCGATCTGTGAGACGGATGAAGAGTGTTCAGGGGCCCAAAGCTGTATAGATGATCGCTGCCAGGAGCCGGAGCGTTGCCTCGTAGATGAGGATTGTTTGGGGCTGCGTGTCTGTGAGCTTGGGATCTGTAGCGCAGCCAACTGTGAGACCCACAGCGACTGTGAGGCTCTCTGCAGCAATCGACTCTGCGCACCGAGTTTGCCCGATGCCTGTGAGGCTCACTCCTGTCCCAGACCGCAGGTCTGCAGTGAGCGCTTGGGGCTCTGCTATCTAGATGACCTCTGTGAAACGGATAACGATTGTCCTGCTGGCTTGCCTTTCTGTGATGGAGGAGAGTGTATGGCTTGTGTCATAGATAGTGACTGTACTGGATCTGAAGAATGTCTCTTTGGAGTATGCCGCTTTATAGGCGGTTGTGAAGTTGATAATGATTGTCCAGGTAGTCGTATTTGTGATTTTGGCTTTTGCATGCCTTCAGGGGTTTGTGAAGATGATATATTTAGCATCCTAGAGGATAGAACAAGGTTATACCACCGCGCTTATACAGATTTGATGCTCTGTGATGGACAAATTGACGAATATGATCTTGACATCCCTGATGGACAGGGTTTGTCTATATCTATGCGTCACACAGCGGGTCCTGAGGTGTTTTTGGAGTTGCGTGAGCGCGGCATGACAAGGATGCGCAGCAATGAGCCGGGGCCTATCAAGCATCTGCTCCTACCGTCCAATCTAAACCTACAACAGCCCACCCTCAGCATTCAGGGCAGCACTGGCCATGATATTGCCTACGATCTGAACCTGGTGCCGATATCGGATCCCTGTCTCCCTGACTCCTTGGAGGGGCCATATGGAAACGACACCCAAGGTCTAGCGCAGCCGGTCACACTGGGTGAGTTGAGGTTTGAGCTGTGTGAGGGAGAGGAGGATTGGTTCCGCCTGCGTCTGAGCGTGGGGCAGAACTTCAGCCTGAGCTTTCCCTCGGGAGATGGCCCCGACCTAAACCTGTTAGATCAGAGCGGGCGGGTCCTGGCTGAAGGAGAGAGTGAAGTGGAGATCGTCGAAGA
Source organism: uncultured Nannocystaceae bacterium (assembly GCA_964384025.1). GTDB lineage: Bacteria > Myxococcota_A > Bradymonadia > UBA7976 > UBA1532 > CAYLJJ01. Next base: position 66,299 of record CAYLJJ010000018.1, read on the forward strand.
GGGTATCTATTTCATTCGCCTCTTTGGTCAAGCGGGCCTGGGCCGCTTGCTGCTCTCCAGCGAGGCCAGCCTAGACGCGGTAGCACAGAGCTGTGTTGCTGCACCTCAACTTGAGTTGGGGATCCCCTTGGTGATCCAACCATCTCTGCGTCCTTCCGTCTTTGAGCTCAGTTGTGGGGTTACTCAAGGCAGCCCCAAGCTGGCTTATTTTGAGCTCCCAGCGCCCACCTCGATCGATCTGAACGTGCAAGGCTCTCACTCCAATATACGCGTCGCCATTCGTAGAGACTGTCAGGACGCTGACTCTGAGATCTACTGTCAAGCTCTTGCGGAGGAGGGCGTTGAGGGGCTGGAGTTGGAGGCGGGTCGTTACACCGTGCTGCTCTTGGAGGATGGTGAGAATGAGCGCCTGAGCCTTCAACTTGAACAGAGCCGCTGAGCCTAACCTCAGAGCAGGAGGCTGGCGACCCCCCAGGCGACAATCCCGGCGCCGATGGGAGTGATCACCCAACCCAAAACCACCTCCAGCATCTTGCGACGAGAGATGGTGCGGATGCCCTGCACCAGACCTACCCCCAAGAGCGCACCGACGATCGCCTGAGAAGTAGAGACGGGGGCACCCAACATAGAGAAGAGGTGCAATCCAAAGCCCGCAGAGACCTGTACCGCGAAGGCGCTGGGCAGGTCCAGAGGGATGATAGAGGAGCCTACGGTCTCGATCACCCCTTTGGAGAAACAGAGGGCACCGACGGCGATAGAGAGCGCGCCCAAGATGCTCAAGATCCAGGTGGGAAGGATTTGAGTCTCCAGCGCAAGGATGGGGCCGATAGCATTGCCCAGATTATTGGCTCCCAAAGAGTAGGCGGCGTAGGCTGCTGAGAAGAGCACCATCCAGCGAAGAAGCAAACGTAGATGCTGAGAATCTTTGCTGCGCTTAAGGAGCGCCAGGGTCGCCAGATAGAGCAGCCAAGTCAGGATCATCGAGAGGAGCGGACAGAGCACCCAGGCGCCTACAATGCCCAGGGTTTTACTCCAGTCCACGTAGAGATGAGAAGCCACCCCCACCCCTGCCACCGCCCCAACTACAGATTGGGAAGTGGAGACAGGGATACGTCGAAAGGTGGCCGCAGTAACAAAGAGCCCTCCACAGAAGAGGGCGGCTAAGACAGCCGCCGGAGAGAGCGGCGCGGTGACGATTCCCTTGCCGATGGTCTTGGCGACCGCACCTCCCTGAAGCAACGCACCCGCGATGGCTGAGAAGGCGACGATGCTGACCCCCACCCGTAGACGTACCAAACCCGCACCGATGCTGGCCCCGATACAGTTGGCCGCATCGTTGGCGCCGATGTTGGCGCCGACATAGATTCCCGCGATGACAATAACAATTGCGCTCAACATCTCTTGGCAATGTTCCCTGGGTCTTGATATCCGAGCCTCACCTCCTCAGGAGAGGCGACGCTTAATGGCGATGAGAGAGAGACAGTCTCCCAGATTTTCGATCTGATCCGAAACCGCGGTGAGTCGCTCCAAGAAAAGCATCAGGGTCAGCTTCAGAGCGGTGTCCAGATCTTTCCCCTTATAGATCATCCGCGTTGTGTCGAACTGAAGCTGGTCCACTTTACTCTCGACCCGTCCCATCTCCCGCGCCGCATCACGGACGTTCTGAAACTCCCCCAAGAGGAACTTCTCAATGAGATCAGGGACGTGGGAGAAAGCTTCTACGGTCAGATTCATCACCTCCAACAGATTCTCCCCAACCGGTTCGGAGATGGGAGGACGCATCAAGACGATGGCATCTGAGGCATCCTCAGCCTTGTTGGCTACGCGATCTAAGCTCTCCAGGATGTCGATCCAGTCCTGACGTTGGTTGGGTAGATAGGCTCCTGCGAAAAGGAGATGCTCTATGTCAAAGCGCAGCCTATCAGCTTCACTCTCCAAGTTATGAACCCTATGTGACCCCTCTTTATAAGCTTGCTCATCCTTGAGGTAGTGACTGAGCACTTGGCTCAGCTCATGGACTGCCGACATAACAAGTTCGACATGTTTGCGAATCAGCGTGTTGACCTCAAGGTTCCTCTTACGCCTGAGCATACCTCGTGCTCCCCATCCACTGTGAGTTCCAAGAATATAGCAACAAAAATGCAGGCTCTGGTGAAGAACCGGTTGAGAGGAGAATAATTTGAAGAACAGCTGGGCTGGGGAGCAGCTCTCTGTACTTTTCTAAAAGTGAGCGCTCTCCTCCACATTGACAGCCGATCAGGGCCTTGAGAGAGTGCGCCATAAGATCTCTGACTCAACCTGAGGAGCATTATGGACTTTAACTGTCCCGATTGCGGGGCCCCCCATGCTTTCCCTGAAGAGCAGATTCCCCAAGAGGGGATCGTCGTAGCTTGTACTCGTTGTCAGGTTCATATCACCCTTGATCGATCCGGTGTTATCGCCCCTCTACCAAAACAGGACAGCCCCGCTTTAGGAGATCCTCCAGCTCAAAACACTCCGTCTCTAAGAGCCCCTGCCAAGAGCAGTCCTCCTCAGATGAACCCTCCAAGGAGCGCTCCTCCCAAGAGCATCCCTCCTCTTCAGTTCGCGACTGAGACCCCCAAGCCTCCTCGAAAACCACCCGGAAGTTTCTCCCTAAAACCCTCAGAGGCAACCCAAAATTTGGGTCCTCCGCGCTCTTCGCCTCCAAAACCCGCTCTCCCTCCCTATCTGGAGACACCCCCCGCAGTTGGATCTGTGGAGCCCCTCTCCACCGGAGCGATGGAGGTTCTCCCCAGCGATCCTGCTCCCCCCTCTCTAGAGCAGCCCCCCGCCTTCGACCTTGAGGAAGATCTCCTTGAGGAAGATCTCCAAAAGGAAGAGGCGTCGAGGGGCTTCTTAAGCAGCGCAGGAGATAGACTCTCCTCTGTCGCCTCTTCGGTGGCTGATGTCGCTCAGAAGGCCGCAGATGTAGGACTGGGGGCTGCTCAGAAGGCCGCAGCTGAGCAGATCGCTCCGGATACAGATGTCCCTCAAGGTTTGAACTTTCCTGGCTTTAAGCCCAAAGATGAACGCTGGTCTTGGCGAGATCTTCCCCGCGCTTTCGTCGGGATATTTGACCTCCATCGTGTGCTTTTTACCACCGCAGGCTTCTGGGCTGCCTTGGTGATCTTCGCCCTCCTGGAGTCACTTGGCGCCTTCTTAGGCTCCAAAGTGGGGATCCTGGAGAGTATCATCTCAGTGATCTCCTGGTTCACTCTCCTGAGCCTAAGCGCCTTTGTCGCTTCGGTGATGGGTTATGTCCTACATCAAAGCGTCATCGAGCAGCGACACTCCTCAGTCAAAGAGGGGATGGCTTGGACGATGGTTTGGCTTAAGAGTGTTGTGGGAACTCCTCTGGCCTTTGTCGGAGTGATCGTCGCTTTGGCCGCAGTAGAAGGCTTGTTGGGTTTTTTGGGAAGGGTCATCCCCTTTGCAGGACCGATCATCTGGGGAGTGTTCTCCCCTTTCCTGGTCGTGGCGAGTTTGGTAGCAGGCGCTATCGCCCTGGCTCTGCTCTATAGCCTCCCCCTCTATATCCCCGTGATCTATAATGAAGAGACCGGGCCAAGAGAGACCCTTATGCGTCTCTTCCTGCTCTTCCGCCGTCGGGGCTCCCACCTGGTGGGTTATATGTTGGTCTCTCTCTTGATGATCGGCTTTGCCTTCATCGTCACCCTGCTCCCCGCTTGGCTCGCAGGACGGATGCTCACCGGCAAGATCGCGGCGCTCTCTATGGGGCCGGACTTTATGGCAACCTTGATGAAGATGCCCTCTGCTTTTACGAGTTTTGGGGGCTTGGTGTATGGCGTTGAGGGGGCGTCCTTCCCAGAAGAGCTGGGCCTCGGTCACACTCTGGGAGGGATCTTTGCAGCCTTCGGCGCTGCTGCTGGTATCGCAACCCTCTTGGCGTTGATGGCGCTGACCTACTACACCTCAGGGTGTATCATCTACAGCATCATTACTAAGCGGAAGAAAATAAAACCTGCTGAAGCTCATTCATCTACACGCTTAGACCAGGTTGAACCATCCAGCTAAACTCTTCTACTCTTTTTTGAAGTTTCTCGTCATCTTTTCCAATGACAACAGAGAGTCCTTCGCAGTTTTTAAGCAGCTCACAGTCTTCCATAGAACTGCCAATCATCAAGGTTGGACTTCTGCCTAAAGTATCCAAAAATAGATCTAATTTATCTTCTCCTACAGGAACAAGCTCTTTGAGCCGGTCCGTGACATTCCCTCCCTGGGTTTGAAGTTCCAGGCCCAGAACATGCTCTTCTGGAAAGGCAATGCGTCGCGCCAGGGCCTTCAGGATATAGAGGTTGGCGCTGCCGATCAGCCAGATGGAGAAGCCCTGATCTGAAAGGACCTGGATAAGATTGAGCATCTCCTCATAGACACGAATACCGGTGGGGATGATCAGACCAGAGAAGGGGGGACCCGCTGGGATCTCCTCATGGCCCAGGGGACGTTGAAGCTCCTGATCTAAGACCATCTCAGCCAACTCAGCAACAGAGCGCTCATGGAGCCCTCTTAGCACCTGCGCTGCAAAGAGCGCCGCCTCGCTGGGCTCCTGGCTGTTCTGGATACTCTCATAGGCGCCGAGCATTCCTGCTTGGTAGCGACGAAAAGCCGCCGTCTCTGAAATGTCGGTGTCGCTTCGACCTGCGATGGCCTTATGCGCCGCATTCAAGGCGTCTCTACCCAGGCGCTCAGGGAGGATGTTCCAGAAGCCTCGATCTGTCTTAAGGCGCCTGCGAATGATCAAAAAACGCATCATCGCTTCGCCCAGATTGTTACGAACGAGAGCTTGGCTGTCGATTACAGCCAGTGGGGGACGCTCTGGATCATAGTGTTCCGCATCAATGCCATGCTCTGCTATGAGTTTAGAGAGCGCCTGATGTAGCTCTGGTAACCAAATACCTCCCTTGAGGAGGCTATTTTTTGTGGTTTGTTCAGTCATAAATATCACATTTGGTGTGTATAGTTCGTTTTGGGCTATACATTCCACGGGTCTGTCTGAGGGCGCATTTTAGCACGCTCTCACTCTATGGGGTGTCAATTGAGAGGGTCTGCGTCGGCGCTGTTGTTTTGAATTGCTTGGATCTCATAAGGATCTTGAGGTTTCGCAGGCTGCCCCCTGTTGGGAGCTGAGGTAGGTTGAGGGGATGGGGCCATTGCTCATCCCTGGACGTTAGGCCGCCGCTCTCTCCAAGTCAACCAAGCTATTCAGGACCCAAATCTTCGGCAGCTGAAGCTGTTCCTGAGTCCAGATCTGTCTCCATCCCCAGGTTGCTCTCATCGGAGCCTAGATCGCTGAGGCTGGCATCTGGGGAGCCATCGCTGAGATGAGTATCTGGGGAGCCAGCATCTAGGCCAGTATCCTGAACTCCAAGATCAATAGGGCCTGCGTCTAGGCTCAACTCCCCAACTCCAAGATCAACAGGGTCTGCATCCTCAACTCCAAAATCTACAGGGCCTGCATCCTCAACTCCAAGATCTGCAGGGTTAACATCTTCAGGAGGAAGGCCTGAAGCGAGCAGAGGAGACCAGCGTCGCATAAACAGATCGTGCTCTCCCTCAGCATCTGCTTGAAGCCAGATCAGGCGTTGACTGTCAGCGGCAAAATCACCTCTCCCGATGGCTCCTCTGGTGATCTCTTCTCTCAGTCCAGTCTCCAGATCAAAGCTCAATAGGCGATGAGGAGCGCTGCCCTCATCCAGCCAGACAACACGGCTCCCTGCTAAGAGGGGCTGGCGTTGAGGACCGCTCTCTTCGCTGATCTGGAATGGTCGATTGTCTTCTCCCTCTTTGAAGAGGGCCCAGATCGCAGGAGGGCTACCCATCGACCAGACAATCCACTCTCCGTTGAAATCTCCAACAGAGGGCTGATCTTGAGAGCCCCCAATGAGGCGCTTCTCCTGCCCGTGTTCACTCAGGAGCACCAGCGCCGAGCCTGACTCCCCCCAACTACGAACCAAGCGCTCTCCCTCATAAATCTTGTTAGGATCACTGTAGCTCTCCTCACCAAAGGGGGTCGTTAGGATCCCCTCTGAGAAGCTGAAAGCGCGGATCAGCCAACCCTCTCCCATGGGGATATGCCAAAGGATCTCAGCCCCGCTTAATCGAGGTGGCCCCAATTCAGAGAGAGGCGTTCGCTCCTGAGGAGCTTCTCCCCAGCTGAGGCTCCAGAGGTGAGCATTACAGGTGATGGGATCTCCCTCGCAGCTCAGCGTTCCCTCTCGGGCCAACCAGACCGCTCCCAACTCCTCACAGTGAGGCCAAGCCGCCTGAGCCTCAGCGAAGAGGGTCTCTGGCGCTCCTCCCTCCTGAAGAGAGATCAAACGCCCCTCTTCTACATAGAGAAGTCGCTCCCCACAGAGAGCCAACATCTCTCGCTCTTGAGGAGGGAGGGAGAAACGGCAAAACTCATCAATGAAGCCATCACAATTATCATCTCGACCGTCGCAGATTTCAGGTCCACTCAAGGGCTCGATGCCATCGGATTGTCCAAAATCTCGGCTACACGCCAAGCTCTCTCCCCGAACAGAGCACTCTCGCTTTCCAGGGTTCTCCAGATCACAGCTGCTAAAACACTCCTCCCCGACACCTGGAAGATCATCGATCTGCCCATTGCAGTCACTGTCCTTGGCATCACAACGCTCTGCGCGGCCTGGATTTCGCTCTGGATCCTGGTCGTCGCAGTCGATGAGCAGGGCGAGGATCTCTGGAGAGAGATCAGGGCAGCTGCTCACAAAGCAATCCCCATCCTCATCAACACAGTCCCCCAGCTGTTCAACGAAGTCGCAGATCTCCTCTCCAGGGTTGGGGATCGGTCCAACACAGCGCCCATATCGTTCCAGATGTTCTGAATCGCAGTTGTAAGAGATATCGATGGAAGGGGCCTCAGCCTCATCTGCACCTGAATCATCCATGCTACAGGAGAGCAATAAACAGAGGGAGGAGAGCAGCTTAATCGTCTTGGAGGATCTCATAGTGTATATCCCATCGCTGGAGCTGCTGTTGTTGAACCCAGAGCAGATAGCGCTCACTGAGGCTGGGTCTCCGAAGATCTCCAGAGACCCTGAACCCTGAGGGCTGAAGATCGGGCATTTGATAAAGATCCAAGAGATAGCCCGAGCGCCCAAAGCGGAGGAGCGCTAAGCGATCTGCTCTAGCGCTCAGCTCGACAGGGCGCTCAGCCTCAACATGGTGAATCTGTCCTTGGGCGAGATCCAGATAGGAGAGCTGAGGACCCTCAGAACCGACACCTATCCAAGCCAGAAAGCCTCGTCCTGCTTCTAAGCGGCTCTCCCTACGGATCTCCTGCTCCAGAGGGAACTCCTGGCGGGCTCCACAGGCCCAGTCTCGGCTGAGAACAATCTTGATCTGCTCCTGCCCCAGGGCACGCTCAAACCAAGCCAAGCCATCAGGTCCGATGACAACCCCCCACTGCCTCCACTCACCACGCTCATTGCGGCAACTTCGGGCTCTGAATTCATCTTCATCTGAGTGAATGATCACTTCCTCTTGAGGGCGCTCTTCGTTCATCCCCCACTGCTGTATATAGGCGCTGAGCGAGGAGAAGCGCCGAGGCTGACGTTGGGCTCCTCCCAGCGCGCCCAAAGTAGCCGCTGAGCCACCGCTGAGGAGCTTGAGGCGTTGCACTCGAGGGACCCCATCTTGAGGATCAGGGGCGAGATGCAGAAGATACTCTCCCTCCAGAACAAGCGCCCCCAGAACCTGCTCTAGGGCCAGCTCGGGAAGCTCCTGCTCAGGGCTCTTGAGGAAGAGGAGACGAGGCGCTCTCTCCTCTGAGCTTGCCTGAGTCCAAGCCAGGACTTGAGGAGTACAAAAGATCTGGGGGATATGGGTCCCCTGTTCTGATTCCAAGAGCGCTGTAGTGTGGTCATTGAAGCAAAGCTCTCCCGCTTCACCAAAGGGTCTCAGGCCCACCTCAGGTGTTGGGAGCCGCCAATCTTCACTGGGAGGAGGGCTGTCGTCTAAGGAGGCATCTTGGATAACAAGATCTAAAATCTCGGCTTGATCCTGGACGAAGTTCCAGTCGGAGTTGGAGCCAGGCCGACAGCGACCCTCAAAGCAGTACTCCAGATCAAAGCAGTCGCGATCTTCAACACACTCAGAACCCCCGTTGCCCCCTCCGATAATTTTTCCACAAGCGCTCAGGAGAAGGAGAGAGAGGAGAGAGAGGCTGCGCATCAGTCAGCCTCCTGAATAAAATACCAGAGCAGGCCGCTCGCCAAGCTGAGTCCACCGGCGCCGATGAGATAGTCGGCGGCCTGGGTTTGATACCCTCTTCGGCTGATGAGATCATCCAAGGGGATCTCCTCCTCTCGCTTGTTTGTGTAGGTGTTGATATCGCTCTGGGTGCCCATCGCGGCAGCCCCAGCTAAGAGCCCTCCAGTGATCATCAACCCACCCAAGCCCATGGTGATAAAGGGTCCTCGCCCTCCCCCTCTCTTAGGGATGGAGTGCCTACGGTTGGCCTGAAACTGAAACCGCATCCTCTGGGCTCCACAGGGGCCAGGTGAACAGGGCTCAACGTGTAGATGCCCGATCACATCCTTATAATCTGGATGCTCAGCGCGAAAAACAAAGCTTCCAGGGGGCTGAGAGAAGGCGATAGGAGAAACAGAAAGATCAGCAAGACCCAGACGGGAGGGGATGACAGGATCCCCATCTGGGTTCTTGGCTTCTACTCGGACCTGCCGCTCCATAACCAGGAGCTGCTCTTTGGAGGCCCCACAGCTTGGGGGGATCTCCAAAATCTTTTTGAGAGGCGCATAACCAGGCCTAAAAGCGCGCACTCTCCGCGCTCCCCAAGGCCCCTCTCCAGCGCCCTCTAAACGTGCATCTGAAGGCTCTACTTTGAGCCTCAACCTGACAGAGCAGGGCTTCAGCTTAACCACCAGTGAACCTCCCTTCTCGGGGAGGCTGACAGAGGCGTCATGGTAACCAGGGCTCTTGACCTTCAGCTGTTTCATACCCCCATGCAACACTTCAGGGTTCAGGATTTGCCCCGTTGTACTGAA
>CAYLJJ010000019.1:0-75360 GCA_964384025.1 uncultured Nannocystaceae bacterium
CCCTGAGCTGCTCCGCTCCCTGTATCACTGAGGAGACCGGGCTCAGCGAGGGCTGCGCTCTCTGTCACGGAGAGTTGATCCTCTGTAGCATTGAGCGTTGTCTCTCCCAGTGCATCGGTGGTCTCAACGAAGAGTGCATTCAGTGCCAACATGAGGCGGGCTGTATCGGCGCCTTTTCAGAGTGCAGCGGAGAGCAACCTCCTCCGCCTCCTATAGAAGCTTGCCAGGGTGAAGCTGACCAAAGGCTCCTGGAGAACTCAGAGCAGCTCTCTGATCAGATCGCTCAATGTGGCGTCAGCTGTGTCCAGGATCCAGATCCTCTGAGCTGCTCCACTCCCTGTATCACCGAGGAGACCGGGCTCAGCGAGGACTGCGCTCTCTGCCACGGAGAGTTGATCCTCTGTAGCATCGAACGTTGCTTGCCCCAATGTATCGCTGGCTTGAGCCCAGAGTGTATCCAATGCCAGCAGGAGACAGGCTGCGTAGAAGCCTTCTCAGAGTGCAGTGGAGTGCGATCTCCCGCGCCTCCGCCCCCCATAGAAGCCTGCCTCAATGAAAGAGATCAACAGGTCTTAGAAGATCACAACTTGGATCTCATGGCTTTGGCTCAGGGCTGCGGCATGGAGTGTCTGGCTGAAGGAGATCCAGGCTGCTCCACCCGATGCATCATCGAAGGCAGTGGGCTCAGTGAAGAGTGTGCAGGTTGCTATACCGGTTTGCTCTCCTGCGGGATAGACAATTGCCTGAACGAATGTCTGTCGGGTCCCAGCCCTGGTTGTCACGAGTGCCAAGCGCAGAGCGGCTGTACGGATGCCTTCTCCAGTTGCAGCGGCCTGCCCCTCATTCCAGCCCCAGGGGCTTGTCAAGGTTCAACAGATCAGGAGATCCTTCAGGATCCCGTGGGGGTCGCCAATGAGAGCTTCTCCTGCGCCCTCCAATGCCTAGAGGCGCCTGAAGAGTGTCAGCCCTGTATTATAGAGAGCACAGGGCTGAGTGAAGCTTGCTCTCTCTGTCAGGTTGAGCTGATCGGCTGCTCGGTGGACAACTGCTTGTCCCCTTGTCTGCAAGGTTTCAGCCCTGAGTGTGTGCAGTGCCAGGAGGAGAGCGGCTGTCTTCGGGCCTTCTCCGAATGCAGTGGAGAGTATCCTCCACCCGATCCAGAGCGCTAGAGCCCCTCCCCTCAAACCCCACACTCTTCTCCTGAACAAAAAGCCTGTATTTGCCAGGGGTTCTGAGCCCCCAAATCTTGAAGTAAAAAAGCTGAGATTCGACTCGACATCTGTACAGGATCGTGTATTCTGTACAGGTCCTTTTAAGAGGTGGCCTTGAGCACAAAATTCCCTGGTGAAGCCCTGATCAAACATCCAGATCTTCCAGAAAAAGTGCTTGATCTTTTTCGCCTAAGAGGGATCAGTCTGGGGTGTGCAGAGAGCTGCACGGGAGGACTCTTGGGAGCCCGGATCACAGCCCTTTCTGGCGCTTCGGAGATCTTCTGGGGCGGGATCATCTCCTACGCCAATTCAGTTAAGGAAGAGCTCTTAGGGGTCCCCGCTGAGATCATCAAGAGAGAGGGCGCTGTGAGCGAGCCCTGCGCGCAAGCGATGGCTCTGGGTGCTCGGAAGCTCCTTGGGGTGGACTGGGCCATCTCCATCACGGGGATCGCAGGCCCTGGTGGAGGTAGTCCTCAAAAACCTGTGGGTACGGTCTGTTTCGCCTTTGCTGGCCCTGAGGCGCTCTGGAGCTTTCGACGCCTACTCCTAGGTGATCGCGTTGAGATTCGCAACAGCGCGGTTTGCTTTGCATTGGCAGCTCTTTTGGAGGCCCTATGAGGCTGCGCTCCTACTTGGGGATTTCACTCCCCAAGAACGCCGTCAACTACCTAGTTCGAGCGCAGCGAGAACTGCACAAGATCGCAAAAGAGCGCAAGCTTTCTATCGAGCCACTTGAGCGCAGCCTACTCCTCTTGCCTCTAGATGATCTCGGAGAGGTTCTCCTGGAGTCTCTAGAAGCTGTGGATTTGGCGATGCAACGAGTGGTTTGTGAGCAAGCCCCCTTCAGTCTACACGTGGAGGGCTTGGGTGGTACCCCAGATGCGAGACGCCCTCGCATCATCTGGGCTCGTGTTGAAGCTTCAGAGGCTCTGTTGAGCCTAAGAGAGCGCCTTCATCTGGCGCTCAAAATCTACGGTTTTGAGTTAGAGCCGGGGAGCTATCTCCCTCAACTCCCTCTCGCTCGGGTTCCCTCAGGCTTTGGACCCTTGCCTGAAGAGTTTCAACTCAAACTGCGCTTTCGGGTGGAGGCTTTAAGCCTCTTTATTCCCAACAAGCAGCGTCGAGGAGCTCGGTTTCGGGTAGGACTTCGACGCGCCCTTGGCCATTCGGCGGAGAACCCTCACCCCTCTTCTTGGCTTGAGGAGACGAAGGCAGGGATCGACGCGAGGCTCGATGAGATCTTGAATGTCTCATCTGAGCAGAGAAGCCGCTCCAAACAACAACTCGATCAGAGGAGATAAGACCATGGCAAAAAAGAAAGAAAAGAACATGATCAACGAGAGAGAGCGGGCCATATCTCTGGCGGTGAGCGCCATCGAGAAGCAGTTTGGTAAGGGCGCGATCATGTGCCTGGGTGAGGATGAGGCTCAATATGATGCTCCTGCGATCTCCAGCGGCAGCACAGGTCTAGATATCGCGCTTGGGATCGGCGGCTATGCTCGCGGTCGGGTAATCGAAATCTATGGTCCAGAGTCCAGCGGTAAGACCACCCTGACCCTTCACGCCATCGCAGAGGCACAGAAGATGGGGGGCCTCGCCGCCTTTGTCGATGCCGAGCATGCTCTAGATCTGAACTATGCTCGAAACCTCGGAGTGAAGGTGGACGAGCTGCTCATCTCTCAGCCCGATACAGGTGAGCAGGCCCTGGAGATCGCCGATATGTTGGTGCGATCAGGGGCTCTGGATATGCTGGTGATCGACTCTGTTGCCGCCCTGGTGCCTAGAGCGGAGCTTGAAGGAGATATGGGAGACAGCCATGTGGGTCTTCAGGCCCGGTTGATGTCTCAAGCGCTCAGGAAACTTACCGGCAGCATCCATCGCAGTCGTACCTCAGTCTTTTTCATCAACCAGATCCGCATGAAGATCGGGGTGATGTTTGGCAGCCCTGAGACTACATCAGGAGGCAATGCGCTCAAATTCTACGCCAGTCAACGTGTCGACATCCGCCGCATCGGTGCCATCAAGGGCTCTGACCAGATTCTGGGCAACCGTACTCGTTGTAAGGTGGTCAAGAATAAGCTGGCGCCTCCCTTCCGCGAGGCGGAATTTGACATCATGTATGGTGAGGGCATCAGCATCGCAGGGGAGCTGCTGGATCTGGGGGTCGCGGCAGATATCGTCAACAAATCTGGGGCTTGGTACAGCTATGAGGGGGAGCGGATCGGCCAGGGTCGAGAAAACTCCAAACGCTTCCTGTTGGAGAACCGAACCATGATGGATTCGATCCAAGCGAGGGTCTTGACACATCACGGTATCAATCGTCCTGTGCCCTCCTCTGCTGAAGGAAGCAAGGAGTAGAGTAGAGGTTTGATCTTGCTCTCTCTGGTGCTAACCTGCCCAGGTGATTGATCTCGAATCCGTTCTTAAAGTCGCCGTTCAGGGCAAAGCCTCAGACGTTCACCTCAAGGTCGGCCTTCCTCCCCTTTTTCGGCTCAAGGGGGGCTTGGTGCCCCTCCGCAACGCATCTCGTATCCACGCGGAGGAGATGGAGCTGCTTTTAACAGAGATCGCCAGTGAAGAGCAGCTCAGGCACCTACACCGTGAACGGGAGTTGGATTTCTCTTACTCTCTGCGAAATCTGGGGCGCTTTAGAGCCAATGCCTTCTTTCAAAAGGGGGTGTTGGGCTTGGTCCTGCGCATCATCACCAACGAGGTGCTCTCCGTCTCAGAGTTAGGTTTGCCTCCTGTGTTGGAGAAGATCGCTCTGGAGAACCGGGGCCTTGTTCTAGTGACAGGGGCTACCGGCTCAGGAAAAAGCACCACGCTGGCTGCCCTTATCCAACATATCAACCTCCAACGCTCTAAACATATCCTCACCGTTGAAGATCCCATCGAGTATATCTTTCGGGACAAACGCAGCATCATCAATCAGCGTGAGGTGGGGGATGACACGCTGAGCTTCTCTAAGGCTCTCCGCGCAGCCTTAAGGCAAGATCCAGATGTGATCCTTGTCGGAGAGATGCGCGATAAGGAGACCATCGAGACCGCTCTGGTCGCGGCAGAGACGGGGCACTTGGTCCTCAGTACACTACACACTTTAGATGCTCCCGACAGCGTGAACCGTATCGTGGGGGTCTATCCACCCTACCAGCATGCTCAGATTCGGATCGCTCTCGCTACGGTCCTCAAGGCGGTGATCAGCCAACGCCTGATCAAGCGAGCAGACAATCGCGGACGGGTCCCTGCGATGGAGATCATGATCAATACAGGGCGGGTGCGAGAGCTCCTTCAAGAGGAGGCGGGGATGCTTCAACTCCGAGAGACCATCGCGGCGGGCTTCCACAGCTATGGAATGCAGACCTTTGATCAATCTCTTATGCAGCATTTGAAGCGTGGTCTAATCACTCAAGAAGAGGCCCTAAAACAGAGCAGCAACCCCGATGACTTCCTGTTGAGATTACAGGGCATCGAGGGAGCTGGCTCCAATTGGGAGGCTTTTGAATGATCCGAGCCTTCTCTCTTTTGCTGCTGCTCGGTCTTGGTGGTGCTCAGGCGCGGCTCTCCCGTGTCACCATCGCCGACTTTACAGGTCCAGGGGCCAAGAAGCGGGGCATTGGGAAATTTCAGGGGGCGCTCAAGCGCGCAGGACCGATAGAGATTCAAAGCACCCGGGGGTTTAAACTTAGGGCCAAAAGGATGCGTTTGACGCGGCGCCTTCCCAGGGATCCAGAGGCCCTCATCGACATCGCTGCAGAGCTGAATCTGGATCTCATCATCTACCTCTTTAGCCATAGAGTGAGGAGGCGCTCTAAAGATCGCCTCCTTGAAGTGGTGGTCTACTCGGGGAGAGATGGTCGGGTATTGGGAGAACATGAAATTAAGGTCAGACGAGGACGCTACTCTGGCGAGATCTGGCGGGAGGCTGCAGAGGCAGTGGTCGATGTTTTGCCTAGAGAGGAGACCCCGGCGGGGGGGGGGGGGGGGGGCGCGCGCGGCCGGCGGGCGGGGGGGGGGCGCGCGGGGGCTGGGGTCGCTGTTTCGCCTAGCCCGGACCCCCCCCCCCCCCCCCCAGACCCCCCCCCACGCCGCCAAGAGCATCAAACACGACCCTATTACGATGATCCTGAGCCAGTCCCTGTTCCTGTTGAAGATCCTCAACCCCTGGAGCCTCGAGGAGAGGCGCGCTTTCCTCTTCTGCGTCTACACGGGGGTCTCTTATTCCTGGCACGTAGCTTTAAATATGATCTGGAGTATAGCCGCCCAGGACAGGAGGAGCCCTTTGAGGCCAGCATCGACTATGGCTCCTCCCTGGTTCCCGGCTTCGTCCTAGATACCGAATTGTATCCTCTTAATGGGGTCTTGGGGCCTGCTGGACAAGGGATAGGCTTAGGGTTTCGCTATGAGAAGGTCTTTCTCTCCACCCAACGAGAGGTTGAGTTGGAGGGAGGAGGCACAGAGAGTGAGCTGATGAACACCCAACACTCTCACCTCCTGTTCAGGCTGCTCTATGCCTACCGCTTTGGGCCTCAGAGCAGCAGCGCTCCTGAGATCAATCTTCAGTTAGGGGTGGGTTTCCTTAGCTTCCTCACCGACGACAACGATGAATATAAGGGCGCCGATTATAGATACTTCAGTGAGGGTCTGGAGGCCTATATTCCCTTGGGCAGCCCCTTCTTTGCGTTGGATATTGGACTGGCTCTGCTTCAAGCCGATCTGGGAGAGAGTGTAGAGGAGTTGGGAGGAGCAGCCAGCACCTCAGGATATCGCCTCTATTTTGGGTTTGGCTCTGAGCTGGGAGGAGGGCTCTCTTTACGAGGGGGTGTAGATTACAAAAGCTTGAGCAGCGAGGTCTCTGGTCGAGGGCGACAGTATGGCGCCAGCGCAAATGAGCTTGCCTCTGAGCACGGTCGCACGGGAACAGAGGCTGAAGACAGCTATCTGAGCATCTGCATTATGGGGGGGTATCTGTTTTGAGCAAGGAGCCTATGTCGAGGCTTCAGCCCCTCATCGATGAGTTAGGCGCTGATTTGGTAGAGGAGTACGCTTGGTATCTTCCCTTCTCTTGGGAAGAGGCAGAGGGGCTCCTCAATGAGTTGCTGAAGGAAACAGTTCGTCTAAAGAAGGTACCTTCAGCAGAACTTAAAGAGCAAAGCCACGAATCACCAGTCTCTGAACCGCCTGCTCTCGAACCATCCGTCTCTGAACCACCTATTTCTGAACCATCTGCTCCTGAGCCAGCTATTCCCAAACGGGAGAAGCTCAATGATGAGGTGGATGATGCAGAGGAAATGGCCTATCTGAGAAGCTACGAAGAGGGTCGCCTACCCAAACGCAGCACAGCCCGTCCTCAGAGAACAGAGGTTTTCACCCCCCTCTTTGATTTGGAAGATGATGAAGGGGGAGGGCTTTCTCTCTTTGGAGAAGAGGATTTTTAAGAATCTGAGAGTTCAGTACTGTGTAGAGCATACATTCCTTTATAGCTGTTTAAAAATGCAGCCCCAACTCAGCCGAAGCACCTGTGAGATCTGCGTTGAGGGCTTCGGAATTCTCCTCATAGATGAGGTGTTGCCAGCGATAACCCAGGCCGATATACAAGTTAGGAGACAATGGCCAGAAGCGCAGCCGACCTTCGAGGTCATACCACTCATCCCCATCATTGATGATGCTCGAAGCCAACAGCTCAAACGAGATCCAGCACCAGGGCTGGCTTCTCAACTCCAGATGCCCCATCGGAATCAAGGGTACCTTAAGATCATCGGTTTGGCTAAGCCTGCGATGAAGCGCTGAAATCTTTATTTCAGCGTCTAAACTACGGAGGCTTAGGCCCAATTTGACATCTGCAAACTGGTGTTTGAATAGGCTATAGTATAAACTCAATTCATAAATCTCAATACTAAGCGTTGTATTGACGATGAGACCCTGGTCAAATCTCGTATTTTGGTAGATCAACTCCTCATCAAGCGTCTTAAATCCCTCTCCATTGATTGTGCTATAGGTTAAACTGAAATCAGGCAACCAAAGCACACGGTGCTCAAAGCGTATAAGAAAACCTAGATCGCTCTGAGGTTCAATCCCAAGGTCCTCATCGAAGCTGCTCTTACGCTCCTCCTCTTTGAACGTGCCTGAGAGGCTGTGACGCCAAAGGGAGAGTCCCAGCTCCAAATCAATATTTGAGACCTTGGGACGTTCATAAGGGCGCGCGGGGCGATCGCGATCATCCGCTGAGGCGGGGGGACAAAGCACAAAGAGGAGGAGGATGGGGGCAGGGGATCTCAAGCGCTCCTCACAGGGTTATCATCTGGATCTCTTTATTCTCTATAATATAGCTGCACCACTCACAGATACAACGCAATATTTTTTAGAAAAGCAGCGGTTATAGTGTTCTAGATATTAACATCCAGTCTATAGAGGAATAAGAGTTGCTTCCTCGCGAAAACATTGAAATATCATCCCCTACATATTGCGCCGATACTGCCCCCCCACATTAAAGAGGGCTTCACTGATCTGGCCCAAGCTACAGCATTTCACTGTCTCCATCAGCTCCGCGAAGAGGTTACCTCCCTCTTCTGCGACCTGTCGCAGCTGCGCGAGTGCCTCAGCAGCCACTCCAATATGCTGCCGCTGGAAAGCTTCTACACCCAAGAGCTGCGCCCGCTTCTCCTCCTTGCTGGCGCGGATCAGCTCCGGCTCTGAGGGCTCCTGCTCCTGGGCAGCTAAGAAAGTGTTAACTCCGATGATGGGGAGCGCACCAGAGTGCTTCTGATGTTCATAGAGCAAAGACTCTTCTTGGATCCGACCCCGCTGGTACATCAGCTCCATCGCCCCCAGGACTCCACCTCGCTCAGAGATGCGATCAAACTCTGCCAGCACCGCGCGCTCCACCTCATCGCTGAGCCACTCCAGGAAGTAGCTGCCCTGTAGCGGATTCTCGCTGCGCATCAGACCCAGCTCCTGGTTGATGATCATCTGGATGGCGAGGGCTCGACGCACTGAGGCCTCGGTGGGGGTGGTGATCGCCTCATCGTAGGCATTGGTGTGAAGGCTGTTGCAGTTGTCACTCAGGGCATAGAGAGCTTGTAGAGTGGTGCGGATATCATTGAAGTCAACCTCCTGGGCATGCAGTGAGCGCCCTGAGGTTTGGATATGGTACTTGAGCATCTGCCCCCGAGGCCCCGCTCCATACATATCCCGCATGGCGACAGACCAGATGCGGCGAGCTACTCGACCAATCACAGCGTACTCAGCGTCCACTCCGTTGCTAAAGAAGAAGGAGAGGTTGCGGGCAAAGGCATCCGGCTCCATCCCCCGCGCTCGATAATACTCCACATAGGTAAAGCCGTTGGCGAGCGTCAGCGCGAGCTGAGTGATGGGATTGGCGCCCGCCTCAGCGATGTGATAGCCGCTGATCGAAACGGAGTAGAAGTTGCGCACCTGCCGCTCTAAGAACCACTCCTGGATATCTCCCATCATCTTAAGCGCTGACTCAGTGGAGAAGATACAGGTGTTCTGGGCCTGATCCTCTTTGAGGATATCCGCTTGCACCGTCCCTCGAACGCTCTGTAACACCGCCGCCTTGATCTCGGCATACTCCTTAGGAGGCAGGAGCTGATCTCCGGTGACCCCCAGGAGCCCCAGACCTGAACCATCATGGCCCTGAGGGAGCGCTCCTCGATAGCTGGGGCGCTCTGGCAGGAGCGCCTCGATTTTGGCCTCAGCCTCAGCCCAACGCCCTGTCTCACGTAGGCGGCGCTCTACCGCTTGATCGATGGCGGCGTTAAAGAACATCGCCAAGAGCATTGGAGCGGGGCCATTGATGGTCATCGAGACGCTGGTTGAGGGGGCGCAGAGATCAAAGCCGGAGTAGAGGCGCTTGGCATCATCTAGAGTAGCGACGCTGACCCCTGAGTTGCCCACCTTTCCATAGATGTCGGGGCGCCGGGCGGGATCACGACCATAGAGGGTTACTGAGTCAAAGGCGGTGGAGAGCCGCGCCGCCTTTTGACCCCGAGAGAGATAGTGAAAGCGGCGGTTGGTTCGCTCAGGGTGCCCCTCTCCAGCGAACATGCGGCTGGGATCCTCTCCAGTCCGCTTATAGGGGAAGACCCCAGCGGTGTAGGGGAAGTGTCCGGGGAGATTCTCCAGCATTCCCCAGCGCAGCAGCGCTCCCCAATCCTTCGTTCGGGGCAGGCTGACCTTGGGGAGCTGAGTCCCTGAGAGGCTCGTCGAGTAGTTGGAGCCACGGATCTCACGCCCTCGCACCGTATAGCGATACTCTGGAGCGCTATAGCCCTCTCTCAACTTAGGCAGCGCTCTCAACAACTCACGAGCATCAGGATGAAGCCGCGCGAGGCGCTCATTATAGAGGTTGATCAGCTCCTGATTCTCTCCCTCCAGCTGTCCAGAAAAGGGCTGTAGTTCCTCTGGGGGCTCCAAACCTAAGAGCTTGAGGCTACGGGCCAACCCATCTGCTTCAGCAGCTACACCAACCAGGAAATCGACCCGATCCCGATAGGCGCGCAGCACATCGGCCACCTCTGAGAGATAGCGGGCTCGCCGTGGGGGTAGGATGCCTTGAGGCTCAGCAGCTCGCTTGGGGCGTGGGGCAGGGCTCCAGTCTCTCTCTAGGCGCTGATCGAGGAGCTGGAGGAGCTGCTCAAAGAGGGCATCAACTCCTGGATCTCCAAAGCGGTTGGCGGAGCAGCGTTGCACTGGCATCTCCTCCAGAGGGTGCTCAAGCCAGCCTCGGTTGCGTTGGATCTGCTTAGCAACTTGGCGTTCGGCGTCTTCAGCCCCGCGCTTATCCGCTTTGTTGAGGGCGACCAGATCGGCGTAGTCCAGCATATCGATCTTCTCAAGCTGGGAGGGAGCGCCAAACTCTGGGGTCATCACATAGAGGGAGAGGTCGGCGAGATCAACCACCTCGCTGCTGCTCTGACCGATCCCTGCGGTCTCAAAGAGGATCAGATCAAAGGGGGCGCTCTTGAGGAAAGCTAGGGCGTCAGAGATTGAGTTTGATATGGCGCTGTGGCTCGTCCGGGTGGCCATTGAGCGCATAAAGACTCGCTCATTGAGGGCGTTCATCCGGATGCGATCTCCCAAGAGCGCGCCTCCGCTTCGTCGTCGAGAGGGATCCATCGAGAGCACCGCAAAGCGGCGCTCAGGGAAGCGTTGAAGCAGGCGGCGAAGCAGCTCGTCGGTCAGCGAAGATTTTCCAGCGCCGCCGACCCCGGTGAGGCCCAAGACAGGAACCCGAGAAGAGAGCCCCTCAAACGCTCGCTCTAGGAGCCCTCGTTGATCTCGGGCGTGGAGATCTTCGATCCAGCTTAGGCTGCGTGCGATGGCGCCAAACTCTCCCTCCTGCCAGCCTGGCTCAAGGCCCTCCATCTCCGCCGTTAGATCTCGGCGGGCGGCCTCTACCATATGTTGGATCATCCCCTCCAGGCCCATCCGTCGCCCATCCTCAACTGAGTAGATGTGACGGATGCCTCGCTCATGGAGGGTAGCGATCTCCTGGGCGGTGATCGTCCCTCCACCGCCGCCAAAGATAGGCAGTTCCCCTCGCCCTGCCTCCTCTAGAAGCTTCTTCAGATAGCTGAAGAACTCCATATGCCCACCTTGGTAGGAGGAGATCGCCACCCCATGGACATCCTCCTCGATCGCTGCCGCTGCGATCTCTTGAACTGAGCGATCATGTCCCAGGTGGATCACCTCGGCGCCTTGCGCTTGGAGGATGCGTCGCATGATATTGATCGAGGCATCATGACCATCAAAGAGGCTAGCAGCGGTCACAAAACGGAGGGGCTGATCCATGATGAAGTCCCGTAGGCAGAGCTTGATCTCACCTTTATGGCTCTCAATATTAAGCTTGGCAAGACTCAAGATCCTCTGCACCCTGGCGCTTGGATTGGATCAGATGCTGGTGAAGAGCTTGGAACTCAACTTAGATGAACGTAGTGGCCTTTTAAAGTTGGCTCTGGCTTGGAAGAGATGGACAGAGGCAGAGAAAGCAACCCATGAAGCTAGAGTTAAGGCGGTTCTGCCAGATGAAGTTCCTAGTTTCGCTGTAACAAAAAAAGCAGGAAAACAGATTGAAGAATGGAGCAAACCACTCTTACGTTATTTTCCCGTTCAAGAACAGGCTTATCTCAGTGTAACTAAAGGGGGACAAATAGATTCGTCTGTTGAAAAGTTTTTAGGAATTTATCAACATGGATACTCTAAAAAACAAGTTTTTAGAGGCAGAGCACACTCTCTTGATGGTGATCAATACTTAGTAATCGAACTTCTTTTTTCTTCAGATGGTTCTGTCTTTATTCGTTTTGCCTTTGCTCCATTGTCTAGGAATATTCGCCTTTGTTCTGGTCGCAAATATGAATATAGTATGAAAAAAAACTTGCCAATTTGTTCGGTGATGTACTCATTAGCGAAACATGCCGACATTGGACTGCGGGAATAGATCCAAATCTATATGGAGCCGGGTATGGTTAGCATCAAGGACTTATAATAGAACTCTTTGAGTTTAAGCTAGAGGATATATTAGATGTCAAATCGGGTAAAAAGACCACTTCAGGTGAATGGTTGCGTGATTCAAAAAAGATACTTGATAATGAATATCAGAGTAAAGAATCGGAATTGTTTAAATGCATATCGATCTCTTTTGGACGGAGAAAACAGGAGAACAAGCAAAAGGACAATTCCGATGAAAATATGCGGACTATGACAAGAGAGCAGAAATTATGGGGTCATTTTCAACAAAAACGTGCAGTAATCCTTGAAGGGCCGCCGGATACAGGCCAAACTCACTTGGCAATGTTGCCTATTAAATGGCTTAGGGAATATAATGGCAAAGAAATCAGCCTCGAAATTGTTCAGATGCATCCTGGATATGCCTATGAGGATCTTTAAGCCCGACATAATCTTGGATGGTTGGGGAAATCAACCGAATGCTCTTGTGGTTGTATGCGCAAAATGGAAATGGATCTATGGCGAATCAAATGAACTTGAGAAAATTGTAAAGAGTGATCTATATCAAACCTTGGCTTATCTAGCATGGGTGAGAAGCCAGCCGAGTCGACAGATTAAGAGCGCTATAGGCATTTTAGTCTATCTTAAAAAAGAAGCCAGGATTAATTGCGTCTATTTCGGACCTATAGATATAAACCCTGTGTGTTGGCTGGTCGGCTGTCAGTCACTCAGAAATTACACAATCCAACAATTAAGCAGCAACTTCATAGGTTATTAGACAGGATACTAGAGGAGTCTGCTCTTAATAGCAACTAGACATGTCGAAGAAGAGATATATGCCTAAAAAGCTCACACTCGTGGGAAATCTACTGCCTAGTGGACGAATAAGCCTTTGTTTGTTAGAAAAAGCAGGCTTTCAAACCTCTGCCGCTGTAGTCTCTCGTATTTTTGCAGCATTTGAGCAAGGTACAGGTTATGGTCTGCTTCACTTAGGGGCGGTAGAGTTAGACAGCAAATTGAGCCCCAGCCTCGCTTTCTGGCGCTCTTTGGGGCGGCTCTTTGTGAACGCTGTCTGTGGCATGCTCAATCCGATGGAGCCTGAGAAGGCGCCATCTCCTGAACCAAACTTTATGGAGCTGGATAGACTCGCTTGTAAGATCCCTCCGATGTATGGCGCTGAGCTGCTCTCTAGATCCCTGCTCCTTCGCCTCTGGGCTGAGATGGCTGGGGCGCTGGTAGAGCGAACTGCGGAGTATAAAGGGGGTCTTCAAGCTTATCTCAACGCCAGCCACTCCAACTGGCATGTGGTGGGCCGGATCTCTCTACATCTCGCTGAGAACAAGAGGGATCCGAACCTCCCCTTCGCCTTTATCGCTGCCTATGTGCGACAGCCTCCAGATCGAGCGACGCTGCAATATCTTCCTTTGAGTCGAGCCCTCCAGGAGTATGCAGGGAAACGGAATAAGCAGAAGCTGCTTTCCCTGCTCACTCCCCTTCAACAGGCAGCAGAGCAGAGTGAGCTGATGCGCGCTCTCTTGAACTCAGGTGATATCTATCATCCGCTGGCTTGGAGCGTGGAGGAGGCCTATCGCTTTCTCTGTGAGGCGGAACATTTTGAGCGCTCAGGGCTCGTGCTGCGCCTACCCGATTGGTGGCAGGCTAAGCGGCGAACACATCCTCAGGTTGAGGTGCTCATCGGAACAAAGTCTCCCAGCATCGTGAGCGGAGATGCCCTACTCGATTTTGATCTCCGTCTTTCTTT
Organism: uncultured Nannocystaceae bacterium; assembly: GCA_964384025.1. Lineage (GTDB taxonomy): Bacteria > Myxococcota_A > Bradymonadia > UBA7976 > UBA1532 > CAYLJJ01. The sequence goes on from CAYLJJ010000019.1 coordinate 13,438, forward strand.
GGGCGGAGAGGCGCTGACGAGTGATGAGATCAACACCATCCTTGAAGCCTCCGCAGGGCTCGTGCTCATCAAAGGTCGCTGGGTTGAGGTTGATCCCAAGAAGCTCAAGGAGCTGCTCAATCATTGGCGCACAGCGCAGTCTCGGTTCAGCGCGGAGGGTCTCAGCTTTATCGAGGCGATGCGCTTGCTCTCTGGGGCTGAGTTTGAGCCCAAAGATCCTGGGAGTGAGCACCGACGCTCTCGGTGGTCCAAGGTGGTCGCTGGCGAATGGTTCGCTGCTCAACTCGAAGCGATACGTGCGCCAGAAATTTTAGAGGTGATCGATCAGAACGCAGGGCTTCAGGCTCAGCTGCGTCCCTATCAGAAGGTGGGTGTGCAGTGGCTCTGGAACCTTCGAGCCCTGGGCCTCGGGGGCTGCTTGGCTGATGATATGGGCCTGGGCAAGACCATCCAGGTCATCGCCCTGCTGTCGATGCTGCAAAATCAGAAGCGCGATGAGGAACTTGATCTCTTAGTGGTGCCCGCCTCGCTCTTGGGCAATTGGCAAAGTGAGCTGAAGCGTTTTGCGCCCAACCTGCGAGCGCTCATCGCTCACCCCTCCAAGATCCCCTCACGCAAACTCAAGGTGCTGCCCTCCTCAGCGCTTGAGGGGAGGGATCTCATCATCACGACCTATGGCACCGTCCTGCGCACTCCATGGATACAGGGCTCCTCTTGGCGCAGTGTGATCCTTGATGAGGCGCAGGCGATCAAGAATCCCAGCGCTAAGCAGACTCAGGTCATCAAAAAGCTATCTGCTCGTTGGCGCTTGGCTCTTACAGGGACACCGGTAGAGAATCGCTTGGGCGATCTCTGGTCTCTCTTCGATTTCCTCAACCCAGGCCTGCTCGGCTCCGCTGCGCTCTTTAAAACATTTTGTAAATCGATGGAGAGCAACACTGTTGATGGCTTTGCGCCGCTGCGCAGGCTGATCGGCCCCTATCTCCTGCGGCGCTTAAAGAGCGATAAGCAGGTCATCTCTGATCTGCCTGACAAGAGCGAGATCAACGCCTACTGCCTGTTGAGTAAGCATCAGGCTGCGCTCTACAAGCAGTCGGTCAAGGAGATGAGAACGGCCCTTGAGGAGAGCGATGGGATCAAGCGGCGAGGCGTCGTGCTCGCCTTCTTGATGCGCTTTAAGCAGATCTGCAATCACCCCTCTCAATGGTTGGGCGACGCTGATTTTAAAGCAAACCATAGCGGTAAGTTTCAGCGCCTCTTGGCGATCTGTGAGCCCATCGCGGAGCGTCAAGAGAAGGTGCTGATCTTTACTCAGTTTCGCGTGATGATTGAGCCGCTGCGAGATCTCTTGAGCGCCTGCTTTGATCATCCAGGCGTGGTGTTGCACGGCGGCACCCCCGTAAAACAGCGCGCGGGCTTGGTTCAGCGGTTTCAGGAGGATGAAGAGCTGCCTTTTATGGTCCTCTCCCTCAAAGCAGGGGGCGCAGGGCTCAACCTGACCGCCGCCAATCATATCATTCACTTTGATCGCTGGTGGAACCCTGCGGTAGAGAATCAGGCCACGGATCGCGCCTTCCGCATTGGCCAGAAAAGGAATGTGCTTGTGCAAAAGTTCATCTGTAAAGGGACCGTAGAGGAGCGCATCGATAAGCTCATCACGCATAAGCAGCGCCTCTCCGATTCCCTGCTCTCCGGTACAGAGGAGGTGAAGCTCACCGAGCTGAGCGATGATGAGTTGCTGGAGCTGGTGAACCTGGATCTTCAGAGTGCGGTGATCTCATGAGTCGGTGGGCGGCTTATGTTCCCGTTGCTAAGCGCCGCGCCCGCGCAGCGAGGCAGATCGCCAAGATGCGTAGAGCAGGGCGTATCCTAAAGCCCGTCGAGATTGAGGGGCGTGGCATCAGTCAGAGCTTCTGGGGTCGCTCCTGGTGTAAAAACTTGGAGGCTTATAGCGACTTCAGCAACCGCCTCCCCCGAGGTCGTACCTATGCCCGCAATGGCTCAGTCCTTGACCTTCAGATCGGGGAGGGGCTGATTAAGGCGCTGGTCAACGGCTCAAGGTTGTACAAAGTTAGGCTGAAGATCATGCCGCTCTCAGAGATACGCTGGGCGAGCCTAAAGAGCGCCTGCGCAGGGCAGGTTGATTCTCTTGTAGAGCTGCTTCAGGGGGAGTTCTCCAGTGGTGTGATGGAGATCGTGAGTCGTCCAAGTGAGGGGCTCTTTCCCACCCCAAAAGAGTTTGAGTTTTTCTGCTCCTGCCCAGACTCCGCGAGGCTGTGTAAACATATCGCCGCTGCGCTCTATGGCGTGGGTGCTCGCCTGGATCTGGAGCCTGAGATGTTGTTCTCGTTGCGTGGCGTTGATCCACACGAGATGATCGATGAGGCGATGGCGCGAGGTGTTGAAGTGCTTCCTGGGAGACAGCCACACAGGCGGCTGCTCAAGCTGGATGAGCTCTCCTCGATCTTTGGCTTCGAGATCGACTTTAACGATGAGGTGTTCTCAGCCCCGAGCGAAAAGGAGCAGAGAAGGAGCAGAGCGCCGAGGAGTAGAACCACTGAGCTCAGAGATGAGGCTCAGCGTTTATTGGCCTTGGTTATCGAAAAACCCGGTCTGCGTACACCACAGCTCAGTGATCAACTCAACCTCTCTCTCTCAGCCGCGAGGACGATCATCAAGCAGCTCAAACAGCGTGGCTTGATCTGTTTCAAAGGTGCCTCTAAAAACGGGGGCTATTATCGGATCCCTCACTCAGATGGAGTCGCTTAAGTCATGAACCGTCGCGACTTCCTCTCCAGTCTGCTGCTCCTGGGACCAACGGTGGCTTCAGGCTACCTCCTCCCTCGGCGACATCTCCTACGTAAGGTCTCCAGCCGCCTTCAGAGGAGCCCCAAGCTAAGCCTTGAGCTGGAGGGTCGCCTATGGACAGCAGAGGGAAGCTTAGAGATCAGAGAGCGCTGGCGCTTTGATCAGCCCGGCAAACGTCTAGAGTGCCTGACTCAGGCAGGCCCCCGTCAGTTGCGCTGGGATCAGAAAGGAGATGATGCTCTGAGGCCTCATCGACTGCTGCGCCAAAGCCTTCAGCGCCTCTTCGTTGAAGCTGATCTGGGAGCATTGATGCGTGATCTGAAGATCGATCACAGGCGGGAGAGCTTAAGCTTAGCTGGGGAGCGTGTCGCGCATCTCCTGGGAGCAGGGCCTCGAGAGCCTCAACGACCTCAGGTCTGGATCGATCAAGAGAGCTTCCTCCCTCTGCGTGTCCGTGCTCAAGAGCCTGATGGTTTGGTCGATCTTCAGCTCCTCTCTTGGCAGGGTCCAATCAGCCAAGGGCGCTTTCCCCATAAGATCCGTCTTAACAGTCAGAGGCGATTGAGGCGTGAGCTGGAGCTGCTCTCCATCTCTCAAGCCTGAGAAGTACTCTAGCGAGATGGAGATCCCCTCGCTATAGTGCCCTCTTCTCTAAGCTGGGTTTTTAAGCGTGGATTTCTTCCAAAGGCGAATTCACTTCATCACCGGTAAGGGCGGCGTCGGTCGTACGACCCTCACCGCAGCCCTAAGCCTAGCCGCCGCTAAAGCGGGGCGCCGAGTCCTGGCCTGTGAAGTGAGCGATCCTGATGGAGGTCCCTCGGTACTGGGGCCCTATCTGGGGCTGGAGGATCTGGATGAACAACCCAGATCACTGCCTCAGGTCTCAGAGGGCCCAGAGGTTTGTCGCCTCTGGGCTCCCCGAGGACATGAACTCTTCCTCCGCAGCATCCTACCCAAGACCCTGGTTCGAGCTGGACTGCGCTCTCGATCCCTACATAAGTTCCTCAACGCGGCGCCCTCCTTCTATGAGATGGGCATCATGTATCACCTGCTCTATCTGGAGCAGCTCAAGCTGGAGTCGGGAGCGCCTCGCTGGGAACAGATCCTGATCGATATGCCCGCGACAGGGCATGCTTTGGCCTTCACCAGCCTTCCTGAGGTTCTGCTGCGCCTTATGCCCCGGGGGCCAGTGGCTCGAGCGATCAGAGCAGGGCAGCAGATCTTCAATGATCCAGAGCGCACCGTTGCCTGGGTGGTCACCCTACCTGAGCAGCTGCCCATCTCTGAAGCTCTGGAGTTGGCTGAGGGTTTGTCAGAGACAGGGATTGAGGTGGGGGGGTTTCTGCTTAATCGCTTTACAGAGTGGCCCTTCAGCCAAGATGAATTGGTGGAAATGCAGGCTTGGTTCCAGGGACGACCCGTTCACGGCGCAGAGGTGGTAGAGCAGATCCAGGAAGCGCGACGAGAGCGCGCCCGCCTAGAACGAGAAAGCCCACGCCCTGTTCTCCCCCTGCCTCAACAAGAGGAAGAGCCTATCCCCGAGCTGATGGAGCTCTTCCTGCGCCAGTGGAGGCTCTGTGGACAACTGGATTGAGAAGCGAGTCCTGGTCTGCTGTGGAGCAGGCGGGGTGGGTAAGACCACGCTCTCAGCGGCCCTCTCGATCCTCGCTGCCCGAAGAGGGCGTCGGGTTCTGGTAGTAACCATCGATCCCAGCCGTCGCTTAGCAGAAACCCTGGGGGTCGCTCGCAACCCCAAGGAGCCTGTTCCTCTCACCCCTGCGCACCTGAAGCAGGCTGGAATCACAGGTACACTGCATGTCTGGATGTTGGATCCTCAGCTGATCTCCGATCAGGCTGTTTACAGTTTTATGGGAGCACAGGCTGAGCATCTCCTCTCCAACCCGATCTACCAAAATGTCACCGCGATGGTGGCGGGGATGCAAGAGTACACAGCGATGGAGGCCCTCTACCGCTTCGTCCAGGAGGATCGCTATGATCTCATTATCCTGGACACTCCCCCCTCTCGAGATGCGTTGCGCTTTCTGGAGGCGCCGAGTCGCTTGGGCGCTTTCTTGGATCGTCGTGTCTTTAACCTCTTCCTTCACAATGAGGAGGCGGGCTTCATCCGGCGTATGGCGACGCGGCTCATCGAGCGGGTCTTTGATCTGGGCTTTGGGCAAGAGAGCCGCCTTGATTTACAGGAGTTCTTTCAGCTCTCCGGTGGGATCTTTCAACGCCTCAACCACAACCAAGCTGAGATGAAGCGCTTCTTTCAGCAGCCAGAAGTAGGCTTTCTTCTGGTTACTTCTCCTCGTCAAGAGGCCCTTGAGGAGGCGTTCTATTTTGAGCGCAAGACCCGTGATGAGCTGGGACTGCATCTGTTGGGATACCTCCTCAATCGCTCTTTAGCAGCCACCAGCCAACGGAGCGAGCTGAGACCAGAGCTTTTACGAGGGCTCCCAGAGGGGCTTCAGGGAGCACTTTTGCGCCTTCAGCCGCTCGCCGCCATCGAAGCTCAACGAGCCCAAGAGCATGCGGCCCTGGCGCAGACCCTGGCCCAAAGAGCGGGTCAAGTTCGTGTCCTACCCTCTCTGCCCAGAGGAGCTGCAGAGATGGAGGCTCTGCTTGCCCTAGCTGATGAGCTGGAGCGTCCTTAACCCTGAGTCCTCCTAGAGAGTTGTAGATATGCGATCACTCAGCCTCTTCCTTCTCCTCCTGGCTTGCACCGAGACTGCGCCCAAAGTAGCTGAGGGCGATAAGCTTCTGCCCAAGATCTCCAAGGAGAGCGCCAAGCTGCTTAAGCCGATGAAAACTCAGTCCCAGCTTCTCAAGGAGAGTAGCAAACGGAAAGCTTCAAAGCGCCTGAAGCTTCAACACACAGCCACCAAGCCAAGCGCTGCCTCCAAGTTCAAATCAGCGCTCAAGTGGGATGGCCCTGTCGCCTGGATGAGCTGGGAGGAGATGTTGAAAATCTCCAAAGAGGAGCGTAAACCTGTGGCCCTGATGCTCTATACTGACTGGTGCCCCCACTGTAAACGGCTGGCGCCTCTCTTTCAGGAGCCTGAGATCGCTGCTCTCAGCAAGGAGCTGACGATGGTTCTCCAATCAAGTTCGTCCAGACCCACTTGGATGAAGGATTATCAGAGATATGGGAACTATGTCCCTCGCCTGCTCTTCCTAGATAAAGATCTCAAAGTTCGTGAAGATCTCAACAGTGGAAACACCAAACATCCCTATTTCTATACGCCGCATGGAAAGGGAAAGCTCATCGAGAGCTTGAAGAAAGCGGCAGAAAAATAAGAAAAGATATGATCTCCCACGATGGTCGGACCGTCTACTTTTGTATCGATATAGAGGCCAGCGGTCCCGTGCCGGGGTTGTATAATATGGTCTCTATCGGCTGCGCTGTAGTTCGTTTTAATGGCATCGAATATGAGCGAGGTGACACGTTCTACTACGAAATTAAGCCAGATTTCCCCGGTTTTGACGCTGAAGCGATGCGTATACATGGCCTGAGAAGAGCCTATCTGGAGGAGGAGGGACGCACCTCAAGAGAGGTGATGCAGGCGATCTCTAGCTTTGTTCACGCCCAGCTTGGGCGTAGTGAGAAGGCTCTTTTCGTAGGGCATAATGCCCCCTTTGATTGGATGTTTGTGGCCTATTACCTGGGCTGGTTGGGGCTCTCCAACCCCTTTGGGTACAACGCCCTAGATACCAAGGCTCTGATGATGGGTCGTCATAAACTCTCCTGGTGGCGTAGCTCTAAGTCGGAGATGCTTCAGCTCTACCCTCACCTGGAGGAGCCAGAGCCGGAGATGGTACACAATGCGCTGGCTGATGCTGAGTTCCAGGCAGATATTTTGATCGCGCTCCTTGAAGGTCCTGAGGCCCATCTTCAGATCCCATGAGCCTTCACAGCAGCCTCTCCAGGCTGTGGGCTCTCTCCCTCCTGGCTTGTAATCCCAGCACTCCTCCTCCTGAAGCTGCTCCGAAGCTGCCGCTTTGGAACGCTCGAGCTTTAAGGCTGCCTGAAGGCCGCTTCTGTTTTGACAGCCAAAAAGCCCCCATCCTGGCGTTGCCTGTAGGCTCGGGTTGGCGCCTGGAGTTTGGAGGGGAGCCCCTAGAGTTTGAGATTGAACAGCGTGAAGAGGGGCGCCTGCTCAAAGCTCACGGGGCAGATCTCTCCTCTGGTGAAGCAGCTCTCTGTCTCCTAAACAGGGCTGGATGGCGCTTCTGTTGGCCTGCGCGTTGGGGGCCTCCACCTGATCAACTTCCAGTCCTCCAGGGCGCCGTCAAGTTACGCAAAGAGGGGAAGTTAAAGGCCGCTGTGAGGGCTCTAGAGTTGATCCTAGCCGGGCTGAAAGGCTGGGAGCGGCTCTGGGCCTTAGTAGAGCTGGGCCGTATTCATTACCGAAGCAGCCAGGCTCCTGAAGCGATCAGAGCGTGGAGCACGGCGGCTGAGCTGGCTGAATCTTTAGGATATCCAGGAGAGGCTGCTAATCGAATGCGGGCGATCGTTCACCTTCACTACTGGCGCCGAGACTTTCAGGCCGCTGAACGCTGGTTAAAGCGGGCGGAGCGGCTGGAGAGCGCCCCTCTTCAACCTGTGGCTGAGCTGCGCAGCCAATATTTGAGGGGCCTGTTGGCGGCGCAGTTGGGCGCTTTTAGAGAGGCTGAAGCGGCTCTGCGCCGGGTGGTCGAGCGAGGTGAAGCCCTCGCGCTCCCCGAGGCGGGCTACGCAGGGATGATGCTGGGTTGGCTGCTCCAGACCCTGGGCCGTCATGGGGAGGCGATGAGCCTCTATAAGCAGCTTGCCCCTCGCTATGAACTCAACAAGGTCTCCAAGCGCGACCGCGCCACCTTCCTCAGCAACCGAGGCTGGATTCGCTTACTGGGCAGTGATCGAGGTCTGCTGCCCCTCGCCCCTGTTCAAACCCGTGGGGATTTTGAGGCCGCACGGCAGCTTTTTCAGGGCTTGGGAGATCTGGGGCGAGCTGCCAACGCCTCGATTAATTTAGCTTGGTTGGCTCAACGCCGAGGAGCATCCGCTGAGGCTCAGCGCCTCCTCGAAGAGGTTAAACAGGTGCCAGAGCTGGGCATCGGTCGCTTCTTTGCTCAGCTCTTAGAAGCAGATCTGTTAGCTGCTCAAGGAGCACATAAGCAAACTCAGGCTCTCTGCGCCGCGCTGGAGCGAGAGGCTGAAGGTGAGTGGCCTGGCAGCGAGATCCCCTGGCGCGCGGCCTTCTGTCAAGGGAGAGCTTTAGAGGCGCAGGGTCAAGGGCAAGCAGCCCTTAAGGCTTTTCAGGGGGGCTTGAAACACCTGGAACGTATGGCGCGCTTCACTGGAGTTCGTGAAGATCGCGCCCCCTTCTTCAGAGATCGTCAAAAGCTGAGCAACTCCACCCTGCGTCTCCTTCTACGACAGGGGGAGTTAAGTCTGGCGTTTCAAGTCGCCGATCGTGCTCAGGCTCAAGTCCTCCAAGCCCTAGAGGGGCGGCTGCGTGTAGAACGCCTGAGCGCTGAGCAGCGAGAGGTTTGGGAGCAACTCATCAGCCAGCATCAGCGCTTAGAGTCACAGCTTAAAGAGCAGAGGGCGAGAGGGAAGATGCTCTGGCGAGAGGAGGAGAAGAGGGCTTGGCAGCAGGAGAAGCAGCAGCTACGGAGTCAACGAGATCAAGCTTTTGATGTCGCTTGGGAGTGGCTGGAGCGAGCCAGCCCCGGAGCAGCACTCTCCAACTCAGAGCCCCTTCAACTTAAGCTGGGGGCGAGGAAGGCGCTGATCCTCTTTCTTCAGTTGGGGGAGTTGACAGAGGCGCTTTGGCTCAGAGAGGGAGAACTGCGACATCTCAAACAGCCCTTTCAACAGCTCACTCAGCTCAGCGCAGATCTTAAACAGCTCTACGTCATCCCAGGGAGCGTGAAGGGGGTCTATCAAGCGCTCCAGCCGCTCATGGGTCAGCTCTCTCTCAGCTTTCTCCCCTCTTTGGGCCTCCTCAGGGTCGGGGAGCGCAGCCCTGAAGGAGCGCCCTTGGTCCTGGCTGATCCTGAGCGCAACCTACCTGGAGCGCGTCGAGAGGGAGAGCGGGTGGCGGAGCTGCTCAAGGCGAGGCTCTGGCTTGGAGCACAGATCCGTGCGGAGCCTCTCTGGAGCACGCTGTCTGGAAGCAGCCTTCTTCACTTCGCGGGACATGGAGATCTCCGCGCAGCAGATCCCTGGGCGGCTCATCTACGCCTCGCAGGAGGAGAACGTCTCGACATGGAGAGCCTCCTCCTGCGTCGCCCCCGCCTGGGGCTTGTGGTCTTGAGTGGCTGTGCTACAGGACGACGTTTAAGCTTAGCAGGACATCAGACCTTGGGTCTGCCCGAAGCCTTTCTCTTGGCAGGAGCTTTTGGGGTCTTGGCTGCTCGGCGTGATCTGGAAGATGGTGAGGCTGAGCGCTTTATGTGGCGCTTCTATCAGGCGGGAGGAGCGACACAACCTGCTGAAGCTCTACGAGAGGCGACCGCGCGCTCTCAGAGGCTTCAAGATCCTGTCTGGAGCGCTTTTCAGCTCTGGGGTGGCTGAGTTGAGAGAGCGTGGCTCCATACTTAAGCTGTGATTTGGAGATCAAAGTGTCGTGAAGAAGCTATCGAAACGCTTGCCGCTCCTCCTGCTCTGGGCCTGCGCGAGCCCTGCTTCGCTTTTTCGAGACGCCAGCCAGAGCCAAGCATCCCCCCTGGTCAGATCCATCCTCAAGATCAACACCTACCCCACCTTTATACCTGGATGGGTTCAACTCAAACCCCTGGGATCTAGATGGGGATGGAGTAGAGCCCCCCATCGATTGTGATGATAACAACCCTGAGGTCTATCCAGGAGCCCTGGAGATCTGTGATGGTTTGGACGACGACTGTGATGGGAGGCGAGATGAAGCTCTCGATCTAGATGGAGACGAGTTCTCCCATTGTGAGGAGTTTGACGACAGTTGCTCCGAGGTCAACCCTGAGATGGTGGAGATCTGCGACGGCCTAGACAACAACTGTAACGGTGAAGTGGATGAAAACCTGACCTAGATGGAGATGGAGTCTCAGGCTGTGGTGGAGGCCAGATAGATTGCGACGATGAGGATCGAGAGATCTTCCCTGGAGCTTTGGAGATCTGCGATGAACGAGATAATGATTGTGATGGGCAGATCGATGAGGGAGGGGGCTGTGAAGGGGCAAGCTGTATCGGCTGCGCGGATGCTCAGCGAGACGCTCTTGAGAGCCTAGAGCGTTGGCCCATCGTCGCTGCCTGCGAGGGGCGCTTTTTGGTGATGAGCTTGCGAGCGCCTCGCAGAGGGAGAGCTTGTGGAGACGATCTGGTTGAAGAGTGTGCGGTTCCAGAGGACCTCTGTGCTCAAGGTTGGCGCATCTGTATGCATGATGGTTATGCGCTGGATCTGCGCTTCCGTCTACAGGCTCTGGAGTGTAACAGCCTCTCCAAGCCTTTTGTCGCCGCCAGCAACCACTGCTCCAACAAGCCTGATGATAGCCCTCGCTCCAATGGGTGCGATCAAGCAGAGCCCTATGGCTGTGGGGCTACGGGCTGGCATACCGCTCCCATTGTCTGTGGTCCTCATGAGAGCAGCCATTGCGCTCACGGAGTTTGGCCAAGAGAGACACATATCTTTGGTCCGTACACCAGTTGCACGGAAAACACCGGTTGTGGACGGATCGGCTCAGAGACAGAGTTTGGAGGCCAAGGTCAGCTCGCTGGCGTCCTCTGCTGCCGAGACTAAAAGAGACCCTCCAAGGGCAGTCTTGAGAAATTTATGCCTCAACGTTGAAGCGCTTGGAATCTCAAGTCGCAGGATCAATTTCAGAAGAGGTTGACAGGCGTTTTCCGATGGGCTGTAAATAATACCGTTCTTTGAATTCTGCTCCGCTCGAAGCCCGGGATTGGGGGTTGGGTGCCTTTCATTTTAAGGTATAGCTTACTGCTCCTTCTTCTAAGCTTTGGCTGTGGAGGTCCCCCAAAACTCAGAGTCGTCCTGGAGGCTGAACGAGATGCCAATCAAGATGCTCCCATCGCGGTCTCAGTTCTCGTTATTTACAGCAAGGAACTGCTGAAAGAACTCAGCCGACTTTCAGCTTCGGAGTGGTTCAAACAATCAACTCAGAGACTCCGTGATAATCCTGACATGGTTGATTTTGATCTCCTCAGCTGGGAACTCATGCCTGGACAGAAGGTAAAAGAGGTTGAAATTGAGCTTAAATCTGAAGATGCCAAAGGTTTGGCCTTCGCCGATTATTATACAGAGGGAAAACATCGGGTCCGTTTCAATCCCAAAAAACGAATATTGGTTCTCTTGGGTAATGATGACTTTAGAGTCCTTAATTTAGAAGAAGAGTAGAAAGAAAAAAAAATGCATATCTGGATTTTTCTTCTCACAAACTTTTTTCGATTCTGGGGGGGATCTTGAAGAACAAATCATCTATACCCAATCCTCTGCGTTGGTATGAGGGCATGCTCCTTGCACCACAACATTTTCAACAACAAACACATAGATTAGAAAGAATAGCATATCATTATACAGCAATGAGCACTCCTTTTTTCTGGGGAGTTGAAGACTTAGAAATTGATTCAGGCCTACTCGATTCAAAAACCCTCAGAATTAATCGAATCAAAGCCATTATGCCTGATGGCCTTTTTATATCGTCACCGCCGCCTGATCTAGATTTAGCCCCTCTTAGAGCAGAAGCAGAACGTCATCCTTTACGTATATACCTTTGTGTTCCTGACGAATCTGTTGCAGATCGACAAGGAGTAATGGCTCGTTTCGTTGTTCGTGGAGATTCAGCTGAGTCTGATCTTGATCCAGAAGCTGATGAATCATCACAGTCTATTCCGATTGGAAGGCTTGAACCCAATGCAACTTTAGTCGGGACAGAGGCAGGTACTGCTGGAAGAGTAAGATTACCAATAGCTGAGCTTGAATTCACTGGAGCTGGTTTTAAAACCACTAAATTCGTCCCTCCGCTTCTTAAATTAAAAGAAGATGATTGGTCTCGATCTGTTTATCTTGTATGCAAAGAATCTTCCGAGAAAATAAGAGGAAAATCTCAGTATTTATTAGGAGAGATAAATAGCGTTATTGAAAATTCGAACAAACCAGAATTTAAAAGGCAGTTTAATCAACTTACTGCGATACTTTCTTCATTTGAAATCGAATTTTCTTCTCAAGAGTCTCATCCATATAATCTTTATTTGAAGCTTTGTTCTCTCATGGCGCATGTCTCTGCTGTAGATATACCTGAAGAGGTCCCACGCTATCCAAATTATGATCATGAAAATATCTATGGTGTTTTTTCTCATGTAGGAAAAACTGTTTCTCAAACGTTGGATCAAACGCTTCAGGAAATCTTTAAACCGTTTGAATTTGAAGGCAGTGGACATAAGTTTTACATACAATTCCAGCAAGAGTGGGTTGATTGTAAGGTTGTAATTGGAGCATTGGGAGAACAACCGGATAAAGTTCAGGTGTGGATTGAAGAATGTTTCATTGGAACAGATACTCATACCAATAGTATGACAAAAAACAGAGATGTTGGTGCCAAACGTGTCCGGGATGATCGACAGGAAGGCCTCCAACGTCGTCCAGGAACAGTACTCTTCAATCTCGAACAAGATCCAAACACAAAACGCCGAAGAAGAATCGAACCAGGAGAAGTGCTCCATGTTTATCACCCTGATAAGGGAGTAATGGACCCAGCTCCTCAGAGAATGTGGCTCTTTATAAAGCATTAATGAGGAGTTAAATGTGAAAGCTGCTCAACTAAGTCGATCAATTTTGCTTAATAAAATGAGGGATTTTTATGCCCTTATTATACGCCTTAAAGAAGAAATTGATCTAAGAGGAGCTGAAATCACCTTTGACCAAGTTCAGGGTGCTTTGATCTCTTTTATGGACCAACATCTCCAAGTTCATGATGAAGTCATGGCAGATCTCTATGAAGAGATGAAATTTATCATGATTGCTCTTGCTGATGAAGTTTTTGTCAATGTAAGAGGAGACTGGCCAGGACGTTCTATCTGGGTTCATAATCCATTAGAACTTCAAATCTATAAAAGCCGTAATGCTGGTGGAAAATTCTACGAAAACATAGACAATATTTTATCTCAGAGGGATAAGACAAAAGAAGATATCGCAGTAGCATACTTAGTTGCTCTATTATTGGGGTTTCAGGGACAGGCTAGAGAGGTTAAAGATGAAAAGGACAAGCCTCGTCGTTATAGGGATAGGTTAGAAAATTTTGTTGGAATCAGAAGTGTTGATGGAGACAGTTCAGAAAAACCATTATTTCCCGATGCATATGCACATACTATTACCAAACCGCCTACAGATCAGATGCCAGATGCCAGAAAATATATACGTTGGCTTATTCTAGTTGTTATAATGTATTTTTCCCTTTCACATGTAGCTTGGTACTTTCAAACTGATGAAATTCGTTCTGTAATTTATGAAGTTACGAATAAATCTGGTTCACAGGAGTAGATCAGGCTATGGCCAGAAGTTCAAAGAAAGAACGAATATCTAAAGCTGCCGTTCAAAAGTCTTTTTCAAAAGCAGCCAAGGAACTCAGTCAGATCCTTCGAGATGAGGAGGCCATTTATAAAATTCCATGGTTTGGTCTGGTCGGAGAATCTGGATGTGAAAAGGGAGAATTATTGCATGCAAGTGCCATTAAACCGAGACAAGAAGCCCCGAGCAGCTACGGATTAAAGGGCAGTTGGGCAACACATTGGTGGTTCTTTAATGATGCAGTAGTAGTTGATTTCTCTGAACTATATTTTGGTGAACCATTAAGGGATGGAAGCAAAAAAGTTGGATTCTTCAAAAGGATATTTGGCAAGAACAATGCAATTGGAGAATGGAGAGAAGCTCTAGATTCCTTAGGCTTCGTTCGCCGGCGCAGACCTCTAGATGGCTTAATTGTTACTCTAGACGCACGCAAATTACAAGTGAATACTCCTGAGAAGATCAACCGCCTCACTCGTGATGCTTCCGACTTTGCTGATCAAATACATGAGGCTCAATATCGACTCGGGATACATTTTCCTGTTTATATTATCCTTACTCATTGTGAGTCTATTCAAGGGTTTGAAGCATTTGGTCGTTGCCTTTCCGAGCCAGTACGCGAACAGATGCTTGGATGGTCATCTCCGCATAAAATAGAAAATCATTATCAGACAGAATGGGTTGATGAAGCTATTGCTTCTTTGCATGAAGCCGTAAGTATGGCTCAGCTTCAGTTTCTTTCTGGAATTAGTAACCAGAACGATCGTGATTCTCTCTATTTATTTCCGAAATCTCTGAATGAGATCCGTGAACCGCTTAGGATATATCTAGATCTTCTTTTTAAAGGCAATTCATACCGTCGGCCTCTTCCTTTGCGCGGAATTTATCTTACAGGGAAAATTGGACCAGAAAAAACCAATCTAGAACACCCCCCCCCCCTTCCTTTTAATGATATCCCAGTCAATGAGCCAGTTAATGTTTCGCCAAGTTTTGTAAAACAGCTTTTTTCAGAAAAAATCTTTCAAGAACCCGGCTTGGCCGAGTTAGATAAAGATAGAAACAAAAAATTAGATAAAAAAGTTCGTTTTGCGAGATTATCTCTGTTAGTAACATTGATAATCTCGTTATTGTTAATGACAATTCAATATTTTAATACAGAAAGCAAAGTTGATGATTTTAGCCATGTTCTCTCGATACTTCAAAAAAATACAGGAGACACGAGAAATTCATCAACTGCAAAAGAAGGAAAGGACCTGATTGCAACGATCGCTTTATTTAAACTGGACTCGTTTGAATCTTTGCTCGTTCCAACAAGTTTCATAGAAGGAATCACAGATAAAACAATATCAGCCACATCATCTGTATTTGGAGCTGTTGTCGGCGATTATTTTGCTGGTGAATTAGAAACAAAAGCGGATGGAATCCTGCATCCAAGGTATTCAGTAGAATCTGATTTCCATGATTTGTCCGAGTTCAGATCAAAAATGGATCCGTTCATTGTAAAAGAAAAGACGCCAAAACAGTGGATAAAAAAGAAACTAGCTGAAGCTCAGCGAGTTGAACAACTTTATTCTCAGTTCAACCATTATCAGAGTCATACTCCCAATGACCTCTCTGAACTATACTCATATTTAAGTGGCACACCAGCTAGTGAATCGATAAAAGAAGAGAATGAAGAAGTCATCCTTCATCTGAAGAGCAATAAAGGGATGGCAAGCAAGGTCTTTAATAAAATAAGCGGATGGCCATCAATTGACTATGGCATCTATCGAAAAAGAGCAAGAAACAAATGGAAACATGAATCCATTGGTTTCTATGTTAAGTTTTTTGAAAAGAATCCGCTTAAAACAATCCTGCCTAAGATATCCAACCTGATTGATGGAATTGAGGAAGAGAAAGGCTTAGCTCCTTATAATGATCGCTTTTTAGAGATTATTAATGGAGTTAAAGACATCGAATCCCACATCTCTGACCAGAAATTTGATTGGCTCATACCCCAAGAGATGATTCTTGGGAAAAACTATGATAAATTACTCGCAATATTGAATGGGCCCATTTTAAATTCTCAGGATGAGATTGAAAACCAGGAGGAAGTTGGAAGGGAATTTTCTAGTGAAGTTGAGTTATTGTTTAAGAACTTAAGGTCTTTTATTTGGAACGTGAAATCTTTACGTGGAGAAGAATTCACTCTTCTCGACAGGCAGGATGGAAAGATCAAAATCGATCCAATGTTGGATTCTATATTATCCTTGTTTAAGGAATATCAGGGGCTTGGTTTCGTCTTCTTCACTTCAGAAGAACGCAAGGAGTTTGCTGAATCTTTAAATAGAGAAGCAGGGACAAGAGTTCAATGGAATGATAGATTGATCAAGAAAGTATTATCTTGGCATAAATCCTATGATGCTTACTATAATAGAATTAAAACTCCAACATTTATTGATAGAACTCTAAAGATAGCTTCTACCAAAGAATTGTCTGAACGCATTAACCAGGTGATGGTAGAAGCACAACCATTAAAAATCCCGACAGAAACTCTCGCAAATAGCACTTGGACAGCTCAGAAAAAAGAGGGGCTAAAAAAGAGAATAGGTAATCTGTTTGAACAATTTGATTCAATATTAGAAGTGCAAATGGTGCTAGAAACAGTTGCGCCCCGACTAAAACAATCAAATAATCAAGAACTTTTTAAAGTTTTAAAGGCTGACGCTCTCAAATTGATAACACAGGCCGATCAACTCCTAGAAGATGAAAATCTTTATCTTTTTGATGTAAAAGATGATTTATGGGAAGGAGAATCTCCTGTAGGTGTTTCAATATTTAGCGCTAGAGATCTAAGTGACTTAGTATCACGTTTGACCCTCCAAAGAAATACAATTGCAGGCTTAGCAAATGATTTTGCAGGTCCACTGATTGAAAAAATCATTCCTCTCGGAAAACCTTTAGTTGATGATGGTATTGTTCAGAAATGGAAAAAAATCATAGATATAATCAAAGATTATGAAAAGAAGGTCCCTGGTAATTCATTAGAAGAGCTGGAGCGTTTTGTTGAAACTGATCTGAACAAACTTCAACTTACTTCTTGTCAATCAAAATTGAAAAAACATGCTAATCCGCACAACAAAAATGACTTCTTTATGGAGAAGAAATATAACATTGCTTTTGCCATAAGAAACAATTGCAGGAAAAATCTAAAGACAAGAACTTTAAAGGGGTATGTCGAGCTTCAGAGCTATTTCTCAAACAACCTTGCAGGCCGTTTCCCATTTGCTAGCCCAGATGTTCCTGCTGAAGTTGAAACTAGAGATATTATCGCATTTTATCAAAAATATGACGATAAAGCAGAGGAATTTAGAGCTCTTCTTTCTAAGAAAGGAGCCAAACCCTTTGAAGAATCCAGCTCAGACATATTTCGTTTTCTCTCTCAGGTGAAGAAGGCTCGTCCTCTTTTTGCTGCTTTGATCGACTCAGAAGATGAGAATCCTGATCTGATTTTGGACGCGAACTTTGATTTTCGCGTAAACCGTGACAATGAAGTAAACGGGAATCAGATCATCCAATGGTGGTCTATCGTCGGAGAAGAGCGCATCGGTCATCGAGATAACAAACAAAATGCTCAGTGGCGAACCACAGATCCCTCTGAAATCTGTTTCCGTTGGGCAAACGATGGTAATTTTCTTCCATCTGGAAACCAGAGGGCGGAGCATGCACAGGTCAATGGTCGAACAATCTGTTATGCCTTCACTGGACGTTGGGCTCTATTCCGCCTCCTGATGACTCATGCCGCTACACCAGCCGATCGAGGACGACGATCTTTTCTACGTCCCCACACCCTGCGTTTTGAAACAGAGACAAGTCGTTCCAGCTCTGCGAGAAGAGGAACAAATTATTTATTCAAAGATACTCGGGTTTATGTCAGGATTGCGCTGATGCTTCCAGGGGAGAAATCTGCATATCAACTCCCTGAGTTGCCTCGAAGAGCGCCGGAGCTTCCCTTGGAATTTCTTAAGAAAAACAAACTTCAAAATACGGCTCGTGGGGAGTGGTAAAGTGGCAAAGGTGATCCAAGTTGATCTAGCGACTCTGCTCAAACCCATCTCTGATCGAAGTCCTTCTGGAGTTTCGCTCCGTAGAGGGGCTGTTTATGATCGGATTAAAGAAGCACGTCGAGAAGATGATCCCAGCCTTTCCAGGGGTATTTGGCAGACCAAACTTAAAAAGGCCTCCTGGGTTGAAGTAGAAGAACTCTGCTTAGAAGCCCTTAAACTACAGTCTAAAGATGCTCGGATCGCTGCTTGGCTTACAGAAGCCTGGCTTCACCTCTACGGTGCTGAAGGAATCGAACAAGGCTTTCGACTCTTTGAGAGTCTGAGCAATCGTTTCTGGGATACAATGCACCCAGAAATCGATGAGGATGGAGATTTAGATGGAAGGATGGCTCCTTTCATCTGGATCAACGACAAACTTTCTTTTAAACTAAAAATTATACCGTTGACGCGGCCTCAAACAAAAGAACCCGAAATCTATAACTGGAATGACTGGGAACGAGCTTCTCTTTTAGAACGCTCCAATCAACAAGCGTCCGAGAATGAAGTAACTACCGCTCAGTTTATGACCTGTGTTTTGCTCACTCCCGCAGCTTTTTATATCAAGCTGGAACGGGACCTGAGCCACCTTTGGGATGCAACAGAAGATCTAGAACGCGCAGTCGATAAAGGCTGTGGACGAAGCATGTCTTTTCTTTGGCAATTTCGTCAGACTCTCAAGGAGATCAAAGATTTCGTCAGTAAAGCTCTGGATCAAAAGGCAGAAGAGGAGCCTGAAGGAGATCTTGACGAGGAGAGAGAAGAGCCGAGGAGTCGAGAAAACTCTTCTGGTGTAGGTGTTCGTTGGGGTCCCATCCGCAACCGGGCGGAGGCTTATCAGCGCTTAGCTGAAGCTGCTGATTTTTTGATGAGATCGGAGCCGCATAGTCCGACTCCTCATCTAGTAAAACGGGCAGTGACTTGGGGGAGTATGAGTTTTACTGAACTTATCCAAGAGTTGGTGCACGATAAGCACGATCTTAATTCAATTTATTCCCTTTTGGGTATTCATATGGATTAATGTAAGCAAGGGTCGGGCGTGAGCCCAAGGAGTAGATCAGAAGCGGTTTAAACTTTAGATCGCTTCCAAAACAGATGCTGTCTGCGCTTTGCGCTGACGAGCCAAATGGAGCGAATATGGCTGATTTGACCCAGCATAAGATTGGACGAATTCGTCCGCCTCGGGTTCAGATTACCTACGATGTTGAGGTGGGTGATGCAGTTGAGGTCAAGGAGTTACCCTTTATCGTCGGGGTGATGGCTGATCTCGCCGGGCATGCACAGCAGAAGAAGCTCAAGGAGCGCAAATTCGTTCAGATTGATAACGAGACCTTCAATGATGTGCTCAAGAGCACGAGTCCAGAGTTGAACATCGTTGTCCCCAACAAGCTGGATGAGAAGGGTGGAAACATTCCTGTTGAGCTTAAATTCTCAAAGCTCTCAGATTTCGATCCGATGTCTATCGTTCACAGCGTAGACAAGATGCGCGCTACTTACGAGCAGCGCAACGCGCTCAACGCGCTCTTAGCGAAGATCTACGTGAACGATGATCTGGCGGCAGCCCTCAATGAGGTTGTTCGCTCTAGCGCAAGCGATGAAGATCTAAAGAAGAACTTGGCTGAACTGGTGAACAAGATTTAAGGCCGCAAAAGCACGGAGGAGGAGATGGGAACTAAGCCGACAGGGGGGAGCAAGAGCGCCCCAAGTCAAGCAGCCGCTACAGACGTGCTGACCGCTGTCATCGCTGAGACCAACAAGGCTGGAGCTCGAGATGGCCTCAAGGCCCTCTTGAACCAAGCCCTTGAACAGGGAGTGGGGAGCGCTGCTGAGAAGCAGAAGACCATTCGCAACGCGACTCAACTGATCGAAGGGCAGATCAAAGCCCTTGACCGCCGACTCACAGCTCAACTCAATGAGGTCCTCCACAACGAGGATTTTCAGCAGTTGGAGTCAACTTGGCGGGGCCTCAAATACCTAGTCTCCCGTGCGGAGACGGGGCAGTATCTGAAGATACGAGTCCTCCACGCGAACAAGAAGGAGATGCTCTCGGATATCGAGAACGCCTCCGATTTCGATCAGAGCAGGCTCTTCAAGGCCGTTTATGAAGAGGAGTATGGCACTTACGGTGGTGAGCCTTACGGGGTCCTCATCGGGAGCTATTACTTTGGGAAGAGCAACGCAGATCTCGATCTGCTCATGGGACTCTCTAACATAGCCGCAGCAGCTCATGCGCCCTTCATCGCTTCAGCCTCTTCAGATATGTTTGGCTTGAACAACCACGAGAGATTGGGAGATCCTCGTGACCTCGCTAAGCTCTTTGAAACCGGCATGGAGAAGTGGAACCAGTTTAGGGGGATGGAAGACTCCCGCTACGTGGTGCTCTGTATGCCCCGTATGCTCCTGAGGCTGCCCTTCGGCCCAGACAATCCCATCGAAGGTTTTGACTTCCACGAGGATGTAGACGGCACAGACAGCACTCGCTACCTCTGGGGGAACGCGGCCTGGGCTATGGGAGAGCGTATCACCAACGCCTTCGCTCTCTATAAGTGGTGTGCAGCCATTCGAGGCGCTGAAGGTGGTGGCATGGTTGAGGGTCTCCCTCTCCACCGCTACAAGACCGCTGATGGCGATATGACGGTGAAGATCCCCACCGAAGTCTCGATCACGGATCGTCGCGAGAAGGAGCTCAGCGATCTGGGCTTCCTGCCTCTGGTTTTCTGCAAGAATACCAATTATGCGACCTTCTTTGGGGGTTCCACGGTCAACCGAGCGAAGAGCTACGACACAGACTCTGCCAACGCAAATGCCCGAATTTCGGCGCAGTTGCCATACCTTCTGGCAGCTTCTCGCTTCGCTCACTACCTTAAGGTGCTGGTGCGTGACAAAGTAGGTTCTTTTATGAGCCGCGACGATGTCAGCTCCTACCTAAATCGATGGATCATGCAATATGTGCTTGGCAAGGACGACGCGGGACAAAGCCTTAAGGCTCGGTATCCGCTGCGCGAGGCTCGTGTCGATGTCTCCGATGTCGCAGGCCGGCCAGGCTCTTATCGAGCGGTTGTGTATGTACGACCGCACTTCCAGCTCGACGAGCTGACGGCCTCGATTCGACTCGTGGCCGACTTGCCGCCACCGGCGGCATAAACCAATGCCCTGAGGGGCCTAATAAAATGGGGGGAGTCCCCCAAAGGAGTTAACCATGGCCACCAACGTATTCATAACCACTAAGGCTCCCGATATTGTAGGAGGCTCATCTGCTAAGGGTCATGAGGGCTGGATCGAGGTCCTCTCCTGGAATCATGGCTGGAATCAGCCCACGACTCCGACTCGTGGCCACGGTGGAGGTGGAACCCTTGAGAAGGTGAATCATCAAAACTTCGTCTTCACAAAGATCTTGGACTCCGCAACAGACGATCTCCTCAAGATGATCTGGACCGGTAAGCATATCGATAATCTGACCATGGTTTGCTATCGATCTGCAGGTGATGTTGGCACCGCTCAGATGGGTGTTCCCTATCTCAAAGTCGAGTTGGAATCTGTCATTGTCACCGACTACCAAATCAGCGGCAGCATCGGTGATATGCCTATGGAAAGCGTCGCCGTCAACTATTCCAAAGTGACCTATACCTATAATGGCCAGGATAAGCTGAAAGGCACCGCTGGTGCTGATCAGCCAGTTTCTCACTGCTTGGCAAGCAACGTCGTCGCCTAAGAGATAGATGCCATCTGAGGAGAGACCCCGCCGAGTAAGGGCCTCACTTCTGGATCGTCTTATTGATGAGGATCCAGAGGGCCCTCCCGAGCGTCCCCCCCGCCGAACCCATACTCAAGGACAGTACACCCGCAGCATTGTGCGCGACCTTCAGTGGCTGCTCAACACTCGCTGCTCCATGCGCTACGACTCTAAAGAAAGGGTTGGTCGTCGCAGCGTTCTGGACTTTGGCCTGGATGATTTCACTCACCTTGTCCCTCTCTTTGAAGATGATCGTCTCAAGCTCTCCAAATATATCCAGGAAGCGATCAAGGCCTTTGAGCCCAGACTTCAGATCAGAAATGTGCAGATTCGAGAACTAAAAGGAAATCCCCGTGTTCTTGAGGTCCATTTTGAGGCATACCTGATCATCAATGATGTTCGAGAGCCCGTCTCATTTCGGGCGATCATAGACAAGAAGCGGGGAGTTAAAGTCCTTGGCCGTTGATCTTGAAGAGGAACAGCTTCGACAGTATCGAGATGAGTTAACCTTTCTGCGGCGTATGGGGGCCCGCTTCGCCAAGAAACACCCCCGCATCGCGAGGAGACTTGAGCTGGGGGATGGGATCTGTCCAGATCCCCACGTGGAGCGACTCTTGGAGGGGGTTGCCCTCCTCACTTCGCGGATTCAGTTTGTTTTGGAGGCAGAGCAACCTCATATTACCCAGGGGCTCTTGGGTTACCTCTACCCTCATTTCACTCAACCCGTCCCTCCTATGGCCATCGCTCATCTTCAACCTGATGAAGGCGGAGCTGGGCTCAGCTCTGGGATCCAGATCCCCAAACATACCAGCCTCTTTAGAGAAACTCGTTTCCAGAAGCGAACCTGTCGCTTTCGAACCTGTTATCCTGTCTCTCTCTGGCCCTTGGAGGTGAGCGAGGCGCGCTTTGAAAATCCCAGCGCCTACCCCTTTCTGAGATATCCCCCCTTCCACCAAGTTCAATCTGTATTGCGTGTTCGCCTAGCCGCGACCGCTGCAGCTTTACATGAGGTGGATGAGATCAAAAATCTGCGCTTTTTCCTTGACGGGGAGCCAGAGGTCGCTGGGGCCTTATACGAACTGCTGATGAGCGAGTTGCTCTTTGCAATCTCTATCCCTGAAGGGCAGCTCCCAAGCCCTAGAGAAAAGCAGCAACTCTGCCAAGTAAAGCCGGTGGGTTTTTTGGAGGGTGAAGAGGTTCTCCCTTCAGCACCTCATGCGTTGCGAAGTTATGCTCTGCTCCAAGAGTATTTTAGTTTTCCTCAAAAATTTCTCTTTTTCGACGTAGAAGGTCTGAGCTCGCGTGGTTCTTCCAAGCATTTTGATCTTTATTTTCTCTTCAAACGCGCTCCACGTCGTCTGGCGGTAGGTCCCGAGAATCTGCTCCTAGGCTGTACCCCCGTTATCAATCTCTTTCCAAAAGTTTCCGAGCCTATCCATATCGATGGGAAGTCCCAGGAATATCTGTTGAGGCCAGACGCTCGCTGGGAAAGCACCACCGAGATCCACAGCATCCAATCTCTAAGTGAAAGCCTGACCGATGGAGAAGCGGGGCGGATCGAACCCCTCTATGGGCTCCTCCATTCTGCGCATAACACACTCTACTGGTATGCAGAGCGACGAAGCAGTCGCCTATTGGAGATGTCAGGTACAGACCTCTGGCTCTCCTTTGTTGACGCCCGCCTGCAACCCAAGCTCCCCCATGCTCGAAGTCTAAGGGCCCACACTCTCTGCACCAATCGAGATCTGGCGACACATCTGGACAGAGGAGATCGACTCTTCATTGAGGAGGGACCTCACGCTCTGGTGCATCTGAAGACACGCCCCAGCGAGTCTCTAATCCCCCCTCTCCTTGGAGAGGCTGCTTGGCGCCTGATCTCCCACCTCTCTCTAAGTCATACGGGGTTACCGGAGGGAGAGAGAGCTGTTGAGGCTCTGCGTGAACAGCTCCGAGTTTATGCTTTCAGCAGCAGCGAGTCTTTAGAGCCTCAACTTCAGGCTATCGAGGAGCTGAGGCGAGAGACCGTAGCTCTGAGAGCGGATGATCGACAGTGGCGAGGATTTTGTCGGGTCCAGCGTTTCAACATCAAGATCGATGAAAGCCGCTTTTCGGGTTGGACACCGATCCTCTTAGGCCAAGTCCTTCATGCCTACTTTGGAAGCTATGCTTCTGTAAACGTCTTCACCCAACTGGCCATGGAGTCTCGCCAGAGAGAAGGAGTTTGGAAACTATGGCCTCCAGTCATTCCTCCCATGAAGATCTAAACGCCTACTTCGAAGAGGCCTTTCGCTTCGACTTCTACGAAGCGGTTAAGACCTTGGAGGCGGTTGTTCGGAGAGAGAGGAGCCTAAGGGGAGCGCGCAGCGTGGAGCTTCTGGGGGAGGCACAGCGTCCTGATGATGAGCCTGTCCGCTTCAGCTCAACGGTCTCTCTGGGTTTTTCTCCCAGCGATATCCGCAGCATCACTCCCCATCCCAAAGATGGAGGCGCCCCCGTTATCAATGTGGATTTCTTAGGCCTCACGGGTGCTCGTGGACCTCTCCCTGATTTCTATGCGGAGATCATCAGAGCCCGAGGTCGTTTAGGGGATACCGGACTTCGAGACTTCCTGGATCTTTTTAACCATCGCCTTCTTTCTTTGGTCTATCGTGCTCGACAACACAACCGTCCTACTCTAAATACAGACTTACCAGAAAAACATCCTTTTGCTCGATATCTGCTCTCCCTCTCTGGTTTGGGCTCACCAGAGACCAGCTGGGCTTTTGACCAGCCAGAGGAGCCTACAGCAGAGAGCGTCTGGGGAGAGCCTCAGGCACAGGAATTTGAAGCAGAGGAGAGGGCGCAGGATGACTCAGATATTTATGAGGCGGGGCTTAAAGCTCGTGATCTTCTCCTCTATTCGGGGCTCTTCTGGAATCGGGAACGTTCCATGGCGGGCCTGCTGAGGATCCTCAAGCACTTCTTTGGTCTTGAGATCAGAGGTGAAGAGATGATCGGACGTTGGTTCTATCTTAAAACTGAAGAGCGCAGCGCTCTGAGCTGCACGGAGTCCAACAACCGCCTGGGGCAAACCTGTATGGCGGGACGTAGAGTTTGGGATCCCCAGGCTGGCTTTGAGTTAAGTATCGGTCCTCTGGGCTGGTCAACATTTTTGGATTTCCTTCCTTCGGGTAGACGTTTTCCTATCCTGGTCAAACTGACTCGTTTTTACACTCGTTCAGCTTTTGATTTTCAACTCAGGCTGGGGCTCCTCAGCGATGAGCTGATGCATCATCGACCACGACTCTCCTCTCAGGGGGGATATCGCCTGGGTTGGAACAGCTGGTTGATGACTCGCAAACCTTCGCTCCCCACGGTGGAGATCAAAGTGCGCTGCCAGTAGGGTCCCTGAGCGTGTAGGATATCGATCTATCGTTGCCCCTGGGAGGAAGGAGATGGAGTATTACTGTCCGCGCTGTGGCTCTCATAACTCCCGAGGACCTGACGTCCAGAACAGATTAAAATGTCCTGTGTGCGGATTAGAGACTCGCCCTCGCCAGCGCCGCCGGCCACGCCCCAACACCTCACTCCCTAGAGCGATTCGAGCCAGCCGCCGCCCTTTGGAGATCCCTCCCGTAGATTTTGAGAGTCCTAAGCCTCCCTCAGGGAGCAGCATCAATCGCCATCCTTTGGAGAACTCTCAGAGCCCAGAGCCCCCCTCAAGGAGCAACACAGCTGCTCCTCCCCTTAAGGAGCCCTCCTCTCCCAAAGAAATTCCTATCACCTTTAAAGACTCAAGCCCCGGCGCTGAGCTGCGAGATAGAGAACAGGAAGTAGATGAACCCCGGGAGGTTCCCGTTGAGCTGGGAAGCGAAGCCTCCCTAAATTTGGAGTTCTCAATCGAAGTTGAGACTGAGGAGCTTAAGCCAGAACATCCAGATTTTGAGATCGAAGCAGGAGAACTCTCTTGGAGTCCTGAATCTGCAGCTCAGGCTTCTCAGGAAGTGCTGGAAGCTGAGGAGTTCTTAGAGCGACAAGACCCTCCCATAGAGCCTGTCAAACAAGAGCCTGTTGAGCTGGAGGATCTTCAGGCAACTGAGATATCCAAAGGAGAGAGAGCCCGGCTTTTGAGCACCTGGGGAGTACGCGGGGATGGGAGCCGTCTGAATAAGCCCAGAGACTTCTGGTGCCGTGTGGGTGGGAATATTCCACATGCAGCACCCTTGGCCTTGAACAAGCCAGGTCCCAAGATATTTTCGACCATTAGGCAAGCTCCCACCGCCCTGAGAGAGCCCTTTCTGGGAAAGCCTGGTCTTCTCCCCCCCGATTCAGTTCTGCTCTCCCCTCTCCCGAACACCAGGCCTCCTCCAAAACCAAACCCCAAGGAGGAAGCTGCTGCTTCTCTCTATTCCTCTCCTGAACCGCCCTCCCTGAGCCGAGCTACGCTGGAGCCCCTCTCTCCACGCCCTAAGCGGCTCTGGCATCTTTTAGGAGGGTTGGCTCTGCTTATGGGCGTGTTTCTCCTTGGGAGAAACAGAGTTCCTGATCTCATCCAGAGTCTGATGGTGAATCCTCAGTCCAGCGTTCAACCCCCAAACCTCGCTCAACAGAGCGCCCAGCAGCTCGACCGTGAGGAGCTCTTCTCTCTCAGGGAGGCGCTCAGAGCAGCTCTATTGGAGAGAGAGCAGGAGCAAGAGGAGAAGGTTAACCTGGCAAAAGAGTTGGAGAGTTTAGAGGAGCGATTAAAGAACTTAGATCGTGATCAGCACCAGCTCCACTCAAAAATCTCTCAACGCTTAAAGCGCAAAATCAGAGAGCTAGAAGAGGCGCTGTTTCAGACTGGTTTCTCTGT
This sequence comes from uncultured Nannocystaceae bacterium, assembly GCA_964384025.1. Classification (GTDB taxonomy): domain Bacteria; phylum Myxococcota_A; class Bradymonadia; order UBA7976; family UBA1532; genus CAYLJJ01. Next base: position 39,433 of record CAYLJJ010000019.1, read on the forward strand.
TGACGCACTCCTCAACCCCAAACTGAGGAAGCTTTCCAAGCCCAAGAAGAGCCTTCCCAGTCGAGGATCTGCTTATGTAGCCTCAGATTTTGGCTATGTAAATCCCATCGCGGGTGAGCTGCGCATCAGCAGCTCTTTTGGAGATCGAGGTGAAGGCTTCCATTATGGAGTGGATATCGCCGCTGAGATTGGCACTGCGGTTCGCACTGTAGGGCCTGGGCGAGTACTCCATCTACAGGATCGCAAAGCTTGGACAGCACGAGATAAATGGATTGAGAGAGGGGGTGAACGCATCAAGAGTCCAGGTTGGCGCGCAGGGATCTATCTCGACATCAAGCATCCAGACAATAAAGTCAGCCGCTATCTCCACCTTGACTCTATCGCGCCGGGGATTGAAGTGGGTATGGAGGTGGTCTCTGGACAGATCATCGGAACGGTGGGGCGTACAGCGGTAGAGTTCAGCCCCACACACCTACACTTTGAGATGAGGGATCCTCCCGACGACATGGGACGCTATGGCGTCGCCTATGACCCCTCAGAGATCAACAATCGAGGTGCCCCACCCATTTGGGACCAGGCTCAAGCCCTCGCTGAGAGTAAAGCTGAACAGGAGAAAAGCAAGAGAGAACGAGGCTCCAGCTCAGCCCTTGAAGAACAGATGCTTCGCTTAGAGAGCTTGGAAAGCTTGAGTCAGAGCCTACCTCTATTGCGTCCCGTAGAGCGCTTTCGTGTCTCCAGCCGCTTTGGGCAACGCAAAGATCCGGTAAGCAAAAAGAGGAGCCTACATCCAGGCTTAGATATTCCCGGCCCAGAGGGCAGCTCTATCTACGCTTCAGGACCAGGGAAAGTGATCTTTAAAGGCAGACGCAAGCGCTATGGTTTGGTGATCGAGATCGACCATGGTCGCGGCATTCATACTCTCTATGGGCACCTCTATCGAAGCAGACTGAAGAAGGGCAAGCAGGTCAGTGGTGGAGAGAAGATCGGTTTGATGGGCAGCTCGGGCCGCAGCGCGGGCAGCCATCTACATTATGAGCTGCGTTTGGATGGTGTACCTCAAGATCCCATGAAGTTTATCGAAGCAGGTGAGCGCCTACAGAAGCTCTGAGGTTAAGGATTGGGCTCTCGGGAGAGTGTCGTTCTACTACCCAAGAAGCTAGATTAAACCAAGCGTCCACCTCATCCAAGATCCCAGAATCTGCAGTCGCCACCGGCTCGCTGAGTTCTTTTAAGATGGGATCTGGATCAAAGACCAACTCAACCTGCCAAGAAAGATTTTGGGCTTCAGCCAACTTCAACAGTCGAGTTTTAAGGCGTCCGCTGTTAGAGACGGGGCGATCCAACCACCAGTGAACCTCTAGAATCCCCAAGGAATCGAGGGTTTCAGCGATAAGAAGCAGCGCCTTCTGGGTCTCTTGAACTGAGCGCCAACTCCCGTGGATGCTGGCCATATCCCGTAAACAACCATCGCGACATCTCAGGAGGACTCCTGAAGAGAGAGCAGCTTCTACCGTGATCAGGAGGTTAAAACCATCCAAAGAGACCTTTGCTCCTTTGAGCTGCTCTCTGGAACATCGATGTTGTGTTCTCCTCTGGAGGGCTGCATCAGAGCAGGCGGCTCTTCGAACCGCCCTGCGTTGTCGCTCTCTGAGACTATAGCGATCCCCGACAACTTGAAGCGCCGATTTTGGGGGGTAGTGTCGCTCCAGGAGCCAGGAGAGATCAGAGACAGCAGCCTGGAGAATAGGCTGCTGCTCAGGGGCGAAAAGCTTCTCATCTTTAGGATGAGGACCTCGGTGACGGCGTCCATCTGGCATACCCTGCTTTAACATGAATGGTGCTCAATACAGGAGAAACTCTCCTCGACGAGCTTGGCTCTCTCAAGCTATCCTTGATCTTTCCTTCAGAGAGGTCTCATGTTAAGGATCTTGTCCCCCTTTCTGCTTCTCTTCTTTATGGGTTTGAGTCCAGTTCACTCCCAAGTAACAAATTTTAGTCAAGATATAGCTCAAGCCATCGATGATGGCCTGGGTTGGTTGGATAGAGCAGACGCTTTTCAGAACCCCAGCCCTGCCGGAGAGGCTGCAGGTTTGGTAGCGCTCGCGCTCCTAGAGAAGCGAGAGAGCGCCGATCTCTTCGCCCGTCCCAGTGGATATGAGAATGCGCTCCCTGAAGATCAACAGCGCCTAGATCGAGTGATGGCTTTTATTATCCAACGCGCTCAGACCGCCAATCGAAGCTTTAAAGCCTATCGTGATGGTGGGGATATGATGGCTCTCTCTCTCTATTTAAGAACGGGAGGCCCCGATCAGCCAGGCGCTGTTCGCGCGTTGAGCATGATCTTTGATCGCAGCATCAGCAGCCAAAATCCTACAGGCTATTGGGATTATACAGGGGGAAATGTCAATGACTCTTCAACGACTCAGCTGGTTATGGCGGGTTTGGCTGCTGTGCGTGGAGTCTTAAACGATCCCGCTTTCGCTGATGCAGAACGGATGAGACAGCTGGATTTGGCGACGAGTAATACGATGAGAGCCTATCAAACCCATATTAATGGAGATGGTGGACATGGCTATCATGCGGGAAATGGCAGCAGCTATCAACAAACAGCCTCTGGTCTTTGGGGTCAGATCATCGGAGGTGCTGATCTCAACGATGCCAGTGTGCAGCGATATCTGAGCTGGATTCACCAGCGCTATAACTACCAAACAATCGAAGCTGCTCGAGCCAGCTGGCGACAAGCTTATTACTACTATCTCTGGTCTTCTGCCAAAGCCTTCACGTTTATAGAAGATTCTGGGGTCGCTCCTGCGCCTGGAAACTTGGGGATCGAACAGATGGGTATGGCGGCAGCCGGTGGCCCTCGTCTCCCTCACAGAGATCCTGCCCTTGATCCTCGGGTGCCTCGCTTTGGAGCGGGGGTCGCTGGTTATTATGCAGATCCCCACGAACCAGCTCGCTGGTACTACGACTATGCATACACTCTCCTCAGTCAACAGGAGGCTGATGGGCAGTTTAACGGGGGTGGGCATGGAGTCTGGAACCAATATTCTGGTCAGGCCTATCCTCTCTTGGTCTTGGAGCGCTCTGTAGGTGGAGGCTGTGTAGACAGCGACCAAGATGGGATCTGTGATGGAGATGACAACTGTCCAGGGGTCGCTAACCCCAATCAAAATGACAGAGATGGAGATGGCATTGGGGATGATTGTGATCTCTGCCCTGATGTTGGACATCCTGGGGGAGGTGATCTGGATAGAGATGGTATTGGGGATGGTTGCGACAACTGCCATGATGTTCCCAATCCAGATCAAACCGATCAAGATCTAGATGGTCGAGGCGATCTCTGCGATCCCTGCCCCAATCAACAGGGAGATGAGAGCGATCAGGATGGGGACGGTATTGGAGCTGTTTGTGACAACTGTGCCAGCGTCGCCAACCCTGATCAGATTGATCGAGATGAAGATGGACGCGGAGATGCCTGTGATCCCTGCCCTTTAGATGCAGAAGCAGACAATCGTGATCCTGATGGAGATGGTTTGGGGATCGGCTGTGACAATTGTGTTGCAGAGCCCAATCCTGGACAGGAGGATCGTGATGGAGATGGTTTTGGGGATGTTTGTGATAACTGTCTTGAGGCCCATAACCCCGAGCAGCGAGATGTTGATGGGGATGGTATTGGGGATCTCTGTGATGACTGCACCGGAGATCCGGGGCCTGAGATCTGCGATGGTTTTGACAACGACTGCAATGGGTTGATCGATGATGCCCTTTGGGAGCAGGCCTGTGATACGGGGCTTTTGGGAGTTTGCGCTCAGGGGGAGGAGCGCTGTGAGGCAGGCTTCCTAGACTGTTTGCCCAGAGCTGAACCTCAGGCTGAGGTCTGTGATGGTCTCGATAATGACTGTGATGGAGCAGTAGATGAGGAGATCGAGGGGCTCAATGAGCCCTGCGCCACTGGGCTCCCTGGGATCTGCGCCCAAGGGATTCAGATCTGCTTTGATGGGCGGCTTGACTGTGGTGCAGGGGAGCAGGCGGTAGAGGAGCGCTGCAATGGTCTGGATGATAACTGCGATGGTCATGTCGATGAGGAGGTTCGTAACGCCTGTGGTCTCTGTGGTCCCCTTGGAGCTGACATCTGTAACGGAATCGATGATGATTGTGATGGCGAGATCGATGAAGATCCCGACTGCCCAGAGGGGCAATCCTGCCTCTTTGGTGAGTGCCATGAGCCCTGCCAGATCAATGAATGTCCAGGGGGGTTCAGCTGCGTTGAGGGACTCTGTGTTGATCCCTGCCTGATCTTGGAGTGTGAGCCAGGGGAGCGCTGTGAGGCAGGATACTGTACTGACCCCTGCGCGGAGCTGGACTGCCAAGCGGAAGAGATCTGCTTTGAGGGCCGATGTCTAGAGGAGAGCTGCCTCTTTTTGGGTTGCCCTGAGGGGCAACGCTGCTTTGAGCAAGCCTGTATGAGTGATCCCTGCGCGGGCATCGACTGCGGGGTAGACTCCTTCTGCCGAGAGGGTCTCTGCGTGAGGAGCTGCGCCACGCTGAGCTGTCCCTTTGGGGAGATCTGTAGTGATGGAGAGTGCCAACCTTCAGACTGCGCTCTTTTGCAATGTCCTGACGGAGAGGTCTGCCATCAGGGCGGCTGTTTTGAAGATTACTGTTTGGGAGTGGAGTGCCTTGAAGAGGGGCAGATCTGTATCGATGGTTTCTGTGAGGGAGATCCCTGTATCCATATAGATTGTCCTCCCAACGAGCGCTGCCAACTCTCTGAAGAGGGCAGCGCTCAGTGTGTTATGGATTGGGTGGAGCCCGGAGAGGAATCCATTGAAGAGACAGATGGAGGCTCCTCTGAGGGGCAAGATGGAGGGGGCTCTAGCCTACCCTCTGTCGATTTTCCAGACCTTGGAGTTGATGGAGGAGAGGGATCTGAGCCTGCTGAGATCTCTTGCAACTGTCGTTTGGGAGCTGAAGGGCAGCCTCTCTTCTGGGGCTTACTGCTCCTCCTTATCCTCATCCGTCGTCGAGATCGATCCCCTGAGTCCTGAGAAAGGGTTCAAAGAGATAGCGGATCTCCTCAAGAGAGTCGGCGATGGTGTCGGGCAGAGCTTTGCTGAAGAGATCTAAGAGGATCAAGGCGTTGACTGAAGAGTCCTCTTTAACAACAGCCCAGAGCCGCTTGGCGATATGGAGGTTGACGATATGCATCTCTCGATAAGCCTGCTTGAGACCCTCCAAGTGAATGTCTGGACTCTGCCCCCTTTGCCAAGCGAAATACTGGGCCAGCATATACATGCTCGTAGCCCTGTAGATGGTCTCCTCTTCGTTAGAAAGAGGGAGATGAAAGCGGGCCATGGGGCGAAAGAGGGTGGTGTGAGGGCAACCGCTGGCTCCGATAAGCAGGCCCATAAGAGAAGCGATGGCTCGTTGAGCACTGGTCTCTCTCAGGAAGTCTCGCTCAGGGGTCTCTACCCTCAACAGCAGCTCCTCGTAAGAGACCAGACCTGAGCATAGCCGCACGGGTTCAACAAGCTGAAGTGCTAAGGGGCAGTGGACCTGCTCTCTCAAAGAGCAGTTGGGGCAGCGATGAAAGCTTAGCTCGGTCCAGGGCGGAGGATCCTCGGGAGAACTCAGAGATTCCAGAGAATCCCCGTCCAAGCACACAGAGAAGCGCCGCTCACTCCCATCTTTAAGGGAGAGGAGGTAGTGGATATTGAGGGGATCTTTCACAGAGAGGGGGATCGTCTAGAGATGAGAGAAACTTTAGGTTTTGCTGACTTCAAGACCCTCATCAAACCCAGATAGGGCTTAGTAGAGGTTGCGAGAGCGAATGCGCGCGGACTTCCCAGAACGCTGCCTGAGATAGTAGATGCGCGCTTGGCGAACGCGACCTTCGCGAACCAACTCCACCTTCTCGATGATGGGGGAGTGAAGAGGGAAAATACGCTCCACTCCAATGCCCGCGAAGCTGCGCTTACGCACTGTAAAGGTTGAAGTTGAACCTGCATTGTGGCGGCGGATACAGACCCCCTCAAAGGCCTGGGTGCGCTCCTTCTCTCCCTCCCTGATGCGCACATGCACCCGGACGGTGTCACCCGCACGGAAGCGGGGCAGGTCAGATTTAAGGTAGATGTTCTCAATCATGCTGAGAGCGTTCATTCTTTGATCTCCTCTGGCTTGATGGCCTGATCGAGCAGGTACTGGCGCTCGGCGAGATCCAACTCAGCCGAGCCGAAAAGCTCTGGGCGTCGCCTCTGGGTTCGCTGTAGAGAGGCTTGGCGTCGCCAAGCTTCGATGTGGGCGTGGTGTCCACTCAGCAGAACCTCAGGCACTGCCTTGCCCCTCCAAAGCGCGGGGCGGGTGTAGTGAGGGTGTTCCAGTAGGCCCTCAGCAAAAGACTCATGGCGGAGAGAGTCCGCGTTTCCCAAAACGCCTGGGAGCAGACGCATGGTCGCGTCCATAACAGAGAGAGCCGCCAACTCCCCCCCGGTCAACACAAAATCTCCCAGAGAAACAACCTCGTCGATATGGCTCTCAATCACGCGCTCATCGATCCCCTCATAACGCCCACAGAGGAGGAGCAGAGAGTCCAAGCCCGCCAATTCCTGAGCGAGAGCTTGATCAAAAGGGCGACCATGAGGAGCTAAGAGGATGCGTCGATCCACCGGACCCTGAGCCTCTATCGCTTGCGCGATGGGTTCAGGGGTCATGAGCATCCCGGCCCCTCCTCCAAAGGGACTATCATCCACGCTGCGGTAGTTGTTCGAAGTGAACTCGCGAACATCCACCGCCTCCAGTTGGATCAGGTCGCGCTGGAGAGCACGACTCAAAACCCCTACAGAGGCATACTCCCGGATCACTTGGGGGAAGATTGTGAGGATCGAGAATTTCAACTCTTTCTCTCCTCCTGCTTCTCCAGCAGCCCCTCGATGGGACGAACGATCAGCTCCCCTGCCTCCAGATTGATCTGAGGAACAAAGAGCGCGATATTGGGAACCAAGTGTCTGTGGTTTCCGTCTCGGATAACCAGGGTATCTGCACCTGAGCCCTCCCAAACATTCTCCACCAATCCCAAGCTCCTCCCCTCCTCCGTGCGTGCGCTCAGGCCGATGAGATCGATGACGTAGATCTCATCCTCCTTCAGGAGGGGCAGCTCGGAGCGCTTTACAAAGCACTCTTGATGGGTCAGAGCGCTGGCGGCTTCACGCCCAGAGATCCCCTCTAAGGAGAAGAGGAGGCTCTTGGCGTCTCGGCGAAGGCGCTTTAAGCTGAACATCTGAGTTTGTCCAGGCTTTCGACCCACGCGAAGCTCTTGTCCCGATTTAAAGCTGGAGGTGTTTGGATTGTGAGCCCAAAATCGCAGCTCTCCCCGGACACCATGGGGGCGCCCGAAGCGTCCCAGGGAGATCAGCTTCATTGAGAGTCTCGGAGCCTCAGACCCACGAGCCCCTTGTTTCCTGTAGTGACGTTCAAGAGGAGCTCCATCGCGCGGATAGTTCGCCCCTGTCGGCCGATGACTAGACCCCTGTCTACCTCGGCGACGGAGAACTCCAGGCCTCGAGCACCAGGGTAGATCTCCACCTCTTCAGGCTCATTGACCAAGGCCTCCAGAATATAGCTGAGGAGGGCTTCCATCTTTAACCAGCGACCTGAGCCTCTGCGCTCTTCTCTTCCCGCTTAAAGCGACGGATCAAACTGGCAACCGTCTTGGAGGGCTGAGCCCCCACAGAGAGCCAGTATTCCAGACGCTCCGTCTTGAACTTAAGGACAGAGGGATCTTGCATTGGATCATAGGTACCCAGCTGTTCAAGGAAGCGTCCATCACGCTTAGCGCGGGCGCTGGCTGCAACAACACGGTAGTAGGGACGCTTCTTTGCTCCGAAGCGCTGCAATCGGATATGGACCGCCATGAACTCGTTCTCCTGAGTAATCTAGACCAGATCGGCCCGATAAACCTGGGCAAGCTAGGGGTCTAACTCTGAGATGTCAAGTGAAGCTTCTCTGGCCCTATTGCCCTAAGGTTTCAGGAACCAAGTTTTCCCCACATTGTGAGCAGAAGCTTCCTAAGCTATCATCCCGCCATACCGAGAGAGTAGAGCAAAAAAAATGAGCTTGGAAGCCATGGTCCTTAACCTCGCCCACCAACCTGCCTCACTCCAGGCCCGCGCGGCGCTGGCGCGGGAGTTGGAACGTCTGGGTGTCCCTGCTGCTCGTAGCGTATGGGCCGCGACCGTCAGAGTCGCAGCGGCGCGAGGACACTTTGTCGCTGCTCTCACCCTCTGCCAGAGGCAGCTTCGGGGCCCTCTCGCTCGGGATCTACTTTACGCTCTGGCGCGGCGCTATGGGAAAGAGCGTGCCAAAGGTCCCAGAGAGCCACCCCCTATCCCACAAGAGCGAAGCCTAAAACCTGCAAAAGAGCGGAGAGCGTTGATTGAACAGGCGGTGAGCTTGGGCAACGATCTGGAGGGTATCTGTCTACCTGAATCGAGCCCTATGCCGGAGCAGCCCATCTTCTCTCAACTCTCTCCTGTCTCCTTTGTGGCTTTAGCCGAGATGCTTGAGGAGATCCTGCTTCAACCTGGAGAGCTGCTTGTCACTCAGGGGAATCGGGACTCCAACCTCTATCTCCTCGCCCAAGGTCAAGTTCAGGTAGAACGTAGGTTGCCCAATGGTGATCTGCTTAAGCTGGTGGAGGTTCAAGCGCCTGCGATCTTGGGGGAGATGGCTCTGCTCACGGCGGTCCCTCGTCGAGCTTCGATTCTCGCCAAGGGCCAAAGCATCGTCTGGAAGTTAAGCCCTAAGGTGCTCAAGCAGGCGGGAGTCCTCAAGGCTGAACTCTTAGAGAGCCTCTCAACTTTGGTTAAAGGTAGGCTCTTGAGCAATCTCTTCAGACACAGCCCTCTGCTCAGAGGGCTTAAACACCCCGAACTTGCTCTTCAAGGTTTTGAGCTACGCAGCCTGCCTCCTGGCGAAGTTTTCCCACAAGGGGCCCCCCCACCAGGGCTTTTTCTGCTCCTTCACGGTAACGCCGAGGTCTGGCTTCAGGATGAGAACCGCGTAGCGGTATTAGGAGAGGGAGATCTCTTTGGAGAGATCTCTCTTCTCACGGGTAGGTCAACCACCGCAAAGCTGATCCTCCCTGAAGGGGGTGTGGTTCTCCACCTCCCAGCTGCACGCTATGCCCAAGCTCAGCCTCTGCGTCCCGAGTTGGAGCAACTTGCCGAGATCAGGCGAGGAGAGCTGGTTGATTTGCTGCTTTCTCCTGAAGAGTATGAGGAGGTCGATGAAGCTTGGTTGGTGGAAGAGTTTCTCAATTGATTCGAGAACATCACTTGTCTGTAACAAATAAGATGATGACACGCTTAGGCGTCTTGGTCTTAGGCGGCTTTATGCTTGTCTACCTTCGACCCATCTTGGTTCCTATCGTCTTTGCTGGTCTTCTCTCCTTTCTTCTCCTCCCTCTGGTTTCCGCCCTCGTGAGACGGGGTCTCTCCTTTCATATGTCCATTCTCATCGCTGAGTGCGTGGCGACTCTGCCGGTCTTGGCGGTGATCTTCATCTTTGCTACCACGGTGGGTCCTCTTAAGGATGCGCTCCCTAAGTATCAGCAGGGCCTGACCCGACAGATCAATCGAGGGATCGAGAACATCCTGGAGCGGGTCGAGAGTGTGGAGCAGCGCAAAAAGGTTCGCGAGGTGATCAGCCGCAACCTGCTGCCCAAGATCCTCTCCGAAGGGGTTCAGCTTATCCAGGTAAGCTTTCAGACAGTCACGACCTTGATGGGTTATGTCTTTCTGACCCTGCTTATCAGCCTCTTTATGCTTCTGGAGGCGCCGCGCTTTCGAGAAAAGTTTCTCGAAGCCTTTGGCGAAGAGCACCCTGTCAACGCTTCTCTGGCGGGGATTGGTCGGGATGTCCGCGCCTACGTGGTTGCTAAGACCGCGATGAGCGTCCTGACAGCTTTCTTTGTTTGGGGCTTCTTGGAGCTGCTCTCCGTTGATTTCTCTCTCTTTTGGGGGCTCTTGGCCCTCTCTCTAAACTTCATCCCCACGGTAGGGGCGGTGATCGCCTCTATACCTCCGATTGTCATCGCCTTGGTCGATCCTCTCCTCTCCATCTGGACCACCATCGGTCTCACCTTAGGTCTATTGCTCATTCATGGCATCATCGGCAGCCTCCTCGATCCTCGTTTTGTGGGACAGACAGTTAAGCTCTCTCCGCTGGTGGTTTTCCTCTCCATGTTGATTTGGGGCCTGCTCTGGGGACCAGTGGGGATGCTCTTGGCTGTACCGATGATGGTCTCCGTGAAAGTGATCTGCACGCGGATCCCTGCTCTGGAGCCTATCGCCATCCTGATGAGAGGCTGAGATGCGTAGCCTCTTCATTTTCCTTTTGGGGATCGCCCTGGGCCTGGGAGGCTTGGCCTATCTTCAGGGCTCTTCACCCTCCTCTCCAAGAGAGATCCTGGGACGAAGCGCTCTTCTGCCTCAGGAGAAACAGATCTCCGCTCTCTTCTCCGAGGTGGCGCCTTCGGTCACTTTTATCACCGGATTGGCGCTCTACCGAGACCTCTTCAGTCTAAACGCTGACGCCTTCCCCAAGGGCAGCGGCAGTGGTTTTATCTGGGATGATGAGGGGCATATCGTCACCAACTTCCATGTCATCATGGAGACTGATGCCCTCCAAGTGACGCTCTTCGATCAGAGCAGCCACTCCGCTGAGGTCATTGGCATCGCGCCGAGCAAGGATCTGGCCGTACTGAAGATCGAGGCTCCTCAGAGCGCCCTCAAGCCCATCAGCCTGGGGCGCTCATCCGATCTATTGGTGGGCCAAACTGTCTTAGCGATCGGTAACCCTTTCGGCCTGGATCACAGCCTCACTTTAGGAATCGTCAGCGCTCTGGGGCGAAGCATCCGCTCCATCAGCGGACAGGGTATTGAGGGAGTGATTCAGACTGACGCCTCCATCAACCCTGGAAACTCTGGAGGTCCCCTCCTGGACAGCGCAGGGCGACTCATCGGCATCAACACTGCGATCAAGAGCCCCTCAGGGAGCAGCGTGGGCATCGGCTTTGCGGTCCCGGTAGATACGATCAATCGCGTGATCCCTCAACTCATCAAACATGGTCGCCTCATTCGTCCCCGTCTAGGAGTCAAGGCTGCCGATGACTCGATCACTCGACGTCTGGGTCTCAAGGGGGTCCTGGTGCTCAGCGTAGAGCGAGGCAGCCCTGCTGCACGAGCCGGGCTTAAAGGGAGCCGACGAAGTCGCCATCGTCTCTTGCTGGGTGATCTCCTCACCAGCCTAGAGGGCCGCGAGCTGCGCTCCAGCGATGATCTTCTCTTGGCCTTGGAGGAGCATAACCCTGGAGAGGAGGTAGAGTTGCGGTTTCAACGCCAAGGACAACTCCTCAGCCTTAAGCTACGCCTTGGGGCTCCTCGACCATGAGCTGGGTGCTCCTCCTCTTACCGTTTTTTGCGCTCTTGGGGCTCCGCTATTTGGTTCTCAGAGGCGCAGAGCTGCGCTCTACCCAGCGACAGCTTGAAGCTCTCCTCTGCCGTCGAACAACTTTGAATCGTCGCCCCCAAGCAGAGCGCGAGGCTGTGCTCAAAGAGGCCCTGGAGCAGGTGGAAGCACAGATCAGCGCTCTGCGACGAATCGAAGCGGTTCAGAAAAGAGGAGAGATCTTTGAAGAGGAGAAACAGCAATGATCCCCCTTCTCTTAGATATGCCTCCGCCTCCGGCCAGTATAGAACCTGAGATCATCTACCAGGATGAAGATCTGTTGCTGCTCAATAAGCCCGCCGGTTGGCTTACTCATCCAGATGGAACCCACTCTCGACCTGACCTCTTCAGCTGGGCGGGGGGAGGATTGCATGTTCAACAGCGCCTGGATGTTGAGACCAGTGGGCTCCTCGCTTTCGGTCGTGGAGCGCGAGGGAGCCAGCGCCTTAAGGGTGCCAAAAAACGCTATCTCGCGGTGACGGAGGGCTGCATCAAGGCTAAGGAGGGCTTGATGAGTGGCCCGGTTCCTCATGCTCCAGGCCGTCACGCAGAGACCCGCTATCGTCTCCTCCGTGCTGAGTCCAACTGGGCTCTGCTGAGCCTCTGGCCGCTTACAGGGCGAACCCACCAGATACGCGCTCATCTGGCCGCAGCGGGGACCCCCATTCGAGGAGATGCTCGCTACGGTGATCCCCTCGATCGCCGTGCCCCTCGCACTCTCCTGCATTCAGCGGAGCTTGAACTGCGGGAGGGGCGCCGCTTTAAAGCCCCCTGCCCTCCTGAGTTTGCTCGTTTCCTGGGCCAAGCGCCCAAGATGAGTCGGACGGGCCTGAACCTCGATTCAGAAACGAGCTGCTATCGAGAGCTAAACGGGGCTGCGGATGGCTGCCCAGGGGTTATGGTTGATCGCTTTGGAGATTGGCTCTGGATGCAGCTCAACAGAGAGGCCCTTCCCCCCATCATAGAGGCACGAGGTCGCTATCTCCTACACGCGCTCAAGGATCGCTCTGGAGGGGGACAACAGCTTCCTGAACTGAAAGGAGAGGCCGCTCCTCAGCCCCTTGAGGTGATGGAGCATGGAACCCGACACCTTGTCTGGTTGGGCTCTAAGCTCTCCCCTGGAATCTTTCTGGATCAACGCCCTCAACGGGCTTGGCTGGCTCAACATGCAGGGGGGATGCGCCTCCTCAACACCTTCGCTCATGCAGGGGCCTTTAGCATCGCTGCAGCCCGAGGGGGCGCCGAAACTCTCAGCATCGACCTCTCACGCTCCTGGCTCGCTCAGATCCCACCCCAACTGGCTCTCAACGGCCTGGAGAGTAAACGTCATGATCAGATCTATGGAGATGTCTTTGACTGGCTCCGGCGCTTGAGTCGTCGAGGTGAGCGCTTTGACTTGCTGATCCTCGATCCTCCCAGCACCAGCGTTGGCAAGAGAAAGCGCAGATGGTCAGCTCACAAAGATTATGCTGAGTTGGTGCATTTGGCTGCTCCTCTGCTGAACCCAGGGGGGCGACTCTGGACCGCAACTAACCATCGCAAGTCTTCAGTAAGGGCCTTCGCTCAGAGGGTGATGCGAGGTTTGCCTGAGGGTACTCGTCTTGAACGAGTCTGTCCTCCTGCCCTAGATTTTCCCAGCGATGAACCAGCGTTTGTTAAGACCCTGGTATGGCAGCTGCCCAATTAGCAGGCTCGGGAAGTTCACAGCGCAAAGGGCATATTAAAGCTCATAGGGGCTCCTCCAAAACGAGGGAACTTAAAAGCACGCACCTTGGCCTCAACACAGCTTCCTACCCGAGTTCCTGCAAACTCACCTTTGGCTTTGGCGCTCTGAACATTCCCGCTCTTGGCGATCTTCATCCGGATCGTTACGGTGCCTCCCCCTCCTTCACGACAGCCACGAATGGAGGTCGCGCCTCGCTTGGCCACTCTGAGGATCTGTTGTCTGCTCAGCTTCTCAGGAAGCATAGGGTCGCTGGACGGAGGAGGCTTTGAGTTGGATCGGGAGCTGGGTTTTCCATCCAAAGCACCCAAAAGATCATCCACTTCATCTGGAGGAGCAGATTTAGGAGTAGATCTAGGAGCGGAGCGGGTTGGCGCTGGAGCCGAACGATGGGCGCTGGGCTGATCTTCTCTCGATGATTTGGGAGGCTTGGGCCGAGTACGGGACTTCTTACGTCGACGTGTGCGCTTTTTGCTGGTTGGAGCCTTGGGCTCCTCTGAAACAGCTGCAACTCGTGGTGATTCAACAGGTTGCTCAGGCTTCTTGGGGCTCTCTATTTCGGGACTGGGGAGCTTCTCTGAGTTGACGACAGCTGCTGGTTCTACTGGAAGTACAGGCTTTAGAGGCTCTCCAGCGTTAATCGCCACTTTGGCAGGGAGTTGAGCGTTCTCGATTTGGGTCTCTTCTACCTTGGGGATGGGCTTTTCTTCCTGGTTGAAGAAAGCATAGCTTCCAAAGGCGAGGCCAGAGATTCCAACGAGGGCCACGGAGATCAGACCGATGGTTTTGCCGAGAGAGCGTCTTGGTCGTATCACCAAGCCCTGCATACCGACACCAACAGGGCTCGCAGACATGGGGGCGAAGGCATCACCACCACCAAAGGCATCGGGTTCGCCTCGTCCTGATTCGGGAGCCATAATGGAGATATCCAGAAGACCAGATCCTTCCGTGACCCCGCTATGTGAAGGTTGGGGTGCTTGCTCTGCTTCCATCGCTAAGCTGTCGAGGCTGAAGAGTACAGAATTTTCATGCCGCTGATCTCTTAAGCTCTGAGCGTTTACTCTGGGATCTGAGATTCCCCCAAAGAGATCTTCCTCTCCAGCATTATCAGAAGCGATCACATCTTCATCTTCAGCTTCAAAGGGGTTGATCTCCCCCTCAAAGCCAGCGAGAGAGGCTTTGGGGCTGGCTGAAGCAACGATCGCAACAGCCTCGGGTTCCCGAGCAGCAGGGGCAGGCTTCTCCAGCTTGGAGGCCTCTACAGCTGCAGAGGCTGGGAATAGCTCTTTTAGCTCAGGTACAGAGGAGAGTCGCAGCCAATCTGCCATCCCCTCAGCCCAAGAGAAGGTGTCCCCATCGACGCGCTCCTCTTCTATATGAGCCTTGATCTCCTCCTGAGTCAGGGGCCCAACCTGAGCGCGATTGATCACCACATACCAGATGGCATCAGCAGATTTCTTAGGCTCATGGTTGGGAGAGATCGTGGCGATCCGGGTAGGATCATCTTGAGCGGCGAGCTCCTCTGCGGGCTCCTCTGTGGGCTCCTCTGCCTGCTTGGCCCGCACAATAATCACATGGGAGCATTTCTTACATTTGATCTTGAAGACCTTATTGCGGACCTTCTCATCACTGATCTGGTATTTTGCTCCACAATTATCGCAAACGATCCTCATCTAATCTCCATACAATAGCCAGGGGGCACCGGGGGATTATGGGGCTCCTCCTCTGAGGCTGCAAGTAACCTCCGGTGACCAGCGCGCCTCCTCTACGTCAACGAAACTCCGAGGTGTCCGAGAGGAACGAGAGAAGGGTCAGAATCCTGCTCTGTTTCTCAGGTTTCTTCCCGATGATCAAGTTAAGAGGGCGGGGGTTAAGCCGAGGTAAGGAGAGAGGTTTTAGCGCAACGTCGCGTCTTTTGAACTGGCTTTTAGCTTGGGCAAAAAATCTTTCTTCAGCTTGAGGAGACGCTCAAATTTTAGCTTTTGGCGAGCATCTGTATAGAGGACTTGGGGCTTCTTAAACTGCCCATCGATCATCAGGTCTTCAAAGTTGTAAAAGCGAGTCTTCTCCCCCTCCTGAGCCAAAGCTGCGCTACTGAAGCCCAAGAGGGCAGAGAAAAAGAGGAGGGTAACTGTTTTCATGAGAAGCTCCTGAGTGTTGGATCAGCCTAGCAGATGAGGAGAAAAAATTCAGCCTTGAGCAGCGGAAGCCTCTGAGTCTTTGACCTCCTTGGGGGTCTCTTTTGGAGGATCCTCTTTTTGGACAGGAGTCGCCTCTCCCTCAGCAGGAACAGCTTCTCCTTTGGCTGGGATGACCTCCTCTTCAGCAGGAACAGCTTCTCCTTCAGCTGGAGGAGCCAATTCTTCCTTAGCTGGAACACTCTCCTCTTTGACAGCTGGGGGAGGCTTTGCTTTGCTCATCTGCTGGAGAAATTGGATATTTTGGTGAATCGGATCGGATGGAGGAGGTTTGGAAACATCCCTATAACGGATGTAGTAGCTTAAAGCCTTCTTAGGCTTACCCAGCTGCTCTTCATAGAGCTTTCCAAGACGAATAAGTGCTTCTGGATTGTCATCTCTTATCTCAAGACTGGCTTCATAGAGAGCTACTGCTTTTTCATATTCAGACAAACCATAGAGAGAGTCTGCGCTGCCCACCATTGCAGTGTAATGTTTAGGAAAACGAGCCAATACTTTATCGAATTGTTCTTGAGAAGACTTATAGTCAAGATAGTCTAGGTAGATAGATCCTACATTAAGGCGTGATTCATCCATTGTCTCATCAGCTTTAATCGCTTTCAAGAATTCATCTACAGCAGTAGGAATCATATTCATTCTATAGTATACAATTCCCAGATTGTTATGTGCTCTAGCATTATCTTTTTCATAACCTATGGCCTTTTTAAACATTAGAAGCGCCAATGGCAGCTTCTTTTGTTTCATGTAAAGAAGACCCAAGTTGATTATAGCTGGAACATTCTTAGGCTGAACTGCAAGAACTTCTTTTACGAAACGGAGCGCGGTTTCTTCATCTCCCTTAGCAAGGTAAGCCGCAGCCAGGTTATTTCGTGCAGAAAGAGAGTCTGACTTCTGTCTCAGGACTGATTCAAACTCAACAATGGCTTGCTCTGCTCCTCCTGTCATCAAAAGTGCACGACCATAGGCAAGGTTAACACCTAAATCGACAACATCCTGCTTGATAAGCTGCTGATAGCTCTCTGCTGCTTCCTTATGGCGACCCAGTTTCTCATAGCTGTAAGCTAAATTCAGCCAAGCTACATGGTAACGAGGAGAATCTTTGACCGCTTTATCAAAGGCGCTCACCGCCTTCTGGAAATCAGCAGGTTTCTTTTCTAGCGCCTTGACTCCCTTCTGGAAGTGAGCCTTGGCGATTGGAGAACACCCCTTGGAGCGCTGCGCGCCAGGTTTGCTGGCAGGCTGAGTACTGAGCGGAGGCTTAACAGGTGTTCCACTGCAAGCCATCAAGAAGCTGGAGAGACAGAGGAGATAACGCGAAATCCTCATCACTTCTCCTCCTTCTTGAGAATCGGCTTGGCGAGGGGCTTGCTGGCGGGTCCGCTGGCTGGGTTAGAGGCCGGGGCCGCTTTAAGCATCTGCTTTAGTTCTCCCAAGGGATCAGAGATAAAGGTGGTTGAGAAGGTCGCTGAGACCTCCCAATCTGTGTTCACCTCACGATCATCCAAAATTGGGAAAGCATCTGGGCTCAGCTTGGCAAGGAGGCTGGCAGAGCGCCGTGACCATTTATTGTACACATGGTTCTTGTGAGCAAGCTTTAGAGCGTGTTGAACTGCTTCAATCGCCTTTTCGTGGAGAGGAGCTGCTTTGTCGTCCAGCTCCGCCTTATAGATGATCTGCTCATCCTCGCTCAGCTCTGCAGGAACAGGGAGATCAAAGAGGCTCTTGGCAAAGAGGTAGTAGGCTTCACCGATACGGTAGAGGGCTCCCGCGCTGACATCATGAGCCTCCATTTCCAGGACTTCAAAGTAGATCTTCTCAGTGACCAGCAGGAGCTTGCCCTTCTTAGCGAGGCTGCGGACCAAGACGTGGTAAGGGAAGTTGACCTCAATCGCCTCAAAGTCCTGGTAAGCATACTCTCCTTGAAGGAAACGCACCTCAGCCGCCGAACGACGCACCAGCTTCTTAGCCTTGGCCTCGTCTGGCAGCTTCTTAAAGAGCTTGAGTGCGGTCTTTAGCTCTTTTGAAGCCAGCTTTCGAGCCCGCTTTGCGCCCTTCATTTGATGAACCTTGGCCATACGGAGATGAACCTCAACAAGGCTCTCAGCGCGGCTCTTTTTGAAAGCCTTGATATAGGCTTTGTAGGTCTTAAGGGCGCCCTTCCAATCCTTCTGCTTTTCTTGAAATTCCGCCAACTTGAAGTAGATATCTGGGGTGTCCTTCTGCTTGGGGAACTTCTTAATATAGGTGCTGAAGATCGTCTCAGCTTGAGGATACTGCTCCAGCGCCGCGCGGATGGCGCCCGCGTTGTAGAGAGCATCGGCCATCTGAGGTACATCTGGGAAGGAGGCCATCTTCTCAAAGTATCGAGCAGCAGTCTTAAAGTCTGTCTGGCTCTCATAGAGAGCACCCAGGACAAAATGTGCCTCGGTGGCTTGAGAGACCTTAGGATACTCCTTGATCAGGCGCTCATAGAGATCGATGGCCTGCTCTGTCTTCTCCGCCTTCTCCTGAAGAACCGCTGCGTTGAAGAGGGCGATGGGCGCCTTTTCATGTTTGGAAAACTCATTGACGAAGCGCATCATCTCTGAGACCGCCTTGTCTCGCTCCCCCTTCTCGCTCAGCTCCTGGGCATACTCATTGATAGAGATGGCGATGACATCCCTAAGCTGCTTCTTGTTGAGGACCGCGTAGTTTTTACGATCCAACATATAGCGACCCCAACGCTCCATCTCATGCCAGCGCCTCAGACGATAGTTGGCGTCAAAGAGGGTCGCCGCTGCATGCCCCGCATATTTATGCTTGGGGTGGTGCTCCATGATCACCTCAAGGCGACCGATGCCCTCAGAGTAGTGTCCCTTGTTGATGAAGATCTCCGCAGAGCGGAAAGAGACAAAGGGTACCTCCTCATCCTTGGGATAGTGATGGCTGTACTCTTTACAGGCCAAGAGGAAACCCTCCTCCTCTTTCTGGAGGGGCTTCTTCTCTATAGGCTTGAACTCTTTATCTTTTTTGCGCGCTGTGTATTGGACCTCCGCCTCTTTGGCCTTGGTCTTGCCCTTGCCCTTCTTCTTTCCCTTAGAGGTTCGCTTGGGGCGCTCGATGATCCCCGCATCAGCCATCTTTTCCTCTGAAGCAAGGATCACCGCGTAGGCAGACTCCTTAGAGTATTTGCCCTTGGGATCGCGCTTGACCACTCCACGATAGTGCTCCATCGCCTTGTCCCACTCCTTGCTCTGGAAGAAGTAGATCTCTGCGAGATAGAACTGCATCTCGTAGAGGCGATCTGCTTTGGCCTCAGGGAAGTCCTTGAGATAGCGCTCATAGTAACGCGCCGCCTTAGCATAGAGCTTATCCGCCCGCACCTGGTCTTGGAGCTTCTCCACCTCTTGGGCCTTGGTATGGTATTGAGTGATCAGCCAGTCCAACTGTTCCTCTCGATACTGCTTGGCCCGCGTCATCGCACCCTCTTGGTTTGCCTTCTCAGAGTCCTTGTTGACCAAATACCAGCTCCCCTTACTGTCGAAGTAGGTGTAGAAGCGGTTGATGATCTCCTCGGTCTTCTCTATCTCCTCCATCTTCTTATAGGACTTGGTGATGTAGTCAGCGTACTCGGGAACCTTGCTGCCCTGTTTGTCCTGGCTGATGAGGTACTCATAAACCTCAACTTCTGGGACATTTTGATCCTGTTTGCCATAGTTGCGAGCGATGCTCTCTAAGCGCTCCACCTCTAGCTTCTTGCCCCCCTGCCTGCGGAAGTAGTCCCGAGCACGTTTCCAACCTGTGCGCTTACAGTCTGGCTTATTGATCGGCTCGCAGATCTCAGCATAGGTCATGGCGAGCGCAGCGTAGGCTTGGCCCGTAAAATAAACCTTTCGTTTGTCCTTACCCTTCTGAAGTTCGACTACCTTCTGGAAGCTCTTGATCGATTCTTCGTAAGCTTCTGGCGTTCCGAGGTTGTAGTAGACATAGCCCAATTTATAAAGGGCATAGGGGTATTGAGAACTCTTTCGGTTTTCTAGAACCTTGAGATAGTTGGCTTTGGCCGCAAAAAGTAGGTCGCTGTCAAAATAGTATTCGGCAACAGCAAGATAGGCACGGGTGATATATTTGCTCTTGGGATATTCCTTAGTTAGACGCAGCATAAAAGAAGCTCCCCGCTTCTTCTTTCCTGCTGTAATCAAGCCTCTTCCCAGATAGAACATCACCTCATCAACACGTTTATAGTTGGGGAATTCCTTAAGAAGTTTAATATACTCAATAAGAGCCTTACTGTAATCAGCGATAGGCTCATTTGGCCGTTTTTTAACTATGCCATCGAGAAATTTTTCATAAACCTGATCATATTTCTTCCGCTCTAAGAAATAGCGATACTTGGCCTCCTGCCACTCTTTCTCAGCGATTCGGAAGAGCATGTCAGCGCGTTTTTTGTAGAGAGGATCTTTCTTGAGGATCCCCTTCATGCGCTTAAGCTGTCGCTTCCTTACTTTGGATGCCCTGGCCTCATTCTCAGCGATGAGGAGCTCCATCTCAGCGTCCTCTGCCTCGGCCATACTCTTGGAGCCCTCTTCAGGGCGCACGACATTCTTCGCGGCCTTCTCCTCTGTCTCCAACTCGTCCTGCTTTGGAGCCTTACGCTTCTGGGCCTGAGCCGAGAGGCTGAGGAGCAGCAGGAGGCTGAATAAGCTCATCCTCATCACTTGCAAACCTCCCTGAGATCGCTGCGGTAGTTGTTGATCTCGTCTGCCCAGTATTCTCCCTCAAAAGGCCAAGTGACGTAGTTGTTTCCGATGAAGATGGTCGCCGTTTTTTGAGACTCAGCTTCAGCCTTGACTGCGTCGCTCTTCCCCTTGTTGTAGATAATTTGGGTCTGTCGTTCGATCTGGTTTGCTTCATCCTCATCGATCTCGATGCGGATCTCCTCTACCTGAACCTCCAGGTTCTTAAGCTCCTCTTGAAGCCCCTGAAGGAGCTGAGCGATCTTGATGCCCAAGGCGATCGTCCCCTCCAGGTGACGATTCTCCACGGTTTGGAGAAGGCTCTTCTCCAATTCTGGACCAAAGCCCGCTTCACTGGCCTTGATGCGCACAATCTCTCGTCGATATTTGCTCACTGTAGTGTAGAGATCATAGAACTCAGCACTGGAGATCACCGCCATACGCAGCAGGTGAGGCAGCTCCACTCCGTTCTGAGTCTGCTTGAGAACAAAGGCTCGGTAGAGATCTTGAGGAGAACTGTACTCCTGGAGGTAGCGGCTGATCGGCTTCTCCAAGGAGAGGTACTTATCCTCAATGCGCTTGATGGCATCGTGCGCATAGTCAAAATGGCACTTGTTCATGAAGACCGTAGCCTCCAAAAGGTAAGTGTCGGGCAGGTAGTAGTTCTCCCAAGCGGGGCCGTCCAAGGTATGAAAAATACCCAGCCCCCGGCGAAGATCTCCCTTGAGAAAGTAGGACCAACCCGACTCATGTAGAGCATCTACATAGCTGGTGGAGTCGCTGGGGACCTTACGGTAATAGAAGATGGCGGCATCAAAGCTGCCCAGGGAATAAGCTACTCGAGCCAGAGCCAGATAGGCTAAGTTGCGAATACGAGGAGCCTCAGCCTCTTCAGCGGCGGCTACCGCGATCTGAAAATTCTCGGTGGCCCCGATGATGGTCTTGGCCCACTCCGTAGACTCCTGATCTTCACCCGCCAACTGTATATAGCTGAGCCCCAGGAGATATTGAGCTTCTGGATAATCTTCTGCGCCTGGCTTCACCTCTCCCAGATAGCGACGCGCTTCTTCATAGCGGGTGTAGTCGAAGAAGAACTTACCCAAGAAGTAGTTGTAGCTGTCCTGGGTCTCTTGAGGGGCCCCTCCAATAAAGTGGTTGTTGAGGGCCTCCAGGGTAACTGGATTGTAAGCGATCTTCTTAGAGCAGTTACGCAACCCAGTGAAAGCGGGCACAAAGACATCACTCTCAGGACCCGTCGCCAGCAAGCCGTGATAAACCTCAGCGGCATTGCCATAGAGCTTCAAGCCGTAGAGGGCATCGGCCAAGCCCAAACGAGCGCTGAAGCCGATGCTGTCCTCTTTATTGATCTCTTTGAGGAAAGCGCTGAAGCGCTTGGCAGCGACAGCGTACTCCTTATCCTCCAAAGCCTCTCGCGCTGATTTGAGAGCTTGAGCCACGCGCTGGCGACGCTTTCTCTCTATGCGCTTTCGCTCCTTCTCGGCGGCTTTGCGAGCGGCTTCTTTGATACGAGAGTCTTCTTCGCTGCGTGCCCTCTCATCGGCCTCCTCCTCACGCATCTTCTCCAGCTCGTCAGGCTCTTCAGCAGGAGGAGGCTCGGGAGGAGGCTCAGGAGCGGGCGCGGTTCCAGCACCACTCCCCATCATCACCTCGATCACCTCTTTGGGGACCCCTGCTTTTTCTAAGCGAGCCAGATCGCTCACCTTGAGTTGGAAAGTTGAACCTGTGCTTTGTATGGTCTGGATAATGACCGCCGCCGGAAGCTTCGAGCCATGCATCCTGATCACATCATCCATGCTGAGAGCCCAAGCGGGCAGCGCCAGGGCGAGAATCAGGAGAGGGCTGAGCAGAACGGATTGTGTCCTCATCTGATCTCCTCAGAGCACCACGCCCAAGCCGAGGCTGAACTCTACAGGCATAGAGATACCCCCAACTTCTTCCATCTTCTGGAAGAAGAAGTGACGATACTCAGTGTGGATGTTGAGATAATCGGTGATAAACCAACGGAATCCCAGCACAGTGTTTCCAGCAGGTTTGGGAACAGGGTTTCCATCTGGGTTGCCTGTTGGGTACTCCGTAGTGTGGATGATCCCTGCACCAAGCCCTAAATAGGTATCGAAATGGGTTAGTTTCATACCTAAGAAACTGATTTTCCCATATATCGGAGACCAAAGAATGTTAATATTGTAGTACATTGACATTACTTCATGAATAATAACTTCCTTCAGCTCTCCTTCTGTCTTAAGAAAGCCTCCCAGTCCAGAATCTACATCAATGGCATAGGCGTAGGATAGTTCTACGGCAAAAGCCTCTGACATATGATATCCCAACCTGACTCCCAATGGATAATAGACTATAAAGTCATCATTTGGGACAACACCAGCAAATGGGGTAAATTCCAGGCGGTTGGCTTTATCAAAGAGGCGTTTTTGAACCACTTTAACTTTGCGACGTTTTCCCCAAAAGAGCCCCAAATCCCGTTCTAGATTGTCCTCCGCTTTTTGAGCGGTTGGAGCATCCAGACCCTCTCCTTCTAAAGCAGACTTAGGAGCATCGCTCTCGCTGTCCGCCTTGGAAGTGTCTTGGGCCTGAGCCTGGGTCACAATCACACAGGAGGCTGCGCACAATAACAGCAGCGTCTTCATCAGATCTCGTTCCCTTCGACTACTTTTTTTGGAGCCACAGACGGGCGTCGTTAAATGCTTCGTTCTCATTGCGTGATTTGGTCAAAGAGGCGGTTCGCGTGATGCCTCCCAAGGTGACAGAGAGATCCAGCGAGAGGAAATACTCGTCCAGATCAAAGAGATTCTCAGAGAGAGTTGAGGAGACTGTAAGCTTCCAAGCTCCTGGAATCCTGCTGCGTACGGTCGCCTCTAAATTACTCAAACCATTTGTAAACTCTTCTGCCCGTTCCAGAGCGAGATATTCTCCTCCTGTTCGGCAAGCCAGCTTGACCAACTCAGGGTTTCGACCTGTGGGCAGATAATATTCGCTGTTCTTTTGCGGTTGTAGCTCTAAAATGATCACGGGGATTTGTTCACTGACATAGAGATCTGTAGCTTTCGCTAGGTCAAATCCTCCGGTAGAGGAATCTCCTGCTTCAACCCCGTCCGTAAAAAGAAGTACCACCGGTATATATGATTGATTTCCATCAATGATAGATTCTTTGACTTCAGCCAATGTTCCTGCCAATGGAGTCTGTCCAGTTGCATCACGGTTTAGTTTGTCTAAACCATCATTAATTATACTCTTGTTTTTGGTTGGTGTAGCATAAGCCTCTTCTATAGTTGGCCTGCTTCCGTTAAACCAAACCAAAGAAAGTGATATATTATCAGGTAGATTGCGAACAAGTTGTTGAAAGAAGCCTATTCGGTTTTCATCGAAATCAGTGGCTGCATTGGGGTCGATCGCTCCTGTATGGGGATCTTCTCCTGTCAAACTCCCTGAATGATCCATAAGTATCATCAAGAGGATTTCATCCTCTTTCTCGTGACGATCTTTGCCACCACTATAGTGAAAGGAGAGATTCTCTGGCTCAAGATTTACTCCCGCTCTAAGCCCACTTTGTACTCCCTGAGCGACAGCAATTTCGGGAAAATCAGCGTCAAGACCAGAAGGTTTCTGTATATTCACCTTCTCGATCTGACAATTTTGCGCCTCATCATCGCAATTAAAAATCTCCCCTACAGTGTCTTTTTCTCGTTGAAGGTGAGTCCCAGGAAAAATCACTGAACGAGACTCAAATCCCTGATTGACCAGTAAAAGAGAGATTTCAAGATTTTCACCCTGCTCATCCAGAGCGCAGACTCCAGGGACCAGAAGATCTGAAAATGCTGTTTTTTGGAAATCAATCCCCACTGTTGAGTCACAGCTCAAGAGCAAGAGGAGCCCAAGGGAGAGTACGCCTTGGATCCGATTCCTTTTGCGCATCTAGGTTTCCTTTGGCGTGTGGCCGTTTTATCTCAAATTAGGAGGGCGCTTTGCTAGCACACCCCCCCCTCAGTGTCAACGAAGCCTCAAGGGAGCCAACCACCCCCTGAGAATCTTTTTCGAGCTGTGAGTGAGCTTGGATTCACAGTGAGGAGGGTTCTCTGTCGAGTTTTTTCTCGCGAATTCGAACAGAGTTCTACGTCCAGAGCCCTTTGGGTTCGGAGTGAAAAAATTTGCACTCCCTCCCAGTAGCCCTCTTTGGCTTACGCTGAATTGGGGAGATTGATTAAAGCTCAAGAGTTTCTATTGCCCTGAAAAAGTTTAAGGCTTCTTAAGCCCTCAGCAACATTTGACAGGCTCTCTATTGATGCTTAATCTTCCCGAACCTAAGGAGTTGTTTAGGGGCCCTTGGGGGGCCTCCCAAAATTAAGACTGAGGAGCCCCTGAGATTCCTTGATCTCCTTTAACATCACCTCAACTTGATGGAGGTCTTCTGCTCATGAAACTCAGCCCATCCCCCGCGCTTCTTCTCTCCATCCTGGTCTTTGGAGGGGTCGCGCTCTTCGGCTGTGATGATGGCTTTGAGGGGGCAAAGACAGGCATCATTAAACTCTCCCCCCAAGGGTTTACCTTCCCTAAAATTGCGGTAGGCGACAATGTTGATCAGAGCGTTATCATCGAGAATACCGGTTCTGGAGATCTTCGGATCGCGAAGATCAAGTTAAATATATCAGGGAATGATCAATGGCGCCTTTACTGGGGGACCGATACGCACCCTGGACCTTATGCTGGTATCGATCTTAAAGAAAAAGACCATTTTAACTATCCGATTACAATCCCTCCTGATGCTCGTTATACCCTGACCCTCAACTATGCTCCTCAAGATGATATCGCTGTAGGTGGAAACATCGTCTCTCTAGACACCAATGTAGGAGATGTTGACCTGCCTATCCAAATCAGTGATACCGGCGCGGAGATCCGCGTCAGTCCCAGAAGTATTAACTTTGGCCGAGTTCGCAAAGGAGATGAGGAATATCGCGAGGTGACAGTCTCCAATGCCGGTGAGGCGGTCCTCAACATTCAACAGATCACGGTGAGCGGCTCCTTCGATTTCAGCCCTCTGATTGAGATTGAGGGTCAGGATCGGGATCCTCGACAGCAGCTCCCCGAAGATCCAGATCAAGATGGAATCCCAGGGCTTTCTCCTCCTCATAAAAATCGCTCAGAAGTGAAACATTTCATCATCAAGCTGAAATATGCGCCCCCCGAGGAGGGGCCAGATGCGGGCAAGCTGATCATCTCCAGTGATGACCCTAACCAACCCCGCGTAGAGGTCAACATCGAGGCCAACAGTGAGACCCCCTGCCTGACAGTGACCCCTCGAGCCTTGGAGTTTCGCACCAGCCTAGTCAATCGCACCGACTCTCGTCCCCTCAGCATCGAGAGCTGTGGAGGTCAACAGCTGGATATCACAGGTATCGAGATTCAAGGAGGTTCAGATCCCGCCTTCAGTGTCGTACAGGAGAGCTTGCCTGAATCTTTCCCCAGCCTTCTCCCAGCACTGACACCTGGGGAGTTACCCCCCTCGCGACAGATCCAGATCGCCTTCTCTCCCCGAGAACAACGCATCTATAACGGCACCCTGATCATCAAAAGCAATGATCCAGTTACTCCAGAGCGCCCCGTAAGCCTCCTGGGTCGTGGTGTTCAAAACGCTTGTCCTCAGGCCGAAGTGGTCTCAGATGAGTTTAGAGTAGCTCCTCTGGACTCTGTAATCTTGGATGGTTCTCCCTCTATCGATCCCGATGGTGACAACAACCAACCTGTACGGTATGAGTGGGTGGTCACCAATCGCCCAGGAGGAGGCTCCACTTCCGAACCTGTGGAGCGCTTCTTTAACCCCTTGGAGCCTCAAAACGGAGGTGAACAGGACAACCCAGCAAGCTCCCAGGCGATGTTCTTTGTCGATTCAGCGGGAACCTATACTTTGGAATTGAGGGTGACAGACAATCTGGGGGCAGGCCCCGCAGCCTGCTCCAGCGCGGTGGCGGTAGTCACCATCGTCGCCAAACCCGATGAAGCGATCCACATACAACTCCTCTGGAACACCCCGACTGATGAGGATCAGTTGGATCGTTATGGCACCGATATGGATCTACACCTCCTGCATCCCCGCGCTCAAAACTGGTTTGAACCTGGAATGGATTGCTATTTCCGTAGTCCTAACCCTGAGTGGGGTCAACAGGGAAACACCAGCGATAATCCCAACATCGATATCGATGATATCAACGGCGCAGGCCCCGAAAATATCAGTCTGTCTCAACCTGAACTCACAGAGTTGGAGGATGGTTCAAACCCCTATATCGTTGGTGTCCATTACTATAAGAGCAGCGACCGAGTGACCGGAACAGAGTATGGTCCCAGTTATGCTCAGGTTCGCATCTTCCTGAATGGAGAGCTGGCCTGGGACTTCAGCGGGGAGGGAGAGCCTGGACGCTTGGAGATGGAGGAGGAGGGACACTTCTGGGATGTAGCTGCCATCCATTGGACCGGTATTCCCGAAGAGGCTTGGGTCAGCACCCGCAACCGCTATTACACCGAGCTTCCTGGCCTCTCTGAGGAGTGAAGCTCCATGAGCCCCCTGCGCTTGCTCCTGATCCTAAACCTGAGCCTTGCCTGTAGCGACAAACAGGAGGAGCAGGTTACCCCCATTTTTGACACCAGCCCCAGCCCTTGTCAGGCCCCTGAGGGGGAGATCCGCCGCTGTGGCCTCTTCCTCTTCTCTCCTCTAAAAGCAGGGCAACAGGCTCAACGTGAACTGGATCTGTTGAACCGTGGAAAGGGAGATCTGGTCATCAAGGATCTGCGCTTAGAGGATGAGTCTACTGCGGGAGAGTTCAAGCTCTTTATCAAGGGTACAGAAGGAGAACACTTAGAGCTTCCTGAACTGCTGGAACTACCCGGTGGAGAGGAGTATCGCTTGACACTGCTCCTGATCTACCGCCCTGAGGATGACTCCAGCGAGCCAGACACAGGGGTGCTGAGGTTTAGGAGCAATGATCCCCAATCTCTAGAGGTGGAGATCCCCATCCTCACTGGAGGGCGAGGGGCAGAGATTCGCGTGGTTCCTAATGCTCTGAACTTTGGGCCTGTGGAGGCGGGAGAGGAGGCTGAGCGTGAGCTTCAAATCTCCAATTCAGGTGTGGTTAACCTACAGATCGATGGCTTTAATATCAGTGGAAGTCCCGACTTCTCTCTCTTCTATGAGGGAGAGGTGCTCAGCTCAGAGAGGTCCCTAAATATACCCTCGGGAGAGAATCTCAATGTTCAGCTTAGGTATGCCCCCCCTGCAGCCGGACCTGATGAGGGAGAACTTCAGATCCTGAGCAATGATGGTACACAGCGTATGACGACGGTGCCCCTGAGCGCCAATGGCGCTGAGGCTTGCTTACGCCTCCTACCTCAACTCCTAGAGTTTCCCTCAGCTCTGCGTGTTGATGATCCCGAGGGTCCCACTCCAAATCGTCAAGCTCTCAGCTTTCAGAGCTGCGGCCAGAGCGTCCTACGCGTAGAGCGGCTGGAGTTTGACCAGGAGGTATTTGGGTTGATTGAAGATCCTCTACCCTTAGAATTGCCCGCTGCCTTTGGAACAGAGTTTCCCACTCAGCAGTTGGTAGTCGGCTTCTGGCCCCTGGAATTGGGATCGGTAGGTGGGCGGATGCAGGTGTATAGCAACGCCAGCGGTTCCCCCCACAGCGTGGATCTCTTTGGACGAGGTGTGGATAACGCCTGCCCTTTCCCCGCAGTAGTGGTGGATCGTTTTGATGTAGCTCCTCTAGATCAGCTCCTCTTGGATGGCAGCCCCTCCTTTGATCCAGGGGGGGAAGTGCGGCGCTGGGAATGGAGTGTCTTGAGCCGCCCCGACGGCAGCGTCTCTCAGATCTTTGAAGGTTTTGAGGATCCTCGACGCCCCGCTGATGGAGGGACCCCTGATGATCCAGAAACTCCAGAGGCGGTCTTCTTTGTGGATCTGGCCGGACACTATGAGATTGAGCTGAGGGTGATAGATAACTTAGGACAGATGAGCTGTGCGCCTGAGTCCACCCTGATCTCCATCGACGCTGTTCCTGAGAAGGATCTCCATCTCCAGCTGGTTTGGTCTACTCCCGCAGATCCCGATGAGACCGATCTCTTTGGCACCGATGTGGATCTCCACCTGCGACATCAAAGCGGGGGAGACAGCTGGGGAGAGCGCGCTGGTGGCTGGGATTGCTACTTCGCCAACACCGGTCCAGACTGGGGAGTGCAGGGAGATGTCGCCGATAACCCCAGCTTGGATATCGATGATCGCAACGGCGCGGGGCCTGAGAACATCAACTTGGCCCGTCCAGAGCCTGGCGTTACCTATGACATCGGGGTCCTCTACTTTAAGTCCGAGAGCAGTTTTAACCAGCCAGATGCTGATCCTCGCATCGAACATCTCAGCTACGCTACGCTCCGCCTTTATATCCACGGTGAGTTGATGCTCGAGTTTGTGGATAGAGAATTAACACAAGTCAACCAGCTCTGGTGGGTCGCTGGCTTGGAATGGTGTGAGGATCTGCTCCGCTGTCCAATCATTCACCCCCATGATCAGATTCTTCAAGATCTTATGGCCCCCTGAGCCTTTAGGTTCAAAGGCAGCGTAGGTTGCCTTTGCCCAGGCTGCGGACCTCGCCTCAAGGAGTCCCGATGAAACTCAGCCTCCCCCTGCTGCTCTCCACACTCTTCCTCCTCAGCCTGGGCTGCAAGGATGATTCAGACGGGGGCATCACGGGTACAGAATTTCCCCGCCTAAAGTCTGATCCCACTGAACTCCTCTTCCCGGTGGGACAGCTTGGCCAAGGCTCTTCACGTACAATCCGCCTGAGCAATGAAGGGGGCAGCCGTCTGCGCATCACGCAGATTGACCTATCCAACACGCTCGACTCCCGAGAGTTTGTGTTGGAGCACTCCAACCTCCCTATCATCCTGGAGGGAGGGGAGGGGACCTCCCTGGCGCTGGCCTACACCCCCCGCAACGCTGGGACCGATCATGGAAATCTGATCATCAACTCCAACGATCCCAACAACCCGGCGGAGATTCCGATCAACAGCGTAGAGGCCAACACGGAGCTGCGTTGGAGACCTGAACGCCTAGTCTATATGAGCGAGGACAGCAGCCCCATCACCGAGACCCTCATCCTGGATAACTTGGGCTCCGTACCTGTAAGATTGCTTGAGGTTTATCTCGCTGAGGAGACAGACGGTGAGTTCAAGTTAGAGCCTCTTCCAGCGCCTCTCCCAACCCTCGATAACCGGGACAGCACTCAGGTCCAGGTGACCTATACACCAGAGGGGTTTGACCGAGATGAAGGCACGCTGATCCTGGTTACAGATGATCCTCTCAATCCACACATTTATGTCCCTCTCATCGGGAACCAGCCCACAGGGCAGCTCCTGCCTTCACCCTCCTCGATCAACTTTGGCGCGCTGAACCCAGATACAGAGTCAGAGATCATTGAGTTGGTGTTGGAGAATGTGGGTAACGCCAGCCTGCATATTCAAGAGTTGCAATTCTCTGCCGCCCCTCCTGGGGTTAATGAGCAGTTCTTGCTGCATGATCTACCCGACAGCTTCCCCATCAGTATCGCCCCAGATGAGATCTACACTCTGGGGGTTCAGTACCGGCCCACCGAGCAAGCCCGACATGAGACTGGCTTAGCGATCCGCACCAGTGATCCTCTCAAGCCGGTCACAGTGGTCCCTGTCCAGGGCCGAGTGAAGACCCGCTGTATCACCTTCGCCCCTGAGCGCCTCGACTTTGGCGCCATCGCTCTTACCGAGAGCAGCGCTCACAAACAGTTGGGGATCGTTAACTGTGGAGATCTTCCCGTCACCCTCAGCTCCATTCAACTGGAGGGAGATCCCAACTTCCACTGGACCCCAGCAGCAGGAGAACCGGAGGAGGAGGTGCTGATCCCTGGCCTGAGCACTTATCTCCTGGAGCTTTGGTATGAGAACCTTGATTTGCAGCAGAGTATCTCCGCTGACGCTCTCCTCAAGATCGAGAACAATACCCCAGAGCAGCCTCTCCTTGAGGTTCCCCTCAGCGCCTTTGGCGGAGGGGCTCCCACCTGCAATCTCTTGGTGATCCCCAGCCAGATGAACTTTGGCTTGGTAAGCCGTGGTCAGACCCGAACGCGAAGCTTTGAGGTGATCAACGCGGGTACAGGACGCTGTGAGATCCGCGCTCAGCGAGTAGACTCTTTTAACCTCTTCGGCCCCCCCAGCTTTATCCTGACCCAGCCCATCGCTGACTTGATGGTGCTTCCAGGCGCGAGCAGCACTCTGGAGATCACATTCCGTGCTCAAAGCTTTTTCGCAGAGCAGGGGCATTTGGTGATCGATTATTGGGACCCCTTCCTGGATCAGATGAAGGTGGCCGAGGCTCGGATGAGCGGCCTGGGCGGAGAGAGTCATATCGAGGTGATCCCTGGTCGCCTCGATTTTGGAGCGGTCACGGCAGGAGAGTGTGCCTCTCAGGAGGAGCATGTCACCGTCTACAATACTGGGATTGTCGATCTCTGCATCACTGAAATCCTCTTTGAGGGAGATTGTAACGAATTTATCCTCATCGATTATCCAGTAGCAGATGAAGATGGCTGTATCAATGTCACCCGCAATAATCCAGCTCCCATCGTCTTGGTCTATGAGCCTGGAAACCTTGGGGTCGATGAATGTGAGCTTGTCTTGGTCTCCAGTGATCAAGATAATCCTCGTATGCTTGTCCCTATACTGGGAGAAGGAGTTCGAGAGCGCAGTCAGACGGATATCTTTGTTCAAACCAGTGGTCAGACCGTGGATGTGCTCTTTATGGTAGACAACTCTGGTTCTATGTCTGAAGAACAGGATAATCTGGATGAAAACTTCGCTGAGTTTATCAGAGGTGCAGATACTTTCTCCAATGACTACCAATTGGGTATCATCACCAGTGATATGGACAATGAGGAGCAGAAGGGTCGCCTTCAGGGTAACCCACGTGTGATGGCCAATAACCCAGATATTGAAAATCAGTTTGCCAATACGGTCCATGTCGGGACCGAGGGCGCGGGTGAGGAGCATGGCCTTGAGGCAGCTCACCATGCCCTCTCCGATCCCCTGGCCTTTGATTCAGGGTTGGCCTGCACTGCAAACGCTGACTGCGCGGAACCTGACCTCTGCGTTGAAGGCTTCTGTGGTGGCTTTAACCGAGGCTTCCTGCGAGAGGAGGCGGCCCTGGAGATCATCTTCGTGAGTGATGAGGATGACTTCTCTCCTGCAACCCTCAACTTCTATGTCGACTTCTTTAAAAATCTCAAAGGCTTCCGCAATGAGGGCCGTTTTCATGCCCACGCCATTGTAGGCGCACGGGGAGGACACAGCGCCTCCTGTGAGGGTCCCGGTGGACAGGCCGACGCTGGACAGCGCTATGTAGAGGTCGCTCACAGGAGCAACGGTCAGGTCTATAGCATCTGTGATGATGACTTCGGGCGCCCTCTCCAGGAGTTGGGTAACCAAGCCTTTGGACTCCCTCGACAGTTCTTCCTCTCTCGTCCCGCTGAACGGGCTTCGGTAGAAGTCCTGATCGGTGGCCAGCCCGCTGAGGGTTGGTCCTATGATCAGGAGAGCAACTCGGTGATCTTTGAAGAGGAGTTTATCCCGCAGCCTGGAGAGCAGATCGAGGTCTCTTATGAGGCCCAGTGCTTTCCCCGTCGGCTTTGAAAGAACAAACGCAGAACAGTTTAAACATCTTTAGAGAGATAAACTCATGAGGCAGCTCCTCCTCCTCCCGCTCCTTCTCCTCGCCTGTGATGATGGCTTCAGCCAATCTGAGTCTGCAGATATCATCGTCGAGCCCAGCTCTGAGCTGGTTTTCAGCCGCGTCGGTAAGGATGACAGTGCCGTTCAGAAAGTGCGGATCCAACACGGGGGTGAGATCCCCTTTAACATCACCGCGATCTATCTCACGCG
Source organism: uncultured Nannocystaceae bacterium (assembly GCA_964384025.1). GTDB lineage: Bacteria > Myxococcota_A > Bradymonadia > UBA7976 > UBA1532 > CAYLJJ01. Next base: position 71,556 of record CAYLJJ010000019.1, read on the forward strand.
ACCGGGTGAGGATGAACCGGATGGCTGTGATCTCAAACAGCACGGAGTCAACCCTGGAGAACTCCTGCCCCCCGAGATGGAGACCTGTGATTTCTATATCGAGAGCCGTGCAGAGTGGCCTAAGGAGCTGGACAATAACCAGTTCATCGATATCGACATCCGCTATAAACAGAGAGGCGCCGATGCCCCCTCAGACCGAGAGCTGGTGATTCAGCACGATATCGTCTCTGACCGTATGGAGCCTGTACGTTTGCAGGTGATAGTTCACTCAGGACAGCCTCAGTTGGCGACTGACCCCAACACCGTTGCTTTTCCTCCCAGCATCTCCTCTGAGAAGATGGTTGCTATCCACAACTTGGGAAATGCACCCCTCAATGTGGATCGAATCTTCCTCAGGCATCTGACCGATCCTGTCGTAGATCCGCGTACAGGAGAGTCTCGACCGCTCTTCTCTCTTAACCCTCCCCCAGATGCACCCTGGGAGATCCAGCCGAATGAGTCGGAGCAGGTGATCCTGCGCTTTGAACCAGAACCCAGTCACAGCGAGCCCGCCATCGCTGAGCTGGTGTTCCAGAGCAATGACTATCGCAACGGCCGCTGTGTTGATCAGCCGGAGCGCAGCTGCACCGGAGCGGATGGTTGCGCTGCTGATGATCTCTGTATGGGAGAGCACAGTGTCCATGTTACTTCCGAAGAGATCCAGGGTCTCTTGGAGATCAGCCCCTCTCCAGTGATCTTTGGTCGTCCCCAGGCAGGTGCTCAGATTGAGAAGCAGATCAACTTTAGCAATCTGGGCCTTCGTACTCTCTTTGTCTTAGATATGCACCTCCTCCAAGAGGCAGAGGACTACAGTCTGGGAGCTGCACAGATCAGCTTCCAACTCCAGGGTGGAGCCAGCAAGCAGATCACCATCACCTATGCTCCCAGAAGCGCCGAGGGTGGAGACGCAACCTTGGTAGTGGAGACCGACGCTGACAATGCCAGCACAGATCCGGGCTATAATAACCTCATCGTCAAGGTCCCCCTGGTGCGTACAGGGGAGAGCCTCCCTGGCATCTTGCATGTGGATCCGATGGTCCTGGATCTCTCTGAAGCTCCTCGGGGAGGCAGCCTTTCAGGGATCGTGACCCTCAGCAATCCAGGCGGTGCTCCTCTACATATCAGTCGCATCGCCTTGAGCAGCTCAGACGACGCTGAGTTTATGCCCTCAGATCCTCAATTCAGCTTGATCAGAGGCGCTGAGTTGTCTCTGTTGGAGACGGGCGCGAGCCATGAGATTGAGATCAGCTTTAGTCGTCCCACCGAGGGCAATGCGGTCTATGCTGGGACCCTACTGATCTTCTCTGATGAAGCGGGTCTCGCCTCTGTAAATCTTATGGCTCAGCCTCCCCGAGATTAAGTAAAGCCAAAAGCCCATGAGCGACTATCCCAGCCTCCTCCAGAAGGTAGACAACTTCATCACCCTGGCTGAGGAGTTACAACGCCCTCACTTACGCTGTGCTCCTGGCTGTGATGACTGCTGCCGTTTGGAACGCAATGCTTTTCAAGTGGAGATCAAGCATATCCGCGCTTGGCTTCAATCCCGCCCAGCTCTGTTAAGCCTCCTACGCGCCCGCTCAGAGGAGCCCACGCGCTGCTGCTTCCTTAACGCTGAAGGGCGATGCGATATCTACCCTGTGCGTCCCATCATCTGCCGCAGCCATGGCCCCGCGCTGCGGCAAGGAGAGCAGCTCCTTCACTGCGCCCTAAATTTTGAGGAGGGTGATCCTGAGACCCTGCCTCCAGAGGCGCTCCTTAATCTGGATCTGCTCAACACCCTCCTGATGCTGATCAATCAAGCCGCCTTAGAGCCTGGAGAGGTCCCTAGAGCGCCCCTCTCCACAGCACTTCAGTAGCCCCTTGTCACTTGTCCAGGAGCTGCGCCTGCTCCCCAGAGCCTTGAGCCTTGCCGAGGCCCTCCGCTGGGGCCAACAGCGCTTTGAAGAGCCTCGGAAGCGCCTTGATGTTTGGCTGCGTTGGGAGAACTCTCAGGGCCTTAAGCGCTGCTGTCCTGAGCATCCAGGCGCTTGGATAAGCCTGAGCGCGCATCGCCCCCGCTCACTGGAGCTGTTGTGGGGGCTCAGGGGAGGATGGATCTCTCTGTGGGGAGAGCGGGGAGAGATCAGGTTTGGCTTGGAAGGGGAGCGTCCTCAGCGTTTTGACCTTCAGACCTCAGCTCTGGCTTTGGCCTTTAACGCCCGTGCGCCAGAGGAGCTGCCTCCAACCTCCAGCCCCCATTTACGAAGCTTGAGCGCCCGACTCCTCTTGAGCCAAGCTGAGGCACGGCAAAAGCCGGGACTCAAGGAACAGCTCCTCAGCGCCTGGATCGACTGGCTTCAGCCTGAGCGCTTGGAGCTGCGCTGCTCCGGGCCTGTGGAGCAGCTTGAAGCCCTGCTCCCTCAGCTGCGGCTCATCGGAGCCCCTCGCTTTGGCCTCTACAGTCAGGCAGGCGCCTCTCTCAGCTTGAATCAAGCTGAGGCGCTCTTGGCCTCAGAGCCTGATCCTGGAGATTGGGGTTGGGCCTGGAGTGGCCTCCAGTTGGGAGAAGCATTGGAGGGGAGATATTGGATCTGTCGAGAGGGACGGCGGAGCTTGGATCGTCTACGCCTCCAACTGGAGGCTGATGATCCCGACTCCCTCCTCGCTCAAGAGACTCAAGTTCGGCTGGCCTCGCGCTTTCCAGCAAGCCCTTGGAGCTTCGAGGGCCCCGCCCTAGAGAGTGAACGAGGCCAGCGATATCTAAAGATCCGGGCTGGTTTTAAGGTCGCCCTTGAAGCTGTTCAAGGCAGCCTTAAGCCTATACAGGCTCCCGGTTTTGAACCCATCGCCCTGCGCCTCTGGCTCTGGCGCAGAGGGCGACCTACACCCGCTTTTGATCTTAAAGCTGCCCTGAGCGCTCTCCTCCGCCGGGCGCTTCCGGGTTTCTCTCCCTGTCTGGGGCGCTCTCTGAGCGAGGAGTTCAACTTGGACTACGAGCGCTTCGAAGGAGAGAGCTACCAGCTCTTGCGTTTCCACCGCCAACATAGTCCTCCCAGCTTTACGCTCTCTATCGGGATCAGCCGCTTCCGCCTCCCCGCTGAGGATATGAACCCCGCTCCAGGTCACAGCAGCCCGGCGCTCCTCCTTCCCCTGGAGGCGTTGATCTCAGCGCCTGTGAGTTGGATCTGTCTCTCAGCAGGGGATCTGCGTCGTGCGTTGGAGAAGCTGGAGGTTCTACTGCGTGGAGAGGTGGCCGCGTTCTTCTCAGCGGCTCAGGTTCAGGGAGATCTTTAAAAAAGTGGCCCGCTGGCGCCTTGAACCCCTGCATGACCACAGCTGGAGCCACCAGGACCCCCTTGGCTAAAGTTTAGGGTGTTGTCTCCCAACACAGGATCGGAGCCCTCAGCGCGATAGATGGCGAAGGAAGCACCACCCGCGCCGCCACCACCACAGCCTCCATCTCCACCACGACCGCCGCTGCCTCCTTGACCACCACCTCGAGCATCATCGGCGCCACCGCCACCTGCACCAACACCGCCGCCATTGCCCCCTGAGCCACCCTGACCCCCATTACCTCCTCGTCCTCCATCACCCGCGCTGAGTTCACAATGGTTTACGTTGGGAGAGGCAGCTGAGAGGAAGAGGGCAAAGGAGCCTCCTGCACCGCTGCCCGCTCTGCCTCCAAGGCCACCACCGCCGCCACCGCCACCACCACCCCCACCCCCACCACCAAAAAAAAAAACAAAAACACAAAAACAAAAACAAACAAAAAAAAAAATACACACAA
>CAYLJJ010000020.1:0-72695 GCA_964384025.1 uncultured Nannocystaceae bacterium
ACTCCGGCTGAGGCCCCATATCTGGAGCCATATACTCCGGCTGAGGCCCCATATCTGGAGCCATATACTCCGGCTGAGGCCCCATATCTGGAGCCATATACTCCGGCTGAGGCCCCATATCGCTCTGGCCGCCATCTTGATAGACAGAGACCTCAGCCTGGTTGTCACCCTCATCCTCATCATCGCAGCCTCCTACAGAGACAGCGACGCCAACCCCCAGGACTGCTGGGAGGGCCGCTCTAGCGCCCTGGCTCAGGAGCGCGCGGCTGCGCTGATCAAACTGCTTGCAAACTTCCATGAGGATGCGGCGGATTTCATGCTCAGACATGGGGCCTCCAATCCTTGGCAGGGTATCAAGAACTTTAGATCGATTGCAGAAGAATTGCGGTGTCTCAGAAGAGGCTCAGCTCGCAGTTTCAGGGATGGGGCTGTAGAAACTCGCGGCCATCGATGAAAGGTCGCAGGATCTCAGGAACATGAACTCGACCATCCTCCAGTTGGTTGTTCTCCAAGACCGCATAGAGAGCGCGATCTGTGATCATGGTCGCAGAGATGGTGTGAGGAAAGACCATTCGCTTGCCGTCGCGATAGCGGATGCGTGTACGGCGGCTCTGGTAGTCAAGGAGGTTGGTGTTGGAGTGGGTCTCACGGTAGGCTCCAAAACCCGCGAACCAAGCCTCAATGTCGTACTTCTTATAGCCTGGGTGCCCCAGGTCACCCACGCAGACATTGACCAAGCGATAGGGCAGCTCTAGGGCCTGCATGATCGCCTCTTCATTCTGAAGACAGCGGAGATGCCACTCCTCAGACTCCTCTGGGCGACAGAAGACGATCTGCTCCACCTTGTGGAACTGATGAACTCGGAAAGCTCCCCGAGAAGCGCGACCATGAGCCCCTGCCTCGGTACGGAAGCAGGGGGAGTAGGAGCAGTATCTCAGCGGCAGCTGCTCCGCCTTCAGGATCTCATCGCCGTGATAGCCCACAAGGGTCTGCTCGGAGGTCCCGATGAGGCAGAGGTCCTCACCCTGGATGCGATAGACCTGATCCTCAAAGAAGGGCAGGTAGCCGGTTCCAAAGAGGCTAAACTCTCGGGTAAGGACCGGCGTAAACATCTCCACAAAGCTCTCCTTGGCCAGGAGATCCAAAGCAAGCTGAAACATCCCCCTCGCCAGACGCGCTCCATCCCCTTTCCAGTAGAAGAAGCCGTGCCCAGAGACCCGCGATCCACGCTTGAGATCCAGGATATCCAGCAGCTCCCCTAACTCTTCATGGGTCCGTGGTTTAAAGCCCAACTCAAGAGGAGTCCCCCAGCGTCGGATCTCCACGTTCTCCTCATCAGAGTGCCCCATAGGGGTCTCGTCGGAGAGCAGGTTGGGGACCCTTACCCAGAGGGCCTCCCGCTCCTCTTTCGCCTCTCTGAGGCGCCGCTCTAGAGCTTGAAGCCGCTCCTTGATGGCGCGACCCTGCTCGCGCGCCTCGGGACCTGAGAGCTTCTTGCGCCTGTGTCTAAGTTCATCTGTCTCCGCTTGAAATTGACGAACACTCTCATCCAGAGAGAAGAGGCGATCCACGTCCACCGGAGCGCCTCGACGCTGACAGAGGTCGCGAATGAGGTCGGGCTGTTGTCGAAGCAGCTTGAGGTCCAGCATAGGCTCTGCTCTCTCTCTTACTAAAGGTCTCTTGAATTTTTGGGGCTTCTATCACGGAAGCCCGTCAGGAAGCATTTTTAAGGAGATTCTGGGGAAAAATCCTGCCCTCTGTGGGTAGGGGTTGGCGTATCTCCACTGCCAGCGAGTATACCTTGCGCCGATCCTAGAAGTTTGGAGAGAGAGTTATGAGCAGATCTTTTGCCTTGATGGGGCTGCTCAGCCTGTTGAGTGTCTTGGGTTGTGACAGCGAGAGCGGAGATGAGGCCCTCCCTGATGTACCTCAGCGGCCTATGGATGCAAGCCTTGATGATGCAGATGAATCCACCACCGACACAGGCGAGGCGGAGACTCTAGATACAGGGGGAGAGGGGCAGGATGCTGAGATCGACAGCGAACCGGAGCCACCTCCCCTGAGAGATGTTGAGGATTGTGAAGATGTCTGCGAGATCTACGCTGAGTGTGACGCTCTGGAGAGTGAGTGGCCAAGTGAGGGGGAGGCAGGCTGTATGGATGCCTGTGAAGGAGCCGCGCTCTCTCAAGCTTGGAGGAGCTATCTCTCCTGTCTCCAGTTGACTTGGGAGTGCCCCCGTCTGGAGGAGTGCATCATGCCCAGCCGCCCTCTGCCTGAGTGTGATGCGGTTTGTGAGGCGTTGATCGCCTGCGATTCAGAGTTCAGCTTGCCTCTCCCAGAGCGGGAGGAGTGCGCTGCTGCTTGTGAGGACAACACCCTCTCCTACCCTCTCCGGGTCTGTGGCTCCTCCGCAGTGGATGAGGGCAGCTGTGACACCCTTATGGTCCAAAATTGCCTCTTGGAGAACCAAGCTCCAGCCTGCCACCAGAGCTGTATCTATCAGCAGAGCTGTGATCCTGAGTTGGACTCCATCGCCTGTACCCTGGGGTGTCTTAACGCTCTAGAAGGAATGGATCCCATCCAGGTTCAGCACGCTCGGGATCTACGTGACTGCCACAACGCGGCGGAAGAAGAGTGTGAGGCTCATACAGCCTGCCTAGGCATTGAGCCTTGCGTTGAGGTCGATCCCAGTCCCCTCTGTGAAGCGGACGCCTGCGGTTTTTTTGATGAGGAACAGTGCGAGGAAGCCGCCCTGGCGCTCATCTGCCGCTCCAGTGAGGAGAGTATGAGCTGCCTTCAGGAGGGGATCTCAGGAGAGTGTGAGGGCCTCTGGAGTTGCCTAGAGGATCCCATCATCCCTGGAGAGTTTTGTACGGAGATTTGCCAACTGCAGGCCCTCTGTGATCTGCTCCCCCAGGATCTACCCGCCATCGACTGTGACACCCAGTGCCGCGCCGCCTTGGTGATCGGCGCTGAGCGAGGGCGACTCCAAGCTGAGGTCCCCTGCTTGAGCGCGGAGAGCTGCGATGATCTGGACCTCTGTATGATCCAGGCCAGTCCTGAGCGGCGCTGTGACTTCGCTTGCGCGCGGCGTGAAGAGTGTGAGCTGTCCTTGGAGGGTTGCTTAGAGGCCTGTGATGGCAGCTTCTCCAGTCGTCGAACCCAGGGAGAGTTGAGCTGCTTAGAGGCGGGGGGGAGCTGTGAAAGCTTGCTGAACTGTTTGCCTCCGGCCCGGCCTGACTGCGCTCTCCTCTGCGCGGAGCTGGAACCCTGTGGTGTTGAGCCTGCAAACTGCATCCAGAGTTGTGATGATGCTCATCTAGATATGCCCAGCAGCTACCTGGAGAACCTCTCCTGTACCCTCTCTGCGGGTCGCTGTCCGCAGCGTCGCCAGTGTATGGAGGGAGAGTATCAAGCAGGAGAGCCCTGCCAAATCTACTGTGTTTATCGAGAGAAATGTTTAGAGGAGCCCGACATAGAGAGCTGCCTTTTGAGTTGCGCCCCTGGGGGTGGTCTGCTGGAAGAGAGCATGGCCTTTGATGTGGGGGTGGAGTGCCTCCTTGAGGCGGGCCGCGAGGGCTCCTGTGAGGAGTATGAGGCCTGTCTCGCTCCGGTAGAGGACCCCTGCCCCGCTCACTGCGCCCTGCTTGAGGGCTGCGGTTTAGTGGAAGAGGAGTGTGAGGCGCGCTGTGCTGAGGAGTTTGCTCAGGATCCAGAGCCCTTCGCCTGTGCCTCTCGGGCCAAGCGTCGTGATGCAGGCTGCGCTGTAGTGGCCGAATGTATGGGCATAGAGGTGCCGGTCGCTGGCCCAGCTTGTCTGAGCCTTTGTCAGGCTCAGGCGGAGTGTCAGCCAGGCCTCGATCCCTTCATCTGTGAGCGTGGCTGTGAGGAGAGCGGGGAGACTTATGCCCGTGCCTTCTGCGCTGAGGGCTTACTTTGTCAGGATATTCAGCTCCTCTGCCTCGATCCGGAGGTGGTGCCTGAGCCTCCAGAGTGTGCTGAAGCCTGCGCGCTGACCGCCGCCTGTGATCCGGTGGTTGAGGGTTACTCTGAGGAGGCTTTCTGTATGGGCAAATGTCGGGCAGCGGTGATGCGAGGGGATGAGCTCACCGCGGGGAACCTGCACAACTGTGTTCAGACAGTCAACTGTGATCTCAATATCCTGCCTAACTGCTTTGTCGGCGCTGGAGGGAGCTGCACCGTGGAGCAGACGATCCAAGATTGCGTCGATTCCAGGCTGCAAGAGCATATTGACGCCTGCTCAGGGGTCTATGATCAAGCTCGAATAGATTGCATCGCTTCAGGCTTGGATCTACAGGGTGATCAGTTCAGCTGCATGGCGGCCTATCTATGTTTCTGATCCTCCTCCTCCCCATCTTTGGCGTTGAGCCAGGGATGAAGATCAAGGCGGTCAAAGCGGCTTATGCTCCCATCGGTGAGCAGCAGGGTAAGTGGCTTGGCCCTGAAGGCCAAGGGCGCCTCCGCCACCTGAGTTATCAATGCCAAGCAGAGCAGCGCTGCTTCCTCAGCCCCTCTGAGGCGGAGTTTAGCTTTCTGGATGGCAAGCTGGCGACAGCCAGCCTGAGGTTCAACGCTGACGCTGGGCCTCCAGGCTACTCCCTTATGCGGATCCTGCTTAAGCTGGAAGGGGAGGCGAAGCTGGGGCGGCCTGTGGCGGTCTCCAGCGCGGCGGGGCGTCGCAGTCGCTACTTCTTTTTAAAGGGGCAGACTCAGGTCTGGGTCCAAGATGGGCGGGACACAGAGATCAAGCTCTATCTGGATAAGCTCAACCCTCTGGGTCGCGCTGAGGCGGTGGCCGCGGGTGCTCCTCCTCAGAGCCTCAAGGGGCTGTGGGGAGGCAAAGCCTATGCGGCGGCCCACAAGGCGATCAGCAAGCGAGAGTTCAGCGTGGCGATCAAGGCCCTGGAGAAGGTTCGGAGTAAGCGCCGCGCCTCTCCTCTCTTAAAAGAGCAGGCTAAGGCGATCCTGGCCCTGGCCCTGGCCGCCCGGGGGCTTAAGCAGCGCCAAGGCCGAGAGGCGCTCAAGGATTTAGAGCGCGCTCTAGAGTTGGATCCTGACTTGGCAGCTCATCTGGAGAGCCAGATTAAGGCGCTGCGCTCGGCGCCCTAGATTTTGAGCTTCTCTAAGCGGTAGCGAAAGGTCGCTGCACCCCCTCGCCGAGGATCACCGCCCGCTCCATCAAGTTGGCCAGCTCCCCCCCTGAGCCTGCTCTACCGCCCACGTCTTCGTTGTCGTGCTCCTGTATATCGCTGATGATCAGATCGATCTCTGTCTGTTCCAGCAGCTCAAGAACCGCGAGGCCATCCTCTGCCTCCAAGATCTCCAGATCAAGATCCATCAGCATCATCGCCAACACTTGGCGATAGTTGCGTTCATCCTCGACGATCAGAACTCGATGGCTCATGATTTTTGAGCCCAGAGGAGCGGGCCAGGAGCAAAGGGGTCACTGTTCAGTTTTGATCACGGTTCCACCAGCTGTTCAAGACAGCGTCGATATAATTTGTTGTACGCCAAAAAATATGGGTGCCCGTCCGCCATGGCGGATGGAGATGGTTTAGAGAGCGAAGAAGATCCCCCCTCTTGGTATGTGGAGGTTGCGATACCAAAACCACAGCCAAAAAGAGGGACCGATGGAAGGTTGTCACGAGTTCGACATTGGGGCGAGCACAGGACTCAAAAAGTTGTAAGAATTCGTAACACAAAGGTTTTTTGTCCCAGAGGAAAATCGGGAGATGACACCGTCCGCTTCGCACCTTGACCGGCTCGTCAAGACGATGGAAGGATGGCCTTATCTGGAACACTTTTCCAATTAAGGCCAGCTTCTGGGTTCGCCGGATTTGGTGGTCTGCTCTTTCTTGTTCAAAGAGACCTGAACTCATATTGAGCGATAGGGAGGTTCCGTAACCCACCGAAGACAAAACAGGCGCTTAAAAAAGCTTCCTCGAGGAGCACAGCTCAGCAGTAAGAGATAAGGGCTGACATCAAAGCTGTCCGAGCAGCTCAAGCTCCTCTTCGATGCGATCTCGCAGCTCCGCCTCGTCCAGATCCTTGAGGAAGAGGCGCTTGCCGTTGAAGAAGAGGGTGGGGGTGCGATCCACTCCCAAGCGAGCCCCCTCGCGCTTCTCCTCGCGGATGCGTTGGAGAAGAGCTTTGTCTTTTAAATCCGCCTTAAAACGCTCCAAATCCAGCCCAATTTTCCGGGCATAGTCCAAGAGATCTTCATCTGTGAGAGCATGGCGATTCTTGTAGAGGAGATCGTGATAGGGGAAGAACTTGCCCTGTTGAGCTGCTGCTAGAGCCGCTAGAGAGGTCGCTACAGCGCGCTCGTGGCCTTTGATGGGGAAGCTGCGAAAACCAAAGCGCAGCTTCCCTGGATAGGCGGCCGTGAGCCGCTCCATCATCGGGGAGACCACACGACAGAAGGGGCACTGAAAGTCAGCAAACTCGATCACCGTGAGGGGTGCCTCTTTGGGTCCCAGGCTGACATCCTCTTTGCTTCTGAGATCCACAGGTTTGAGAGGGTGTGCAGATTTGGCGCGATCCAGGATCATCTTGGAGATCTGTTGGGGGCTGCGGCCTTTATCAAGTTGGCGCAGCACCATCCCCGCCACTCGCCGAGCTGTGGCTCCCTCAGGCTTGGCGATACAAGCGGCGAGGCTCTCTGGGCAGCCGTGATAGCTGAACTCCGCTTTAAGAATCTCTTCAGCTGCCGCGTAGCGCTCAGGGCTCACCTGAGCTGGGGCGCCGACGACACGATCCCAGGGGATCTTTGCCTGGGCAGAGAGGCTGAATAGGAGCAAAGAGAACAGAGCAGACTTCATGAGCGCTTCCCTTCAAGCAGGCGGTCTAGACTCAAGCGTCCAGCGCCGCTCCAGGCCAAGTAGAGAGAGATCAAGAGCCAAGCCAGATCGCGCCAGATGGTGACCATGCTGATCTCATGAGCTGCCTCTCCTGAGGCGAAGCAGCCACAGGAGAGGCGCAAGTCGAAGTAGAGGGCTGAGGAGATCGCGGCGATAAAGATCAGCAACATCCCAGCACAGAGGAGGGCGTTGGCCCGCGTAAAGAGCCCCAAGACCAGCATCAACCCCACGAGCAACTCCAGCCAAGGCAAGATGATCGCGCTCAGGTTGATCAGAGAGAGGGGCAGGATCTGATAGGTAGCGATGCTCAGGGCAAAGTCAGCGGGTTGAAGGATCTTAGACCAACAGGCAAAGAGGAAGACCCCTCCCAGATAGATACGAGCGGGCAGAGCCAACCAGAGATAGAGGCCCTTGGGATCTCGCATCACTCTCTCTCCTCGCCCAAGAGGCCCTCAAAGGCTCGTCCCGAGGCCGCCCAAGCTTCAGCACCCCCCTTCAGCGGGCGCACCCCCCTGAGGCCCTTGGCTGCCAGATCTGCAGCCATCATCCGCCCAGTGTCCAAAGCGCCATCCAGCTCACCATAGACCAAGATCATCCGCGCCTGAGCCTTCAGCAGCGCTTTGATCTCCGCCTCAGGGGGATCAAAGAGGTCATCATAAGGGAGGGAGCGAGCGCCAGGGATATGGCCCTGCTCAAAGCGCTTAGAGGATCTCGCATCCAAGAAGAGCACCCCCTCTTTTGGGACCTCCTCTACGCTGATCGCCTCCACCTCCGTTCGTGCATCAGGACAGGGAATAAAGATCTCGTAGGGGTAGCGAGCTTGAAGAGGGAGTCCCTCCTCTCGAAGCTGGTTAAAGGTCAGGCCCAGGGCAGAGGAGCCCAGGGTGATCAAGAGCATCTCTAGAGCGATGCGCTTTTTAGAGGCCATCTGAACAACATCTGCAGCCGATGGCGCTGGATGCCCAGTCACCGATATTCACAGCCATCTTCTCTCTCTTCGTTGAGGTTCAGCCAACCCGACTTGCAGCCCTCTATCTCACATACGCCCCGTTCATGGCGCACCTTCGCTTGAGGAAAGCGCGCTCCGCAGCCTAAGCAGCGCTCATCGTATTGGCAGCGGTGCTCCAGACAGCGTTGATTCTCTGAGCACTCCTCTTCAGCTTCATGCTCATAGCGACAGCACCCCTCAGGATCAGAGAGACTATCTCCAGAGCAATCCTCATCACTGAGACAGCGACCCTCCATAAAACAGCCCGCGAGGAGAAGCAGGGATAAGCTCGGGTGGGAGCTCTTGAGCATGATTTTCATTACCGGAGGGTGCCTTAGAGATCAAGGCTTCCCGCAGCGAGGGCAGGCCTGAAGGCGAAGGGGCTGCATCAGGCCTGCGGATTCCATCAGAGCGGCGTCTCCTAGGAGATCGATGGGGCCATCCGCGCAGAGAGATCCCCTCTTCAAGAGCAGCAGACGTTGACAGCATTCCAGGGCCAGATCGAGATCGTGAGTACAGATGATTTTGCTGTGATCAAAGCCCATCAAGAGTTGGATGAGGCGGTGGCGAGCCTGAGGGTCAAGGCCCGCTGAGGGCTCGTCCAAGAGCAAAATATCGGGGCCTGGAGCCAGAACAGCAGCGATGGCCACAGCGCGCTTCTCTCCTCCTGAGAGTTGGTGTGGTGATCGTTTGCGTAGAGCCAGAGCCCCCACCTGCTCCAAACCTTCAGAGACACGACGCTCCACCTCCTCTTCAGGCAGGCCCATATTGCGTGGCCCAAAGGCCACATCTTCCTCAACGCTGGGCATGAAGAGCTGATCGTCAGGATCTTGAAAAACCAAGCCTACGCTGCGTCGGATAGACTCCAGAGTAGAGGCTTGAACGGGGATCTCCCCGATTCGAATCTGCCCCTGGCTGGGTAGAATCACCCCTGCCATAAGCTGAAGGAGAGTGGATTTTCCCGCTCCGTTGGCGCCCACGACAGCGACAGACTCTCCATGGATGATACGAAAAGAGATTTTTTCAAGCGCAGCTTCCTGGCCTGGATAGTTGTAGCCTAGCCCTCGAGCTTCGATGATGTGATGGCTCATGACAGGAAGAGATCTCCCAGAAGTTGGCTCAGATCCCAGCGACGCATCAGAGAGAAGAGGAGGGACCAGCTGAGCAGGAAGAGGCTGTCTGCCCAACGCCAGGAGCGCGGGGGTAGAGGCATCAGCCCTTTAAAACCTCGGGAGCGCATAGCGATCTGGATCCGCTCAGCGCGCTGGACGCTGCGAGAGAGGAGCTGGGCCAGAAAGCGCCCGTGGTGCTCTAAGCTTAACTTCTGTCCAGAGAAGCTTCGCTGTCGGCGAGCCCTAGAGGCCCTGAGGCTCTCTTGGAGCAAGATCTGAAGGGCTCGATGGCTGAGGAGCAGCTGAGTCACCAGGATCTTGGGAAGCTTCAAACCCTGAAGACCACGACAGATCCCTTGAAAGCCTGTCACCGCCAAAATACAGAGCAGCGCGCTGACACCAAAAAGGAAGCGCAGCAAAATCGAAGCGGAGGAGAGCAGGCCCAGAGAGAGCTTCTCAGCGAAGAACAGCTCACCCAGGGCCATAAAGAGAGCAAAAGGAGAGGCCAGGAGGAGGGGCAGGAGCAGAGGGCGGAGGGGTAGAGCCGCCCAGATAAAGAGAGAGAATGGGAAGAGGCTCATCGGCAAGAGCGCTGTTGGGTTTTGGGGATCGTAGGAGCTGAGCAGCAGAGTGTAGAGGAGAAGAACCAGAAGCTTTCCGCGTGGATCCAAGCGATGCAGCGCGCTCTCTCTCTCGGTAAGGCGCTGTAGAGCACTCAGTTCCCCCTGAACTCTAGCGAGGGGATGATCAACCCGCATGCTTCTCCTCAACAGCAAGGCCGAGAAAATATGCAGTGAAGCACTGACGACTTTAAAGGTAGAAAAAAAGGGAACTCGATTTAGGGAGGGGGAATGCACAAACTCCATCTTATTTTTTGCTCTTTCTTGTCTTTGGTTGGTTGTATCTCTGATCTTCGGGGAGGCTGTGAAGAGGACTCTGAGTGCATACCTGGAGCCTGCGTCGGTGGCATCTGTGTGATTGTCATCGGAGAAGAGGCTGGGCCAAAGCCTGGAGAATCGGGCCTCGAGGAGTGGGGACCTCCTCTGGACAGCATGGGGTTCTTAGATCAGAGAGAGGATTTTGGAGACAGAGTCCTTCAGGATCTCTCCGAGATTGCTGAACGCTTGACGGAGAACCCGCTTCCTGAGTTTGAGCTTCTCGATTCTGAGGCAGATCTTGAAGCTCAGGATACAAGCCTCGATTCTGAGGCAGATCTTGAAACTCAGGATACAAGCCCCGATTCTGAGGCAGACCTTGAAACTCAGGATACAAGCTCAGACTCTGGACTTGAAGATCTGCCCTCTCTGCCGGACGGTCTACCTCCTGGTTGCGAGCCTGAGCGTTGTGATGGAGAGGACAACGACTGCAATGGAGTCATTGATGACCTCCCCACACAGCACTGCTACGACTTCAGGCGGGGTGGGAGACCGGGAACTGGGCTTTGTCAAAGTGGAGAGTTCCGCTGCGATAATGGAATCTGGAGCGGTTGTGAAAATGCTATTTATCCTCATGATGAAGAACTCTGTGATGGTTTTGATGATGATTGTGACGGGAGTATCGATGAAGATTTCGAGTTAGGATTTGAGTGTTCTTCTGGTCTAGGTGTTTGTAGGAACAACGGAATCACAATCTGCAACCCAAATGGTGAAGGAGTAATATGTAATGCTTTAGCAACTCAACCATCTGAAGAGGAGGTCTGCAATGGCTTAGATGACAATTGCAACAATCAAATCGATGAAGATATTGAAAGAGAGTGTTATAACGTCGACATGGGCGGAACTCCGGGAATAGGGGTATGTAATGTGGGAATACAGCATTGTAATCTAGGTAACTGGAGTATTTGTCTTGGTGCAAATTATCCGACAAACGAAGAATGCAATAACCTAGATGATGATTGCGATGGTGACGTTGATGAAAACATAGTCGTTGAATGCTATAGTGATATTTTGGGAGATTCACTGGGTGGAATTCCAGGTGTTGGGATTTGCAGGAACGGTATTAGTGTTTGTAACGAAGGGCAATTTTCCGTTTGTGAAGGAGCGATCGGCCCAACAGATGAAATATGCAACGGAATTGCCGATGAAGACTGCAATCATGCGGTTGATGATGGTTGTGAATGTGGAAATTTAGAACAACAAGAATGTTATTCGGGTCCAGATGGAACAGATATGGTTGGCATATGTACTCATGGTCAACAAATTTGCCATTTGGGGTTATGGGGCGAATGTGAAGGTCAAATTCTGCCTGAGGTTGAAATATGCAACAACCAAGATGATGATTGTGATGGAGAGACTGATGAAGAAATAAATCAAGGGTGTTATAGCTTTGAAAATGCTACATTAAACACTGGAAGATGCCATTCCGGTGTTAAATTTTGCGAAAATGGAGTATTCCTCGATGAGTGTATCGGCGAAACTGGGCCTATATCTGAAATATGCAATGGCGTTGATGACGATTGTGATGGAGATACGGATGAAAATCTCTTCGAAGAGTGTTATATCCATGGCGAAGTGCATGCTGAAATTGGCATTTGTGCTCTCGGCACAAAAACTTGCAGTGACGGCATCTGGAGTAGTTGTTCCGGCTCTATTCCACCGAAACCTGAAGAATGCAACGGATTTGATGATGACTGTGACGGTATGGTTGACGAAGAGCTTGGAAGACAATGTTATGGTTTTGATCCTACAAGAGCAGGCATTGGAATTTGCGAATTCGGCACGGAATATTGCGTAAATGGCGAATGGTCTGATGATTGTGTCGGTGATGTTGCTCCATTAATTGAAGATTGCGCTGGGAATAATGATGAGGATTGCGATAATAACCCCAATAATGGTTGCGATTGCAATAGTGGCAATGAGCAGGACTGCTATTCTGGACCGGACGGAACTGCTGAAATTGGATTATGTACCGGTGGCGAGCAGAGATGTGTCGATGGGATTTGGGAAGACTGCTTTGGTCAAGTAGTGCCCAGCAGTGAGAGGTGTGAGGGCGGTTTGGATGAAGATTGTGATGGAGAAATCGATGACTCTGATGAAGGATGGGAAAATACACCATGTATAGCAGAAGCAGAGGGGAAATGCGCTGAGGGGCATTTTGAATGCATAAATTCAGTTCAAACATGCGTTCCTTCTGAAGGAATCCCTGAAATTTGCAATGGAATCGATGATGATTGCAATGGTTTGATTGATGATATCGACCGTGTAGAATGTAGAACGGAGCAATGCTTCGGGTTTCAGCAATGTATTAATGCTGAGCTGCTTTGCATAAATCCAAATCCAAACCAAATGCTAGAAACATGCAATCAAATCGACGATGACTGCGATGGACTCATAGACGAATCCCTGATTTTCGATCAAGAACCGATCTCTTTCATCACTGAATTAGATGAGGTAAGGGAAGATTCCCGATGTGATATCGATTCATTTCAGGCAGATCCGCTGATTGTTTCGGTGTTCATGGAGGCTTCAGATGAAGATCCTGTCATAAAACTTGGATTGACAAGAGAAAACGTGACCACAGAACTGCAACTATCAAATCGACCAAAACAAAGGTCGCCATCTGTAGCTGTCGATGAAAATGACATAGGAATTCTTTGGACAGAAAGATCTGAGGTTAGATTTGAAGGTGAAATGCAAAGTAGCCGAATTCTCCGTTTTAACAACATCCCAGTTTTGTCATTGGTCGCCGAAGATATGCTGCTACCGACGTTGAATGATTTAGCTATAGATCGAACTATCTTGGATAGTGGTGATGATTTCCATGGTTCGTTTTTATTTGCATCTAGAAATGGACTAGAAGCGGTATGGATTGATGGCAATGATGTTAAAGTAGCCCATAGCAACCTTAATTGGAGAGCAAGGGTTATGTATACAGCAGGTATTGGTGTTTCTATATCGAACCCCAGGGGGTTGTCAGCTCAGTATAGTTCTGTTTTCGCTTGGGAAAGTGAAAACTCAGACGAAAATCGACTGGTGATGATTAAATTAGACCGTGTCGGCTATTCTCAGCGCATTCACTCTGTAGAAAACGCTCATTCTCCTGAACTTGAACGAGTAGGAGATCAAGTTGCTATTCTATATATAAATGCACTCGGCGATCTAAAACTCATGTTTATGGAATCTGATGGTAGCTTGGGACCCAGCTTTCCTATCGCAAACAACGTACAGCGAGCTGATCTCCTCTGGGACGGCAGCGCCTTGCTCATCGCTTGGTTTGATCGAATGGAGGAGCAGATCAAGCTTCGGCTCTATAACGCAGAGGGGGCGGGCATCTCCTCTGAGGAAGTTCTGGTCTCAGAGGCAACCCCAGATCTGGCGTTGGGGCTCCTCAACGGAAGACGATTGCTCCTCCAACGCAGCGAAAATCAGGAAGGGATACAGAACTACACCCTCCACCAAGGAGAGTTTCTCTGCCCCTCCCCCTAGAATCGATTGCTCACCCCTTAAAATACTGTTTTGAGAAGCGCCAGAGAAAGCGGGGGTTCTGGATCAGATAGCGCCGCCAGAGACGGCGGGGCTCACTCTGGAGCCTAAAAAGCCACTCTAAGCCCATCAGTTGGAGCAGACGTGGTGCCTCAGGTTTGCGTCCGCTGAGGAAGTCAAAGACAGCGCCGACGCCCAGCATCACACAGGGCAAACGATCACGATGAGCTGCCATCCAGCGCTCCTGCTTAGGGCAGCCGATGCCCACTAGAAGGATCTGAGTTCCTGAGCGGATGATCTCCTCTACATAGCTTCGATCCTCCTCTTCGGTTGGAGGACGGAAGGGGGGAGAGATGGCGCAGACCACCTCTAAACCGGGAGCCCGCTCTTGGAGAGTCTGAGTGAGGGGCTCTAGAAAATCAGGGGTCCCTCCGTAGAGGCCCAGCTTGAGACCTCGCCTAGCGGCTTCCTGACAGACCGCCACGCTGAGATCCAAACCGCGGATCTGCTCAGCCCCCTCAGCCCCCAAGAGGCGCTGAGCCCAGAGGATGGGGCGACCATCAGCGACAGAGAGGTCGGCGGTGTTGATCAACCTGCGATATTCAGCGCTGTCCACGCTCTGCATACAGGTGTAGACATTAGAGACGCAGACAGAGCGCCCCAAGCCCTGCTCAGCCCAGCTCGCGATCTGCTCTCTGATCTCCTCCAGAGTGCCTACCCTAACCCGCATCCCTAGAATCTCTACAGAAGACATCTCAGCTCCCAGAACCCATAAACACAGCAGGTATGGTTTTAAAGAGAATCTTCAAATCTAGCCAGAGGGACCAGTGATCGATATACCAAAGATCGAGTTCCATCCAACGTTCAAAGCTCAGGCGATTTCGCCCTGAGACCTGCCAGAGTCCCGTGAGTCCAGGCCGCATGGAGAGGCGCCGACGCTGCCAAGCTTCATAATTTTCCACTTCTGAAGGCAACGGGGGACGGGGACCAATCAGGCTCATATCTCCCATCAAGACATTGAATAGTTGAGGCAGCTCATCGATGCTGCTGCGGCGAAGAAAGCGTCCTACCGAGGTGACACGGGGATCTTTGGCGATCTTGAAAGCATGCCCATCCATCTCATTGAAAGCCTCAAGTTGGGCTCGTTGAGCTTCAGCATCCTGGCACATGGAGCGGAATTTATACATTTGGAAGCGTCGCCCGTTGCGACCGCAGCGCTCCTGTTTAAAGAAAATTGGCCCTTTAGAACCAAATTTGATCGCCATGGCAGTAAAGAGCATCAGAGGACTGAAAATGAGCAACATTAAGAGCGCTCCTAGGAAGTCACTGAGGCTCTTGATGGTCATGCTGAAGTCTCCTAAAGGAGTTCGTCGTAAAGAGAGGAGGGGTTGCTCATAACCATCAAAGCTGCGAACAGAGAATTGACCATCCCAGGAGGGGAGCTTAGGCAGGGTGAGGGAGACATCCACACCTCGAAGGTGACAGGCGTCTAAGAGTTCTGAGTCAATCGGCTTCTCTCCCAATACAAAAACAACCTCATCTACAGGGTGATGGTCCAAGAACTCCGCCAAGGGTTGCTCAAAGAGAGGCTGAGCCTCAGGATCTGGAGGCTCTTTGCCCTTCAAATAACCCAAGAGTTTGAGATCCCAGGTGTGAAAGCTGCTCAAAGCTTGACCACAAGCGAGGGCCCCAGAGTCCGCACCCTGTATCAAGACACGATGCCCATCCATCCTCTTCCGGCGCAGTTGAGCTAAGAGGTTCATCAAGCCGATGCGTCCCAGGCTGAGCATAAGGAAGCTGAGGAGTGCGAAGAGGAAAACTTGAGAGCGGGCTATAAAGGTCAGCTTGAAGAGGAAGATGGTGCTGATCAACAGCGCGGCCATCAGACCTACGATCTTCAATTGGCGCAACGTCTGAACCCGGAGTGAGCATCGGAAGTCTTGAGCCTTCATCAGGTGAAGGATCAGTATAAAGATGGGCAGCAGCGCCAGGAGGAGCAGATCATAACCCGCGATGTTCTCTAGAGGAGAGAGCTGGCTCAAAGGAGCTTCAAGCCAAGCAGGTAACCACCCGGAGAAGCCTCTCCAAAATGCTATATTTTGGCGCAATTCGAGACTGATCTGAAAGGCCCAGTAGATGAGCGCCAAATCAAAGCTTAGGAGAAAGCGGCGAAAGAGTCTCTCATGGTTTCGAAACATTCAAGCACTCCTATGTAATTTTCTCGCAGAACTATTAAACTTAACATAGCCGACTGTACGAAAAATGATAATCAATATATCATTTCGATTATATATAGAACTTGCACGGTTCAGCGAACAACCCATTGAAACTTAATGATTTTCATGGGTTATCGGCTTGATTGTACAAATTCATAACATAATCCTGAGTAATATAGATCAGTCAGCTCTAAATCCAGCAGGTATCCCTGCTCAATCCTTCCTGTGACTTAACAATCTTGAAAAAACAACCGTCCAAAATCTCAGCGACAACATCTAATTCAAAATCGGCTTGAATTGAGATCAGCTTGAGCGACGGCGGCTCAAGAGGAGGAGTGGGAAGAGTAGAAGGAGTAGGGCTCTAGGATCGCCTCTAGGGCTCTGAGCGCAGCCCTCACCACCTCCTCCACTCTCTTCCTCTTCTTCAGGCAATGCCGCATCGACCTCCTGTGAGCCTGCGTCGAGTTCAACCTCAGGCCCGCCACCAGCCCCTGCCGATCCATCTTCGCCACCGGCCCCTCCTTCCCCTTCACAAGCAAAAGCGGGGTTGGACTCAACTCCTTGAACACACAGCCCTCTGACTGGAGTGATCTCTTGGCAGCCCCAGCCAGAGGGGCAACAATCCTGAGGCTCACAGCTCTTGGTACAATGACCAGGGACCTCCACGCGATCGTCACCCAACTCATAGCCAATACAGAGCAGATTGTTGGCGCAGATGGGGTTCTTCCAAGGCTCCTCAGGATCGACCCAGCATTGATCACCCATCCGACTGTCTCCCGGTGCGGGGTTTTTCTGACAGGCGCTGCCAGAGCCCTCAGGTTGGATTTCGATACAGCGGTAACCCTCATCACACACCCCCTCATCGCAGGGGAGCGTGCAGTAGTCGATAGGATCGCCCGTGATCTGATCGTAGTTTAGGCTGTCGCGAAAACAGAAGAAGCCATGAGCGCAGAGCCCTGTCTCGGTACAGGGGTTACCAAAGCTGGGCATAGGACCACCCATCGCCCCCTCTCCCCTCAGGCAGAGATTGTCAGCACTGCTCTGAGCACCACAATTATAATATCTGGGACAGCTCCCCTCTCCAGCACAGCGCCCTGTACAGTAGTTGCTCCCCCCATGCTCCTCGTCCTCTACACAGCTCAGGCCCGGTTGGCAGGAAGCAGCTCCTTCACAGAGATCTCCAAAGGCGGCCAGATCTGTCGTCGGCGCGTCTCCTCGTGCGCAGGCTCCGCTGTTGGCTGAGAGCCTCGCGCAATAGTAACCCTCACCGCAGACTTCACTCCCCGGCTCACAGTTCTGGCTGCAGTAGAGGTCAAAGCCATCATTGAGACAGAAGAGGCCATCGATACAGCGGGTCGCTGCGCAGTCATCTCCAAACTCCGCTGTCCCTGGCTCTAGGATCGGATCCTCCACCGGCTCTGGGACTTCACCGCCAGAGGGATAGATCGTACAGGCCCCCTCGATATCATCGGCGCTCAAGGAGCGGCCCAAGGTGCCGCCGATATAGGTGGGCCACATCGTGGCCATGTTTACCTCGCTGTGGTCCAGGCCCAAGGCATGCCCTGCTTCATGAGCGCCCACACTGGCGATATCCAAGCGCCCTCCACCGAGGTTCTCATCATCAGTGCCCCATTCATGGTGCTCACCATTAAATTTGATATCTGCATCCTGCATGATGTTGTTGGAGTTCCAACTTGATGCGGTGATTCCCAAGGCAGCGGAGGAGTCCCCCCAATTCATCTCCCGCCAAGTAACCACATTATAGCCATCTCCCTCACCCCAACCGCTGTTGTCTGTGCGACCGTCGAAGTGCCACTTCATCGTAGAGCAGGTCAAAGTCCAAACATCGTAGCCGAGCTGAACGGCCTCTAAGGCTTTCTCATCCTCCACATCCTCTGTAAGGGTATGGTTGACAATATAGGGGATCTCTTGACCAGGGCTGATCTCCCACTTGACCCCCATCTCTACAAAGGCTTGGCCCTGTCCCCAGAAGAGAAGAAGAGCCAGAATCTTAAAGTTGAGTCTCATCGTACTCCCTCCCTCAGAGGCTCGGGTCGCAGCTCGCGCCTCAACAACTGAATGAGGCTTTTAAGGCGCATATGGTTGGGATCAGGAGGGATCCAAGCGAAGGTTCGTACCGCCCCAGAGTCGCCCACTAGGTAGATGTCAGAGAGATCTCGGCTCGCCCACTCCTCACCCGTCTTGGGATCTTTCAAGATCTTGAACTTACCCTGAGCCATACCCGCTACGACCAAGCTCCCTGCAGAGCTGCGCTCTAAGAAGAGCAGGACCCGCTCTCCCTGTTCGAACTTTGCCGCCCCCCAAACCTTCTGGGTCATACGATCAGCGCCCTCTCCTTTGCTCCCACCAAGCTGAGATAGAGTGACACGGCCCTCAATCTTGACGCCGATGATCACCCGCTCAATCTCAAAAGTTGTGTCGGTGTGGATCTTCAGGGGCTTATCTTGTCGTCTTACACTCTGCTCAACGACCTGAGCCAGGATCACCGTCTCAGAGATCCGACTGAGCTGGCCCAGGCTTAGCTTTCGTACCGAGGCTTCTGCGGGGAGCGCTAAAAGAAGCAGCAGGGTCGCTAGGCTTGTGCGCATATGCACCTCCTCATGGTTTCTTGGAGACCTTTATATCAAAATGGGGAGGCTGCAGGAGCTTTATACGAGTGAGACATCCCTGTCTCATCTCTGTGCTTCAGAGGTCTCTATTCCTACGGCAAATATCGGATCAAGAGGGACTGGAAGAGGGGACAGGCTTTGCAATACCCTGCCGGATGGAGTCGACTTGGAGATTATATGAACCTCAACACGATCATCGGCTTAGCCTTTGTTTTTCTCTGTGGCTGTACCACCGCTACTTCCGATCCTGAGGGAACAGAGAAGCCTCCCTCTGAGGAGGGCGCCGCTGGTCAAGTAGCTGGGGGTGGAGACGTTGATGGGGAGGGGAAGCAGCCTGATGGAGAGTGGCTTCGAGAGGATGATCTGGATTCAACCCGCCTCAAGGAGATCTCCATCAAGCGCCAAGCCATCAAGATGGGGCTGCGTCTCGGGAAACGCAGCTATGGAGATCAGCTCAACCTGCTCTTGGGCTCTCAAGGAGGCTCTTGGCGCTACAGTCGGGATCTTGATGAAAATGGCTATATCCTTCCCAAGTCTAACACTCTCTGCCCCTTTCTAGCTCCTGAGCCTGAAGAGGATGGCTTAGAGGATTGCCGCTCTATCTTGGATCGAGCCACAGTCGCAGCTCAGGGAGAGATCAGCGCGCTCAAGGCAAGGAACCCTCTGGATGGTACAGAGTTCGAAACTGATCGAGAGGGAAATGAGTTTTGGTGGGAGGAGGGGATTCGCACCGGCGTCAAGAATGAGCCGATGCCAGCTCTTAAGTCTCTTAAAGAGGTGGGGCTCTGTGACCGACAGGTCACAAGGCAGAAATCCGCATATGAGGCCGGCATAGAAGCTGGGCGTCAGCTCTATACTGACCGCCTCAATGAGCGTCTCTATGAATTGGGCCAAACCCCGAGCTATCCAGAGATCGTCCCTACCGATGTCTGTGAAGTGGATCGCGCCTACACCGTCCCCGCTCAGCTGCGCAGCAATGAGGATCTGAACGATTACATCATGGACAATCCTCTCTGCGAGCAGTACAGCCCCACCGGCCCTGACGAGATCAACCGCTATCAACAGGCAGAGCAGCGCTATCAGCAGGGCGTAGAGGATGGGATCCTCACCGAGTATAATCAGTCCACTGAGCTGCTCTTTAATGTGGTCCCTTGTACAGTCAGTGATCCCCTCGTCCTGGATCTAAACGGGGATGGAGTGGAGGTCCTACCCCCCAACCAGGGGGTTGAGTTTAAGCTTTTTGGAGGAGATTTTCTGCACACCGGCTGGATCCGTGGAGATGATGCCTTTTTGGCCCTTGATCTCAATCAGAACGGTCGCATCGATGATGGGCACGAGCTCTTTGTGGACTTTGAGGGGCCTGGCTGGGTTGACCTCCCTTCAGGCTTCAGTAAGCTCGTCCGCTTAGATAAAAATGGAGATGGTTGGATCACCCAGGCCGATCCTGACTTTGATCATCTTCTCCTTTGGCAAGATCAAGATCGCTCCGGCAAAACAGAGCCAGGGGAGCTACGCAGCCTAACTGAGGCAGGGATCCTCGCCCTGGGTCTCAGCGATGGAGGCGATGAGGCCCTCTTCCTTCGAGATGCAGCCGGGACTCTCCTCAAGGGGACTGGCCTCATCCACGATATTTTCTTCTCCTATGGCGCCTCTCGCCTGCGCTTTTAAGAGGGTATAGATGATGAAAAAAATGAGATCGCTGAACCTCCTGTTCCTCCTCTTGACCACCCCACCTGCCTTCGCTCAGATCACACCCTTTGGCGAGCGAGTCAACGCGGCGATTGATCGAGGCCTTGACTTTTTCAGAAACCAACAGAACGGTCAGGGTGCCTTCGGCCCTGTCGCTGAAGCGACCCCCCTAGCGATCCTCTGCTTCTTGGAGAAACGACGCGGGATCGACTGGCGAGAGATGCCTCAGGGCTTCGATAACATGGACGCTCAAGATCAGCAGCGCGTAACCAGCGCGGTGCGCTACACGATCAACAATATCAATACAGGCTCCTATGTTGGAGGCTCAAGCTTGATGGCCTGGGCGACCTTCTTGGCGACCGGAGGCCCCGAGGATGTGGGCGCCCAGATGTCGGTGACTCAGGCGATAGAGCGGGTGGTTACCCAGCTCAAGGCCAATCAAGGGAACCAGGGCTTTAATCAGGGTGGTTGGAACTATGATGCTCCAGGGAATGACGGCGACCTCTCCACCACCCAGTTTGCCGTTGCTGGTCTCAGCGCAGCCTCTCGCATTTTGCCAGATGCGGCCAGCACTCTTCAGCGTACGGTGGAGTTTGTGGCCAACACCGCCTCAGGCACCGGCTCTTCTTATCGCGGCGGAGGGGGAAGCGCAGCCAGCAGCTCGATGACCGCTTCAGCCCTCTGGGTCTATAGCCTCGCGGGACTCCCCATCGAAGATGAGCGGCCCCAAAGAGAGCTGCGTTGGCTCCAACAGAACTATCGTTACGATTCCCACATCAACGACCATCAGACCAGCTACTACTACTACCTCTGGGCTGCTGCCAAGGGCTTGGAGATCTCCAAGCACTCTGAAGAGGGCTTTATCAACGGAGAGCAGATCGGAGGCGTTCGTGATCCTGCTGCTGATGGGAACCCAGAGGAGATCGCCCGCTGGTACTATGACTTCGCTTGGCAGCTCTTGCGCATCCAAGGAGGCGATGGGAGCTGGACCAACCCTCAGGGCTGGAATCAGGGCTCAGCGACCGCCTTCTCTATTCTGGTTCTAGAGCGCAGCTTGGGGGGCATTATCCCTCCCTGTGAAGATCTCGACGCAGATGAGATCTGCGATGAACCTGGGCGCCCTGTCCCAGGCAGTGATCCTGATCCCTTCCCAGATCCTGGAGCAGATCCCGAACCCGTAGATAATCCTAACCCTGGAGTCAATCCTCAACCTGGAGATCGGGATGGTGACGGCATCCCCGATGAAAATGAGGATCAAGATGGAGATGGTTTTGTCGATCCAGACGAGACCGATCCCAACGACTGGGATACAGATGATGATGGTATCCCTGATGGAGTAGAGGATCCCAACAGCAACGGCGTCGTCGATCCAGGAGAGAGTGATCCCCTCGATTGGGATACAGATGATGACGGCATCCCTGACGGAATTGAAGATCCCAACTTTAACGGTTGGCAGGATCCCGGCGAGACTGATCCTCGCAACCCCGATACAGATGGGGATGGTCTTCAAGATGGGGAGGAGGATTGGAACGGGGATGGAGAGGTTGATCCTGGTGAGAGTGACCCTCTGGATCCCAGCGATCCAGGGCCAGGTATCCCTGTAGATCCCAACGACCCTGGGGAGGAAAACCCTGAAGATTCCAACGGGGTTCTCGATCCTCGCTATCCCCCTGGAGACAACTGCCCAGGGGTCCCCAACCCTGATCAGATGGATCGAGATGGAGATGGGGTGGGTGATGCCTGTGATAATTGCCCTTCGGTGGACAATTGGGATCAGTTGGATCTCAACGGAGACGGGGTGGGTGACCTCTGCGCTCGTCCCTGCGTTGATCCTCAGACTGGACAGCCGGTGCAGCCCCAAGCCCGTTGTCGGATGCCTGATCCTGGGGCCTGTGGTATGGGCCATGAGGAGTGCATTGATGGCTTCCTTCTCTGCCTGGGTGATGAACATCCTCAGCCTGAGCGCTGTGATGGGATCGACAATGATTGTGATGGCCTCATCGATGAGGGGGTTCGTAACAACTGCGGCTTCTGTGATGGAGACTCGGAGATCTGTGACGGCCAGGACAATGACTGTGATGGTGAAGTGGATGAGGGCTATGATGCTGTCAATCCTCTCTGCCCTGGAGGAGATATTTGCTTAGAGGGAGACTGCATCATCCCCTGTGAAGTTGAATGTGTTGAGGCGGGAACCTACTGCAGTGCAGAGATCGGCGCCTGCGTGGACCTCTGCTATGACGTAGCCTGTGATGCGCCCCAAGAGTGTGATCCAGAGCAGGGCATCTGCGCGGATCGCTGCGCTGAGCTGAGCTGTCCGTCAGGGGAGTTCTGTGTGGATGGAGCTTGTATGCCTGGAGGCTGTGAGCGGCATGGCTGCCCCCCTGGACAGGCTTGTATCTCAGGGTTCTGCGCCTCAGATCCCTGCCAGGGGATGAGCTGTCCAGCGGGGCAGTTCTGTCGCGCTGGGGCCTGTGTTGGGATCTGCGCTGATATCTCCTGCCGTTTGGGGGAGATCTGTGTAGATGGTCACTGCAACCCTGACAATTGCGGTGGGGTGCTCTGTCGCCCAGAAGATCACTGCGTCGATGGTCGCTGTGTTGAAGATCCTTGCTATAGCATCAGCTGTCCCTTTGAGCAGCGTTGTGAGGAGGGGGGTTGCCTTGGAGATCCCTGTCGCAACGTAGAGTGCCCCTCAGGCAGTCGCTGTGAGATGGTTCATGAGCGCGCTCAGTGTGTAGGGGCCAGAGAGCTGCCTCTCCCTGAGGAGCTCTTCTATGATGATGCAGGGCTCCCCATCGGAGGTGATGGGGGTGTTGGAGAGGGGACCCTCCCGCCTCCCGACACGGGGGTCTCAGGTGTTGGTGAAGATGAGCCCGCGCCTACCTGCTCCTGTGATCTCAGCGGTTCCTCCTCTTCAACCTTCTGGCTCCTCCTCATCGCCCTACTTCCTCTCATAAGGCGAAGACGCAGAGGCTCCTGAGCGCTTCCATCTCTGTTGGAGAAGAGTTCTGAGAACCCTGCTTCCTCTTATCCTTGGTTTCAGCTTCTCAACTGCTTCGGCTCAATCACCCCCTTTGGCGAACAGGTCAACACGGCCATCGATCGGGGCCTGTGTTGGAGTCTGCGCTGAGTATCTCTTGCCGCTTGGGAGAGAGCTGCATCGATGGTCGCTGCGTGCCGGACAGCTGTGGTGGAGTCCTCTGCTGTCCAGAAGATCACTGCGTCGATGGTCGCTGCCTCAGTGACCCCTGCTTGGGTGTTCGCTGCCCCTTTGAGCAGCGTGTAGCTGTGATCTGGGAGGGCGCTCCTCTAGCGCTTGGCTGCTCCTCCCGTTGCTAAAAAGAGGGCGCCGTAGTTAGGATCGCCTTGAGATCTTCATCATTAAAGCTGATCCCCGCCCCCAGAAAATAATCACTCAGCTCATCATTCCAGACCTCATCAACACCTCCAGCCACAAAAATATGGTTAAAGAAGGTGTAGTGGGCGCCAAACTTGATGCGCGGATTGACATTCTCCTGGAAGGCGAAGATATCGGTAGAGAATTGTAGGTTGTCGTCCAAGAAGTTAAGATCCAGACCCACTCCACCTGTACCCTCGATGATGCCCACCCGCCCAGTAGCGAAGAAGAAGCGCTTGGCGAACTCCAGAGAGAGCCGAAAGCTGTCCTCGGTGATGCTCTGATGTTCACGGATCACTGGATCCTCGCTGGAGTCACTGCTGCGAGTCACCGTCTCTTTGAAGATTGTGTTGCCGCGAGGATCATCCACCAACTGAATCATATAGTATTTATCGGGCCTGGGCTGCAGCTTAAGAGAGAGGTAGTTTTTGAGCGAACCTTGGGAGATATAATACTCAGAGCGCAGGGCCACCCGAGTCTGTAAGCGGGTGAGCTGCTTGACGAAGCCCCCCGCTTCCTCCAACAGCTCATTGGTGTTATTGACCAAGCGATCATCATTAACCAGCCGACCGATGCTGCCTTTGCCCTCGTCGATCTTCTGCGCGATGGAGCGGGTGCTCTCCAGGGTACCATCCAGCTTATCGAGAGCCCCATTAACGCGAGCAAAGGCACCCTTGAGGCCATCAACGCTCTCTTTTACATCGCCCTTATTATCCCCGATGATCCCTTGGACGTTGACCACGATCTCTCGGGCACCACTGGCCACCACCTGAGCATCTTTCATCAACTTCCGGGCGCCATACCTAAACTCTTTGAGGAAGAGTCGAGCATCCTTCGAGACCGTGACGATGTTGTCGATCACCTGATCCACTTTGCCGCCATTCTCTCCCACCGCCCGATTTAGCGCCGCGACGGTCTTATTGATGTTGTCCAAGATGCTGGAGAGCTTCTGCTCCCCATCCTTGTCAGAGACAACCCGCTTTAAGCTGGCGGTGATCTCACGCACATCTTCAGCGATGGTCTTCATCTCATTCATGAGATCCGCTGCCTGAGCATCCTCATGTACATTATCTAGGGCGTCTCCATCCTTGAGGGGGATACCGGTATAACCTGGCGTTAACTCCAGGTAGAACTCTCCCAAGAGACTGGCAGAGCGCTTGGTGACTTGGGCGTCGGAGCGCAGGGGGGTGTTGACCAACATCGTGACCTTGGCCTTATCCCCCACGAGATCGATCTCATGAATCTGCCCGATGGTGATGCCTGCGATAGAGACTCGAGACTTCTTAGCTAGGCCGCTCACATCCCTAAAGATGGCATGAACTCGATAGCCCGCCGGATCATCCCCGATGCCCTCCCGCACCTTGCCAAACATCCAGACAGAGGAGAAGAGGCCCGAGAGCACAAGCAGCCCAACTTTAAAGGGGGTGAAGATCTCTTTCATTGCACGCTCAAAACATAGCCGCGGTGAGGAAGTAATCGGCGATCAGGATGGTGACGCTGGAGACAACGACAGCTTGAGTTGTGGCGATACCCACACCTCGAGCGCCTCCTGAGGCATAGAAACCTTTATAACAGCCCACCAGGGTGAGGATACCTCCAAAGAAGAAGGCTTTAATCAGCCCACTGAAGAGATCTGCAGGATCGACGAACCAGTAGACCTTGGAGAGGAAAGCCCCCTCATCGATGTTGAGCAGAGAGACCCCCACCACATAGGAGCCCAGCATCCCCACCAGAGTGAAGAGCGCGCAGAGGGCGGGGACCACGATCAGCCCCGCCAGGAAGCGAGGGACCACCAGATATTGAACTGGGCTCACCGCCATGGTGTAGAGGGCGTCGATCTGCTCTGTCACCCGCATCGTTCCCAACTCCGTAGCGATGCCGCTGCCCGCTCGACCTGTAACCATCAAGCCGGTGAGGACTGGTGATAGTTCTCGCGCCAGAGAGAGGGCCACGGTGGAGCCCACCATGCTCTCTGCGTTGAAGAGGCGAAAGGCGATGGCCCCTTGGAGTGAGAAGACTGCCCCCGTGAAGAGCCCTGTGAGCAGGACAATAAAGAGGCTGCCCACCCCCACAAACTCCATGGAGTTGATCAGGAGTTTAAAGCGATAGGGGGGACGGAGGGCCCAGAAGAGGGTCTCAAAAAAGAGGGTCGAAAACTGTCCAACCCCCTCAATGGCGTCGAGCACCCATTGGCCGATGGACTCTACAAACTGTTTCATTGATCTCTCATGCTTGGCAGCAGGGGATAGCGAGCCCAAGGAGGCGATGTCAACCGATGAATTCTCAAGGCCCTGGTCACTCCAGCGCCTCGTCGCTATAAACAGCCAAACTCCAGCTTGGAATGAACCGGGAGAGTAGATGAAGATCCTGATCATCGGCGCAGGAGAGGTGGGCTATAAAATCGCGGGACGCCTCGTGGCCGAAGGTCACGATGTCACCATGCTGGAGCGGGCTCAGGAGGTGCTTCAGCGCGCTACAGATCACCTGGATATCCAGGGGCTTCGTGGACAGGGAGCGCGCCCGGATGTCTTAGATGAGGCGGGCATCGCCGAAGTGGATATGTTGGTGGCGGCCACCAACAGCGATGAGGTCAACATCGTCGCCTGCCTTAACGCAGCCATCTTGGGCAAAGAGAAGATCATCAAGATCGCCCGCGTCCGCGATCCCAGCTACCTCGACCCTCGCATCTTTGATAGTGAGCGTGTCTCTATCGACTTGGCGATCAACCCGGAGCGGGTCACCGCTGATCAGCTCCTGGAGCTGCTGCCCTACCCAGGCACCACCGAGATGATCCACTTCGCGGATGGTCATGTTCGCATCGTGGGCTTGCGCATTAAGCCCACCAACCCTTTAGCGGGATTGCGCTTAGTGGATGTTCGTGATCGTTTTAAAGAACCACGCCCCCTCATCGCCGCGATTCATCGTGGCAGTGAGGTGATCATCCCTTGTGGCAGCGATGTGATCCTCCCAGGTGATGAGATCTACCTCTCTGTCCTCACCAAAGAGCTGCCTCAGCTCCTCTCTGCCTTGGGCGTCAAGGTCAACGCCGTCAGTCGAGTGATGATCGCTGGAGGCAGCAAGGTGGGGCGCTTCTTAGCAGAGGCGCTCAGCAAACAGGGTCTTAAGCCTAAGCTGGTTGAGCCTGATCTTAAGCTGGCGCAGTGGCTGGGTGATGAGCTGCCTGAGGCGGTGATCCTACATGGCAGTCCTACAGACGCTGAATTGCTGGAGCAAGAGAACGCGGGGGAGATGCAAGCCTTTATCGCCTGTGGTCGTGATGAAGAGGCCAATGTGATGTCAGCGCTCCTAGCGATGCGCTTGGGCGCCAGTCGTGTCTTGGCGACCACCAACCGCGGGGACTATCTCCCCCTGATGCGCTCCATCGGCATTGATGTCTGTATCAGCCCTCGTCAGGTAGCAGTAGACTCCATCCTACACTTCATCCGTCATGGCCGAGTTCTGGCCGCTCGTGCGCTGGGGGAGGAGTATGAGGCGGAGGCTCTGGAGTTTATTGTTCATGCTGAGAGCGAAGCTGTAGGGCGCCAGATCAAAGAGATGCGCATTCCTTCTCGAGTGATGATCGTCTGTATCCAGCGTGGAGATGAGGTGATCATTCCTCGGGGAGAGACGAAAATTGAAGAGGGGGATCATGTCCTGGTGGTGGCTTGCCGAGCCTCAATCAGAAAGGTGGAGGCTCTGCTCGACCGCGCTTGTAGAGAGGGGCGAAAGTGAAGCGCCCTCTGAGGCTGAGTTGGTTTCTGCGTTTCGCCCTCCTGGCCCAGCTCCTGGGGGTCCTCTGCTTGATCCTGGCCTTGGCGATGATCCCCCCCTGGCTCATCTCTCTCTGGGATCAAGCCCCTGATCGTGCGGGGATCTCTGTCGCCCTGCTGATCACCCTGCTCCTCGGGGGCTCACTGGCGCTCTTAGGCCGCTATGGATCCAGGGGGGTCCAGATTGGACACCGAGAGGGTTTCCTCATCGTAGCTCTGGGTTGGATAGCCGCAGGGCTCATCGGTGCGCTGCCCTATTGGCTCTATGCCCATCTCGCTGATGGGATCTGCCTCTTTGAAGATCCTCTGACGATTGGCCAGGAGTTTTGCTCCTGGACAAACTCCGCCTTTGAGTCGATCTCTGGCTTCAGCACCACGGGGGCCAGCATCATCTCTGATGGTCTCTGGGGCTCCGCTGATGGCCTCACCTTGAGCGAGCCCACCCGCTTGGGTCTACCCCGGGGCATCCTGTTGTGGCGCTCTATGACTCACTTCTTGGGGGGGATGGGGATCATCGTCTTGGGCGTCGCCATCCTGCCTCTCTTGGGGGTGGGTGGTATGCAGCTTCTCAAGGCGGAGGTCCCTGGACCGACCACCGACAAGCTGGTCCCGCAGGTGGGAGAGACCGCCCGTTTGCTCTGGAAGGTCTACGCGCTTATCTCTGTAATCCTCTTCCTCCTCCTCTGGGCAGGAGGGATGAGCAGCTTTGAAGCGGTCTGCCACAGCATGGCGACGATGGCGACGGGGGGTTTTAGCACCCGCGCAGAGAGCGTTATGGGTTTTCACAGCGCCTACACCGAGTGGGTGATCACCCTCTTTATGTTTATCGCGGGGGTCAATTTCACCCTGCACTTCGCTGCCCTACAGGGCCGCTTCAGGGTCTACTTTAAGGATTTGGAATTTTGGATTTACTCGGGGATCGCGCTGCTCACCAGCGTGGTGGGTGCCTTAGCGCTCTACCGAGCGGGGCAGGGCTTCAGCTTCTCCGACTCTCTGCGTTGGTCTGCTTTTCAGATGATGTCGATCTGCAGCACTACAGGCTTCGCCAGCCATAACTTTGAGGAGTGGACCTATGCCCCTGCTGCCCTGCTGGCGGTGATCTCTCTGATGTTTGTCGGAGGCATGGCGGGCTCTACCGGAGGGGGTATTAAGGTGGTGCGCCATATCCTGATGGTCAAGATGTGGGTGCGTGAGCTGTTTTTGCTGGTTCACCCCAAGGCGAAGCGGGCGGTGACTCTGAACGATCGGGTGGTCTCTCCAGAGGTGATGCGCTCCACAGCCAGCTTTATGGCCGCCTTCTTTGCCCTCACGGTCTTAGGCACTGTCTACTTCATCATTGATGGACAGGACCTGCTCACCGCCTTCACATGCAGCATCTCCAGCATTGGCAACATCGGCCCCGGTTTGGGAAAGATTGGTCCCTACGACAACTATGCTTGTTTGGGCACCTCGGCCAAGTGGTTTAGCATGGCCTTGATGGTCTTCGGTCGTCTGGAGATCTACACCCTTCTCGTGCTCTTAACCCCCTCTTTTTGGCGACGCTGAGTTGCTCTATCACAACGACAAGTAGACAGGAACATTATGTTTTTGGACATCGCGATCATTATAGGTGCTACGATAGGCATCTATTTTTTCTCCGAGCTGCTCTCCAAAGGGAGCGACAGCATCGGCTCGCATTACAAGATCAACCCCAGCATTCGCGGCGCGACGCTGGATGCCGTAGCCAGTTCCTTTCCTGAGTTCTGCACGGTCATATTTGCGCTGGCTGCTGGCTCCTTCGAAGCAGGTGTAGGCACCATCGCCGGATCCGCTCTCTACAACATCCTGGTGATACCAGCGTTGAGCGTGTTTGTGGTTGGGAAGCTGAAGATTCAGAAGGAGGTGGTTCAGCGCGATGGCTTTCTATACTTGGCCGTCGTGGTCGGGTTGGTGCTCGCCATCTGGTTGGGTCCTGAGCAGGGAGGAGAGGGGATGCACCTCATCCCCATGTGGGTTGGGCTCCTCGCAATCAGCATCTATGCCGGGTATGTAGCGCTCCTGATCATTCAAGCTCGCCAACCGAAAGAGAACGACAAGAGGAGCAGCCCCAGGGAGGAAGAGTTTGTCGCCTGGAAGGTTTATTCATCGGTCATCATCGGCATGATCGGCATCGGCGCCGCGACTCACTTCCTGGTAGAGCACAGCATCGAGGTGTTCCGTCACTTTAACTTCTCTGAGGCGATCGCAGGAGTAACCATTTTGGCCGCCGCCACCTCTCTACCTGACACGCTGCTCTCGGTGTTCGCGGCCAAGCGTGGAGACGCTGATGGCGCCGTCTCCAACGCCCTGGGCTCCAACTCCTTTGATATTCTTATCTGTTTGGGCGCTCCGATTTTGGTGACCGGAGGCATCGCGGTCAACTGGGCGACGAGCTGGCCCACGCTGATCATCCTGCTCATATCCACAGTGATCAGCGTCTTCTTCCTCCTCACGGATTTGACCTTAAGCCGTCGCGAGGGTGGCTTTTTATTCCTGCTCTATCTGGTCTTCATGGCCCTGGTATTTGCTCGAATCATCTAAGGCTCAATATACGTTTTGGAGTCTTATGTTCTCGGTTGAGCCGTTAAGGCTCTTTGCGCCGAGCTTCGCCAGCCCTGTTTTCCAGCGATGGCGGTCGATAGTGGAGGCTCGCCGAACTCCAAATCCTTCTTCGGTGGGTGATATCTGACTCAGCCGGAATATTGAGCCTAGCGCAAATCTGGGGTGTTCGCTCGCCAGACTGGCTGAACCCACACCCTTCGCCCCGCTTGATCCGTCACCCGTGCACGAACATAGCTCCCCTTCGATAGCTTAGAGAGCGGATAGCGCGCCGAATGATCGCGGTGGCTTGAAAGCAAACGTCCTCCGCGACCGATAAACTCGATCAGCGGCTCTTTTATCTCAGCCGCTACCTCTACGAGGAGCGCTGTGCCGTCGGCGCTGAGCCCCTCCATGTGCAGGAGCGGTCCGTTTGAGGCATAGAAGCGACCTGTGCTGAGCGCCGCCTGAATCGAAGCCCGGTTTCGATTCGCTCGCACCATCACAAAGCCACGATCCCCTGTATAAGCTAACTTTCCTCGTGCGCGAATCGCCGCCGCGTCGCTGTAGTGATGAGCATCATCTGTGGCTGTAGCGTAGATCCGCGCTCCCGTCGTGAGCGCCTCATCCCACAAGGTCTCCGTTGAAGGGTGGAGCGGTGGCGCTCCTGCGTTGTTAGAGTCCACCGCCTCGTTGGCGACCTCCAGTAGCCGCGCCCCGCGCTGGGCGAGCTGGGCGACGAGGGGGCCGTCAGCGGCGTAGT
Organism: uncultured Nannocystaceae bacterium; assembly: GCA_964384025.1. Lineage (GTDB taxonomy): Bacteria > Myxococcota_A > Bradymonadia > UBA7976 > UBA1532 > CAYLJJ01. The sequence continues at coordinate 30,424 of CAYLJJ010000020.1, forward strand.
AGAAGTTTGGGTGGTTGATCTGCATGACACCGCCCCGCGCAACCCCCCAGCGGATCGCCGCAGCGTAGTGATCTAAGCGGATAAGGGTCGTTGACGAGAAGCCACGAACGCGATGGCTCTGCTGCGCTTCTACCAGGAGCGCGTTGGTATGGAGGAGGCAGGGTAATTTCTCAAGCAGAGCGGGCCGGCAATCCTCCAGGTTCTGCGTCAACTCCACACCTGGGAATACCAGCAGCCCCGAGGGCGCCTCTTGCGCTACGGTCACGATATTGTGGTCGGTCAAAACCAGGAAGTCATAACCACGATCAGCGTAGAACTGAGTCACCTCGGCGATGGGTGTTTGGCTGTCACCAGAATGGGCGGTATGAGCGTGGAGTTGCCCTTTAAGATAGCCCTGTGGAGTGAAGAGCCCCAGGAGCAGGAGCGCTGTGATATTCATCTCTCGTCCATTTTGCAATCGTGCCCGAATGAGCGAATTTTTGGGATAGCTTCTAGGATTGAGCGCCGCCTCTCCTCTGGGCGCCACATACATGGCGAGAGCCTATGGTGCTGTCGGATCGGCACCTATCGCCTTCGAGTCTGCTGATCCCTCCCGCTGGCACCTAGCCAGCCTGACCAGGGGGCAGCTACCCAACATCCAGGGAAAACATCGAGGCGATGAGCTTGGAAAGCTTGTTCCGGTTCACCGGCTTGGAGAGATAGTCGTTCATGCCCGCTTCGAAGCATTGGTCCTGGGCTTCTTTAAGCGCGTTGGCGGTCATAGCGATGATCGGGGTGCGGCCCAGATCACCCCCGAGCTTGCGAATGGCGCGGGTGGCTTGGAGCCCATCCATCTCCGGCATCTGCATATCCATGAACAGCAGGTCGTAGGGGATTCTTTTCAGCGCCTCCAGAGCCTCGTGACCATTGGCCGCAACATCGACGCGATGGCCGAGCTTCTCGAGCAGCCCTTTGGCGACCTGTTGGTTGACGATGTTATCTTCGGCCACGAGGATGCGGAGCGAGGAGGCAACCTTCGCCTCAGCCTTAGCTTTGACATATCGTCGTTCGTTGGATACTTGCCGCAGGCCCAAGCTCATAACCAATGCATCAAACAACTCCGAATGCCTGACCGGTTTGGCCAGCAGGCGATAGGCCAGGATAGCGGCTTCTTCTCGAAGATCTTCGGAGAGGACGACCGAGGAGGACAACACCATGGGTGTCTTCCGGTAGGCTTCCAGAGTTCGGATCTCGCGCATAAAATCGATACCGTTCCCCTTCGGCATTTGAAAATCGGTTAAAATAAAGTCATAAGGCTGCCCCTCGGTCGCCGCTTGGCGCGCCATATCCACCGCTTTGTGGGGTTCAGAAGCGGTGTCAGACGCCAGACTCCAATAGCTCAGGGTCCGCTGGAAAATCTCACAATTGACTGAATTATCGTCGAGGATCAAAACCCGCAGGCGTTTGAACTCCTCGACGAAGGCTTCCGGGTCGAAACATCTTTTGCGTCGCTCGATGGGAAGATCGACCTCGAACCAGAATGTGCTGCCTGTGCTGGGTTCACTGTCGACACCGATTTCACCCTCCATGGCTTCGACCAGCTGCTTGCAGATGGCCAAGCCCAAGCCGGTACCGCCGAACTTGCGCGCCGTGGAGGTATCGACCTGGGTAAAGCTCTGAAACAGCTCGGCACGATGTTCCTCGTCGATGCCGATACCCGTATCGCGAATCTCGAAACGCAACTTAACGGCGCGTAAGGTTTTGCTGCGTGGCTTGACCTCGATAAACACGCCGCCTTCATGCGTGAATTTGATGGCATTTCCGGCCAAGTTCATCAGGATCTGGCGCAAGCGCCCGGAATCACCCAGCACCCGAATTTGCAGTTCGGGCGGCATGATATAGTTGATGTCCAGCCCAGCACCATGAGCCTTGGGCGCCAGGATTTCGATCACCCCCTCAATCAGGGCAGAAAGCGTGAAGGGACTGGACTCCAGTTTCATCTTCCCGGCTTCTAGCTTCGAGAAGTCGAGAATGTCATTGATGATTAATAATAGGGACTCGCCAGAAAAACGTATGGTTTCAGCAAAATGCCGCTGTTCATCGTTCAAATCGGTATCGAGGAGCAGTCCAGTCATACCGATAACGCCATTCATCGGCGTACGTATTTCATGGCTCATAGTAGCCAGGAATTCAGATTTGGCAATACTGGCTTTTTCAGCGACTTCCTTAGCTAGGCTAAGTTCTGCTTCCATTCGCTTTCTTTTGGTAATATCAGTGCGGATAGATACATATTGAAACGGATTGTTTTGGTCATCCAGAAACGGGACGATCGTTGATTCGACCCAATAGGAACTATTGTCCTTAGCCCTGTTTTTTAACTCACCGTGCCAGACTTTACCGTTGACGATTTTTAGCCAGATTTCCTTAAACAGAGAGTCTGGATGTTCATCCGATTTGATGATCCGGTGGTTCTGACCAATCAGTTCTTCTGGAGCATATTGGCTACTCTCGCAGAATTTATCGTTGACATAGGTGATGTTTCCATGGATATCAGCGATGCTGATGATGGCATGTTGATCCATGGCGAACTTTTGAAAGTTTACCTGCTTCAGCGCGTCGCGCAGGGCCTTGATAAGCTCGGCTGTCTTTATCGACATGTTGTTGAAAGCCGCAGCTGTTTGCGCGATTTCATCCCTGCCCGTCTCGGCAATCTGAAACCCTATTTCCCCTTCGGCGATGCGATGTGCACCATTCTGCAGAGCGACCAGCCGCCCGACCAGAAAAGCCCCCAATAGGAAAGACACAATAGCGGAGAACAGAATCTCCCCTGCACCGATCAGTATGACCTTCAACTGGATATCGGTAATCGTCGATCCAAGAAGTTCGGTTGACAGGCCCACCTCGACCCGGCCGAACACTTCACCATCCTCCTCGATGATGGCGAAGGTGTCGAAAATACCATCGTTGACAAGGCTTAGGCTGGTGTCAGCATCGAACGGGCGGCTCAGAAGTGTGGGATCGTGCGCCCCTTCTGCCAGCACATCGTCAGAATCACGAACTCGCGCATACAAGAGGTCTTTATTCTCCATAACCTCATTGACGAAGCTTTCCAGCGATGCAATATCAGTAGCGAGCACTGCGTTTGCTGTTGTGGTTGCGAAAAGCTGGGTCGTAATCTGAGCCCTTTTAAAGAACTGCTCCTCCAGATTGTTCTGCATCACCCCGACCACGATGAAAGCAAACATGATGTTAAACAGACCTTCGACGCTGGCGATAAAAATGATCGCCTTCCAGCGGAAGGACAGCCGACCAAAATGACTCCTGACGATATCGATCATAGGCAGCCTTTCGTCAAAGTATCATTTGGGAAGTTTGGTAAAACCCAGCGCGCGCACATCATCCCAATCCTTGTCCACCGCAGCTTCCAGGCCCTTCTTGAAACCAACCGCTTCCAGTAACTCGCGACCTACGGGATCTCTGAACATTCCGGTAAAGGCAACCTGGAGCGCGGCCACAACATTCTTGGGAACCCGAGGATGAGCCGCAAAGGCATGGGGGGTGTGGCCTCTCGTAGTCCATAATACCCGCAGCTGTTTGCGGATTTTCGGAGTGACTGTCCCCAAGGTGCGCTGGATACCACCGCCGGCCGGATAGAGACCCTTGGCGACACCATAATAGACGGAATCGTGGCTGCCCACATATTTCGCCCTAAAGTCTATACCCTGAGCGGACAAGGAGCCTCGCGGAAGGACGCTGGCGGCAAATGCCGCAGGTGCCGGGAAGGCAAGCGTGCGGCCAGCCAGTTCTTTCAGGCCCTCTATCTTGGCGTCCTTGCGAACCACCACAATCCCTTTGATTTGCTTTCCCTTTTGCTTCGCGAGCGCTCGGTACCCCGGATTAACCGCGAATATTGTGTAATGAACAGGGTTCATGTAAGCGAAATCGTAACCCCCAGCCCGAACTCGTTTCTCAAAAATGGGAATCTTTGGGGCTGTGCGAAACTTCAAATTATAGCCGGACTTTTCACCGACATACCGCAGAATCGGCCCCCATTTCTTAAGCAGCACTTTGGCGGATTGCTGAGGAACGAAACCAAATGTGTAACTCGGCTCTTCCGACCAGGCGGGTGTCGTTTGAAAAATCGTGACCGCTATGAGGAATAAAACGATCCCTTTCATAAATAAAGGCTCCTTGTTCCTTGATGGATAGATAGGCAGGAAAAAACCTGCGTTTGTGAGTTTTGCAACCATCGCCAAATTATATTTTTTGACATTGGTCAATTTCTCATCCGATTTTGGCAGGTCCTGTGCGCTTTCGCAATTCCGTTTTGCTCACCCGCTCCGTTTCCGCCAATCCTTAGCAATACCAATTGCCTAAAGTATCTAGAGCCTCCAGCTTACTGCAGCTCTGGCTGCTGAGATGTTCTTTAGAGAAGCTCCTCGCGAGCTGTTCGTCTGTCTCGATCTTGAGATCGATCAAAGCTCCTTCAGGCAGAGCATAGCGCCCCCGATTCTGCTTCCAAGTTTTGCGTCTTTGTTGTCGATCAGCGACCTCCTCAGCGAGAAGATGGAGAGCTGCCGGGTAGGTGAATCAAGGTGCCGTGCTGTTCACATCGCTCTAACTATGGGACCTCAGGGCTCCCTGCATTGATCCAAGCTTCGACCTCCACGATCACATTCTCTGGGAGCGCTGGTCCCCCTCGGGGCATCAAGCTGCGTCCTCCACGAGCCCTTAGACGATCGATCAACAGACTCTCGGCAGAGACTCCTCCACCTCTCAGATCTCCTGAGCGTCCAGCGCTGAGGAAGCTCGCATAGCTCCTCAGGTCCAGATCACCACGCCCTCCCTCACCATGACAGCGAGTACAACTCTGAGCGAAAAGTGGACCAGCAAAAGTTTCCCAACTCGGATTGGAAACAGCATCTAGAATAACTTCAGCATCTATAATAACTTCAGTGTCTAATGTAGGCTCAACATCTATAATACCTTCAGCATCGACTATAGGTTCAGCATCGAATATGGGCCGGAAATCCATAAAAGGCTCGATATCTACGGCAGTTTCAATATCTATGCTGGGCTCGACATCCATGACAATCGTTAGATCCCCTAAACTTGAATCTACGAGAGCTGAATCCAATCCCATGTCCATAGGAAGTTGTTCAGCGCTTCGAGGTGCTCCAGCTTGGAGCCAAGCTCTTAGAAGCGCCTGCTCTTCAGGGGGAATGGCTCCGGTTGGAGGCATATCTTCATCGATGAGAACACGCTCTTCAATCAAATCTAAATTTTCGACGAAGGCTTCATAACTCATCAAGCTGGGCAGACCTGCACGAGGGGGACTCCCATGACAACGACCACAGCGCAGCTCAACCAAAGCTCGAATCTCATCTTCCCAGTTGATGAGATGAGGGAGTCCAGCATCCACCGCCAGATCTTCAGGTAGGCTCAGATCCTCAGCGCTCTCTAGATCTGTAAGCGGCGCTATATCTTGGACAGCATCTCTCTGTATTGCCACATCAGCAACCTCTCCAATGTCAGCGCCGTGTTGAACTCCCTGATCTTCAGCACCCTCGCTGGGGTCATCACAAGCCAACAGGCCCAAGCAAAAAATCCAGATCAGCCGCATATCCTATCCTTTTAGTCAGGTTTTCGACCGAGAGGGTCCTCGAAGAGAAGGGATCAAGTCAAAGACTAGAAGCGCTCTATCTCTCCAGGATCTGCATTCGCTCACCTTTACACAGGGCACGCTCTTCGCTCTCCAAGCGCGTGATCCCAACTTCAACCGCCGCTTTGATGCGGCTCCCTTCTTTAAATCCAAAGACCCCCAAGCTCTCCAAAACATCTTGGCGGAGGCGATCACGTTCACGGGCTATAGCTGAGATGTGGTAGATGGCGCCCTCGAGGGAGCCTTTGAGGTGCTGAACTCCCATACTTCTGATTTTTAGTGGACTGCTGATGAAACCGCGCATCCAAAAACTAGAACATCGGGTCATAATCTCGCGGTGAAGCCTCAGAGGTTAAAGCTCAGACTTAAAGAGCGTTGGACTCATCACCGAGAGGAGCTTCAGTTCAAAGGGGAGCGCTTCTTCGTCCATCCTGGGCCCCGTTTACGTTTGGCTCTCACAGCTTAATTGGGCCATATCTCACAGGCCTTTAAAGTTGATAGATCGCCACGCTGGCCTTGGATGGATTGGAGGAGATGCGTGAGGTGCCTGGGAATCGTGCTGCTCTTTGGGGGGCTGAGCTGGGCTGGGGAGCTTGAGGATAACTTTATCTTCGGCTCCTATGGCCGGATCGGGATCGCCTCTGATGCTGAAGGTAGGAAGGGGCGCTCCAGTCAGATCGTCCCCTTCGGCCCCAGGCTGACTCAGGGGAACTATCTAGAGTTGGATTTGGGCTACTGGACCTATCGAGGCGTTGACGCCCAGGTTCGTACTCTGATCACCACCGCCTATGGGGATGCTCTTTTTCATGAGAGCGGTGAGTGGCAGAGCGCTTATGCGGTGCGTCAAGCCTTTGTTGAGGCTGAGAAGCTCTTTGGGACAGGGGCCTTTCTCTGGTTTGGGAGTCGTATGTATCGAGGGGATGATGTTTATCTCCTCGACTTCTGGCCCATGGATGAGCAGAACACCGTGGGAGGGGCTGTAGGCTGGCGCGTGAAAGACGCTGATCTTTGCCTGCATATGGGCCTTAATCGCCTGGAGGATCGCTTTCAATTTCAGACCATCACCGCTCCGGGCATTCGTGGCTTTGGTGAGGAGGTGATCTATCTGGATCGGCAACGCTTCATCTCCTCTCTGCTCCTTGAGAAGCGCTTTGGTGGCCGCCGGAGAGCGCTGGGGATGAAGCTTAAGCTCTACGGAGAGCTGCACAGTCTGCCCTCAGGGCGGGAGAGCCTCTCAGATTCTATCGAGGAGGAGTGGCCTCATCCTGATGATCGGGGCTGGCTTTTGGGCGCTCAGCTGGGGCTCTGGAACTTCGCCCGCAATAGTCACCTGAACCTCTGGCTGCGCTATGCTTCAGGGCTGGCGGTCTATGATGAGTTGGCGATCCCTACAAGCCTCAACCTGGATCGCCGCGCGGTAGACAACAGTGAGCTGCGGATCGCCTTCTCCTCTAACTGGGAGACAGCACGATTTGGGCTGTTGGCGGGGGGCTACTTACGAATCTTTGAGGATGGAGATGGAGAGGAGGAAGATTTTGAGGATCGTCAAGAGGGGGCCATCGCTCTTCGGCCTCAGCTCTTCTGGGGTAAATTAACCCCGGCGCTAGAGGCTTCCCTACAGTTCAGCCGCCCCAACGGTCTCAACCCAGATACTCTTAAGCAGGAGACCGCTCAGGTCGTTCAGTTGGGCTTTATCCCCGCCATCACCTTCAGCGACAGACCTGGGAGCTATAGCCGCCCCCAGGTTCGCCTGATCTACAGCGTCTCCTGGCTCAATCAAGCTGCCCTGGACCTCTACCCTGCGGAGGGAGATTTCCGACGCCGTGAAGGAACTGTGCATTATATCGGCGCTCAGACCGAGTGGTGGTTTGGCCGTGGAGGAGGCTACTGATGACGCGCCTATCGCTTCTGCTCATTTTGAGCCTCACGGGCTGTATCACGGTTGATCCTGAGATGGCGATCAGCAGCAATGTCTTGGATTGGCGAGATGAGGTGATCTATCAGATCATGATCGATCGCTTTGAAGATGGCGACACCAATAACAACTGGAATGTTGATTACCGCAAAGAAGCTTCCTACCACGGTGGAGACTGGCAGGGCCTCATCAACCGCCTGGACTATATCGAGGAGTTGGGGGTCACAGCCCTCTGGATCAGCCCGGTGGTGCAGAATGTAGAGAATGACGCCGGTTTCGCCAGCTATCATGGCTATTGGACCCAAGACTTTCTCAAAGTCAACCAACACTTCGGAGATCTAAGCAAGCTTCGTGATCTGGTCAACCAGTGTCATGATCGCGGCATCAAGGTGGTTCTCGATATCGTTACCAACCATGTGGGCCAGCTCTTCTACTACGACATCAACCGCAATGGTGTCCCCGACATCGTCTTCTTTGGCGGGGGTGGTGGCGGCCCTGGCAGCCGTACCCAGGATGAGCCCAGCCGCCTACGACGCTCCTCAGAGTGGGATCCAGAGTATGATCTCCGAGGGGTGCAGGGCTTCACCTCTCTGGGCGAGAATGGCCTCGCGCCCATCGTCTGGATGGAGCAGCCCGAGATCAACCGCCTGCCCCCTCGTCCCGTCGAGTTTCAAAATGAGGCTTGGTTTAACCGCCGAGGGCGGGTCACGGTCTGGGAGGATAACGGACAGTATTACTACGATGAGTGTATTCAGGGGGGCGGGGAGCCTGGCGCCTGTAACGAGTATCGCTTCTATCGTGTAAGAGAGCAGGAGATTCGAGGAGACTTCCCTGGAGGGCTTAAGGATCTCGACACCAGCCGAGAGGATGTAACCGCAGCGCTCATCCGAGTCTTTCAGTATTGGATCGAGGCTGCTGACTTCGACGCTTTTCGTATCGACACGCTCAAGCATCAGGAGCATGAGTTCTTTGATAAGTTTGCTCCCGCTATGCGAAAACATGCTCAGGACCTTGGCAAAAAGAACTTCTTTATGTTTGGGGAAGCCTTCGACGCTGATGATGCTCTCTTGGGGAGCTATACCCATGGCGAGGGGGTGGACTCGCTCTTCTACTTCTCAGCCAAATATTGGATCTTCGACGGCATCTTTGGTCAGGAGGGAGCCACCAAGGGGGCTCAGGAGATCTTTGAGAATCGCAACGCCGATCTGAATCTCTGCTTTGATGGCGTTCACCTGAGGTATGACCTGCAAAACTGTGAGCCTGGGGGTATCCGCACGCTTCCCCGCTACAACGATAAAGCTAAAGCGATGGGTCCCACTGACGAGGAGGGCAATGGCCTCAACAGTCAGCAGCTCTTGGTGAACTTCATCGACAACCATGATGTACCCCGCTTCCTCTCTCTCTATCCCTCCCCAGACAAACTTAGGAACGCCCTGAGCTATCTCTTAACCACAGATGGGATCCCCTGTATCTACTATGGCACCGAACAGGACTTTAACGGTGGCCCTGATCCCTCAAACCGAGAGGATATGTGGAACTCCGGCTTTGACACCACCGGCCCTACCTTCCGCCATATGCAGAGGCTCATTCAATTACGTAAGCAGTACGCTCCTTTGCGCCGGGGGGAGATGCGCTTTCTCTGGACCTCAGACCACACAGGGGAGGAGCCTGACGCGGGGCTGATGGCTTTTGAGCGCAGCTATAAGGGAGAGACGGTCTTGGTGATGATCAACGTCAAGGGCGATAGAGCTGCTCAGAGCGCCTTTGAGGGAGAGCTGATGCAGACCAGCTTTCCCCCCAACACCATCCTGGCCGATCTCCTTAATGAGGGGACCACTCAGACCGTCGACGCTCAGGGCCGCTTAAATGTCGCCGTGCCTCCCCATAACGCGCGGATCTTCGCGATCAAGCGCTGAGAGTGCCCCTTGCGCTCCCTCTTCGCCCTCCTGCCTCTGCTCCTTGCCTGCGCTGAGAAGCCTCAAGGTCCCCCCAACCTCCATCGAAGCTGCCATCTTTCTCTAAATGTTGAGTTGGAAGGGGTCCCTCTCTCGGTGGGGATCTCTGGCGATTTTAACGGCTTCCAAGCGGATCGAAGCCCGATGGAGGCGCAGGGAGAGGGGCGCTGGTCCTTAGAGCTGGAGTTAGCCCCTGGGCGAGTGCTCTATCGCATTGAGGTGGATGGTCGCCCGCTCCTTGATCCTGAGAATCCGGTCAGCGCTCAACATGAAGGTGAGCCCTACTCCTTGAGCATCATCGAGCCCTGTGAGGGTCCCCGTTTTCGCTTCCTGGAGCGCCAAGGGAGCCGCTTGGTGCTTCAGATGGAGAGGGTGGAGGACAGCCCCCTAGAGAAGGAGAGTGTCAAGGCTGAGGCTCTGAAGATCTCGCTCCCAACAGAGGTTGAGCATGATCATATCTGGATCGATCTCAGCCCGCTCCCTCCAGGCAAGCATCGGCTGAACCTCAGCGCCCGAGATAAGGCGGGGCGGGAAAGCTTGCCCTTTGAAGCCCCTTTCTGGACCGAGCCCTTCTCCTGGAGGGATGCGATCATCTACGAGGTGATGCTGGATCGCTTCGCTGGAGATGCTCCCTTTACTCCCGCTGATCGCCTCAAACCCTCAGGGGTTCGTCTGGGGGGCACGCTGCGGGGTTTACAGGCTCAGTTGGAGGCGGGCTACTTTGAACATCTGGGAGTCAATGTCCTCTGGATCTCCCCGCTCAATGAGAACCCAGAGGGCCTCTGGCAGGGGGTTGAGGGGGGATCGGCGCGCTATGAGAGCTATCACGCCTACTGGCCTAAGGCTCCTCGCTCTCCAGATCCCCGCTTTGGGAGCGAGGCTGAGATCGAGGCTCTTGTTGAAGCTGCCCATGCTCGAGGGATCCGTGTCTTGATGGATGTGGTCCTCAACCATGTACATTTAGAGCACCCCTATTTCAGGGAACATCCGAGCTGGTTTGGGGAGGAATATTGTCAATGCGGCGGCGTTCAATGTCCCTGGTTTAGCCATATCGAGGTCTGTTGGTTCACTGACTATCTACCCGACGTACGCTGGGCAGAGGTTGAGACTTTGGAAGCCCAGGTAGAGGATGCCCTCTGGTGGATTCGCCGCTTTAACCTCGATGGTCTACGGGTAGACGCGGTGCCGATGATGCCTCGCTTTGTCACCCGCTATCTAAGCTTTCGCCTGCATCGAGAGTTTGAGGGCCTTGGTGAGAGGCATCTGCTCCTGGGAGAGACCTTTACAGGCCCTGAAGAATATGCGCTCATCCGTTGGTATCTCGGCCCTAATGGCCTGGATGGACAGTTTGACTTCCCTCTCATGTGGGCCACTCGCGCTGCCTTCGCTTGGGAGAGCGCGCCCCTCTGGGAGCTGGCCGATGCCCTCAAGGAGAGCCAGGAGGCTTGGGAGGGCAGCGGGGCGGTGATGGGGCTCTTTGTAGGCAACCATGACGTAAGCCGCTTCCTCAGCGAGGCTGCAGAGCAGCTGGATGGCACGCGTGAGCAAGCTTGGAGAGAGCGAGTGGGCCTCCCTGATGGCCAGCTCCCTTATGATCGGCTTCTCCTGGCTCACGCCTTCCTCCTGGGTCTCGCTGGAGCCCCGACGCTCTGGCAAGGGGATGAGTTTGGAATGCCTGGTGCCAATGATCCTGACAATCGTCGCCCGATGCGCTTTGATGGAGAGCTTGATCCTCGCGAAGCTCAGCTCTTGGAGCAGGTCGCACGCCTGGGGCGTCTACGGCGCTGCCTGCCTGCGCTCCGGCGGGGCGCTCATCGTCCCCTGAGGGCTGAGGCAGAGCGCCTCATCTATCTTCGAGATCTAGATGATGGTCAGCCCGCGATCATCATGCTACAGCGCGATATCGAGGGTCCTGCTCAGATCCGCCTGCCCCCTGACCTCAAATTGAAGGCCCCTGCGCTCGTCGAGATCTTGAGCGGAGAGCAGCTCCTCTTGAGCGCGGATGGCTTTCAGGTCGATGTGCCCGCGCATCGCCCCGCTTTTTTGATCCCCGCCGACTCTCCCTGTTTGGAGGCTCCATGAGCTTGTTCATCAGCGCCCTATTTGCCCTATTTGCCTTAAGCGCCTGTTTAGAGGAGGTGGAGGATCCTCGCCCCAAACCTAAGCCGGAGCTGGACGCAGGAGAGTTTGATCCAGGTCGCAAACCTCCCACCGGCGGCGGCTATGGTTCAGGCTCCGGTTCTGGTGCGGGCAGCGGCTCTGGTTCCGGCTCTGGGAGCCTTAAGCTCTTCAAGGGGGATACAGGTGTAGATGGCTGGCGGGTTTAGGCGCTCTCAGAGCTGAAGGCCTGGGAAGGCTCTGATGGAGCGATGGCCACTTTTGAAGATCGGATGCTCTTCGCCAAGCTGATATTATCTCAAATTTTTCTCTTAACGACTCTTCAGGTTGAGCTTTTTTCCTGCGGGGGCTTTAAGCGCTGGAATGGGCGCGGCGCTGATCTTCTTCTTGAGCAGCCTGATGGCAGTGTCCAGTTGAAGATCTCCGCCCTTAAAGGTGGCGTGGGGCAGATTATCCACATGGATATCAGGGGTGATCCCCTCCCCTTCGATGATCCACTTTCCCTCGGGGCCGAACATGCCAAACTCAGCTGCGGTGACGATGCCCTTATCCACTAAGCGGTTGGAAGAGCTGAGCCAGATCCCACCACCCCAGGTGCGGATCCCCAAGATCGGTCCCAACTTAAGGCGACGAGCCGCCTCTAAGATCGCCTCACCATCAGAGGCAGTCCGACCATCACAGAGGAAGATCAGATAGCCCCGAAAAGCGAACTGCATATTGGTGATGCTGGGTTCAGTAACGCGCTCACTCCAAGCCCCCCAAGCTCTCCGCAGCAGCTTCTCAATGATCCAACTATCGATGTTGCCGCCTCGGTTGTGACGCAGGTCGATGATCAGCCCAGGTCGCTTGAAGACCGGGTAGAAGCCTCGCGCCCAAGCCGCGATATCCTTAGCCCCCATCGCCCGCAGGTGCAGGTAGCCGATCTCTCCTCCACCCTGCTCCTCTACCCGTAAGCGTCGACTGTACTCCCATTCGTGGTAACGCAGCTCCTTCTCCTGCTTGGCGCTGATCGCCTTGACGATCAGATCTCGGGCAGGCCCACCCGCCTTGGGCTTCACCCGCAGCAACACCTGTTTCCCCGCTTGCCCACGCAAAAGCGCGCCCAGATGGAGGTTCTGTTCGATCCCACGACCGTTGACGCTGAGGATCAGATCCCCCTCCTCAAGCTGAAGATCTGGCGCAGCCAAAGGAGCACAGCGTTCTGGCTCATCTGGATCGGAGCGATAGATATGCTCTATTCGCCAACCTCCTGCTTGAACCTCTCGCTCTATCCGAGCGCCTAAACTTCCGGTCTTGATCTCATCGTGGCCCTTGGGATGATCCCCGCCATAGACAAAGATATGAAGGGCGGCCAGCTCACTGCTCATCTGCGCCATGAGATCGGAGAGCTCAGCTCGACTGCGTACCCGAGAGACCAGCGGGAGGTAACGCTCCAGCATCCCTGGCCAATCCACCCCATGCATCCCAGGATCATAGAAATAGTCACGCTCCAGCCGCCAGGACTCGATAAACATCTGACGCCACTCCTCTCGTGGCTGAACAGAGAGTCTCCAGTCCTTTAGCTGGATCTGGTTCTTGCTCTTCAGCTTGATCTTCTCAGCTTTGGCATCCACGACATGAATAGCCTTCTTGAGCCTGATCATCAGACTCCTTCCATCAGCGGAGAGCTGAAAAGAGTGGATCTTCTCAGCGACGGTGACCACCTTGGGCTTGGCGCTGTAGCCCACTTTAAAAGCCTTGAGGCTCTTGTTCCCGCTGCCCAACTCCTCCTCAACCCAAAAGAGGAGTTCTCCATTGCTTGTCAACTCACTGAAGTTCCCAGGGGGAACGGGGACCTCATAGAGCCGCGCTGAGAGTCCATCAGCTTTGATCTGGAGCTTCCTACTCTTCCCCTTTTTCTTGCTGTTCTTCTCCTTGTTATCGCTTTCCTCTCGCTTGAGCTGAAGCTCGTTGGGGGGAGCAAAAGGAGAGCGCAGCCCTTCCTGGAGCGCCAACATATAGATTTTGCTGCGCTTGTCGAAGAGAGGCTCTGGCTGATATCGTCCCCAGGGGCTCTTGATCAAGGATTTAAGGTGCCGCTCTGAGATCAGATAGAGCCACTTGCCATCTTTGGAGAAGCGAGGGCTAAAGCTGTTATAGCGATCTGTGGTCGCGGTTAATCGAGAGCCTCTCTGCACATCGTAGAGATAGATCTGCTCATTGAGGTTCTCCGCCTCAGTGGAGTATGCCAACCAGCGACTGTCAGCTGACCATGTGAGCCCCTGAAAACGGCCAAACTTCCCGCGTTGGATCCGCTTATCTTGATCGCGCTTGAGATCATAAATCCAAAGCTGATTGTCTTTGTCGTGATGAGCGATCAGCCGCCCGTTGGGAGAGGGGAGCCCCTCCCAACGAAGGACCTTGGCCTCTTGGCTGAGCTGAACAGGTTGGCCAACGCCATTTGCAGGCAGGGTCCAAAGCTCCACCTCCCCCGAAGCGTCAGAGAGGCTCAGGACCCGCTTCCCGTCCGGCATAAAGCGTCCTTCTCGATGACGCACTCCCTGCGCCTGACTGATCTCCAAGAAACGCCCCTCTTTTCGAGGAGCGACAAAGAGCCGCCCTCGGGCGGTGAGCAGCAGCCGCTCTCCATCTGGGGCAAGATCCACAGCACTGAGATACTTCATCGGCTTCTTGATCCAGTGCTCTCGGCTCTGATCGAAGTCGGAGAGCAAGCGGATCGGGATCTCTTGATCTTTGCCTGTCAGCAGGTCGAGGTGTCGCAGATCAGCGCCCAACTGATAGACAATCTGCCCCTCTGAGAGCGTCGGTCCCAATAGATCCCAGCCGTGATGGTGGCTGTGCTGCTGAAGATCAGCTCCTTGAGGATCCATAGACCAGATGTTCATAGTCCCATCCCGATCAGAGGCAAAGTAGATCCGCCCTCGCCAGCACATCGGCTCTCGGCTGCTGCCCTTATAATCCGCCGTGAGGGGGATCGCCTCCTCTTCCCCAGGGGCGAAGCTCCAGAGCTGCTGAACAGTGCCTCCCTGATAGCGTTTGGTGTGGCTGCCTTGGAAGCGGTAGCGGTTAAAGAAGAGACGACCGTCGAGATAACAACCATCATCAGCTTGAGCCAGTGGCAGGCGCTGGGAGCTGCCAGAGCTGATATCCAGCTCCAGGAGCTGCATATCGGGGAGCCCAGAGAGGGCATCGGTGGTGTAGATAAGCTGACCTGTGGGGCTCCAGCCCACCGCTCGCTGCCGCTTGCTCCCTCCCCAAGTCCAGCGCTGAGGCTGTCCCCCGTCCAGGGGCATGGTGTAGAGGGCCCTGGGACCTTCATAGTGAGCGATAAAGGCCAAAGTCTGCCCATCCGGCGAGATCACAGGCCCCTCCTCACTGGCAGGGTGGCGAGTCAGACGCACCGCGAGGCCCCCAGAGAGCGGTACCCTCCAAAGATCACCCTCTGAGACAAAGAGGAGGATTTCACCATGAAGCGCGGGCTGTCGATAGTAGCCTCGCTCTCCCGGCTCTGCTTGAGCAGAGAGCGGAGAGAGTGAGAGGAGGAGGATAAGCGATCTGAGTGTCAAGGGGGCGCTCCTTAAATTAGACGCAGCCTCTGTTCTACTTTGCTTGAAGCGCTTAGTCTTTAGTCGATCTCAGAGCTTGGTTTTTTTTAAGAACCCAGCCGGGCTATCGCAAACTTTAAAGTTGGGGGTCGAGGGCCTAAAATCTAGATAAAGTTGAAACTTCTGTTCCCTTCAGAGACGCTGCTAAAAACGATCATCTTATCGATATTACAGTTTTTTTTGTTTTTCCTCGGTCTGTAATTTCGATGTTTTATTCGTTCGATATGATCTTTTGCGTAAGATCAGCTTCCAGATGCGTCAAAGTATACAAGTAATTAAATATCCCAGATTATTTATGTATATGGTTGTTGATTCCCATATCCCCCCAAAAAAACTGCGAATTGATGGGTCCAAGTCGATTCCTCTTTCAAAGAATAGAGATGCAGCAGTTCAATGCATTTGAAATAACTGGAATTGGCAACAAATAACGATAGGAGCTGCCAAGAGATGCTGGTTCTACGCCATAGGACAAAGCGAAAGAGTGTACAACTCTGTTTATTGTTCACTGCAACTTCAATGGTTGCCTGTGAATTTGAGAGCGATGATAGAATCATTTCAGATTCACAAGCTGATACGGGAGTTCAGAATGAAATAACGGGTCCATGTTTGCTCCTTGAAGGTGCTTGGAACATTCAAAGTGAATCTGATGAACACTACGGGGCGGGGCCCTGGATTCTACTGCGTGCGTCTGGTGAAAGCTGTGAGGCGATAGTAGCCTGTCCAGGCTTCCCAGCGCGGCCATACTCTGCACAATCCAGAGCAGGTTTACTGGAGCTGCTCCCTCTTGAGCAGGACGCTCAGGGAGGCCATCGAGGCCAAACGGACTACCATCTGACAGCCTGGAAAATACTGCGTTTAAACGGAAACCACACAGCCTCAGCTGAGGTGCTTAATCGCTACGACGAAGAAGATATTTGGGAGGAGTGGGAAGAGAGTCTAGAAGGTCTACAGCTGATCGCCGCCGCGCCAGGAGAGCTGCTCTCAGGCTCAGCTCAGCTCCCCTGGGAGAGCTTCGAGCTCACCACCACACAACCTGTCGAGCAGATCGCTGAGGCGCTGGCGCTGCCTGAGGGCTGGTCTGTTGAAGACAAACAGATCGAGGGAGCGGTGGGTGTTCACTCCGCGACACTGCGCTTTGCGGGTGATTGGGAGCTGATCCGAGGACGACAGATCAGCATGGAGATCCCCGAGGGTCTAGAGAATTTGGCGGGCGTGGCTCTAGAGGCTGAGGCGGCTTTGGAGGTCCTGGATATCGGTCCCGCTGTCGAGAGCCATACAGCTGAAGGGGACACCGTTTTGGCTACATGGGGCTCAAGCCAACTGCGCGAAGGCCTCTGCGAGGAGGGTGCTTGCGTCGCTCGGGTTCGAGGCTCCTGTGGCCTTGGTGGTGTGGCTGGCCAGCTCAACACAAACGGTCGATCACAAGTTGTCCTTGAGATGCAGTTTGAGATGGAGTTTCAAGGCTGGAGTGATGCGACGCCTAACGTGAGCGTATTTGGGCTCGATCGACGGAGGCTGGAGGCCAAGCGTGAACAGCTCTCTGAGGGGGATCTGCTCACCGAGCGCTGGACTTGGGATCTCAGCGGAGAGGAGCGCGTCGCCTTTGTGTTGCAGGTGATGACCTACTGCCACGGTTGGGGTGACGCGCCTATTCGCCTCCTGAGCGCTCAGGCGATCTAAAGGTCTCCTGCCCTGAGAAGCTCCGCCTCAGGCTCATATCAAAGCGGGCTGAGTTCTGCAGATCTTAAATCTCTCTACGGTTGAGCGCCAACCACTCTACGGAGGGGCGAGGTGATACAAGGCTGAGGATCGCTTTATACCGCTCCATCTCCACGACAACTGGAGTTCATAATGCCTGAGCTGCCCGAAGTACAAACCCTCGCCCAAGATCTCCAGGCCGCAGGCCTACCAGGCCTAATTTTCCAGAGCGTTCAGCTGCGCTGGCCTCGGATCATCGCCGCGCCCAGCCCCGAAGAGTTTGTCCAGGCTCTCCCTGGTCGCCACGTCTCTGTTCTGGGGCGCCAAGCCAAATATCTGCTGATCAAGTTTAGTGGGGGTGGAGCCTTGATTGTCCATCTGCGGATGACAGGTAAGCTGGACCTTTGCTGTGCCTCTAAGCCGAGCGATCGTCATGATCACCTGATCTTTGGCCTCTCTGATGGCCGCGAGCTGCGCTACAACGACACCCGTAAATTTGGACGAGTTTGGCTCCTTGAGCAGCCAGAACAGCTTCTTGGAAAGCTGGGAGTTGAGCCCCTGAGTGCAGAGTTCAGCCCTGCGCGCTTTTTGGCCCTGATGCAGCGGGCACGTATGCTCAAGCCTCTGCTCCTGGATCAGCATGTGGTGGCGGGCTTGGGCAATATCTATGTAGATGAAGCGCTCTGGGAGGCACAGCTGCATCCCAGGCGCTTGGCTCAAAGCCTCAGCGATGAGGAGGCAGAGGCCCTGCGAACAGCGATCATCACCGTCTTAGAGCGGGGGCTGCGCAATATGGGCACTTCTCTGGGCACCGGCGCAGGGAATTTTTACTCTGTAGCGGGTCGCGCTGGGCGTAACCGAGACGAGCTGCGGGTTTTTCGTCGTACAGGGCTGCCCTGCCCGCGCTGTGAGAGCTTCATCCAACGCTCTCTTCTAGCTCAGAGAGGGACACACACCTGCCCCAACTGCCAGCGCCTCCCAACAAAAGAGCTTGGATGAAGCCTCAAAGCTGGGGGCTCTAGTTGGTGCCTACATGAGCACCGCGCCCTCTCCCCTGATATGCTCTCCTATCGAGATGAGAGGAGCTTAAGGACGATGGGACACCAGGGGCATCTAAAACAGGAGTATCGAGATCTCGTTCAGCGCCTTGAGGCGGGGCCGGTGGGGCTCCCCAAGCCAAAGACAGAGCCCGCAGAGCTGGGTTGGCGAGAGATCTTGGAGATCCTCTATAGCCCTGAAGAGGCTGCTCTAGCGGCGCAGCTTCCGACCCGGCCTGCGAGCCTTAAGCGCATCGCGACCCGCCTCAAAATGAAGCCTGAGGTGCTGGAGCCGCGCCTGGAGGCGATGGCTGACAAGGGCTTGGTGATGGATCTGCTCCATCCAGAGACCAAGAAGCGACGCTACCTGCTGGCGCCCCCCGTGGTGGGATTCTTCGAGTTCTCTCTCATGCGCGCCCAGGACACGATCCCTAAGGCGCGTATGGCTCGGGCATTGGACGCTTACACCCACGGGGATGACACCTTCGCTCAAGAGGTCTTCGGGTATGAAACCCTGCTGGGTCGAACCCTGGTTCATGAGACGCTCTTGAGCGATCAGGAGCTGCCTGACGTGCTCCCCTGGGAGCGCGCTACGGCGCTCATCGAGGAGGCGCGGAGCCTCGCGGTGGCGCTCTGCTACTGCCGCCACAAGGCGGAGCATCTAGGGAATCGCTGTGATGTGGAGTTGGATAACTGTATGTCCCTTAACGCGGGAGCGGACTTCATCATCCGACGCGGCTTTGGGCGCCGCGTTGAGCGCGCCGAGGCTCTGGACCTGCTGCAAGCTTCTCGAGAGGCAGGCTTGGTTCAGATCGCCGACAATGTACAGCGCCGACCCAGCTATATTTGTAACTGCTGTGGCTGCTGCTGTGGTCAGCTTCAAGCCATCAATGACTTTGATCTACGAGCGGTCAACCCCAGCCCCTTCATCCCCGAGCCTCGGGCCGAGCGCTGCAATGGCTGCTCTCGCTGCGCCCGAGCCTGCCCTATCGGGGCGATCTCCATGGAGCCTCAGAGGAGCGAGGGGCGGCGTAAGACCGGGCTCGCTCCTGAGATCAACTCAGAGCGCTGTATCGGCTGCGGCGTCTGCGCCAGCGCCTGTCGCCGAGATGCTCTACCCATGCAAGCTCGAGCCTCGCGACCTCAGGTCCCTCAGAACAGCATAGAGCGGGTGATCCGCCAGAGTATGGAGCGGGGGCGCTTGGCTCACCTGCTCTTTGACGCAGGAGATAGCCTGGGCAGCCGCTTCCTCAACCAGAGCCTACAGATCATCTCTGGTCTGCCTGGAGTAGAGCGCCTGCTCGCCCAGGAGCAGCTGCGCTCCCGCTTTATCCGCTATGTATTAAAGGGATAAATGGAGCATTTTTACCAGGATAGGGAATTTATCTCAGGCTAGAGTCCCTATACCACGCCCTTCTCATTTACGTATGCGCCCGGTGGTTGAGATGCTGCTCGAGACCTGTTTCAAGCACAGGAGTGATTGACTTATCCCTTGACGATGCACTTGAATTTGTTTGCACGCGCATATCTTGGGAGATATCTCCATGCGAGCTACTCAAGGGATCTGGTTTGTGGCGTTTATCGCCATCTCTAGCTCTTCGGGCTGGGCTTACATAGAAGACACAGGAGGCTGCGACTCAGATGAGAACTGCTCAGGCAGCAGCTGCCTCTCGATAGAGGGAGAGGAGTCGGTCTGCGTTGGCCAGCCCTGTGAGGAGGACAGCGACTGCCTCTCAGGCAACTGCGAGTCCTTTGGAGGTGAGAGTTACTGCTACTCCTGCGCAGGGGAGAGCCCCATTGGCTGTGGTGGGGATGATGACTGTGAGGGCGCTGAGATCTGCGTCAGGACAGATGAGTGCTTCCCTCTAGAATGTATGTGTGAGTATGGGATGTGGAAGTGCTCTTCAGATTGTGATGGGGGTGTCTGCGCGGTCTGTCCTGGCCCTGATCCCATCTGCATCGGCTTCTGTAGCCGAGATGAAGATTGCCCTGATGAGCAGTATTGTAGCTCCCTACACCGTTGCTTGGATGGCTGTCGAACAGCGCCAGACTCCTGCCCTATGCGGCAATCTTGTCACCCTCTCAAGCGTGTCTGCCGCCAGTGCCCCTACCGTGACGACAACTCCATGGATTGCCACTTTGTAGACGCCTCAGAGCCTCGACGCCTGATCATGGATGATCGAGGAGGTCAGGGAGAGGGCTATAGCTTCAGCTTTGACTCCACCCCTGGGGAAGACCCCCGCAGCTTCTGCCCCCACTGTAGCTTGGCTGTCTTTGTCGCCGATGTAGGCTTGGACCTCAACGAGTTGAAACTGCTGGGCTTTAACCAGCCCCGCTTTCAGAACATCCAGGGCATCATCACCGCTCTAGATCAGCTCCTCCAGATGGACACAAGTGAGCTTGAGCAGCTGGCTCAGCAGATCGTCGATCAAGCTGAAGGGGAGGGAGAGAGCTTAGAGTTGGAGGCTGTGGTGGAGCAGCTTCAGGGCTTGATCACCAAGATTACCGAGCAGAAGGGGCGCATTGAAACTCTCCTCAACATCCAAAACCTCGCCTTTGATTTTGATAGCCTCAGCTTCCGCGATCTGGTTCGTGGGATGGGCTTTAAGATGGACTCTGCCTTCCGCGCGGACTTTAACGATCCCAATGATCCCAAGAAGAGCTCTGGCCTGCGCGTGTATGACCTGGATGAGTTTCTCCATGCGATGGCAGAGCAGGTCCCTGGGGGGGTCGTAGAGAGCATCCGGACTCTCCTTGGGCAGGTCCCCAATCTGCCTGGAGCCTTTGAGATCTCGGGGGATGATGATGATCCTCTTAAGCCCTTTCAGTTTCATGGAATTCACAGCAACCTGACGATCAAGCAGCGGAGCTATACCCTGACGGGCAATGACGTGGCGCTCCTGGTCTATACCCTCGTCAACGACACCCAAAGGATCCTCCCTCTGGTTCAAGTCGCCTTTATCGCTGACTTTGATATCCCCCCCCAAGCCAAAGATCTCAAGACCGCCTTTGATCCCCTGAGCAAGAGCATCATGGTCTATGATCTACATCCCTATGCTGAGCCTGAGAAGCACTATTGGTTTGGGGTCGCGCCCAGCTCTCTCAGCGCGGGGCCTCCCCATTTCCTCTTCAGCAACTACAACCTGGATAAGAACCTCAGCCTCTCCCAATCAGCTCGCTCCATCAACGAGAAGCGGATGAAGTTTTTCCTCTGGCACCCCTCTGTCAGTGGAGATCATGATGATGCTGAGGGCAAGAGCGAGAAGCAGGGGGCGATCTCCCTGATGATGGCTGAGCCGATGATGCCAGGAGATGAGCGCAGCGTGGCTTTCTGTATGGCGGGGGCGGTGGGCAGCGCTGAGGGCTCCGTGAAGGCGGAGCTACAAGCCAAGCTGAGCGCCTGTGTGGGTCTCTACGATCTGCTGACCGCGGAGTGCGGGAATGGCTCTATCGAGCTGGGTGAGATCTGTGATGGTGGGGAGGGGTGCAGCAGCAGCTGTCGGCCCAAGCGCTGTGGAGATGGAGAGCAGACAGAGGGAGAGGGCTGTGATGATGGCAACCTGGAGAACAACGATGGTTGTAGCCGCACATGCCAAGTTGAGCGCTGCGGAGATGGAATCAAGCAGCGCGATGAGGAGTGTGATGATGGCAATGACTCCAACGACGATAGCTGTCTAAGGGGCTGTGTTGCAGCACGCTGTGGAGATGGTATCCTGCGCCGCTGTGTTCCTGAGAGCGGTGACTACTGTGGAGAGCCTCTTTGCGGGCCAGGGGCGTTCTGCCTCAAAGGGGATCTGAGGATCAATGAAGTTCCAGATGAGATCGCGGGCCGACCCAATACAGGGGCCTTTGAGCACCTCGAAGATCTACAGCGGCAGAGGCTGAGGTATGGGATCTCCTTTGACCTGCTCGGTGAAGAACGGATCGATATGGAGTTCTATGATGAGTTTCAGTTGGGAACAGGCCCTGTCACGGTTCGTTTTGAAGGTGATCGCTTCTTAAGAGAGAGCGTGGGGCCCTCTCTCAGCGGAAGCACCTGGAGGCTTTATCTCAGGGATCTTGACCCAGGAAATCCGCTCGGCATTGAAAACTTTGAGGTTGAGCAGGTTCGGAGCGAGGGGAGGATAAGCCGCTCTGGGTTTGGATTGCTGTTCTCAGAACTCAGATTTGATCCAGATCTCTTAACAGCTACCGTGGAGCGAGCAGAGGAGGAGGGACTGATGCTTCACCAAGTGCTCTTCTCCCAGCCTTTTGAGATCGATCAGCTGAGACTGCGCTTGGAGCGCTTTGATCCTCAAAGCCCGAGACAACACAGCACAGATCTAGCCTTTGGTGACTGTGATCTTCAAAACCATCTAGAGGAGCGAGAGCGTCTGATCCCTGAGGAGTGCGATGATGGCAACGTCTCCAACTTCGACACCTGCACAGTGAGCTGTCAACACGCCCGCTGTGGGGATGGTTTTACACAGCGGGAGTTAGGGGAGGAGTGTGACGAGATCGATGGTGACGAGGGGCGCTGTAGCTTGCCCGGAGAGGAGGGAGAGCCTCCCGGCTGTCGCTTAGTCTATATCGCCCTCTGCGGGAATGATCAGTTGGATGAGGGAGAGGAGTGTGATGGGGAGCCACGCTGTAGTGATCTCTGCGTCCTAGAGTTTTGTGGAGATGGGATCCTCCAAGAGGAGGTGGAAGGCTGTGATGATGGGGGCAACCTCAGCGGTGATGGCTGCGATGAAGCCTGCGTCTTGGAGTTCTGTGGAGATGGTGTTCAACAGGGAGAGGAGAGCTGTGATCTGGGAGAAGAGAACAGCGATACAGGAGCTTGCCTGAGCGATTGCCGCCTCCCGAGCTGTGGAGATGGCTTCCTACAGATCGGCGTGGAGGAGTGTGATGATGGCAACTTGCTGTCCAGAGATGCTTGTAACCCCAGCTGTCAAATAGAGCGCTGTGGAGATGCCCTGCCTGGGCCTGAAGAGGAGTGCGACGATGGCAACGCCGAGTTGGGGGATGGCTGCGCCCCCGATTGCGTCTTTGAGTTCTGTGGAGATGGTCGTCCGGGTCAAGAGGAGGCATGCGATGATGGTAACTTGGTCAGCGGGGATGGCTGCGATAAGGATTGTGCTCTAGAGTTCCCCGACGCCTGTGGAGATGGGCGGGTGGGGCCAGGCGAAGCCTGTGATGATGGTGGCCTAGAGCCTGGAGATGGCTGTGACCCGAGCTGTCAACTGGAGGATCCTGAGGCCTGTGGAGATGGTCACCGAGGTGCTGGGGAGGAGTGTGATGATGGCAACCGCTTAGATGGTGATGGCTGCGCCCGAGGCTGCGCTTTGGAGCGCTGTGGAGACCATATCCAACAGGCGGGTGAGGGCTGCGATGATGGCAACCTCGAGTCTGGTGATGGCTGTGATCCAGAGTGTCAGTTGGAGATGCCCCGCTGTGGCGATGCTCGACAAGAGTGGGGAGAGAGCTGTGATGATGGCAACGAGGTTGCAGGAGATGGCTGTGACTCAAGCTGCCAGCTTGAGACTCCCGCTCCTGTCACCGCCCGCTGTGGAGATGGGCAGCTGGATCCAGGGGAAGCTTGTGATGATGGAGGGCGCTTTGAGGGAGATGGCTGTGATGAGCGTTGCCAACTTGAGGCGGTCATCTGTGGAAACAGCGCTCTAGAGCGAGGGGAGCGCTGCGATGATGGTAACCAGGAGCCTGGGGATGGCTGCGATCCAAGCTGTCAGCTGGAGGCGGTCTGTGGAGATGGACAGCTGGGCTTGGGAGAATCCTGCGATGATGGCAACCTCGAGTCTGGTGATGGCTGCTCCAGTAACTGTAAAGAGGAGCTTGAGCCTGACGCGGGCTTAGAGGATATCGGACTGGGGGATGTTGCTCTAGAGGATACAACTCTAGAAGAGGATCTTGCCCCTGAAGAAGATCTTGCTCCTGAAGAGGAGATAGATCCCAGCGACGCCGATCTTGAAGCCAGAGGAGACAGCGATGGTTTTGATGCCTGCCTTGGTGAGTTCTGTGGAGGCAGCGGCGGCTCAAGCTGTGCGGGCTGCAGCGCTCTCCCAGGCTCAGGATCTTGGCCCAGCGTTCTGCTTCTGCTCCCTCTGCTGTTGTTGAGCTTTAGACCTCGGCAGCGACGCTAAGGGAGCAGCCGCCGAAAGCCATGGGCGAGGATCACCGGATAGAGCGCGAGGTTGCGCAAAAGCGCCCTTAGAGCAGAGAAACGGGGGGCGGGGGTGCCATGGGCCAATGCAAAGGCCAGGGCTCGGAGGTGGCTTGGACCAAAGGGGCCATCATGAATCAGTTCTACCAGCTCCGGCAGAGCTGTCGCCCCACGCTGCGCTCCCAGCCAAGCCCCCAAGATCGCGGCGATGGTGTCTGTGTCCCCACCCACCGAGATAAGCTCTATCAGCGCCTCCTGGATCTCATCACCCGCGCTGAGCAGCCCAAAGGAGGCTAAGCCGAGGGTGTGAACCACATAGCCTGTGTTCCCTAGGCTCTTTGCCGCTTCTGTAAAGTCAACAGCCTCCTTATGGAGCCTAAGCGCCTCGTCGATGGCGCTCAGGAGCTTTGCCTCTTTGAGCAAACTACGTCCAACAATGATCGCCTCCATGGCGCTCTCACCTCGCGCCAGCGCAGCGGCGACCTCTGCTGCATAGAGCGCACCCTCAATGCCTACAGGGTGGGTGTGGGTCAAGATGGTGGTCACCCGAACAAAGCGTCGGCGACGAGCCTCATCTTGGGCATAGATCACCCCTACGATGGGCGCTCGCATCGTGGCCCCGTTTCCGGCCGAGTAGATCCCTGGAGAGGCCATCCCAAGGCTCATCCGTAGGCAGGCTCGCAGCGTGGAGAGCCCGACTCCAAAGGGCAGCCGCCAAAACCAAGCGATCATCGCTCGCCGAAAGCGCCGCTGGAGAACCTCAGCCTCTCGCTCTATCCCGCCACTGAGCAGCTGGAGCAGGTGCAGGCTGTGGGCGAGGAGCGCTGACTGCTCGGTATCATCAGAGATAAAGCCGATCTCTCCAAGGAGATGGAAGCGTCGGAGCGATCTAAATCTCTTCGCGATGGCCTGCGCGAACATCCCCTCACAGGCCAAACCCAGGGCATCACCCAAGGCACACCCCAGCAGGGCCCCCGCCAACCGATCCTCACGGCTGCGCAGCGCCTCTGCCTCTTGAGCGCGCCGGGTCGCCTCCTGTGTAAGGTGGATCTGCACCCAAGAGAAATCGCCCTCCAAAACAGGCTGGAGCCGCGCAAGCAAGATCGTACATAGATCTAGGATCCCATCTCGAACCTTGGAGAGTGAGGCGGCGGGCTCTGTATTGTTGATCAACTTCAGGGGAGGCGCGTCAACAGCGGGGCGATGAACCTGGAGCGCGTGGAAGAGTTTGAGAGGGAGATCAACGCCTGTATTCTCAGATAGAAACTCTACAAACATCTCGCCCTCAAAGCCCTCACAGAAGAAGAGGCTGCAAGCAGATAGGTGCATGATCACGCCATCGGGTTGAGCATCCTCGAGACTGTAAGGGGTGGGCCACTCAAAAGCTGAGAGGAGCTCTTCAAGGAGAGCGACTGTTAAAAAGCGTGGGGGGTGGTACATCTAAACGAGCACCTTAATGTAGAAGAGCGATTCTTGAACCTCAACTCCCGCTGAGCTGAACATCCTCAAAGAGGCAGCTTGGGCAGCGAGCGCTGCTGTTTTCATCAGGATCATCGCCAACCGCGACGAGGCGCTGCCAAATCTCACCAAAGTGACCTGAGAGATTGACCTCTGAGACCGGCTCAGCGATCTGACCATCCCGGATCACGCGCCCGGCGCAGCCCATGCTGATCTCACCTGTGGTCTCGTTGCTGTTGCCACCCAAGAAGCGCTCCAACAGGAGCCCCTCCTTGACATCTGCAATCAGCCCCTTGAGATCCTGATCGCCATAGGCCCACTCAAGATCGTGGGTATTGGCGCCGGTGGGCTCTACCCCCATCTTACGGGCGTAGTAGTCGTCGATGAGATAGGTCATCAGACGCCCCTCCTGGATGATATAGCGGGGCTGAGTAGCGAAGCCATCTCCATCCCAGAGCGCGGCTCCCAGCCCTCGGGGACGATGAGGGCTGTCTTTAAGGCTCAAGAGGGGGCTGCAGATCTGCTCTCCCAGCTTCCCCTCCCAGAGGCTGCGTTTCTGCTGAAGGAGCGGGCCGCTGAGGGGCTGAAGCAGAGCCCCCAAGAGCCGCCCCAATGCGCGGTTCTCTACCAAGACGGGATAGCGCCCTGTCTTTAAGCTCCTCGCCCCAAGCTGAGCAGCGGCGCTCTGAGTCGCCTTCTGGGCGATACGCTCTGCTGAGGGCAGCTCCTCCATATGGCGGCGCAGGCCATAGTCCCAGCCCATCGGGCGCCGTTCTCCCTGATCTTGAACCGTGACCATGGCGGAGAGTGAGAAGTTGCTGCTGCGGCGATGCCCCTCAAAGCCGTTGCTGTGGACCCGCGCGCTCTCTGAGAAGCTGTCGCTGCGTCCGGTGCTCACCGAGATGATCGGCAGCTCCTCTTGGCGAACCAAGGCCTCTAAGGCCATCACCTGCTCAAGGCGCTCCTGAGCCTGGATCTCCCCAAAGCTCCTATCCTCCAGATCCAAATCCAGCTCAGCGCGGCCCTGATAGCGCTCAGGATCAGGCAGACGGCGGTGAAGATCAGGCTCCAAGAGCCGGGTCATCGAGATGGTGTCGTTCAGGAACTTCGTCAGGGCCTCAGGGCGCAAATCGCTGGTGCTGTTGACGCTATAGCGACCGTTGACAAAGATCTCAGCGCTGAGCCCCCGATGTCTGCGCTCCTGTACCTGCTCAATGCGACCATCTCGCCACTCCAGATCGACGCCTCGGGAGCGGTTTAAGGCGATCTTAACCTCGTCAGCCCCCAGAGAGAGGGCCTGCTCCATCGCTTGCCGCGTAGCCTTAAGGATCTCCATCACTGCGCCTCCGAGTTGACACCGCCCACGGTGATCGCCTTAACCCGCACGCTGGGCATTCCCAGAGAGACAGGCACACTCTGCCCCCCCTTGCCACAGGTCCAGCCTCCGTCGTCCATTTGAAAGTTATCTCCCACCATATCGGTGTTTTGGAGAACATCAGGGCCATTGCCGATGATGTTGGTGTCCTTGATCGGTGCGGTCAAGCGACCATCCTCGATGAGATAGCCGGTCTTGATATAGAAGGTGAAGTCTCCAGCGCCGATCATTACCTGTCCGTTGGTGAAGGTCTCAGCATAGACCCCTCGCTTGACCGAGCGGATGATCTCCTCCTGGCTGTGAGGTCCAGGCAGCATATAAGTATTGCGCATTCGAGGCAGAGGGCTGTGACGGAAGGACTCCCGTCGCCCGTTGCCGGTGGGCTCTACTCCATAATGCTGAGCGCTGATGCGATCATGCATATAGCTCTCGAGGACTCCATCCTTGACCAACACTGTACGACGGCTGGGCATCCCCTCATCATCAATGTTGATCGAACCTCGCGCGCTGGGCTCTAGGCCATCATCGATGATGGTGACCGCCTTGGGGGCGATCTGCTCTCCCAGCTTGTCGGCATAGACTGAGATCCCTTTACGGTTAAAGTCCGCTTCCATACCGTGGCCAATCGCCTCATGAAGCAGGATGCCCGCTGAACCAGCTCCCAGGACCACTGGCATCGTCCCGGCGGGGGCTGGATTGGCCTCAAAGAGGAAGAGGGTGCGTTCTACGGCTCGGCGAGACACCTTCTCCACTCGCTCAGGGCTGAAGAACTCAAAGCCCATCCGCCCCGCCATATTGACGCTGTTGCTCTCTCGGGCGCCCTTCTGCTCCGCAGTACAGCTCACATGGACGCGAGTCATCGGTTGGCGATCAAAGCTGAGGCGACCATCGGAGTCGATGATCATCACCGCGCTGGAGCTGTCAGCGAAGCCCACCTGCACCTTGATGATGCGGGGATCGCTGGCGAAAGCCAGCTCATTGATGCGGCGCAGGATTGGCATCTTCTCAGAGACGCCGATCTGCTCCCAGGGCTGTTGGACAGGGTAAAGGTCGGGTAGGGTCTGGACCTTGAAGCTTTGAGGCCCAGGGCGGGCAGGGCCTTCAGCGATCACCGCCGCCGTGGAGGCTGCCTCAGAGAGGGCGCGCCGATCCAACTCCTCAGTGTAGGCATAGCCGGTCTGATCGCCCTTGATCACACGCACACCCACACCCAGGGTGACAGAGGTATAGGCGCGATTGACCGCCCCATCCTCCAGCCCCAGGTGATGGTTTAGACGATGCTCAAAGAACAGCTCCGCCCAGTCCGCGCCTCGCGCCATCGCCTTCTCGAAGGCGAGGCGGAGCATCCCTTGATCTACCCCAAAGGCAGCGAAATATTCGAGACCTGGGTTCATGATCAAGCTCCGTTTTTCTTGAGCATGGCGCCCACCCGAGGCATGGCGGCCATCACCTGCTTCTTCCCCATCGGGCGCAGCTTGCGGTAGGCAGAAACTAAGATCTTATGACGATTCCTATCGGCACGTTGATCGGTGATCGCCAGGAGAGACTCAGCGATGGGATCTTTAGCCTTGATCACTGCTGGCGCGATCTCGCCCCCTCCTCTTTCCTGAAACCCCGCGTAGAACTCCTCCATCTGAGCAACAAAGTCATCCACCAGAGCCTCTACAGAGCCCTGAATGATTCCTGACTTAAAAGTCTTGACGGTCTTAAAAGCGGCCTTGATGGCGAGGCCGCTGATGCCCCGCTTGCTCTGCACCTCCTCTTCGATGAGCTGAACACAGTCAGCCACAACCAGGGGACGTTGTGTCTCATTGAGTAGGATCTCTGCGAGGGTTGGCATCCGCTTCTCCTGAGCTGAAAAGAGGGGATTGTGCGGGATCAGGGGAGGGGATTGCCAGAGATTAAGAACCCCGCTCAGCTGATGCCACGCTCCCGCCCCAAAGCCACCAAGGCGCAGCTGACGATCTCGAGGAGGACGAGGGTCTGAAAGCCAAAAGCCGCATAGGCCATATCACTACTTATTCACCGCGATCTGGAGGAGCTCTCTAGATGTTGAGCATTGGAGAGGGAAAGTGGGAGATTTATGAGATACTCTTCAGCCCAAGTCCCGAGGTGTAGGCTGCATGCTCCGGATAGATATCGGAAGATGAGGAGACTCTGTGCATCAATGTCCCCAGTGTGGCCGGAGGTTTTCCCAAGAGCTGCGCTACTGCCCTGAAGATGGAGAGCGCCTGGAGCGAGATCCACTCATAGGGAGGCTGATCTCAGGTCGTAGGATCGAAACCTTTATCGGCGCTGGAGGCACAGGAACTCTCTATCGTGCACGGCATACCGCCTTAGAGCGCAGTGAAGCCCTTAAAATCCTACATCCCGAGTTGGCCTGCGAGCGACACCTCCAGCGGCGCTTCTTTCAAGAGGCTCGTATCATCGCCTCCCTGCACAGCTCCAACACGGTGCGGCTCTATGATTGTGGGCGCAGCGATGACTACCTCTATATGCTCATGGAGTTCTTGGAGGGACAAACCCTGGGGAGTCTACTTGAGCAGGAGGGGAGGCTGGTACCTGAACGCGCGGCCCTGATCCTCTACCAGATCTGTGACTCCCTCAACGAGGCTCATGAAGCTCAGGTGATTCATAGGGATATCAAACCTGAGAACCTGATCATTCAGGAGTTGGGAACGGGAGAGGAGCAGGTCAAGGTCCTGGACTTTGGGGTCGCGCGCTTAAGAGCTGAGGGGGCTTGTCTAACCGCACCAGGGATGCTCTTTGGTACAGCAGCGTACGCCTCACCCGAGCAGGTGCGTGGAGAGTCTGAGCTGGATGGGCGCAGTGATCTCTACGCTTTGGGGATCCTGCTCTATGAGATGCTCTCAGGTCATAACCCCTTCTATCCAGAGCGACAGGGCAGCGTCCGAGAGGTGCTGATGCGACAGCTTGGTCCGCGTCCAGCGCTCCCTTTGGGTCCTCCTCAACTGGCTCGGATCTGTCTCTCTCTCCTGGCCCTGGACAAGAGCGAACGTCCCAAGAGCGCCCGTACCCTTCAGCAACAGCTGCTTCAAGCAGGCTTTGCCTCTACTCGTAATATCACACCTACCTTCCTGATTGAGGAGCGAGAGCAGCTTAAGGAGGAGCGGGAGTTCTTAAAGCACGAGCGAGCTGCACTACAGCGTCAGAGGCTTGGATTGGAGCAGGAGCGTCTTGAGTTTGAGAGGAGGCTCAGCAGCGATCCTCAGAGGACCTTGTTGAGCGCCTATGAGAGCCGGGATGGCCTCCGAGGCCCCAATGATGATGGACTCCTCCAGCTCCCCCAAGCGGGGTTTATGGCTGTGGTCTCAGGAGGAAGTCAGCCTCAGGGGCATCGCGCAGCTCAGGAGCTGTTGGCGCTGCTGGGGCGCTTCTTACGTGATACAGAGAGGGCAGAGGCCCAGGGTCCTCATTGGGAGGGCAGCCGCTTTATCACGGCGCTGCGTCTGGCGAGGCTCCAGCTTCAAGAGCAGCGCCTGGAGGGAGCCTTTCTCTATCTGGCGAGGAGATCTCTTCAGCTCCTGCGAGCGGGGCGCGCCTGCATTATGCGGCTCAGGGGCGAGGAGCTTAAAGAGCTGGGTTACACAACTCCAACGCTCAGCGCCAGTGAGGGTCCTCAACGGCGGATCCCAGAAGAGAATTATCAACGAGGTGATCTCTTCCTCCTCAGCCCCACCGCTTGGCTCAAGACGCTCTCAACAGCGCAGATTCAGGCGACTTTAAACGCTTCTACTGATCTTGAGGCCTGCTGTGGAGCCCTGCTGGATCTGCAGAGGTCTTCGGTCGAGAGTCGCAGTTTGCTTTTGGTTCAGTTTTGAGTGAGTTGAAAGGAACAGGTCCTCGACTGAACCCTGTAACTACAGCGCCTTGACGTAACTTAATCATTGTAGAGACTCAGATTTTGTCTGCCTGATATCGGTCATGGAGTGCTCAACGCGCCACAATTTTGACCACCTTAGAGCCAAGGTGGCTAAAGGGGAGGCGGGCTTGAAAGCTGTGGCTGCCAGGGGTGATGGGCCAGCGGATCTCATAGGGGTGTTCAGCGAGGGCAAAGGGCTCACCGTCCACATACCAGAGCAGCTGAGGGACGGGTGGATTAACGCTGGCGCGGAGGGGGATGCTGAGAAAGTCAGGGGGGGCCTCAGGATCGCTGAGGATCTGCTGGCCTGGGCGAGGAGAGAGGATCTTGATTTGAGGTTGGCGCTCTTTGAGCCCGGCCTGCTGTAGACCAGGAGGCGGCAGTAAGCCCTTCTGTTTCATCCAGAGGGCGTAGCGAGGGGGAAGGCGGAGGAAGGTGCGCATCTGAAGACGATATTTGGGGGTATCCATCTTCGCCAACGCTCCAGTTAGGGTGTCAACAGGGAGCCGAAGATGGACGCTACAGCGCTCTTGAGGAGGCTGATGAAACCACTCGCGGAGGCGATGCTCGCAGGCGAGGGTAGGGCGTTTGCCGCTGAGGGCGCAGATCTCGACAGGTTGCATCTTTTCGGGAGCGGGGAGGAAGTGATCAGCGAGGCCGGTACGCTCCTCTGAAGGGTGCAGGTGGATGAGGATCTCACGCAGGATGGGAGCAGCGGCGCGATAGCCGGTGATGCGCTTCATCGGCTGCCAACGGGGATGACCGACCCAGACCGCGACGAGAAAGCGTCGTGTCCAGGCGATGGCCCAGGCGTCTCGATAGTTGGCAGAGGTGCCGGTCTTAATCGCGGTGGGGAAGGGAAGCTCGAGAGCGCCGCCTCTGGAGAAGCTGGGCAGGCGAGCCATCGGATCGCTGAGGAAGAGGCTGATGAGTCGGGCGCTCTGCTGAGAGAAGATCTGAGGGCCAGGCAAGCTTTCTTGCTCCAAACGCCAACGTAGGCTGTAAGCGCGGCCCTCTCCTGGGAAGAGGGTGTAGGCTTGGACCAAGTCGAGGAGTCGCGTGGATTGAGCACCAAGGGCGATGGCAGGGCCATAGTAGCTGGGGGCGTGACTGAGATCCCCCAAGTTAAGGCGCTCTAGGAGATCATAGACGCGATTAAGGCCCAGGCGCTCACTCAGCTCCAAGACAGGGACATTGCGAGAGTTGGCCAAGGCGGCCCGAGGGAGCAGAGGGCCAAGGAAGCGGCCATCAGCGTTGCCGATGCCATCGGAAGAGCGCTGGAGATCATCGATAGGGTCTCCAGGGTTGATGATCCCCTGCTCCAGAGCGAGGGCGTAGATGAAGGGCTTGACGGTGCTGCCTGGGGAGCGCTTGGTGCGGCTAAAGTCGAGAGCCCCTGCGTACTTTTGATCATACCAATCGACGCTGCCGACGGAGGCTCGAACAGAGTGGTCTGAGAGGTCAACGATCAAGGCAGCGGCGTTGCCAACTCCCAACTCACGCATCTGCTCAACTCGAAGCGCTAAGGTTTTTTGGGTCCAGGTCTGGAGGGGCAGGTCCAAGGTGCTGTGGATGAGAGGCTCAGGGCTTCGCCGCAGCTCGGAGAGGAAGAGAGCATGGAGGCTGGCGGGGGGGCGTTCAGAGCGCTTCTTGGGCTGAAGATGCTTTAACTCAGCCAGCGCGCGGCCAAAGTCCGCCTCAGAGATCACCTTGAGTTGATGGAGACGTATTAAGACCCGCTGGGCGCGTGCGCGAGCGCGTCGTAGGCCCTTGGGCTTAGAGAGATCATAGAGGGAGGGGGATTGAGGGAGCCCCGCCAGGAGCGCGGACTCTGCCCAGCTGAGATCATCCACGGGCTTATTGAAGTAACGCCGCGCGGCGTAGGCCACTCCATGGATATTCTGGCCATAGGGCGCGATGCGCAGATAGTGAGCTAAGAGCACTGGGCGCCCAAAGTGTTGGACAAGGCGCAGCGCCGTGACCGCCTCAAGCAGCTTATTCCCCCAAGTCCTCGGAGCAGGGTCCTGCATCCGCGCCACCTGCATAGCGATGGTGGAGGCGCCAGAGATGCGCTTGCCGTAAAAGAGGTTCTGGGCGATGGCGCGAAGGATGGCGATGGGATCGACCCCGAGGTGAGAGTAAAAGCGTTGATCTTCAACGGCGAGGGTGGCGGCGATGACTCGCTGGGGTAGAGAATCGACCAGCCAAAATCCGAGGCGACCATCAGGGCCGGGGTGCTCTCCTAAGAAGCGCCCCTCTCTATCTAGGATCAGCTGGCTGGGGGGAGCAGCTTCCAGACGGAGGCGATCCCCCAGACTCCACCAAAGGGTCAGGGAGCCGAGGAGGAGGAGGAGAGAGGCGCCGAGCAGGAGAGGTTTAAGGCGAAAGCGCTTGAAGCAGATCTTCAGGGGCTTACCTTGAGCCAAGCCCCTGCGGATTGAGCACGGAGGGCGGGTTGATAACTCATCTTGACAAGGGCGGGGGGCTGGTTAAAGCGGCCGATGTGGGTGGCACGGCTCCTGATATAGAAGTCATAGCTGCCCTTGGGGAGGGAGAGGTAGTGCCACTCGATGCGATCATCCATCTGCAACATAAAGTCTGGCGCCAGGGTCAAGCTTCCCTCAGTTCGCGCCTCGGCAGGGGCGGTGTCTAGATCGGGGTTAAGGGGCTCCATGCCTGCTGCCAGAGGGAGACTGATGACGACATGGTGGCGATCCTCAGGGTTGATGAGCTGGAGGTGCTCTTCGATCAGATCTCCCAATTGGAGGTTGATCTGTTCGCCCCCCTCCTCAGCCCAGCTCAGCTTCTGCGCATCTTTGACGCGGCGAGCTTCGCGGCTGAGGACAAAACCGCTGCGCTGAGTTCTCTGTAAGGCTCCCTGCTTAGCGGGCATATAGCGGCTGATGAGCAGGCCCTGAAGGGAGACCTCTCCAGAGAGGCGCTGAAGTGTGTGGGCCTTGGTTGGCTCTTTGAGATCTAGAGCCAGGACAGGGCTCTCTGGGCTCAGCTTGAGGATTTTGTCATCCACCTTCAGTTCACTGGAGGAGCCTTTGAGATTTTGGAGGCGTTCGCTCAGAGCGAAGAGGGCAGCGGCGTTGGCGTTGCTGCTGCCCCAACCATCCTCACCACCCAGGCGGAGGATCGCCTCCTC
Source organism: uncultured Nannocystaceae bacterium (assembly GCA_964384025.1). Lineage (GTDB taxonomy): Bacteria > Myxococcota_A > Bradymonadia > UBA7976 > UBA1532 > CAYLJJ01. The sequence goes on from CAYLJJ010000020.1 coordinate 64,420, forward strand.
CATAATCGGCAAGCGCTCATCTCGGGGACGAGCGAAGCTGAGCGCTCGAGTCATTTCGGAGAGCGCGCGGATCTCCCCAGGGGGGATCAACGGGCTGTGGGCGCAGCCCCCCTGGAGCCCAGCATAGATCTCCTTGCCTTGGTGGAGGCGAGTGGTGACGCCCCGAGAGAGCTGGGTGGCCAGCTCAAGAGCGGTGGGGGTTTTGCCTAAGCCGCCCTCGGTAGCGGCCAAAAGGACACGAGCACGGCCCTCATGGCCCAGCCAGGGAGATTTGCGGCTCAGCTCTGAGAAGTAGCCCTCATCCAGCTGACCCGCCTTAGCCAGGGCGTGTAGGGCGGCGGCCCGCTCATACCAGCTCTCTCCATCGATAAAGCGCCCCAGATCGGAGCGTAGGGCCTGACGGCAGCTGCGCATAAGGCGGTTTTTGAGCGCCTCATCGACCGGATATCCACTCTCCTTGGCTTCGATCACAAACAGGAGCGCCCAGGCGCTGAGGCTGACATAGCCCCGACTCCCAGGCCAGTAGGCCACCAAACCTCCATCATCCAAGACCGTGGGCAGATATTCGAGGGTCTCGCGTACCGCCTGATCGATGAGCCGCTCCTGTCCACGCAGGCCCAAGCTGTCACGCAGCTTTCCCAGGGCCATATAGGCGCGCGCCTGGCTCAGGCGCTGCTCCATATTGCCGCTGGGGCTGCGCTGTAAGAGGTCCAGGGCAGCGGCCATCCGAGGGATCCCCTGATGTTCACTGAGGATCAAACGACGATGCACGCTGCCTGGACGGACAGGCTCGAGCAGAGCTGGCAAGACCAAACTCTCGCCCGGGGCGAGGCTGATAAAACGGCGCAGGATGCGTTCATGACGATCATCTCGGAGCGGAAGCTCAACTGAGAAAGCATCTTTGGCGGCGTCTGCTTTGCGCTCAACGCCGACCTGAACCTGAACAGAGTTGCGGCTTAAACGACCCTCAGGGCTGAGGCCAGGGTTGAGCACTGAGGCAAGGAAGCTCTCTCGATGAGCCGCACGCCTTGGCCACTCAAGCGCTCGGCGCTGCTTACCCTCAAATAGGAGGCCCTCTGCGCGGATCTCCATCGAACCCACACCTCCTTCTCCCTCCACTACGCGACCCACCGCTCCCGCCTCAAAGCGATCCCCTGGTCGGAGGAAGCGAGGTAGGGCGGGCTGCACCAGAAGCGGTAGACGAACCTCGATCTTGCTACGACCCACGCCAAAACGGTCGGGGCTGGCGGCCTTGGCGCGCACCATAAAGCGGGTCAAGTTATCGGGGAGCTGAATCTTGACCCTTATCTGCCCATTTTTGTCGCTCCTGAGGTTGGGTTCATAGTAGGGGACCGGCTCAAATTTACGGCGGATGGTCGCCTTATCCAGGAGGTTCTCCTCATCCTCCCCCCCGCCATCTCCCCCAGGCATCTCCGCGTAGGGGATGCGGCCAAAGGAGAGGTTGCGGGTGTCCCTCATCCGTAGGCGCTTCTGGTGTTCGCTGAGGAAGTCCGGGAGAGGATCTAAGCGCGCCTCTTTGGCCAGGGCCAACACCGCCTGATCCACCAGCCAGAGGGTCACCTGAGCACCCTCGATCCCTTCCCCCTTCTCATCTTTAACATGGAGGCTCAGCGCTAAGCTGCTCCCCGGTAACGCCCTCTTGGAATGCTCCATCGAGAGCTTAAGGCTGTGGCTGACTGGGCTGACCTTAAGCTTCAGCGTCGAGGCCAAGGTCTCCGGCTTGCCCAGATCTAGAGCGCTGCGAGCTGTCGACGCCCTATCTTGGATGCGCCCCCGCATCAGGATCACATGCGCCAAGATCCCTGGTGCCCAACGCCGCTGGATGGGTAGGCTGATCTCACCTTTCCCCTTCCGTATCGGCAGCCAGCGATACTGATTCCCCTTAGGATCCTCAACCACCAGGAGAGCCTCTGCCTTCTGGAAGGGGCTCTGGATGATGATCTTGGCGTTCTCTCCAGGCGCGTAGCGGGGCTTGTCACCACTGAGTTTGAAGATCCCCGCCTCGGGCTTAGACCAGGAGATGGCCCCTGTTCCCCCCGCATAGAGATCCAGGGAGATCACCTGAGTTCGCCCCAGACGATCCTGCGCGCTCAACTCCACCACATAGACCCCCGCGCGCTTGATCGGCAGGGAAAGCTTGATCGGCTCGGCGGCGCTCTTAAGGCTCTGCTCTGCGATGAGGTTATCCACGATATCGGTGACATAGCGCGCCTGCCCTTGAGAGAAGTCCGCCGCTCGTAGATGAGAGTGCCAAGCCCTGTGTAACAGGCGAACCTTGAGTTCCTGACCGACCAAAAGCTTGCCATCTGGTCCCGCCACCAAGATCTCTGGGTTGATCTCAAGCGCCTCCTTTAAATAGCGAGGCAGCTTCATCCCCAAAACAAAAGGCGGCAGGGCGTAGATCTTTTGGCTGACGCTGACGGTCTGCTCATCCGCTCCTGTCACGGTCGCTTCTACAAAGTAGCTGCGAGGCTGCGCAGTCGGCTCCAAGCTTGGGTCCAAGCTCAACCTCGCCGAACCATGCAGATCGGTGATTCCCGCTCGAGAGAGCGCAGGGGTGGACTCAAAGCGCTCTAAGCCGGAATAGCGACCATCGGAGGAGTAGTGGAAACCCTCATAGATCTCTTCAGGGCTCCAGGTGTAGGGCAGCTGGGTTACGCGCCAACGGATGGGACGACCCACCACCTCACCCCCCGCATAGTAACTGGCGCTCAACCCCACCTGAAAAGGCTGATCCAGAGGCACGTTCTCTTTGCTGTGCAGCTTTAACTCAAAGCGAGGCAGGACATAAGCCTCAATCCGGAAGGTGGCGTGTCCGTGGTAAAGGCGCCTCTCACCCTCACGCACAAAAGCCAGCTCATAGATCCCTGTCGGTGCCTCTTCTTCCTGGAAGATCGTATGGAATCCTCCCAGCTCATCCAGCTCCACCGGCAACACCCACTTAGAGCCCCCCGGCCCAGTGACAACCACCTTGCCCTTGCCCCGGATCGGCTTGAGGCCCCCCTGATAACGCTCCCTCAACCAGCCCTTGATCTGCACCTTATGTTCAGGGCGATAGATGGGCCGTTCACTGAAGATATGCAGCTTGGTCGCTGGACGCTCCAGCGGAGCGCTGAGATCTCGAATGGTGCGCTGGAGCCAATCCCAATAGACCTCGCCCCAGTGACCATCAGAGAAGACCTCGGGGCCCTCCGCAGGATCCAAGACCAGGAGATCCTGGCCTTTGCGGACAAAGATGCGGCGCACCCGCTTGCGCACTCCCTGAGTCACTCCAGGATCCGCCCAACGGAGCCCCCCCCGGCTGTCTGTGCGACCCTTGAAGAGCTGAGTCCACTCGCTGCGGCCACCCTGGCTGAACTCTCCCTCGACATAGACCTCAGCCCCCGAGATCGCCTTTCCGGTGTGTAGGGAGCTGACCATAAATTGAACAGCCCCCGGCTCCTCCAAAGTCGTCAGCGCCAGATCTGTAACCTGTAAGCGAATCCAAGAGCGGTTGGAACCCTTGAAGAGGGGACGAATACCGATGAGGTAGTGCCCTGGGCTCTCTCCCCAAACCTCCCTAAGCTGAGGCCCCAGGTCGAGACCAAAGCGAGCCCCCTCTCCCTCCACCCCTAGAGGCAGCTCCACCAACTTAGAGAGCCCAGGAGAACCCAGGGCCCTCAAGCGCTCTCTCAACGCGCTCCGAGGGATCGGGTTGCTGCTCTCCCAAGGCTCTGGGCGCTCACCTGGGCCGGGAGGCCGCCTGCTCTCATCCAGCTCAACCGAGGTGCTGGGGAAGGGCCAAAGATCACGATCCAGAGGATCGACCCGATGAACACGCAGATCGACTCGACTGGCCCCACGCCCCTTGAGCGGGACCCGCTTGGGGCCATGTAACTCAACGATCCCCTGGCTGCTGCTCCAACGCAGAAAGCTGTGGCGCTTGGGGAACCAGAGCGAGGCGGCGCTGACGCCGCTCATCTCTAAGCCGCGCCCTTTCTCATCCAAGAGGGGGCTGGGTTTAAGGCTCACTCGATAAACCTGCTTCGCCTTAAAGTCTGCTTTAACCACCAAACGGCTGCCCCTCAACTCCGTCTCTATCTCACCCACCGCAGGCTCAAAGCGCAGCAGCTGACGAGCCTCCACAGGACCCAAGGCCCCTGGAACAGCGGAGAAATCCACATAGATCGCTCGCTCCTCTCCCTCTCCACAGCTCTGCGCCTCATCGGGACTGTAGAGGCTACCGCTCGGGCTCACCGGCCAGCTTCGGTCAGGACAACCTATATGGGTGATGCGGAAGGGCGTCGCCGTGCTGAAGTTGATCTCCGCCACCGCGTCCTGAGGCGCAGAGCGCGCCAGGAGCAGACGCAGGCTCACATGCTGCCCCAGCGGGATCGCGCGCTTAAAGCGCAAGACATACTCAGCTCGTGCTTTGGGGCTGGAGCGCTGAAGCGCCTTGATGGAGTACTCATCATGGCCCAGGCGCTGGAGCTTGCCATCTCCCAAACCTGGTAGAGGCCGCAGCTCGATCTGTGACATCTCCAAGAGGGCCTCTGGAGCGATGGGGTCTGCAAAGCTTAGGCTGATCTGCTCAACTGGACCCAGGCCCTGACTGCCATCTCGCGGCCAACTGCGCAATGGAGGGCGCATCAGGGTCTCCAGCTCCTGACTGCGCCCTCCTGCTCGCACGTTAAAGCGCGCCAAAGGAGGCCAAGGATCCGCTGGGCGAAACTGAAGGGTGCGCGCGTCCAGCCAGGTCCAAGCTCCAGGATGCTCAGGGCGAAGCTTGACCAAGCGCTCAGGGAGATCTTCCGGCCCCGCTTTGCCTTGACGCTTGGGAAAGAAGAGGGTGATTGGATCCCAGGACCTCAGAAAATGTCCCGGGACGATCACCAACTTGCTCTCCTCTTTGGGTCGCTGAAGCAGAGCACCCAAGGGGGACTCCTGGCTGATAGCGACCCCAAAGAGCAGGGCGAGGAGCAGAGCGGCTGAGAGAGCGAAGGTCTTGGAGAAGAGAGGCTTCATCATTGTCCTCCTGGCTTCTTGTAGCCAGCCTGCTTCAGGTAACGACGGATCTGAGCGGGGGGAGTACTGTCTGGCAGCTGGATCCCCGCCAAGGCGGGGCGGACGCGGACAGGGGCCGCTTTTGAGGGCAGCTGCAGGAGGTAGAGGTAACGCCCCTCTTTGAGCATCGGCATCTGCGCTGCTCCCTCGCTCAAGAGAGCGCCACTCCAGTCCAAAAGCTTGGCCTCGACTCGGTCCGCCTCAGCCTGGAGCCCCAAGCCGACCGGACCATCTTGGAGGGTCTTAAAAGAGAAGGCGCGGCTCTCGCCTGGAGCCAAGAGAATCTGAGGCCCCAGGCCCTCTTTAAGCTCTCTGGGCTGCTCAAAGCTAAAAAGCGCTTCACCCCAAAGCGGGGCACCTCCGACACCTCGCAAGCTGATCTCTGCTTGCCCCTCTGGCAACCAAAGATCAAGCCCACCTCCAGCGGGGAGGGCCTGGAGATGTAGAGGTCCCCCTTTGGGCGCTGCGCGAACAAAGCAGGGAGCAGCTACGCGGAGTTGCATCAGGCGCTCCTTGGGCTGCTCTATCTGAAGCTTGACCAGATCACCCTTGAGCGAAACAGAGTCAGTTCCCTTGATCTGAAGCTTGGGTTGATCCTCATCACCCCAAGGATCCATCTGACCTGGACCCTCCAACCAGAGGAGAACTGGACCAGGACCATATTCGACGCGGAGGAGGCCATCAGCGCTTAAGTCGAGTTGATTTTGAGCATGGAGACTGCGCTGATCATCTCCAATAAAGCTGAGGCTGTGGATCTCACCTGCTCCTCTAAGCTTCAGGCCCGCTCCCTCTGGGATCCGAACTTGGCGAGCCCCAGCACTGGGGCTGCTCCACTCTAAGAGATCTCCCGCTCCTCTGGAGGGCAAAAGACGGAGATGATAGCTCAGCGCTTTCGCTCCAGGGTTGAGGAGTAAGAGCGCATCTTGAGCTTTGGAGACCTCCTCGCTGCTGGCCTCTCCATGAGCCCAGAGGAGTCGATCCCCTGAGAGCGCAACGAGGCCAGGGGAGAGGCTCAAGCGCAAATCAGAAACGCCGGGTAAGATCAGCTTGAGGAGCATACCAGCCGGCACTGAGCCCTCCCGCGCTCCCCAAGCAATCAGGGTCTCAGGGGGGGCTGTTTGGAGGCGCTTGAGCTTTAAGCGAACGCTCAGAGGGCTTGCATCTCCAGAGTAGATCTTGAAGCGTTTTTGCTCACCCTCAGGATCCAAAACGAGGGCTGCTCCGGCGCGGAGAGTCCGTGCACCTCCCTCCAAGCTTAGGAGAGGCTGACCAGTGGAGCTGTGAGCGCTGATGAGGAGTGGGCCCTTATCCGCAGCGAGATCCATAACCGTCCCTGAACTTTTGACCGGGACCCCTGAGAGGCCCTCCTCGCCCAGCTTCAGGCGCTTGGCCTTCGCCTCCCCCTGTAACCAGAGGCCCCGAGCCCCCACCGCGATGAGACCCTCGGAGTGAAGACAAGCTCCCCCCTCTTCAGGACAGGCCCAGCCTGAACCTTGGAGTTTAAAGAGCCCTGGCCCCCTGAGGCGCTCGCTGGGCTTTAAAGATTGGAGGCTGAGTTGAACCTCAGAACCCTGCTCCTCTAGGCTCCGCAGGCGGAGACGGTATGCAGCCCCTGGGCGAGGGCGAAAGATCAGCTCTGAGGTGGCCCCCATCTGTTCCTCGACGAGCCGCCAAATGCTCTCCTCCTGGATCTCCAAACCCAATGAAAGAGCCTCAGCGCCCTTCAGCTTCAGCACCATCAGGCTCCCCTCAGGCAGCTCTTGTAGGGGGATGATGTTTAAGAGCGCGTTTGGCTTGAAGAGCCTCTTGCTCCCTGGCTTAAGAGACTCTCGCTGCTCCTGAAGAGGCACCCTCATGCTCAGCATGGGGGGACGCCTCTCTTCACCTAAGGCACTTATCTTGAGGCGATACTGTCCAGGCTTCAGCATCACCGACATGCGGAAGTTCCAATCTCCCGGCTGATCGTCAGCGGAGGCAACGAGCTGGCCCTGATCATCAAAGAGCCGCCCCAATACATCCGTCTTTCCAAAGCTTTCCAACTCTACGAGGCCCTCTTTGGCGATGGAGATGGTCAGATCATCAGACCAAGAGCTTCGACGACTCATCCCCGCCAAGAGGTACCGCGGACGAACCAAGAGGCTGTAGCGAACACGATCATCAGGACGCGCCGAGCGGACCCTGATCTGATAGCTCCCTGCCTTCAAGCGACCCTGCCAAGGATGTCCAGGCAAGAGCCGACCGATGCGCTCCTCCTTCAACCATAACTCAGCCTGCATACTGTCATCTAAGCTGATGAATACAGGGCTCTCTCCGCTGAGTTTGAAGTTAAAGAGCTGAGGGACAGGAGACTCTCGCCAGAGGTGGCTTAGGCGAACATCGAGGGGGAGATTGTGAGGGCCATTGCCCTCGAAGTGGGGCAAGATCTTGTTGCGGCTGAGGCGAGTGAGGTGTTGGGTCTCTACCGCTTCAGGCAGCATCAGGAGCTGATATCTCCCCGCCTTGAAGTGATGTTGAAGATCGCTGCAATCCTGTACAGCGGGCCGGAAGAGAGGCCAACCCCGCTCATCTTCAATCCGACAGGAGAAACCACGGCCTCGACCCAGGGCGCGGAGGCGATAACCCCCAGGTTTGTCTACATCAAAATAGTAGGAGAGTGCTTCCCCCGCCGCCAGTCTGATCCGCGCGGGAACTCCATCCCGAAGTGCCCCACCTTTGATCACCGGAGCCTGCTTGAGGGAGAGCCCTAAGCGACCCTGAGAGCGACCACGAGCTTGGACTACGACTCGATAATCTCCTGAAGCCAGATAACCTGTAACACGGAAGTTACGCCCTGCACCGTTCTCTTGCGCCTGAGCGAAGCGAGCACGAACTCGTGTCCTCAGCATCCCCTCAGTCGCCAACAGACCGCTGGACTCTAGAGTGTAAAGAGCAGATGGATCTACTTTGACCTCAAACATCTCACTGCCCCGGCGCTTGAAGTCAGCGAAAAGGGGTTGCTTCTCTTGTAGGAGCCTGAGGGCCTGAATGGGAAGCTCGCCCTCCCGCTTGGAGTGATAGGAGAGCTGGAAGTAGGTGATCTGCTTTCCCAAGTTTTTAAGCTGGATCAAGTGCCGCCCAGGCTCCACCTTGTGGCTCTTCTTCCAGTTGAGCGCCCCCCGGCGGGCCGGGGGGGGGGGGGGGGGGGGGGGGGGGGGGGGGGGGGGGGGGGGGGG
>CAYLJJ010000021.1:0-70569 GCA_964384025.1 uncultured Nannocystaceae bacterium
GTTGTGTGTTTGGTGTGGTGTGCGGTTGTGGCGTTTGCGTGGGTTGCGGTGCTGGCTTTGGGCTGGGGTTCGGGGCAGGCTTGGGGGTGGGCTCCGGGGCAGGCTTGGGGCTGGGCTCCGGGGCAGGCTTTGATGGCGCGGTATTGCTCTCTAAAGCGGGCCCTGCCTCTTTGAGCGCATTCAGGCGCTGAGGAAGATCTCCAATCTCTACACCCGCCTCAGAGCCATTGGCCTCGATAACATCCATAAAACGCCGAATGATATCCACCAGCTCAAGGAGCACGGTGGTCATCTCCTGATTGAGGCTCAGGCTGCCATCCCTCAAGACTGAGAGGAGGTTCTCCCCCTCATGCGAAACCTTCTCTAGGTTGGTGAAGCCAAAAAATCCACAAGTCCCCTTCACCGTGTGAATCGCTCTAAAGATGATCGCGATGAGTTCGCTGTCTTCTGGGGTGTCCTCCAGTTGGACTAGGGCTTGTTCAACTTCGACTAGATTTTCTCGAGTCTCTGCTGCGAAGTCGATCAGGATTTCATGCATCTCATCCATAAGGGGTCCCCAGTCATGCTCCTCCCGGCAAACATCGTCACAGGGGCAGCGACACTTTAGAGGCTGTGGCCTTGACCTCCTTAATATGAGAAAAGAAGCCGCATCAGGAGGAGCATATGCGGGGAAAGCTGATCGCCTTTGAGGGCATTGATGGTGCGGGAAAGAGCAGCCAAGCGCGCGCCTTGGCTCAAGCGCTGGAATCGGCAGGCTTCTCAGTCCTCCTCAGCCGAGAGCCCACCGATGGCCCCTGGGGTCGAAAGCTGCGCCAATCAGCGCTGCATCAGCGCCTCTCGCCCGAAGAGGAGTTGGAAGCCTTTTTGGCTGATCGTCGCCAGCATGTAGAGGAGCTGATCGCTCCAGGGCTGGCCGCAGGGAAGATCATCTTAGTGGATCGCTACTACTTCTCCACGGTGGCTTATCAGGGGATCCGTGGGCTGAACCCCCAGCAACTCTTGGAAGAGAATGAGTCTTTCGCCCCCGCGCCAGATTTGCTGATCCTCCTGGAGTTGGAGGCCGCTGAGGGCCTCCGTCGGATCCATGGGCGTGGGGATGTCAGCGACCTCTTTGAGCGAGAACAGGATCTCAGAGAGGTGGCCAAGATCTTCGCGGGGATGCACTTCTCCTACGCTCTGCGTTTGGATGCTATGCGTGCCCCTGAGCAGCTGGAGGCTGAGATCCTCGCTCGGGTGATGGCCCTGCTTCAAAGCTGATCAACGCGGCCCACAGAGCTGAATGGTCTGAAGGATGTCGTCTTCAGTCTGAGGTGTTCCTCGATCCCAGACCACCAGCTCCAGCTCTACACAGGGGCTTCCTGGGGTGCATTGCCCCGCTGGGTTGCCTGGATCACAGAGCCCCAAACAGATGCTGTCAGTCATACAGACCCCCGAGGCGCAGTCTTCGCCGAGCTGACAATCAGCGCCCCCCAAACCCGCGCCGACGTTTCGATAACAGAGCTGCTCAAAGGCGCTCCAATCGCGGTTACGCTGGATTAGGCAGCTCTCTCCTGCAGGGCAATGGCTCTGAGGGCAGGGATCTCCGCTGCCCATCTCCGGCATACAGCCATCCATCCCCCAGGGACCGCTCTCAAAGAGTAGGAAAGTGGTGTTGGGGTAGCAGCGCATCTCTACTGGACAATCCCCTTCACCCAGACGACAGGGACCCCAACAGAAGCCGCCATCTAGACAGGTCCCTGAGAAGCACTCCTCATGAGCCTGGCAAGGAGCCGCGATCCGCCCAAGCTCAGGAGGGAAGGGGCGACAGGAGAGGAGCGCTTCTCCTGGAGCGAGCGGATCTTCACCGTTGGGAACACAAGCGAAGTCTGGACGACACGCTCCGTCATGCTGACAGCGACTGGGTGGAGGGCGACAAGAGAAAAACTCTTGGGATTCAAGGCCCGGACGGCTTATCTGAATCGGCTCACACTGAGCACTCTCGCAATCTTCCGCTTGGGCGCAGGCTTGATAGCAGAAGCTGCGACCGATGCAAACCCCCGAGGCGCAGTCGGTATCCAGTCCACACCAACCGGAGCGGATCGCGCCCACCACAGAGAGGCAGCGCTGCTCAAAGCCTTGAAGAGTGTCAAAGGGACGACAGACCCCCCGTTCGCCGCAATCCGCGTCTACCGCACAGGGAGGAGAGCTGCAGTTCCGTGTCTCCTCATCACAGAGGGCTTCGATACAGTTGTCGGGCTCAATTCGGCAACCAGTCAAGCAGCTCCCTGCACTGCAATATTGATCCAGACGACAGTCCAGATCTGAGTTACAGCCACAGATGCGGGTAAGAGGGTTGCAGATCCCCAAACGGCAATCATCTGGCTCTACCCGACAACCTGTCCGACAAAGGCCCTCAAAATCACAGTAGTCTCCCCCAAAGCAGTCGGCATCGACCTCACAGCGACAACGATGATCTTCGCCACAGCGACCATTGGCAGGGCAGTTGTCTGGCTCAGTACGGCAGCCCAAGAGGCAGATCCCCTCCTCGTCGCAATACTCCTCCAAGGCGCAATGATGCTGCGCCTCACAACGGCAGAGGTGGCGCTCAGGATCACAGTCAGCGCGAGCACCACAGCTGTCGGGTTCTACGCGGCAGCCAGGCACACAGATGCCGCCTCCACAAAACTCACCCACCGCGCAGCCCGCGTCTTCATCGCAGCTGCAGCGGTGTTGGATGGGATCGCATGACTGGCCAAAGAGGCACTCATCCCCATCCACACGACAACCGGGCTGGCAAAGCCCCTCTGCGGCGCAAAAGTGTTGGGGTGGACAGCCCGCGTCCCCCTCACAAAGGCAATCGCGCTGTGCTGGATCACAGCGACGTTGAACGCCACAGCTGTCAGGCTCTATACGGCAGCCTGGGCGGCAGGTTCCAGTGTCGCAGTAGTGTCCAGGCGCGCAGATCTCATCTCCAGCACAGCCACAGAGGCGCGTCGTCAGATCACAGCGCTCTCCAGGGAGGCAGCTCTCGCGGCGGCAACCCAGAGCGCAGATCCCCTGAGGAGTACAGTAAGCTTCTTGAGGGCAGTCTCGATCCTGACCGCAAGGTCCCCCTACAGGAGCACAGAGCCGCGTTCCCAGATCACAGACCTCACCTGGGCAGCTCCCTGGGCGACAACCTGGACGACACTCCCCCGTATCGCAGTAGCTCCCCTCTTCACAGAACTCATCCACCAGACAGCGGCAGCTCCGTCGCCCCTCAACGCAGCGCCCCCCCTCCCCACAGCTGTCTGGATCAATTCGACAACCCAGGCGGCAGAGGTTGGCGACGCAATATTGATCCTCGGGGCAACCCTCGTCGGAAGCACAGCGGCATGAGCGACGCTCAGGATCACACTCAGCGGCCTCCCCGCAGCTGTCCGGCTCCAGGCGACATCCCGCTTGACAGCGCCCCTGAGCACAGTAGAAGTTCTCAGGACAGTCAAGATCAACGCCACAGGCCAAGTCTGTACAGATGTGTGTGCCGGGATCACAGAAGCGGGGGGCGGGGCAGTTATCCGGTTCTAGACGGCAGCCTGGCTGACAGGTTCCCCGATCACAGAACTGCTCCTCACGGCACTGTCCATCGTGCTGGCACGCCCCCATATTGGAGACACAGCTGCGACTCGACTCATCACAGCGCTCTCCCTCTAGACACCCTCCACCGGTAAGGCGACAGCCCGGTATACAGTGGCCATCATCTCGACAATAGAGCCCCTCTTCACACTCTATATCTGAACGACAAAAGCGCTCACAGCCTCCATCACAACCCGCGTCTAGACTGGCGTCCTGTTTTGGATCGGAGACACACTCTCCTGTAGCGGTATCACAGCCGCCCCCAGGGCAATCCTCATCCCAGATACAGCTCTGAGGCTCAGTGCCTCCTCCTGCGTCTACCTCGCCTCGACAGAAGCCCCCCAGGCAGCTGCGCTGATTCCCACAGTCATCATGGCGTTGACAGCTCTGGAGCGCACAAGCGCCATTGAGACAGCTCTGCTCCAGAGGACAATCACTGTTCCCTTCGCAGTCTGCGCCTGCTTGACAGCGGCCATCGATGCAGCTCTGACCCAAGCCACACTCTAAGGAGTGGCTGCATTCATCGGCGTCTTGAGCTTCATTACAGGCGCTTGGGTTGAGCAGGAGGAGGAGAAGTAGAAGATTTCGCATCACTTTTTCTAGTATGAGCTGTGCCTAAAGCGCAAACCAGATCATGGCTGCTGAGGAACTCAGGGCTTGGGCTTGCTGCCCTCCCTCTTCTTCCCTTTCTTCTCCACCCTCTTTCTTTTAGGCCGTCCCATGATCCTCTTGATCCGCCTTCGGTGATATTTGCTGCCTGAGGTGAGGCTGACGTTCATAAAGATCAGATCGCTGACCTTATGCTTCTCAATCAGCTTGAGCAGCTTGCCTGAGAAGTAGCGATAATCGACGACCAAGACTTTCTGAAAGTGGGAGAGCAGATAGGGAGCGAAGGCATTGCCAAAGGAGTTTTTCACGAAGAGCGCGACTTTTCCATTCTTGATGGAGGTCTCAGCGATCATCAAAGGATAGTCCCCCCCCAAGAAGACTCCATAGCCTCTAGAGCGCTCCAAGATAAACCAAGCCTTCTTGCCTTTCTTAAGATTTCCTTTGGTATAGCGGAGGGCGCTGTACTCTACGGGGGGAATGAAGTACTCCAAATATTCCGGTTTCTTTCGCAACTCTGGAGCCTTGGTGTAGCCATACATAGAGCCAACAAAGCGCTTCTTCTCTTTACGCTCCATCTTCTCCAGAGGGATCGCCTCGATCTTCGCAGCCTCGCAGAAAGCGCGATAGGCGTAGTAAGCTCCCCGCCCGGTCCAGTGGTGATCGGTGCGGAAATAGATGAATTCCTCTTTATGGGCCTCCAACTGACCATAGACATCCATCGTTGAGATGCCAGGCGAGTGAGCCTTATGAACCGCCTCGATAAACTCCTTCTCCGAGCGAGTCTTATACTGATGCTCTTCGGGGAGATAGAAAGAGACCGCTGTGGGTACGATGGTGGAGTAGATTTTGAGCTTCTCATCCAAGGCTTCTCGATAGCGATTGATCACCTTTGCGTAGAGCACTCCGTGTTTTGCGCGCCCTCCAAAGAGCTGAAGAGCACGAGCCTCTTTGCCATAGACCAAGACCCCATTGTGGACTTTGGGTTGCTTGATCTTGCGCTTCTTGCGCTTCTTGCGTTTCTTTGGCTCCTGAGCGGGGAGCGGGACTCCTCCTGTGCTCTCTCCCTCTGAGCGCTCCTCTCGCCTCTCCGCAGCAGCTCCCTTGGACCCAACGCTCTCTTTTTCATCAGGAGCGGCGATCCCCAGCCCCTCTTCAAAGAAAGGCCCCTCCTCAAAGAACCCTTCTTCATCCCCTTTTCCCCACTCATGGGCTCGATCTAGACCCCCCGCCTCATCGTCAGGGACTGTATAGAAGACCGCAGACTCAGACTGAATGCCCTGATGCTCTTTGATCCAGAAGGCGGCGGTGACAAACTCCTCTCTCAACGGGAAGTGATCCGCTGCATAGAGGTCCAGACCTTGGGCAAAAGCGCCGCTCCACAGGCGGTCCCAGCTGAAAGTCGGGAGGGAGTTGAGGTTGCGGTTTTCCACCTCAGAGAACTCTACTCCCTCAGGCAGCAGAAAGAAGAGGAGCCCGACGAGGGTCAGGAGGCTTGGAATTGAGATCGCGCGCAGTTGAAGCGCACGATCTGTTGGTTCTTTGCTCTGCATGATCAAAACCGGAAATAGAGGAAGGGGTTATAGCTCTTGCCCACCAACATAGAAGTGGCCAGGAGGAGCATAAAGAGGTTGGCCAGCATAGTGAGGGCGGTCAAGCTTTGCCGGTGCCTCTTTGAACGTGCCGAGAAGCTCTCAGCCCAGCGTGTAAGCTTGGGGTAGAGGGGCAGACAGAGGAGCGCGGCCAACAGAAACCAGAAGAGATGAGAGAGAAACACCCCGCTCACGAGCGGCCCCAGCAGCTCCGCCTGTGTTCCTCCAAAGATGATCTTCAAGTAGCTCAGGAGCCGATCTAGATCTGTAAAGTAGAAGAGGGACCAACCCAGGAGGGTGATAAAGATGAGGTAGAGATGTGAGAAGATCTGAGGTAGGGCGATCAAGGCTCGCTCATAGAAGCGCTTCTCTAAGAAGATCAAGACGCCGTAGTAGAGGCCCCAAAGTACAAAGTTCCAGCTCGCTCCGTGCCAGAGCCCTGTCAACCCCCAGACGATAAAGAGGTTGCGATAGGGCCAGCGGCGGTTCCCCCCCAGAGGGATATAAACATAATCCTTAAAGAAGCTGCCCAAGGAGATATGCCAGCGACGCCAGAACTCAGAAGCGGAGCGCGCGATATAGGGATAATTAAAGTTCTCTTGGTAGTGAAAACCGGCGATGAGGCCCAGGCCGATGGCCATATCGGAGTAACCGGAGAAGTCAAAGTAGATCTGGAAGGAGAACATCAACATTCCCAGCCAGCCTTCAGCCACCGAGAGACCGCCGAGATCTCCATCGAGATAGCGTGAAGCCAAGACCCCCGCTACGTTGGCGATACAGACCTTCTTGAAGAGCCCCATGCTAAAGCGACTAAAGCCTCGAGCCACATCTGAGGCGCTGTGTCGCCGCTGAGAGATCTCGTGGGAGATGTCGGCATAGCGGACGATGGGACCCGCCACCAGCTGATGATAGAGGCTGACGAACATCAAGAAGCGCAGATAGGAGCGCTCAGCAGAGACGCGCCCACGGTAGACATCGACGGTGTAGGAGATGGTCTGGAAGGTGTAAAAAGAGATGCCGATGGGGAGGCTAAACTCAGGGACTGGCAGCGCTAGGGAGCTGGGCAGCAGGCTGTTGAGGCTCTCACAGAGGAAGCCGCTGTATTTAAAAGTGCCCAGGAGGCCCAGGTTGACCACCAGCGAGCTGAGCACCCCCAACCGAGCTTTTGAGCTTCCTCGAACCCGCTCGATATAGCGCCCTACGAGGTAGTCCACTCCGCTGGAGATAAAGATGAGCGTGATCCAGACAGGCTCACCCCAGGCGTAGAAGAGCAGGGAGAAGAAGACCAGGAGAATGTTGCGGTAATCCTTTTGAGGGATCAGGAAATAGAGCAGCAGGTTGGCGGGAAGAAAAAGATAGAGAAAGGTGATGCTGGCAAAAACCATATAGAGCGCTCAGTCCTTGAGGCTCTGGCGCTGCCACTCAAGCTGGGCAGCCTTTAGAGCCACACCGAGCTGCTGAGCAACATCACGATAACCCAGAGGGCTGAGATGAACCAGATCTCCCCAGGCGCGGGCCTCCTCCTCACAGGACCAGCGCCAGATAGAAGCTTCTCCCCCCATCGCTGAGTAGGTGTCAAAGAAAGCACAACCCAGCTCTAGGGCCACCTCCCGTTGGATCTCAGCGATCTCCAGGACCACAGGCATGGTTTTATAGGTGCAGCGCTTCTTATCAGCCTCCCACTCTTTCCTGCTGCGAGCTTTGCCTGGATAGACAGTTCGGCGTCCCCGCTTAAAAAGCAGGGTGTCGGGGCTGCAACGCCGCTTATGACGATTTCGTCTGAGCAGCTCCTTTTCGCTCTTGCTCCGGCGTCTGCGCTTCTTCTCCTGGATGCGCCGCATCCTCTTGTTCATAAAGCAGGTGGGCTCACGGCTGCTGCGATCAGGGATTCCGATCACCAAACAGGCTGCCTTACGCTGACCACGCTCGTCCTGAAACTGCCACTGACTGCTGAACAGCCTTTTGATCAGCTCACGTTGATTCTCGCGATACTTCTCAGGATCAAACAGCTTCTCTCCGGTGGTGTTGGTCCCATACCAGAGGGTGAAGAGTTGGGGCTTGCGTTGGCCGAGGTAGCTCATCTGATCCTGGTGCCCTCGAAGCAGAGGGTTGCGGATCGTGGTCCCGCCAACCGCCATCACATCCATCTCCACCTCTGCCCCTGGATAGTGAACCCGAAAGCCATAGACACGAAGGTGCTTATCCTCTGGGCATCTCCCCTCACAGTCGAGGTGCAGGCTCAGCTCTGAGGCTGAAGGGGGCAGCTTTACAGAGAGCTGCCCAATCCCCGGATCTTCTGAGTTGTAAGGGAGCGGTACATAGCGCTCAAGGATCTCTCTTCCACTCTCCAAGCGGAAAGGCAGACGAGAGCCGCGAGCGTCAAAGAAGATGCGTACCTCGATCCCCTCGAGGGGATAGGGCTCCTGAAGGCGCAGGCGCATCCAAGCCCCTGGATCTTGAGTTGAGTGAGCGATGCCCAGAGGGCCGAAAGGACCCTCAGCACGACCCCGCAGCCAGTTGTGTGTCTGCCATCTGCCCCCCCGCTTTAAGGAGGCCTCCCAGTCTTTAGGGTGACGGATGGTGACAAAGCCAGGAGAGGTTAAGCCCTCCCCTGCCAGCTGCCCGCGCAGTTCATCAGCGAACCAGCCAGAGGCGCTGTGAGAGTCACCATAATGGACGATCACCAGGGACTCCTGTGTGCGTCGCTCCATCGCCTCAAAGAGAGGGTCTAAGGTGCCTGGAGCTGCATAGAGCAGCTCCTTCGGCTTGGGGGGCGCTCCCTCTGGAGTCAAAGGTTGAGGCTGAGCCTGAACGATCCCCAGGCTGAGGAGCAGGAGGCTGAGGCTGAGCATTAATTTGGACAAAAACCTCTCCGATGTGAGCGAGAGATGCTCCAATCTTGTGGGGGGGGACCATAGCCAAAGCGACCGGAATCTGCTAAGAAAATTTAAGCCAAGAGACGAGCCATCCCATCGGAGCAGTGTATGTTTCCCTTCCTCCGTTCTTCCCGGAAAAAGCGCCAGTTCACCCCCTCAGACACGCTGCCCTTTGTCCAAGCCCCAGATGGAGAGCAACCCATCGAGCTACAAAGCCTAGAGGTACGGGTGGTGGTCACCGGGCTCCTGGCCGAGACCACTCAGGAGATGCGCTTCTATAACCCCAATCGCCGCGATCTAGAGGGTAAGCTGACTTTTCCTCTGCCAGACAGCGCTGTGGTTTGTGGCTATGCTCTGGATATCGATGGAGAGATGGTGGACGGGGTAGTGGTCCCCAAACATGAGGCTCGCCGCATCCTGGAGGCGGAGATCCGCAAGGGGGTAGATCCAGGCATCGTTGAGCAGGTGCAGGGTAACCTCTATCGCAGCCGCATCTACCCCATCCCAGCGCAGGGCGGTCGCTCTATCCGCATAAGCTATGTCAGCGATCTCAGCGTCGAGGGGAATGAGGCCGCCTATCACCTACCCCTTAAGCACGCTGAGCAGATCCCCCAGGTGGCCTTGAGGGTTGAGGTGGCTCAAGCCCCAGTTAAGCCTGTGCTGAGCGGAGGGATCGGCAACCTCTCTCTGAGCCGCTGGGAGGATCGCTGGTTGGCTGAGGCCAAGCTGAGCCGGGGGGTCCCTACCGAGAACCTTCAGATTCGTCTCCCTAAGCTGCCAGAGCACTTTGTCAGCGTAGAGCGGGCTGATGAGGAGCTCTTCTTCTGCGTGAGCAGCCGCCTACAGGAACAGGAGAAGCGGGCGCAGCCCTGGAGCCCCAAGCGCGTCGCCATCGCCTGGGACGCATCAGGGAGTCGAGGGGCGCTCAAAGAGGAGCTGAAGCTTCTGAAGGAGCTGATCAAGGCTTGGCCTCAGGTGATCTTTGATCTTCAGGTTTTCCGAGATCAACTTGAGGAGGTACGGAGCTTCTCAATCGCGGATGGGGAGGGAGGAGCCCTCCTCCAACACCTTAAAGAGATCCCTTATGATGGCGGGACTCAGCTCAGCGCTCTGGACTTTAGAGCGCTGCCTCAGCCTGAGGATGAAGCTTGGCTGCTCTTCAGCGATGGTCTAGAGACGATGGGGGTGGGGCTCCCTCGAACCAGCGGGGTGCGGATCTTCAGCGTCAGCAGCCAGTCCAGCTGTTACAGCGGCTTTATGAAGCATCTGGCTCAAGAGAGCGGGGGCGCTTATATCAACCTGTTGCGAGCCTCAGCCGAGCAGGGCTGTCAGGAGATCCTCCAGGCTCAAGCTCCCCTGCGGTTGATGGAGAGCTCAGGTTGCCAGGGGCTCCATATCAACAGCGCCCGAGGCCGCCTCTCTATCTTTGGTCGATTGAGCGAGGAGCAAGCGCAGATCAGGCTCTTGGGGCCAGGGGCTCCAGATGATCACCTCAGCGTCTACGCCGATCGTGCCAGCGAGGGGCGCAACCTCGCCCGCGCCTGGGCGGGTCATGAGGCCCGTAAGCTGAGCCTCATGGGTGAAAAAGATCGGGGAAAGCTGGCGGCCATCGGTCGCAAATATGGCTTGGTGACCTCAGGGACCTCTCTCTTAGTCTTGGAGCGTCTAGAGCAGTATCTGGAATATGAGATAGAGCCCCCGGTGACTCTCCCCAAGATGCGTGCTCAGTACCAAGCTCAGAGAGAGGAGAAAAGCGCTGAAAAGAGAAGCAGGCAGAGCAAACAGATCGAGAATGTACTGACTCTCTGGCGTAGGCGAGTTGAATGGTGGGAGCGAGACTTCCGAGTCGCTGAGAAGATCCAGGAGAAAAAGAGGAAGAGCCTTCGAGAGGAGCTTCGCATCTCCTCTGTCCACCCAGATGCGCTCCTAAGCGAAGAGCCTGAGCTTGATCTTGAAATCGCCTGCTCTGCTGAAGAGGAGGATGACTTTTTCGCTGAGCGCATAGAGATGAGGCCCTGTATCGATATGGAGATAGGCTCTCCTGATCCTATGGAGCCTATGCCTGCACCCGCTCGACCTGCGATGCGAATGCCTACTCCAGCTCAACCCGGTATGGCACCTCCTGCACCCAGCATGGCGCCTCCCGCCCCGATGGCGTCTGCGAGGGCTATAGAGCCCGCTGCCTCACGCGCTTGCGTTGTGGGCAGGCGCCGAGCTGCGCGCTCAGAGACCCGAGCGGGTTTTGCAGGGGCGAGAGCTGAAGAGCGCTCTTTGGCGGCTGGGCCTGGGGGGCGAGAGGAGCAGGCTCAGGCTCGTGTCAGCATTAAGGCTTGGTCTCCCGATACTCCCTACCTCAACCTGATGAAGCAGGTCTCTCCAGAGGAAGCTTACGAAGTCTATCTAAGTCAAAGAGAGGAGTATGCTCAGAGTCCCGCCTTCTTCCTGGATTGTGGAGACCATCTCTTGGGGTGCTCGCAGCGCAGCTTAGGGCTGAGGGTGCTCTCCAACCTCCTGGAGGTGGGCCTAGATGATGTCGCGCTGATGCGAATGTATGCCTGGAGGCTTCAGCAAGCAGGGGCTCTTGACCAAGCGATCCTGATCTTTGAGCGGGTCTTGGGGCAGCGAGATGATGAGCCCCAATCTCATCGAGATCTGGGTTTGGCGCTGGGGCTGCGTTGGGAGCGAGATCGAGTTTTTGATGATCTTCATCGCGCTATGGAGCTGCTCCATGCTGTGGTCTTGCGCCCCTGGGATCGTTTCCCGGAGATCGAGATCATCGCCTTGATGGAGCTTAACCGGATGATTCACCTCGCCCAGGAGGCGGAGCAGCCTGTTCCAGAGCAGATCGACCACCGTCTGCGAAAGCTTTTGGATCTAGACCTGCGCATCAGCATGTCCTGGGATGCAGATCTCACCGATGTTGATTTACACCTCTTTGAACCCACAGGAGAGCACGCCTACTACGGCCACAATCGAACAGAGATCGGCGGGCTGGTTTCAAGAGATTTTACTCAGGGCTATGGTCCCGAAGAGTATGTCCTGCGCCGTAGCCTCCCTGGCAAATATATCATCAAGGCTCATTACTATGGCTCATCCCAACAGAGCATCTGTGGAGCCTGTACGGTCATTGTCCAGGTCTTCACCAACTACGGCCGAAGTAGTGAGCGCTGTCAGACCCTGACTCTGCGACTAGAGCGACCCCGGGATATGGTCCTGGTGGGGGAGATCGATATCGACGCCAGCAGCGCTGAGGAGCCCAAGAGCGCTGAGGAGCCCAAGGGCGCTTCTCTGGCAGAGTTTAGAAAGCTTGAAGAAGGAATGAGTATTGACCAGATCACCCAGCTTTTGGGCCAGCCTAAAGAGATCAAAGGGGGCGGAGAGATCATCCTGATTTATCACAGCCGAGAGGGCGCCGAGATTCATCTTCACCTGAACCTGGATCCAGCTTTGGTAGCGGTTAGACAGATTATGGAGGGGGCCATCCTGGATCTTCTATAAAGAGGATGCTCAAGTATGGTTGAAGGTCCTTGATTCTCCAAATCCGCGCTTCGCTTTGCCTCCAACAGAAGAGAAGGTCTATACAACCCTCGGATAAAGGAGGAACTCTATGCGTTTCTGTATTTTGGGTTTAAGCCTGGGGCTCGTCCTCTTTGGCTGTGACGATGATGGTGCTGAGACCAGCTCTGATGGAGGTGCTGGAGTTGCGGGCGGTGCAGGCGTAGCAGGCGGAGGAGAGGCAGGCAGCGCGGGTGGCGGAGAAGCTGGCGGCGGTGGGGATGCGGGCAGCGCTGGCGGCGGTGGAGAGGCGGGCCGCGCAGGCAGCGGCGGGGAAGCTGGTGGCGGTGGAGAGGCGGGCAGCGCTGGCGGTGGCGGAGAAGCAGGTGTGGCGGGTGGAGGGGGCTCTTCTGAGGCGGAGATGCAGCAGGTCGCCCGCGACTATGCGGCCTCGATGTGTGACTTCTTAGAGCACTGCTTTGGTGAAACATTTTTCCAGATGATGGTTGGTGGAGATTGCCTCAATTTTCAAATACCTGAGTTAGAGGATGGGGAGTTTGGCCTGATGTTTGAGGCTGCAGATGAAGGGTTGATCATCTTCCATCGAGAGCATCTGCCTGCTTGCTTGAGCGCTCTTGAGGGGACGGAGTGTACCGATCTCAGGGGAGGGCCTCCTCCAGCTTGTGCTGATGTAATGGAGGGCACGATTCCAGAGGGAGGGGAGTGCATCATCAACGAGGTCTGCATCGGGGATTCCTTTTGTAGCTTTGAAGGAGCTTGTCCTGGCCATTGCAAACCTCGCCTTGAAGAGGGAGCTGAGTGTGTGGAGGGGAGCGACTGCCTCGCCCCCTTCATCTGCGCTAAAGAGCGTTGTGCTTTGCCGATTCTGGAGGGGGAGAGTTGTAACGGTGAGGAGCAGGAGTGTGCTTTCTCACTTGAGTGTGTTGATGAGGGAGGCGCTGAGGGGATCTGCCGCTCTCAACGCTCCCGCTTCACTGAGGAGCAGGGGCAGCCCTGCGACGCAGAGGGGGGGACCTACTGCCAGGAGGGGTTGAGCTGCGCGGCGATCCGTTTGGAGGGGACAGGTCCCTACTTTGAATGTCTACCCGTCAGCGAGCTGGGACAGCCCTGCTTCTTGGGCTTTCCTGACCACTGTCCCATTGGGAGTTACTGCGATGCAGATCCTATGTCCGGCGCCTTTGATGGAATCTGCCAAGCTGCGCCTGAAGAGGGGCAAGCTTGTCAAGCGATTCCCTTCCGACCGCAGCCCATCTGTGGAAGAAATTTGTACTGTATCGACGAGATCTGCCAAGGCTTGGGCCGTATCAGCGACGCCTGCAGCTCAGATTCAGGCTGCGCCAGTGATTATTGTGCGGAGGGCCACTGTCTCCAGGCAAACCCCTGCACCTCCTTTGAACAGTAGAGAGCGCATCAGCGCGTTCTCCTTGAATTCTCAAACCTGAAGTCTATCCTCCCCACATGAAATATATTGGAGCCCATATCAGCGCTCAGGGTGGGGTCTCGAGAGTTCCTGCACGAGCGACCGCCATCGGCGCCCAGGCTTTTGCCCTCTTTACTAAAAATCAGCGCCGTTGGCACAGCAAAGCCTTGAGCCCTGAGGAGATTGAAGCTTTTCAGATAAGCTGCACGGCAGCGGGGCTGCGTTTGGATCAGGTGTTGGCCCATGACAGCTACCTCATCAATCTGGGGCACCCTGAGCCAGAAAAACTTCAAAAATCCAGAGATGCCTTTTTGGATGAGATGCGGCGCTGTGAGCAGCTTGGTCTTTCACTCCTCAACTTTCACCCTGGCAGCCACCTCAAGAAGATCTCGGTGAGGGAGTCTCTACAGCGCGTCGCTGAGTCGATCGATCTGGCCCTCTCTCAGACCCAGGGAGTCGTCGCGGTGATTGAGACCACAGCGGGCCAAGGAACAAACCTGGGATATCGCTTTGAGCAGCTTGCTGAGATTATCCAACAGGTCAAACAGAGGGAGCGCGTGGGGGTCTGTATCGACACCTGTCACATCTTTGCGGCGGGCTATGATCTACGCACTCCAGAAGCCTGTGAAGAGACCTTTAAGGAGTTTGATGAGATCATCGGCTTCCAATATCTACGGGGGATGCATCTCAATGACTCCAAGAAGGGCTTGGGGAGCCGCGTGGATCGCCACCACAGCCTGGGTAAAGGGGAGCTGGGGCTGAGCCCCTTTGAGTACATCATGGGCGATCCACGCTTTGATGAGATGCCCCTTATCTTGGAGACCATCGATCCCTCTCTCTGGGCTCAGGAGATCAAGCTGCTTTACCAGATGGAGCATGAATCGAAATCGAAATGCAAAGATCCGTAGGATCAAGATTGAAGCGCTGGACTGTGAAGCTGTATTGATCGCCTTCTATCTTCTGGAGGCCCTGTGTCCACCGAATTTGAAGTTGATGATCGATCGTTCCTACAGCCCTGGCTCCTAAAGTATCTCTGGCGGCCCATCGCAGATCGCTTGCCAGAGTCGCTGCGCCCCAACAGCATCTCCATCTTTGGTCTGATCAGTATGCTCTCCTGTGGTCTCTTCACCTATCTAGGGATTGTCCACAGTCAGCTCTGGTTCCTCTTGGTTACGCTTGGTATGGGGATCTATCTCACCTGTGACAACATCGACGGCCTCTTTGCGCGACGCACCAAACAAACCTCCACGCTGGGAGAGTTCTTTGACCACTGGTTTGATAGCTTCGCCACCGGTACCATCAGCGTGACCATTGGTCTCGCCCTGGGCTTGGGCTCGGCCACGCGCTTATCAGGCTATCTCTTCTTAGCCTATATCTTCGCTATGGCCTGCGTACACTTCACGACCTTCTGGGAGCAGCTGCACACAGGGGTTATGGTGTCGGGGCGCTTGGGCTCCAATGAGAGCGTCATCACTGTAATGGGGGTCTTCCTGATCATCACGATTTTTTATGGGGATCCCTGGCTGATGTATCTCGATGACAGCTTCTCCTTTGCGATGGGCTTAGCCCTCTTTACCGCCGGCAACGCTATACACACCATTCTCTTTATTCTCTATCGCACCCACAATCGACGCCTGATCGATTTCCTCCCCCTGCTTGTTACCCTCGTCTGCTTTGTGATCGCCCATGTCTTTGGAGATCTGGAGCCCCTTTGGGCAGGCCTCGGAATGATGGCCACCAATGTGCTCTGTAGTGGCGGCCTCCTCTTAGAGCGTTTGACCGGTCTGCACTACTGGAGGCGCTTTGGTCGACAGGCGGTTATCTCCACTCTACTGCTCTTTCACAGCTTCATCTATATCCCCTTCCTCACAGATCGACTCAGGGAGCCTATCTTCCTCTGGATCACGCTGATCCTCTTTATCCTCTCCATCTTCTGGGACCTGTTGCGCGCTCTGACCCGCCTTGCTCCAAAAGCCCAGGCATAAAAAAACCCGGATCCGAAAATCCGGGTACCCAGGGGGGGAACCTGGGAGGATGTTTTGCGGAGCGGAGGAGTTACATCCTGCGCTCCTCAACCTACCGACGGTCGGTATTCTTCCCCTTTGAGAGATTTTTCTGATTTTTTTTAGAACTCAACGAAAGCTGAGATCCAAGCGATAGTTGCCGCTGTTGCGATAGGCATCGATGATGAGGAAATACTCTCCTGCAGGAAGCTCAGCGCTGATACGTGAGCCACGGTTGCCTGGAGGGGTTGAATCATCGTCGCAAGAGAGCTCAGAAGCAGTGCTATCGCAGTCACTCCTCAGATAGAGCACAGTATCGATGCCTGAGGCCAGGGCCTCAAAGCGGGCTCCATGCTCCAACTCAAAGCGATAGACACGATCAGCGCCGTTGCCCCCACAGCTCCCTCTCAGATTGGCTTCATAGTCTCGCAGATCTCCAGTCAGCCTCTGAGAGATCGCCTCTAGGTGGGTTGCATCTTCACAGCGCTCTCCCTCACCCGAAGGAGGAGCGCTGAGCTCTCGACAGGCCCCCTCTTCACAGATCTGCTCTCCTGGACAAGCCTGAGCGGCGCCCCAGATGCGACAACCCGAGTCAGCTTGTACACAGGACTGAAGCCCTGCCTCCACACAGCGACTGGCTCCAGCAGCGCAGAGATCTTCACAGACCTCTGTTGTTTCAAAGAGCAGGCTCAAGCTGAACTCCCCTCCTTGACTGTAGGCGTCCAGCGCTAAGAGATAACCTCCTGGTTCCAGCTCACCGCTCAGTCGAGAACCAAGGTTCCCCGGCGGGGTCGCATCATCGTTGCAATCCAGCTCCCGATCACAGCTCGCTAAGAGATAGATCACCGAATCAAAGCCGGAGACGCTGAAGTCATACGCCGCGCTCTGCTCTAGGCTGAAATAGAAGAATACATCGGGGCCGCGCCCTCCACAGCTGCTTTGTCGATCTGCGTTGTAGTCTCTTAGATCTCCTCTTAACACCTGGGAGACCGCCTCAAGCTCCCGAGGGCTCTCACAGCGATCTCCGCTCCCCACAGGCGCCTCCTCTACACAACGATCCCCCTCACAGACGCTGCCCTCAGCGCAGGCGCTGGGCGCGCTCCAAACAGCGCAGCCCTCCAGCTCCTCACAGCGCGTGAGCCCACCCTCTATACAGGTCGCAGCGCCAATCTCACATTCATTCTCACAGCGCGTTCCCCCGCTAAAGCTCAACTCCAAGGTGTAGGCGCCTGAAGCGTCAGCGCGGTAGCTGTCTAGGACCAGAGAGTATTCTCCAGGGCTCAACTCACGCTCGATAAAGGAGCCTCCTCCTCCAGGGGGATTGTGATCATCGTTACAGGCCAGCTGCTGACCTGCGCAGCCTGTGGTCAGATAGAGCACCGTGTCCAGCCCCGTAGCAGTCGCCGAGAGGGTCTGAGTCTGCTCCAAGCTAAAGCTGTAGATCAGATCTGGACCGCGCCCTCCACATTGAGCTTGAAGGCTATGTTGAGCCTCGCTTAGGTCGCCTCGCAGTATCTGGCTCTGTGCCTGGATCTGAATGGGAGCCTCACAGCTGTCTCCAGGGCTTCGCTCAACACAGCTGCCCTCACGACAAAACTGAGCTGCGCTACAAGCCTGAACCTCTCCTTGAGAGCGACCGCAGGCATCCTCGGCCCAGATATCTCCATCATGACAGCGGTAACTGAGGCTTGGATGACAGCGCCCCTGCTCACAGAGATGATCATCCCGACAGTCACTCTGTTGCCTACAGGAGCTAACACAGGTTCCGGTCGCGCCACAGAGGAAGCCCGCGCTGCAATCATCATCCAAGCGGCACTCTGTACACCAACCCGCCGTGATTCCATTACAGAGCTGCTCTGAGAGGACCCGATCCGAGTGACACGCCGTGTTGAGGAGGTTTTGAGCGTAGGTGATATCTTCGCCGTTCTCATCCTCGCTCAGGCGGGTGGTTACATAGCAGCCGTTGCGATATCTATAGTCCTGTTCTCCTCGCACCAGGACCCCCACCAACTCTCCGGAATTGTTGAATATACCTGAGCCTGAGTTGCCTCCAAAGGCGTCTACGGTGGCTTCAAAGTAGTCTAGGCTGCGGCTGCGGTTGTTATTGACTCGTCCACCCCGAGCGATTTTAAGGGGGATGCCATTGGGAAAACCCATCAGCACCACCTCATCACCCTCACGCAGAGCGCTCATCTCTTGACGTACCGGAGCGGGACTGTGGGGTCCAGTGACGGGGCGATCTAAACGCACCAGGGCAAAGTCAACTCCAGCGCTTTGGAGCTGATGGGCGACAATCTGTCGGCAGCCATAGACCTCATCCTCATCGATGCGCGCCAAACGACCCTGAGCCTCATAGAGGTAGTCAAAGACAAAGCTGTAGTCACCACAGCTGCGGCTGTTGATACAGTGCCCTGCGGTGAGGATCAGGTCATCAGCGACGAGGGTACCAGAGCACTCCCCCGCTGTAGGTTGGTTTCGGAAGCGTTGATCAGAGCAGAGATCATAATCGCGCCCCAGGGTGTCAGCTGGGATCCGGATATTGGAGGGATCTGAGCTGTTGATCCGGTAGTTAGCGACCATTACTGCGATTGAGCGCCGCGCCAAGCTGCGCCATTCAGCGTCCGGGTGAGCGTAGAGATCCTGACGGTTGTCTGCTCCGTAGATGACAGAGTTTTCTTCAGCGCCGACGGACTGCTCAGCTTCCTTCAGATCCCCAGCGCAAGCCAAAAACAGTGTAAAGCATAGGATTAAGAGAGTTTGGATGGAAGAAGAGATGCTTCTATATCTAGCTGCTCTTGGCCTGTGCTTCACAGAACCTCCAATGTTCAACTTTTCAGGGCGCTCCACTATAGCGATTGAGAGAGCAAATCCGAAACATCAAAACTTTTTGGTTTCTTCGATGAGAATCTAAAGTCTCTGTTGCTGGAGTTAGAGAGGCTTTTGAGCTGCGAAGCGCCCGATGATAAAAGCGCCTGTTTTCCAAGCTTCGATGAGGCTTTGGTGTTGTCGAATCCAGAGGGCTTGCTCTCCGCTGTTGAGCCCGTTGGCGCTCTCCAGGAGGAACTCCAGATGAGCGTTCTCCAGAAAGCTCACATTCCGCAAAGTTTGAGAGCCCAGGTCTTCCAACTCATGGGCTTTTAAACCTACACCTTCTAACAATTGGCGCCAGCGAGAGAGAGGGCGAAGGTCTTGTAGAAACCAGCTCTCAATGACGGGGCGCAGGAGAGCCTCATCGGCTCCCTCGCTGCTCATCCAATCTATTCCCAAGAGCCAACCTCCAGGTTTGAGGATGCGATGACACTCACTCAGGAAGGTAGAGAGATCTGAGAAGTGACACGCACTCTCGAAGTTGGCGATCAGATCGACAGAGTTTGAAGCCAGAGGGAGAGGCTGAGCGCAGTCAGCCAGGAGGAAATTCGGGCCCAGCCGTGTGTAAGCCATCTGGAGCTGAACTTGGCTGATATTAAGGCCGATAACGCGACAGCCGCGCTGGATGAGGCGTGCGCTGAGCCCGCCCACCCCGCAGCCTGCGTCTACGGCGATCTGTCCAGGCTGAGGAGGAGCAGGTCGGAAGACCACATCCTGCATTCTCTCCAGACCCTCGTCTAGAGGCTCTTCTCCTTCAAACAGCCCGAAATGAAACTCTAGATTGCCCCAATAGCGTAGATAGTAGGCTTCTGTTTGAGCGTTGTAATAGCTCGCGATCTGCTCAAATTGAGACATCGAAGTCACCTATTCAAAGGTCTACTAACGGTTTATAAGAGGGTGGGTGCTTTACTACTCAAGGACTAATTTGAAAACGCTCCCATCAGCACTCTTATGGGATGATTTCTTGGGATATGATTCATGTCAAGAGGAAATGCCCGTGCTGTTCGAAACCGAAGAAGTTCTCCGAGTTGGAAACAGGCGGTGGGAACCTCCATATTGATCATCTCTTCAAGGAGCTGTTCTTCAATAGCAAATTCTCCTTGAGCCAAGCGTTCTAACCTGCTATCAAAATCTGCTCTCGCTCTCTGAAGTTGAGCTTGTTCGAGGGCATCACACATCATCAGGAATGGAAGCCCCTGCCGTTTGGGAAGATCTCGACTGGGCTGCTCTCCAAAGCAGTCTTCGATATCAGAGAAGGCCTGTAACATACTCCCCAAAGCAACACCGAACTCCTGCCAAGCGAGCTGGCGCTCTTCGCTCAAACCAGCGAGGAGCACAGGGGCGCGTGCAAAGAAGCCCAGCTCTCGGCCGCTCTTTTGGCGAATCATCTCTAAATACTCTCCCGCTTTGGTCTCTAAGCTCAGATCTTGAAACTGTCCTGAACTCATCTCCCAGAGAGCCTCAGCGAGGCTACCCCCCAGCTGAGGGCTTCCAGCTAAGAGGGGTAGAGTAAAGAGGAGGTTGCTGACCAGGAGGGAGAGCTGGCCCTGAGAGATCTGCTCCCAAGAGGGCCTAAGATCTCCATCAGCAGCGTCATCCATAAGATCAGCCCCGATCCAGAGCGAGAGGCTGGCTGTCATCGCGCTGAGCGCAATCTCCTCTCCCAGCCCCTCTAACTCAGCGACCGCCCAAGGCAGATCACAGGCGAGGAAGAAGCTGGACTCCTCTACAGAGGAGTGGATCTCATCAATGCGTTTGAGGAGGAGCGCCTTCATCGGAGGGTAAGCTTTGAGGTTTTCCACCCCACGGCTTAGTTCTATGAAAGCTCGTTGGCCCTGGTCGTATAGCATCTCCTGCCCTCATTTTTGGTCTGCCAATCTGCTCTAGGGGTTTTTCAGGGGCCCCAAAATTTGATGCGATTTTTCTTGAGCACTTCAATCAAGTTCCGGTCCAGAGTCCTCATCGAGGTCTGAAGGTGCTCCCTGTTGAGAGAGTTCATCCATGCGGTGATGTAGTTAGACTCATCAGAGCTGAATTCTACGAATGAATTTAGGGTTATAGCTTTCTTCATCTTGAAGACATCTCCCATTTGGGGTTTATGCTGTGTGCCCTTTTAAAATTCAGCTCCAGAGCAAGAATGTCAAAAGAGAAATTATTCCTCTAATTCTAGAGTTTCTAAAAACTTTTTAAGATATCTCTGCTCTGCTTCCATTCCCAGCTTTTTCCCCAAAGCTTCTGAATGCTTTATTTCTCTGCGAAACCGCCTTCTTTTTCCTCTATTTAGCTCAAATTGGGCCCTGATCAGGTGATAACGAGGGGCAGCAGTGGGAAAAATCCGTGAGAATCGCCCCAAAAGCTTCAATGCTTTTTCCTGGGTTTTGGAGAGTTTCAGAGCACCGAAAACTTCACAGATTCCGATCAATCCCCCCATCGAATTGATCCCCACGAACTCGTTCTCTAGGCTGAGTTTAAAGACCAAAAGGGCCTCCTCTTTCGCCGCCTCCTTTCGTCCCAAGGCGAGGAGGGCTCGCGCCAAGACTCCACCCGCGCGAATCTCATCTACCCAATCGCTCTCCTGCTTTAAAATTTCTTTGGCCTGCAAACTCTGCTCGCAGCTCTCTTTCCAGCGCTCTTGAGAAGAGAAGATCTCTGAGAGGCCATTGCGAGCCCAAGCTTCCCAAAGGCGATTGTCGTGCTCTATTGCAATTTGCAAAACTCTCTCATTAGATGCCTTTGCTCCTGAATAATCTCCCCGGAAAAATTGAGACATTCCCAAAGTTTGGAGGGCGAAAGCCTCCAGGCGGGGATCGAGCAATCTCCTCCCCAAAGGGATGGTGCGCTGCAAGCTTGGCTCTGCCTCTTTCCAGTGCCCTCGCCCTATCAAGGTCAGGCTCAGGATCCACTCTACCCAGGCATTTTCACGAGGGGAGAGATTTTGAGCGACCTCCCGCGCTCGCTCGATATAGTACCTCATCCAGGTCTCGCGACCCAGGAAGCTGGCGCTGAGGGCTCCAATCGCACAGGCCCGACCCAGCTCTGGGCAAGGACCCGCGTGCTCTCCCAGGTTCAACATCTTCAGGCTGATATAGGCCCCTCGTAAGCTGTCTCCTGAAGCGTGATAGATATAGCCAAGCTGTTCGCAGTTGGCCGCCGCTAGGCGCAGCCTCGCGCGCTCTGAGCTTGCCCAAGGTCGAGCGCTGTAACACCAGCTCTTGAGTTGATACAGACTCTCCCAGACCATAGCCAAGAGCAGCTTCAGCTTTCCCTGCGGGATCGGCTGTGCTAAGGCACGCATGCTCTTCTCTAGGGCGATTTGCGCTTCCTCGTGGCGACCCAGCGCAACCAGGGCTTCTCCGCGAAGCTTGAGCCAGAGCGCCTGTTCTTTTGTGCTGGTGACTTCAGAGAGCCCAAACTCCAGTACATCAAGCGCTTCGCTATAGCCTCCGTAGCGCAGCAGATCTAGGGCCGCAGGCTCTACATAGGAGAGCCCTCGCTGAGGCTCCCGAGTTCGCCTCCAATGATAGAGGAGGAGGAGCGGTGATTGATCTCCCTTGGCCTCCATCCATTCCACTAAGCGTTGATGCCCCTCACGTCGCTGTCTGAAAAGCAGACTCTGGTAGCTTAGATCTCGCGCCAGAGTATGATAAAAGTGATAGTTTCCTGAATAATACAGCAACAGTTCCCGCTTACAAAGCTCTCCTAGTTCAATTTCTAATTGAAATAGAGTAATAGAGCTGGGGTGAACGACTCTAAGTTGTTCTAGGCTAAAATGAGCCCCGATAACACTCGCTGCTTTTAAGCAGAGGTGAAGAGGAGCACTGAGATGACGAAGACGGACGTTGAGGACCTGGGCGATGGAGTTGGGGACCTCTTCAGCAGAGAATCCTCTCTTCCGCGCGACTCCAGCCTCAATAGAGATCAATCCCTGTTCTCGCAACCCCAAGATGAGCTGCTCACAGAAATGAGGGTTACCCTGTACCTTTTGGTTGATCAGTTCGGAGAGTCTTTGACTTATCGCCTTGACCCCCAGACGCTGACGGGCAAGGGCCTGAATCTCCTCTCCCGAAAGGCGCCTCAGCCTGAGTATATCAAGCCTTTCAAGGAAGCGCTGCACGGTAGGAGAGCAAGATTCCAGGAGACGTGTCGTCATCAAGAGGGCCAGACCCGCTCGGTTTAAGCGCTCCAAGAGACGCCAAGAGGCGGAGTCTAAGTGCTGAAGATCTTCTAAAGCCAAGAGCAACGGACCCTCCGCACTGCGCGCTTGAAAGAGCGCTAAGATCAGGGCCTGTACTTGAGCGGCTTGATCTTCCGCTTCTAAACTTTCCAAATCTTCGGAGATCTCCAAGCCCAGCCCCAAGACAGGCCCAAGCAGCGCGCCCAGGGTGCGTAGCTCCATCGCTTCCAAACGCTCGATAATCTCTGAGGTAGATCCCAGAGCCGCGCTGAGGAGGTCCCCCCAGATTTTATGGGGTGGTTGCAGAGGATCAGCATTCGCTGAAGCGATACTCCAGCCTAGAGCCTCAGCCTGCTCCAAGAGCTGCTCAAGGAGCGCGCTCTTTCCCAAACCCGCCTCAGCGATCAGGAGGAGGGGCTTGGGGCAGCCCTCTTTTAACCAACGCAGCCCACGCTCCAGCTCCCAGCCACGACCCTGAAGCGAAGCTCTGGGGAGGCGCAAAGATTTCCGTGGTGGCAAGCTCTGGGGAGCATAGATTTCTAGAGGGGCCTCAAAGCCTTTGAGCTGTCGACGCTCATGGATCTGAGAGAGGCCACAAGCCCGCGCCATCTCCGCGTCACAGAGGATCCGCCCTTCAGCCAAGCTCATCAGTCGAGCAGCGCGGTTGACGCTCTCTCCTACAAGGCTGTAATCGCGCCGCTTAGGCGAACCCAAGGGGCCACAGAAAGGTCGCCCTAAGCTGAGACCTAGACTCAGGCGAATCCCATAGACTGGGCTCAAGCGTAGCAGCTTAAAGGCCAGATCTAGGGCGCGTTGAGGATCATCTTCGTGGCTTTGAGGCAGACCTGGACTCGCCAAAAGATTGAGGCCCTTGTCATCTTGCCCTAAGCGGATCAGGGAGACCTCTAAAGAGTCCAGGAGATCCATCAGGTCGCTGAAAAGAGCGGGAAGATCTCCTGAACGCACTCCCTCTAGACGAACAAAGATCACCGGGAGGTGAAGGAAGGCACCCAGCCAAGCTCCTCCACCTTCAAACATCTGTCGCAGCGCTTGAGGGAGGTAGGGCAACAGCTCGGAGAGCTGCTCAACAGAGAGGGCGCGCTTAGCGCCTTTTGGGAGGGTCCCTGGAGAAGCCTTGAGCAGCTGATAGAAGCCTTCCTCTTCTGGACCAAGGTTCCAGGACTCTTTAAGAAGCTGAGCGCAGGCTTCACAGATCCAAATCTCTCCTGCTTGAGCCTGACGCTCAGCTTGCCCCATACGTTCCAGCGCCGCTCCCCGAACTAAGAGGCGCTTATGCTCGCCGTGGCTGAGATGATGGATCTCAAGAGGGCCTAAGCCCAGACCCAGCTTCAGAGCGAAAGGTCCAGCGGCGCCAAGGAGGGCTTGAGCGCAGTGAGCACCTCGCTCTCGATCTTCCAACCAAAGAGCGATGATGGCATCTCCAGGGAAGTTGAGGATCTGCCCTCCCCAGGCGTGGATGAGATCAACCAGCGGTGTAAAGGCGAGATTGACTTTAGAAGCGATCTCCTCAAGACCCTGGATCCCCCGACGACTGGCGTCTTGTACTTGGAGGCAGTAGTTGGAGAGGTCGATGATGAGCGCAAGCCCCTCCTCTAGGGCGGTGAAGGTAGCGCCCTCTGGAGGGAAGCGCAAAAAGAGCCGACAGAAGTAGGGTCTAAGTTCAAGAATCTCCAGAGTCCAACTCCCGAAAACGTTCTGCTAAGGTGAGGAAGAGGGGTCCCTGCCAACGAGTAAACTCTTCAGAGCGGAAAAACTCTGGTGTGATCACCTGTAGTTTGACGGGGCTGATCGCCTGAACATCTGCGCTTCGAGGACGGGCGGTGATCAACCCGATCTCTCCAAAGATCTCATTGAAGTGTAGCTCTCGGAGCACTTGCCCCTCTCGGCTCACCAAGCAGCGGCCCTCCAAGATGATATAAGCTTCCTCCCCCAGCTCCCCCTCTCGAATGATCATCTCTCCTGCAGCGAAGCTGCGGCAAGGGAGAGCCCAAGGTTGGGAGATGAAGTGTTCCAGGGCCTTTTGCAACTCAAGGACCGAGCTATAGCGCTCCTCAGGCTTCGGGGCCATCGCTCTGAGGACTATCTCTCGGAGCTCCTCTGGACAGAGCTTCAGGGGTTTGTGTGAAAAGTCGGTTCGGGCAGCCTTATGGAGATAGGCAGCACGAGAACGTGCAGAGTAGGGGGGATGTCCGCTTAAGATCTGATAGAGGCTGGCGCCCAGCGCAAAGATATCGACCTGCTCTGTCAGTGGGACTCCTGGCTTACACTGCTCTGGAGAGAGATAGGAGAGCGTACCTGTGGGCCTCTCTCTGCTTTCTCCCACGAAATAAGCGCTACCCCAGTCCAAGAGATAGATCTGACCAAAAGAAGCGATGAGGATATTGGCGGGTTTGATATCGAGGTGAAGGATCCCTTGAGCATGAGCATGGGCCACGGCATCACAGACACGAGAGAGGATCTTCAGATTCTTCTTGAGCCCAGCAGGATCGCGCTCTCCGTTCTGAAGGTGCCTCTCCAGGGTCTCCCCTTCGAGGATCTTCATGCTGATATAGTCACGGCCATCTTCAAGCCGCCCCAGATCGTAGATGGGGACGATCCCCGCGTGAGAGAGGCGAGCAGCGATCCGCGCCTCTTTTAGAAAGAGGGTCTCATCATCAGAATCATTGATCTTAAGCGCAACCTCTCGATGGAGGAGCTGATCTTGGGTTCGGTAAACAATGCTCGCTCCACCACGCCCCAGGATCTCCAAGAGTTGATAGCGATCTGTAATCAAGGGTTGCCCTCCACTGTTAGAAGATGGCTCCAAGAATCAGAGGAGAGCTGAACTTTGGGTTTATTGTCCTGTATTTGGGGGCGGTAAGGCCATGCCCACATCCTCAGCTCGGCAACGCTCTTGCTCTGGGCTGGGAAGATCGGGACAGTCATCACATATATCTCCAGCGCGATCCTGATCTCGATCTCCCTGGAGAGTGTTATGAGCTTCTGAGCAGTTATCGCAGAGGTTACCGATCCCATCACCATCAAGATCATCTTGGGTTGGGTCCTCCTGTTCGGGACAGAGGTCACAGGTATCACCGAGTCCATCTCCGTCGGTATCGACCTGTTGTATGTTAGGGATCTCAGGACAAAGATCACAGAAATCTCCTACATCATCTTGATCAAAACCTCTCTGAGTCCTGTTTGAAACTCCTGGACAGTTGTCTCTTGCGTCGAAGATCCCGTCTTCATCTGTATCAGAGTCTGAGACCCCAGCATCTGATTCAAACCCGCAAAGATCACCAATCCCCATCTCTATATTTGATCCCCTTGAGCCGCGTTGGGCTCTTCGGGACAGCCATCACAAAGGTCTCCCACACCATTTCCATCCTGAGCTTCTTGCCCAGGATCACTTAAGAAGGGGCAGTTATCGCAGAGGGCGCCGATCCCATCTCTGTCAAGATCATCAGGGATGGGATCTGCATGAAGGGGACAACCGCTCAAAGATGATCTGCGGATCAGCGTCGCTCATTCACGGCATATCCCCACCGATGTTCAGGTTCCCTGAGGTCCCTGCATCTTAATCTGTGCGCATAAAAATGTTTGAGTTGAGGCCATCTAGAGCATCAGCATCCAGACCTGAACCCGCTCCATCCGCTTGCAGTAGCTTATCCAATACCTCTTGAGGGCTGTCGGGAGAGCCCGCCGGACCCTCTCTTTCTGCGAGACCTTCAGGGGCCTGGAAGGCCCTGCGCTTCCTAGAAGATCCGACAGGCCCCGATAGAGATCGGCTGGGCCGTAGGGTGAGCTGATCTTGGCCCTCCAGGCTCTGCCCCTGAGATTAAGGAAAGGTTCAGAAAAAAGCGGAGGGAGCATCACAGGAGAAACACCCATGTCAGCCTCATTTATCTGACCCATGCTCTAAAATCTCATCTGTGGTGGCTGGAATTTGAAGAGAAGAAATTAGAGTGCAGATGAGCTTGCCTCCTCTGGGCTCCTCTGTTACCTCCCCTCCTCTGATGCTCTCCTCCTCTCCGATGGAGGAGAGGAGTCTGCCTGGAGCGCTTATGAACCCTGAACTGAAAGAGATCGCCCTTCAACTCTCTAAGGAGAGCGAGTGGAGTCCAGATCGCCTCCTGGTCTCTCTAAGGCGAGCGGCGGCCTTTGTTCAGGAGCAGCTCTCCGCTTCCGTCCAAGAGGAGGGGCTCACACACTTCATGGGGGCCTTATCCAGGGCAGGCGCAGAAGCTCTCGGGGGTGGCGATCCTCAAGGGCTGGAAGATCAGCTGATCTTCCAGCATCCAGAGAGCCCCCTCTCCGAAGAGCTACTCCGCCGTGCTTGGCTGCTCCTCAGAGATGATCTAGGGCGTAGCGGAGAGATGCCTGTCTTTGGAGGCTCTGGAGAGTTGGAGCGTTGGGCTTCCTTGGCGCGCAGTCGCCCTTGGCCCTTTGTAGATCCTGAGGGGCTCGTTAAGCGCATCGCGGGGCTCTTTGGTGGCCCCTCTAAGGTGGTGATCTTGCGGGGTCCAGGGCGCTCCAGCTTCCTCGCTGCTCTGCGTCGCTGTCTTCTCAATAAAGGGGGCCTTGAAGCTCTTGTTCCACCTGTTCTGCCTGCCAGCCAAGACAATCTAGAGCAGCTCTTGAGGCCCTACATCGAGAGAGCGGGCCTAGACGATAATCTAATGCAGATCCTCAAGCAGCGCTGCTACGGAGAGGACCTTGTGGGGCTTTTGGGACGCGCCGCAGATCTTCAACCTGTCGCCCTGCTTCTAGATGATGCTTGGCTCTCCTCTCGATCCTTCATGTTGGGCCTAGCGCTCTTTCAGGAGCCCTCCCCTGAACGTCGTGGGCTCCTAGTCTTGGCGGCTCCCGATCGCTCTGAAGATGAGGGTCTGCTGCGTGAGTTGATTCTCGACGCCCAAGAGCGGGAGCTGCTCGTCGAGATCCAGCTTCCAGCCTGGGGAGAGCCCCTGGTAGAGGCTCTCCTTCAAGCTCGCCTGGGTCCTGATCATGGAATCAGCGCACGCAGCTTGGTGGCTCAACACAACCGAAGCAGCGCTCCCGATCAGATGCGCGCGGCGCACTCCTGGCTGAAGGAGTTGGCTCAGAGTTCTGCTCCTGAGATGCTCTTGGAGAGAGGCTTTCAACTGAAATCTTGGCTGCCTGAGCACCCTGAGATGCGGGGCCTCCTCGCCTTGGCTGCCCTAGAGGGGCAGCGCTTTCATGCGCTCTCCCTGGGCAAGCTGCTTGATAAGGATGAGGACTATGTTGAGGATCTTCTCTACGACGATGAACTGGAGCTGAACGGCCGCTTGGTGGGCACCTGTGAACGCGCAGTCCCCAGCGCTGCTCGAGAGTGGAGTGATCTTCCCGACGGTCTACACCCTCTCTTTTGTTTTGCGGACGCTCGCTTAGCGGTGGATCTGGCTGAAGAGCTGCTCTCTGAGGAGCGCCGCACAGGCGCCAAAGCGCTCCATAAAGCTCTCCTGGAAGCTTATGGGGAGAGCGCTTGGAGGATCGCCGCTCTCCTTTGGCGTTTGGAGCTTAACTTTAGGCCGCTTGTGGGGATCCGCGAACATCTACCCAAGAGCCCAGACCACCAAAGGATAGAGAGAGGCTTCCGGCGCCTGCTCCCTGCCCTCTCCAGCCATCGACCCTATCGCCTCGCGCTGGCTCGGCTCTACGGAGCAGGGATGGAGTTGGGCAGCATCGCTGCCCAGAGCGGCCGTGTGCAGCTCTCTGATCAAGCCTTCCAGGCGGCGGCCAAGGCTGCGCAGCTCATCAAGCGCCCTGGGGCTGCCGGGGAAGCCCTGGCCCGTTTGGGAGAGATCCGCCTTGCCCTGGCTCTGCCTGAGCCTGCTCGAAAAGCTCTGGTCTTGGCGGAGTCTCTACTGGAGCAGGCGGGGCATCAGCGCAGCAGCGCTCGCATCCTCCTGCTTCGCGCTGAGGTATGCTTGCTGGAGGGCAGCCCTGATGAAGCCATCCAGTTGCTGAGGGAGGGGATCTCCAGCCTGAGGAGCCTCAAGGATCAGAGCCATGTCGCCTTGGGATTGATCCGCCTGGGGCGGATTCATCATGAGATGGGGCAGGAACAGGAAGCCCTCCTGATTCTGGAGGAGGCGATTAAAGAGGCTGATGCAGGAGGAGATCCGCGTCCTTCTGCAGCGGCGCGTATGGCCCATGCCTTTGTCGAGGGCGAAATGGGAGATTTGGAGAGCGCCATGGAGCGGCTCAACCAGGCAGCTCTGGCTTTCCAGAGCGTGGGGATGCCCATTCATATTATCGAGGTCGCTGCTGCTGGACTCCAGCGCCGTCATGGTGCTCCAAAAGAGGCTGCGCAGCGCCTACGTCGTATGGCTGAGGGTTTTAAGAGGAACAAGGCTGCTGTTCAGTGGGCTGAGGCTTGGCATGAGTTGGGTCGCTGTCATATCGACATGGAAAGCTTCGAGGAGGCGATCCCCATCCTCGAGGAGATCTTGGCCCTACGCAAGCGCACACGCGATCGCTTCGCGCTGATTCACATCTATGAAGATTTGGGGCGTGCCTGCACTGGGGCAGCGCGGTGGACGGATGCCTTCCTCTACCACGCTCGGGCGCGTCAGCTCGCGGTTCGCCTCAAGCTCTCTGCTCGCCTGGGGCGCTTGGACGCCAGCTTGCTTCTGATCGAGGAGCGCTTGGATGCACGCCCAGATCAGGACGCTGAGACGTTGAGGATCCAAGCTCAAGCTGAAGTTGAAGAGATGGAGATCCGCTGGAAGGCGGAGATCCCCTCAGAGGAGAGCCGGGAGCTGCACTGATCTGGACTGCAG
The DNA here is from genome assembly GCA_964384025.1 of uncultured Nannocystaceae bacterium. Classification (GTDB taxonomy): domain Bacteria; phylum Myxococcota_A; class Bradymonadia; order UBA7976; family UBA1532; genus CAYLJJ01. Next base: position 29,456 of record CAYLJJ010000021.1, read on the forward strand.
CGCTGACTTGATCAGGGTCTCAGGAGATGGCAGGCTCTGCTCATGCCTAAAGTAATTCTCTTTGTTCTCGCCGGCGTAAGCATCGCCGCCCTTCTCATCCATCTATCCACCCTACGTGAGAAAAAGAAAAAGAAAAAAAAGGAGAGGGAAAAACAGCGAAAGCGCGCGATCAAGAACGCCAATGTCAGCAATGATATCACCCGCTTACGGAAGGGAGGTGTACTCAAGTTGCCTCCCTTTGGGAGCCAGAGCAGCCCCATCGAGACCTATGTAGAGGAGCGTCATCGCTACTCAGATGGAGAGGGTTTTGAATGGTGGGAGTTGAGCTGCGCTCATGGTCGCCGGGAGCTACTCATCGAGTGGTCAAAGGAGGGCCGAGAACTCTATATCACCGCAGGCTTCGAAGATGAGAACCCCAGCCTCTCAGATCTCAATCTCAAAGAGGATGACTTAATCCGTTTTGATGAGGACAAACGAGGTGAGTTCAACTGGGGTGGGACCTCCTGGCACTTTGATGAATCTGGTGAGAATCGATTCTATGAGAACGATGGTTCCAAAGTTGAGGAATACTATGGTTGGTCTTTTGAGAGTAAGGACCAGTCCCGTTTTCTCAATATAGAGAAATGGCAAGGAGCCAGAAGATTTAAGGTCTATCACCTCTGGCTTATTGACCAACGCGGTATCGAGATCTATGAAGCGGGAGAGGGGTGAGTGTGAAAATTAGAAAAAAATGGGGGCTGATCTTCTTGGGAGGAGGCCTGGGACTTGTTGCTTTTCTAATGAACCAGGGGATCCCTGACGGGCTTAAGAAAGATGCTCAACAATTTGTTGAACATCTAGAAAAGAGTGAAGTAAAGTTAAAGGAATACTCAGCAGAACTCAATGAACTCATCGCTTCTGATCGTGACTATCTTGCTGGGCAATCTGAAGTTAAATCAGCCAAGATATTGATATCTCAACGAGAGAGCCAACTTAAGAAACTCCAAGAACGCACTCAAAAAGAACTTCAACCGATTTTAGATGCAGACAAGGAGAGGAGCAAGATAAAACTTGGTATTATCCTCAATGATCTTAGATCCCAGGAAAAACAGCTTTACAAGGGGCTCTCCAAAAGCCAAAACACGGTAAGACAGCTTCTGAGTTTTAAGAAAAATCATAAATCTCTGATGAAGCGTGCTCTTGCTCAGGAGCAAGGAGTAAGACGCTCTCTGAAGCGGATAGAAGCTCCTAACACACTCCTTAATCCTGAGCAGAAGAGCGAAACCGGCGTGGGCAAATCTCCCACTGCTGGGAAGGAGCCTAAGAAATCTCTCCCCGCAGGGAAAGAGCCTGAGAAGCTCTATCTTGACTCTGGGGGGGATCTCTACCAAATCCAGGAGCTGGCCAAGACCCAGTGCCCTCAACTCAGCCCCAAGATCGAGGCTCGTTTAAACACTCTCGAGGCTCACAGCAACCAACTCCTCAAGAGCAGCCAGCTCCTCAAACAGAAAGCGAAGCAGACTCCCATCGACTATGCAGCTTGTGGGCGCCTAGCTTTGGCGATTCATCAAGGCAGTGACAAGCTTGCAGAGATGGAAAAGAGCTTCCAGAAGGATCTGGACGCCTTAGGGCAGAGCGAGGATAAAATCCTCATCGATATGAAGGAGGAGGGCGGCACCCACCATCACAAGTATCGCCTCATCAATGGCAGCAGCTCGAAGGATCTGGACTGGCAGGCCGTAAGCCCCACGATCTATCGCAAACATGAGGAGCATTTGGGGATGAGCCTCTATAGCAGGCCTGAGTGTAGCTTCCCTCAGGATGCTGTGAAGGTGGCCTCTCCTCCCGGTTATAACTATGTCGGCAACAGCCGCTACGGACGCTGGAGAGGTGAAGGGCGCAACCGCTTTTGGGAGTTCTATGGTAGGTATGCCATGATGCGCAGCCTATTTTGGGGTCCGAGCTACTACTCTCCCATCTATTATGGTTCTTGGAGGAGCTATAGAAGCTCGGTTGGGAGCGGTCGTCCATACTACGGATCAAAGAAACAGTATGGAACATCTGGAAGCCATACAAAGAAACGATACAGCTCCAGCAAATATATGAAGCATAAAAAATCACGTTTTAAATCATCGAAATATTCTGGTTCGTCAAAGAGCAAGGGATATAAAGGCTCTAAATTTTCTGGTTCATCTCGAAGCAGCAATCGCCGCAGCAGCCGCTCAAGCAGCTCAAGCTATGGAGGCTCGGGAAAGTGACCTCTATCGTGGGGCTGGCGCTTTTCCTCTAAGCCTGCATGAACATCAAAGAAACAGCGCCGAGCCGACTTCAACGGATTCTATTAGCCATGGTAGTCCTCTTCTTGGGGGGCTCAGGCTTGGTCTATGAGTATTGCCTCTCTACCCTCGCCAGCCATCTGCTGGGCAACTCCATCGAGCAGTTCAGCTTGATCATCGCCCTGATGCTCTTCTCTATGGGCTTGGCCGGACTGGTTCAACGCCATATCCCAGAGGGACGATACCTCAGCACAGCTTTTATCGGGGTTGAGATCCTCTTGAGCCTCCTGGGTGGAGCTTCAGTGCTCCTGCTCTATTTGGCCTTCGCCTGGATGGAGCATTTCCGCTTTGTCCTCTATGGCCTCGCCATGCTGATCGGGTTCCTGGTGGGCTTGGAGATTCCTCTGCTTTTGCGCATCAACCAGGGCTGGCGAGAGGATCTCAAGGAGAACGTGGGGGAGATCCTCTCTCTGGATTATCTGGGGGCCCTCTTGGGAGCGCTTATCTGGGCCTTCCTGCTCCTCCCGCGGCTCTCCCTCGATCGCATCAGCCTGCTCTTGGGGCTCCTCAATCTGTTGGCGGCGGCGGCCACCCTCTGGATCTTCCGAAGGCGGCTCTTAAAACCCCGTTGGCTGCTCTTGAGCCTCTTAGGAAGCCTGTTGACCTTGATGAGCCTTTGGTTCTATGGGCCTCATATCGTGGAAAATGCACGACAGTATCTCTATGCCCATCCGATCCTCTACCATCATAAAAGCCCCTATCAGGATATCGTGATCACGGGAAGAGGGGGGCGGATGGCCCTATACCTCAACGGGCACCTTCAGTTCGATAGCGAGGATGAGTTTATCTATCACGAGATGTTGGTTCATCCCGCCATGGCCAGTCTCAAGCAGCCAGCGACGCGCGCCTTGGTCCTGGGGGGTGGAGATGGTCTAGCGGTGCGAGAGCTGCTGCGTTGGCCTGAGCTTAAACAGGTGCTCCTGGTGGATCTCGACCCCGCGGTGACCCGCTTGGCTCGCAGCTACCCTCCTTTGGTCAAGCTCAACCAGGGCGCTCTTTTGGATAAGCGCTTGGAGTTTCAATTGGCTGAGGCGAAGGCGACAGGGAGACAGCGCGATATCTATAAGCGGGGTGAGCGGCTGCGGCAAAGGCTACGTGAAGAGGGAGAGGTGATCGCGCAGGTGGAGATCTACAACCTGGACGCGGGCAGCTTTCTTCGCCAAGTCAAGGCGCGCTTTCCGATCATCATCGTCGATCTCCCCGATCCCTCCTCTCCAGATCTAGCCTCCCTCTTCTCTCTGGAGTTCTACAGCCAGCTCCGTCGCCACCTGAGCCCGGGGGGGCTGATCTCTCTACAATCCTCCAGCCCCTACAGCAACCGCAGCGCCTTTTGGGCAGTAAAAGATACCCTGGAGGCGGCGGGACTCAAGGTGCTCTCACTGCACGCCCATGTGCCCAACTTTGGGGAGTGGGGTTGGCACCTTGCGGCCTTGGAGGAGCGCCCCCAGCCCCAAGCTACTCTGCCCTTTCAAGCAGCCTACGCCACCCCTGAGGTGATCGCAGCGGCGGCCATCTTCCCTCCAACCTTGGCTCACCCAGGGGAGCGACAGATCTCCACACGCTTGGATCCTCGGGTGATGCAGCTCTACAATCGAGGGGAGCCACTCCGAGGCCCCTCTCTTTTTTAACCCCCACTCAGAGTTTTCCTTAGCCTCGATCCCCCTCACTCCCCTACTCTCCCTTCGGAGCGGAGGAGCACCATGCGCGCGATATCGATCATCTCTCTGATGGCCTTGAGCTTCGCCTGTACAGAGAAGAACCAACAGGTCTTAACACCCCAAGATTCAGGCCCAGATAGAGCTGAACCTTTGAGCGACTCGGGCTCTACAGAGGGCCGTTCAGATCTTCAAGAGCGGCCAGAGGATGTTCAGGTTGGACCTCCAGGGGATCGTGATGATGATGGGATCCCCGATGGAGAGGACAACTGTCCAAGTCAGGCCAATCACTCTCAGGAGGATCAAGATGGGGATGAGATCGGGGATCTCTGTGACAACTGCCCCACGTTGAGCAATCCCGGCCAAGAAGATCAAGATGGAGATGGAGTTGGAGATCTCTGCGATCTTGAAGATCAGGATGGGGATGGGATCGTCGACGCCCAAGACAGCTGCCCTCGACATCCCAACCCTGAACAAGAGGATGGGGATGATGATGGCGTCGGGGATGCCTGTGACAACTGTCCAGAGCATCCCAACTTCAGCCAAGCAGATGAGGATGGGGATGGGATCGGGGATATTTGTGAAGACCCAGAGGATGAAGATGGAGATGGGATTGTGGATCTCGCGGACAACTGCCCACACACTCCCAATCTAGAACAGGGAGATGGGGATGATGATGGGGTAGGGGATCTCTGTGACAACTGCCCATCCATCCCTAACTTTAGCCATGCTGATCTTGATGGTGATGGGATCGGGGATCTCTGTGAAGAGGCAGATCGAGACGAAGATGGGATCCCCGATGGAGAGGACAACTGCCCTGGGCGCTCTAACGTCGATCAACGGGACGGAGATCGAGATCAGCTCGGTGATCTCTGCGACAACTGTCCCGATACACCCAACCCGGATCAGAGAGATCTCAACAACGATGGTCGCGGCGATCTCTGTGAGGTCCCTTCCAGCGATCGCGATGGAGATGGGATCGCGGATGAGTCCGACAACTGCCCTGAGATCCCCAACCCTGAGCAGATCGACAGGGATCGAGACAATCGAGGCGCAGCCTGTGACAACTGCCCCGAGGTGAGCAATCCTGATCAGGCTGATGAGGATGGGGATGGCCAAGGAGATCTCTGCGAAGCGCCCGCTCCTGATGGGGATGGAGATGGGGTCCCAGACGCTCTAGACAACTGCCCCTCAGATCCCAACCCAGGGCAGGAGGACAGCGACCACGATCAGCGGGGAGATGTCTGTGATCCTCCAGACGAACTCAACGCCCTCTTCCTGAGCGTCTCTTGGTCTGGCGCGGGCAGCGATGCCAACCTGCATCTACTGCATCCCTATGGCCGCTGGTACGACCTTCAGTGGGATCTCTTCGCCAATAACCCTGCTCCCGAGTGGGGCCTACCGGGCATCACTCAGGATGGCCTGAGGCCAGGAGAGCCAGAGCGACTTGAAGCGGAGTTGGCTCCAGGCGCTTATCTTGTTGGGATCTCTTGGGTTCAGACTGTCGAGGAGGGAGGCCCTCCCGATGTAAGCGTTCAGATCCGATGTGGAGAGCGACAGCGGGAGTTTGGTCCCAAGCGTCTAGAGCTGCCTGTAAATCAAAACTTCCAAGCTTGGGATCTGTGGCAGATCGCGCGGGTGCAGATCCCCAGCTGTGAGATTGAGCCCCTTCCACAAGGACTACAGCTTGCTGAGGTGATCTGCGGTTTTGGCCAGTGTGCTTGGTGCAACAACTGCCAAAATGGGCTCTGTTATGGTGTGGAGTGTCCCTTTAGCCACTGCGATCCGATGTTGGGGAGCTGTGTTGATCCTTGCGAGGATGTGCGCTGTACAGCAGGGCAGATCTGTAATCCTGAGGATCGAAGCTGCGTTGAGGGGATGCTGGGGCTTTGCGACGCCTGCCAGCTCGATGACCAGTGCAGTGTTGAGGGCACCACCGCTTGCTTGACCTACCAGGGCAGCGGGGAGCGCTTCTGCTCTGGGCCTTGCCGGAGAGACCAAGATTGCCCTGAGAACTACGACTGCCTGAATCGAGAGAACAGCGATGAGCGCTTCTGCGCACCCCAGCGGGGCTCCTGTATCGATCTCTGTGAAGGAGTGAGTTGTCCTCCAATGGAGGTCTGTCATCCTTTCAGCGGCGAATGCGGTTTGCCCCCTTGCCGTGAGGAGAGCGACTGCGCAGAGACAGAGTATTGTGGCCTTCAGGATCGCCTCTGTCATCGGACCGGGAGCGGCGCTGGTCGTCATGGAGAGGAGTGCAGTGGAGACAGCGACTGTGCCTCCAACCACCTCTGTCTCCTGGGTTACTGCCTTCAGCTCTGTGACCTCCCGACAGACTGCGCTGAGGGGGACTTCTGTGTTGTGGAGTTTATCGAGCAAAACGTTCAGGTCTGTACAACAGGACTCTAAAGGACGCAAGTTTCAGGCTGATCGTTAACCATCCCCTATAGGATTAGGGCACTAAGAACGCTGATATGTTAAGCTAAGCCTCTAAGAGCTTCGAAGAGTTGAGCGAATAGCGACGCTAAATTAAGACTCATCACCAAACCTATTACCCATCCAATCAATACCAACTGATCGCCTGTTGGACGCCAAAGTGTGCAGATCGGAAAAGGCTAAACCTCAACCGTCATCCTCAACTACTGGACAGTATCTTCATGGATTGAACTTCAAAAGTACCCTGTCCACCAGAGCCCGGCAGGGCTCATAGAGATCTGACCTGAGTCCCCTGGAGCTAGAAAGAAGAGGGTGGTTCCTGTAGCCAAAAAGATCCCACCGGCTACCAGGGAGAGATTGGTGTAGAGCATCGCCTCCTCAGCATCTTCTTTTGCCTGTTGCATTTGATAGCCATCGATCCCCCTCACCTGTTCAAAGTCATCCTCATAGCCCTGAGCTTGTAGACCAAAGGCGAGGCTGGCGATGAGCCCGAGGCCCCCGAGGCCCAGGCTGATATAAGCTGAGGGGCGCATCCACAGATCCTCAGGTGGATCGAACTTAAGTGGATCGGACTTGGGTGCTTCTCTCTCTTTGGAGGACTGCTTCTCAAGGAAAGCCTTGGCGACGCGGATGCGCCGCTTCACTTCGGCGCGATCCTTGGCCTCAGGTTGGCGCTTTAAGTAAAGCTCATAGTAGTAGATGCCTCGCTGTAGCTCTCCCAGTTCAAAGTGGGAGCGAGCCAAGTTGTAGAGCAGGATGGGAGAGTTATCCAGGAGGTAGGCGTGCTCAAAGTGTTTGAGAGCGCCCTGAAATTCTCCCGTTTTGAAGGCCTGAACGCCCGCTTGGTAGCTGCGTTTCGCCTCCTCCTTGACCTTGGGGATCTGAGCCATCCCAGGGGAGTAGATGAGGAAGAACAACGCCAAGATCCGCATCGATGCTTCTCCGCGCTCGGGGGTTATGGCGCTCATCTTCCGAGGCCTTGGGGCGGGGGATCAAGATGATTGTTTAGATCCTGAGCCAGGAAAGCTTGTGTTCAGATCCCGATCATGGAAGCGTATAGCTCCGATAGACACTCCCCCTGAGACGGAAGGAGTCATTAATTGAAGCTGGGGGGTGCTCTGAAATTTGAACCCTTACATCGTTTCTATCTATCATACTTTCTGCATTTGGACCAAATCTTTTAACAGGTATATTAAATGTATGTTGCTCTGTATCAGACAGGTCGAGTTCATATAAAATCCCACCAGTAATCCCACCGTTGATTTGCATCGACTCATTCGAATTCATATCTGTATCGATAAGTAGCCTCCAACTTACATGATATAATGATCCTCCTCCATTGAGATATAAGTTTCTATCATAAGGGAGCAATGAATTGAGTATATTAACACCACTCGCGAGGTTAGATGCGTCATTGAACAAAAACAGTCTATTCATCTCAGATATCGACCTGCTATCAGATAAAAATAGTCCGTCATTCGGTTCACCTGAGTCTCTATTGTTTTCAACAGCAAAAACATCTCCAGATACGTCAAAAGTTAAATTGTGAAGTTCTAGATGCTTACTTGATTCAACGAATATTCCATTTGTTCCTCCAATAGTCCCGCCAACAATCTGATTAAAGTCTGAATTGATAAAATGATATCCGAAACCGTCCGAAGTTATGTCATTATTTACAAATAGAGTTTGTAATTCCTCTCCGATTATATCAATTTCCGAATTGTTGACGGCGACACCTTTTCTCAATCCTTCAATTATAGAGTTAAGGACAATAACTCTGTGAGATGAATATATGTTTAATCCAGTCCCTGAATGGCTATTTCCTGATATCCTTATTGAGTTAAGAACAATATCATGCGAGTTTTCGATAGATATTCCGTAAGAATCTTCACCGTCAACTCCAGTTAGACTCACACCTTCTATGGATATATTATTAGAGTTTGTAATACGGATTCCTTTATAGACATTCTGAGATAAGAATCTTTTAATTTTCACATTGCTCGCCCCATCGATATGAATCCGACTAAACAGGCTGCCTTCATCTGCAAAGCTCCATGTTTTTCCGTTTGGATCGATGCTAATATCACTTCCTGATATAAGAATGCATTCAGATTCTGGAAATGGCTCTTCTATATCTAGGAAATGAAAATTCATATCTTCGCTAGACGAGTATAATCCAGGTTGATTGATCTGCTGACACTGGCTATCTAAAGGAATAATGGTTCCTTCTCTATCTCTGTCAATCTCATCTGTAAAACTTGTATTTGGAGAGATTGAAAAGTGAACAAATGCTGGCGGACCAATGACTCTATCTCCATTCGAAGCAGCGAAAACTACGTAATCATCGACTGATATATTGTCATGATCTGGAGTATATGTAAAAGTTTGACCATTTGTTTGTATAGTTCCATACTGAGGAGCTCTGATCATAGCTGTGCCAACCAAGAGATTTGGAGTCATAGAGAAGTCTATACTTCCATTAAAGCAAAGAAAACAATCTCCGAGCTGAAGTTCTTCCCAGCGATCATTTAACCGACAGACTTCTGATTCTATACCATCTTGATTTTCATCAATGATTCCATCGCAATCGTTATCTAGCCCATCGCAGAGTTCTGGAATCAGAGTGCAATTTCCCCACTGTCCGTTCAAACAGACCTGACTCCCAGTGCAGATCCGATCCCCATGATGAACCTGACAATCCCTCCTGCTGTCCCCTTCACAGGAGATCAACTGATCCGGGAACCCTGAGGTATCTGCTCGACTCGCATCGGTCTGTAAATCATCCAAAATCATATCTTGGGGGCGCAGATCTTCACCCCCCTGATCTCGGTTTAGATCGGTTGGAAGAGGACGATCTGGATCCAGAGATTGATCTGGGAGGGAGCCTCGATCCTGCGCAGTAGAGTCTCGACCCAGATCGACCGGGAGGGCAGCGTCTAAATTTGGAATGTCCGAAGAGAGCCTAAAATCTATCTGCGCTCCTTCATCCGAAAGTAAGTGCTCCCTGAGGGCATCTCGAGGAGATTGATCTGGGATCCCACGATCTGTGGAGCCAGCCTCTGAGCCCCCCATCTCTGCCCCTGCTGGCGCTCCTTGAATGCAAAAGTTCTCTGCGGAGCAGTGGTGATTCACGGGACAGTCCTCATCTGTACCGCAGACATCTGCCTCCAGGTCCAATGTACAACCCAAGAGGAGAGACAACATCCAGAGCCATATCCTCATCGAGATCCCCCAGTCTCTAACGCCCCAAGAGAGGCATGACATTTTTTAACTCAAACCTCGATGAGCTGGCTACCGCTCTGGTATGCATCTGCGCTTGGCATCCTAAAACTCATCATTATTATGGCTCAACACAAGGAAATTTAAGGTGACACTTCGCGTTACTGAGTCCGCCGGATTTGGTGGTTTGGCCTCCGTTGCCTGAACTTATGTAGAACACAAAAGGGCTGCATGATTTGCCAAGGTTTAGATTCCAACCAAAAACCGAGGAAGCACCATGAAGCTCTCGCGAGGCAATCTGCTTACCCCTCGGTAGCCGAAGATGACTACTCGAAATTGTCAACTTTCCTTCCGCCTTCAGAGCCACCCTCTGCCATGTCCAAAAATCCACATCGAGGAGGGGCACGGCGCAGAGGGCCGTCGGTGAGAATCTGAGGAGGCCGCACTGAGAGTCAGAACCGCCGATGGGGAGGCGGGTTGTGCTGGAAGAGGGTAGAGCACAGCCGCTCTCCGCCATCATCACAGGCCAACTTTCTCTCCGTGGGGCTTGGATGAGATAATTCAAGCGGCTGATATTGTTAAAAACTACCGTAATCGAGACGAGTGGGATTTATGCAAGTTGGTGAGAGCTTTCTCGATCTGTTCCGCTCCTCAAAAACCATGGTGTCGTTGTGGTCGTTTCGATCAGCTACAAACAGGTAGAGGGCACTCAATCACAAGCTGATTTTCCTTTTGAAGGTGAAGTGACCTTGATTTCACCAGTATGAGAGGTTCCAGGAGCACTGTCTTTAATGCGATCAAATGTTAGCTGCTTGCGCCTCTTATATGTCTCGCACCCACAGTTAGGCCATTTTGCGCCCCCATTGTCCTTGTTGTAGCAGATAAGATCATTAACTGCTTTGTGGGCTGAGATTCGACAACGCCCCTTACCCTGGCCGTGGCACTTGACCCATTTTTTGGTCCCAGAGCTTACTGTGTACGCTTTGTGTGGGCTTCCGACACAACCCGTTTTATCTTTGCCGTTGTACACATGAACCTTCACTTTTTCACCAGACTTGTTCACCACGCAAATTTTGGTTTTGTGTTTTCCATCAGCCAGAGCGGCGGACACGAACAGGGCAGAAACAACAGCCATGGAGCACAGCATTTTAACAATCACAACAAATTTCCCTTTACAAATGAGGTCGTTTAACCTTCAGGAAGGTCCTGTGGTTGGTTTCCAACAATTTCCGAAACTTGTCAAGCAGGTTCTTCAGCATCTCGGGATTGACGGACATCGGTCATTTGTGGCGTCAGCTTCTGATTCTGAAATGGGTGCGTTTCTTAAGCTCAAGAGGAGCACCCAAGTAAGATCTTTGAAGTTGGGAGAAACTCCAGGAATGAGGGAATTTGAGCGAGAGCAGGTAGGCTAAGCCCTGGTTGTCGAGGTGGTTGCCTTCGGCTTGGCGGTTCTTCAGCTCAGGAGCCCTCATCCCCTGCGCTTCTGTACCTTCCCCGACAGATGAGCAACACTCTGAAGCCCAGGGTGAGGGGTTTGAAGGGGGGAACTGATCTGCTTCAAGGGGGTTGCGTTGGAGACAGAAAAGCGCTGGAGGCTCCAAGGAGGATCTCCTCGCGCTGGATGAGGGTTTAACAGAGGATCTCTCTACCTTGGATGAAGGCTCAACAGAGGACCTCCCTACCTTGGATGAAGGCTCAACAGAGGACCTCCCTACCTTGGATGAGGCGTTCCCTGAGCTGGATCAAGAGCGGCTAGAGAACCTCATCAGGCTCGATCAGGGCTCTGATGTGGAGGAGCCGCCCTGCCAGCTTATCGACGGGCACTGCGCTCGTTATCGCTTCACTGGTGGGGTAGCTCAGGCGCAGCGGATCAGGGAGGCTCAGAGCCAACGCTTCTGCTTTAAGATGCGCCTCCCCTGAGCCCTCTTCCCTTCGAAGAATCACCTGAAGAGATTGAGGGCCTTCGTAGTGGAATTTGAGGCGTGGAGCTTGACGCTTCAGTTGAGCGGAGCGAGCCGCTGCGCGCAGTAGATTTTCAGTTCGTCCATGCAGCCATAGCCACCGTTGACGAGCCAATTTGAGCCGAGCGAGGACGCGTTACCTGCCTGCCCGTAAGCCGCCTCGTCAAGGCTGGCCCAGTCATCACAGGTCCGATCCGTTCGATATAAGCCGCCCGAGTCGCTGCCGGTCCAAACGGCGTAGCCCCTGAGGCTGAGGCCCTCCGCGTCCAAGCCCACGCTGTTCGTCAACGTGAGCACGAAGCCGCCCCGCGTGTCCATGACGATCGCGCTGTCTCGCCGGACGTAGATCGCCGCCTCCACGCGATCACGAAGATCAACCTCGCCGGTGGACAGCAGTGCGGCGAAGTCGCCACGGATCCCCGCCGCCATCGCCGTCGAGGTGCAGATCTCGTCCGCCTCTGCGAGCCCCCCAAAGGTCGCTGGATAACCCTCAGGGGTCGTGAAGAGCAGGCGGCGCGCGGGCTCGTCATCCGCAGGGTCAGTGGGGTCGACCCCCGTCCAATGCTCTTGGCCGTCCTCGATCCCGCCGCCGTCGGTGTCCGCCACCGTCGGATCTGAGCCAATCATGAGGTGCTCGTCATAATCACTGAGGCCATCATCGTCCGTATCCGCAGCAGCCTCGTCCGTGCCGAGCATCGCCTCGATGTCCGCGCAGAGCCCATCTCCATCCCCGTCTATGTTGGCATCGCCGACGCAGGGATCGAGATTCTCACAGATCCCATCACCGTCGGTGTCCCCCATGGCGTCGTCGCCATCGCAGAGATCGCAGGCATCACCCACGCCGTCGCCATCCTCATCCGCCTGCTCAGGGTTGTCGAGGTCGGGGCAGTTGTCGCAGAGATCGCCGAGGTCATCGTTATCGCGGTTTGATTGCCCTGAGTTGGGGACCTCGACGCAGTTATCGCAGGCGTCACCGACACCATCATGATCTGCGTTGGCTTGCTCGGGGTCGCTGACACCCACGCAGACATCACACGCGTCACCGACGCCGTCGTCGTCGCTGTCGCGCTGCTCAGGATCGCCCACCCACGGGCAGAGATCACAGCCATCACCTAAGTCATCGCCGAGATCCTCGATCAGCGTGGCCCCAAACAAAATCGGGTCGGCCTGCGCTCCTGCTTGATCGAGGTATTGCGCGCCACCCGCCCCGATCCAGGTCACCTCACCGCTGGGCGGGTACCACGCCGCCGTGCCGTAATAGTAAATCGAGAGACGGAGGGGGCCCTCTGGGAGTTGTGCGCGTGGGATCTTCAGCTCACAGGACTGGTGTCGATAGCTCGCTTGCTGGGTCAACCCAAACGCGCAGCGCCCCCAAGCATCATTGAGGTCATCGACGTGGAAGATGACCGGACCTCCAGGGGCCTCGATCCACACCTCGACCCAATCCTCGCCGCGCTCATCAGTGTTATCAGAGGTCACGTCGAGGGCCACATAGACTGAACCCTCGTCTTGAGCGATGTAGATCGGGTTTTGAGCGGCGGGGTGCCCGGTGTCAGGCGCCCAATCCGCGACGCGGGTGGGCTCAACCAAGCCATCGACCTCGTCGAGCCGCCCATCAACGGTCCAAGGCGTCACGATGGGCTCAGGAGCCACTTCGATCACACCCTGAACCGGGAAGCGCAGGGGCAACCCATGCCCGTACTCGTTGGCCTTGAGCGTGAAAATCGCGGACTCGTCGCAGGGCAGCCCCACCCAACGCAGCTCGATGACCCGATCGTGGACGGAGATGACGTTGAGGTCGTCAGCCACCACGTCATTGAGGACAGACTCGCCCGTCTCGAGCAGGATTGCCTCGTCTGGGGCGCGCGCCTCTCCACAGGCGCGCAGCGTCACCACCTCGATCCCGCCGAAGGGCACATGCCCCTGAGTGACGCGCAGGCGCAGCACCCCCTCAGAGGGCTGGACCATGAAGTCTACGGCCTCGAAGCGTGGGCTGAAGCTGTGCTGGTGCGCCTCCACCCAGCCCGCCGCCTCAAGCTGGGAGATCGTGAAGGTGCCCTTTGTGTCTGGAGGGGGCGTCGTGTCGGTAATTTTGAGGTAGTAGCCGCGTGTGGGATCGGCGTCGCTCAAAGACGCGCCGTTGAGGGCCTCGCAGCTCAGGGACACCTGAGCGCGCTCTCCCGCTTCAGTCGAGCCGCCCGTGAGGGTCGCGAAGCGCCCTGTGGGATCTCGGCGTAGACCGCAGTAGCGCCACCCCGAATTTGTCTCAAACATGTAAACCTCAAAGCCGACGAGCCCAGGAATGGACTCCACAATCCCAACCCCATCAAGATCCATGATCTCTGCGGCGAAGGTCATCCCCTCCGCGTCAAACGCGGGGGGCTGGTGGGAGAGGACTTGGGCGCCGAGGTTTGGATCTCCCGGCCCGTCGAGATCGCTGTGGGCTTCGTCAAAGCAGATCTCGCAGGTGCCTCCTTCGAAGGGCGCCGTACACTCGCAGGTGAAGGCGTCAATTCCATCAACGCAGGCGCCCTCGTTCAAGCAGGGGTTCGGATCACACTCGTCGATGTTGATCTCGCAGGCATCACCGTCGAAACCATCAGGGCACATGCAGCGGTGCCCATCGCCCTCAATAACGCACTCCCCACGCTCACACGGGTTGGCCTCACATGGGTTGCTTGCGGCATCAACCTCAACGTCGACGAGCGGCGCGGCGTCAACCTCAACGTCGACCAGAACATCAACGAGCGGCGCGGCATCAACCTCAACGTCGACCAGAGCGTCAATGAACGGCGCGGCATCAACCTCAACGTCGACCAGAGCGTCAATGAACGGCGCGGCGTCAACCTCAACGTCGACCAGAGCGTCAGGGAACGGAGCGGCGTCCACCGCAACCGCGAGCAGCTCGTCCAGGACGGGCGCGTCGACCCCCGCGCGTCAACCTCAACGTCGATCAGAGCGTCAATGAGCGGCGCGGCGTCGACATCTGCGAGTAGGATGGCGTCGGGTAGGGTAGCATCGGGCGCCGTGAGCGCGGCGTCCTCCACCGGGACGCCGTCGTCAACCGCGCCCAAATCGCTCGCAGGTTTGTCTGAGTCCAGGCTCGGGCGGGCCCCCTTCTCCGCGTCGCAGCCGAGCAGGAGGAGCGTCATCAAAGTCAAAGTTCGCATAGCTCTCCCTTAAATGTGACTTTGAACTATATCTACCTCGCGCGAAGCACCAGGGGCTCATGATTCCTGATGTCCACGCTGCTCGCGGTGTTCGCGTGAAGCATCTGATGATGGATCACCTGCGCCAATAGATAGGTTGTTTTAGTTGTAAAACAACCTAATGAAGAGCCTAAGAAGGCTACTTCAACTGGCTGTTTTTCAAGAGCGTTCAGGCGTCCCCTAAGGTCTGGGCAGCTCATAGAGCAGGCTGAGTGTCTGCCCTTGGAGTTAAATCTCAGTCCTCCTCTAACTCCACGATAAGCAGCCAACTGGCCGACAAGTCAGAGAAGATCTCTAGGAGGCGGTCGTCCCCTTTGGAGGAGGAGAACTCCACCTCTAGATCCAAGATGGAGTCGTCACCCGCGCGATCAAAGATATCGACGTCCAGCAGCTGAAGCTGCTCAACGCGGCCGCTGTTGAGGTCGCGCACCAGCAACAGCAGCTCGGTGCCCGGATAGACCATCTCGGTGAAGAGGAGGCGTACTCGGAGCCGGGTTTGACCGATCTTGGCTGGGATGATCACCCGCCGCGCGCCAGGGAAACGACCGCTTAGAAGCTCATCCTCCTCTAAGGCGCAGCCCGCATAGGGCCCACAGATGGGCTGCGCGCCCTCGCAGAGATTCTCAAGGCGGCCGTGGCCAAACTCCTCCTCCTGGCTTTGGTAGGCGATGAGGAGGAGCAGGAGCAAGAGCTTGGATGGTGAAGGCATGACTCAACGCGCGCCCTTGAGCCACAGCGCCCGCGCCTCCCCGCCCGCCTTGATGTGGGCCTGCCACGCCAGCCACCAGCGCGCTCTGCTCCTCAAGATCGACGCGACCCTGCTGAGCCCGCGTGCGCTGCGCTCGCTCGATCTCCGCCTTGAGCGGGGCCAAATGGGGAGGGAGGAGTTCTATCTTCGGGGCGCTGACGATGGAAAGTTCTTGGAATATCAAGCATATGCACATACTTTCTGGGGGTTGCTTGAAATTCCTATCCTCCACCGAGCTGGAGAGCATGTGGAGCCAACGCTTCGCTGAGCATGAGCAGCATCAGCTGCTTCAACAGATGTTCTCTGAGCGCGATGAGCGGCTGATTGAGTTTCTGGCAAAACGGAGTCAACTCTCCAGAAAGGATGTCGCCGCTGGGCTCTTTCATCTGGAGCCAAGCTTTGAGGAGCCCAAGCCCAGCCCTCAGCTCTTTGTCGCCCCCAGCGCCAGCCCCGCGCAGCAGAGAAGCGGACCACAGCAGCGAGCACAAGCAGAGGCAGGGCCGTTCGACGCTCAACCACGAGGCTCCCCTCCACCTCCGCTGAATCAACACCCGCCAGACTCCCCAAGCTCAAGCCGAGGAGCAAGCCCAAGAGCTGGCATATCGGCGCCAAGTCTTGGGAGATCAAGAGCTGGCGAGAGATCCTCCCCATCTGCTGTCATCACCTCGCCAGTAAGAAACCAGCGACGTTTCGAAAGGCCCTCACCGCGCCTGAGTTTCAGGGGAGCAAGCGGCGCTCTCTCTCAGACTCTAAGGTGGGTTGCGTAGCCCAGCCGAGGTACTAGGGGGCTCCGTCGAGGTTGACCTCAGCGCGACGCAGATCATCGCGCTCAGCGAGAAGCTGCTGCGATTCTGTGGGGTGTCGCTGGAGAAGGTTGAGTATTGTCTCCGAGATTAAAGTATCCAAGGGCTGCCAGTCACACTCTGCAGGCTGCCATCCATAACGACATCCGTGTCGAGTTCCCCAAAGGCTGGGGCCTGATCCATGCCAGGCAAGTGCTCAACGGCAACGACGTATAAATTCTGTCACCAGCGACGCGGCCTGATTGGGCCGAGCGCATAGAACTAGGTGAGGGGCCTCGATCTCATCGGTGGGCGATGGTAGGCCACGGTGCTGAGGGATGAGGCGGTCGTTGCGTGCACGCACCACCAAGGTGGGCACTTTGGGTTGAGAGAGTGCGGCGCGTACATCGACTCGCATGATCTCGCGCAGCCGAAGGCTCAGCACCGCTGGGCTCGGCGTGCGAATGGCCCTGAGCACCGCAGCCACCTGGGCAGGTGAGGCGTGGGCATCGAGCAAGAAGCGTCGAAGGGCGATCTTGGGCGGCGGAATTCGAAAGAGCAGCGGCCCCATCACCGCGAATCCTCGCCAGCGGGGCGCATGAGCAAATGTAGCGATGAGGGCTACACCAGCCAAGTGTTCGGGCGGATCAGCTGCCAATTGAATCGCGATGGGTCCTGAAAAAGATTCGGCGACGAGGATTGTGGGTTGTTGGGCCTGCTCAATGAGGGCGCGCACCTGCGCGGTGAGGTCCTGATAGCTCTCGGCGATGTCGGAGGCATAGGTGTGCCCCAACACCAAGTGGGCGGGTTCGAGCTGGGCCCGAAAGCGTGCCGAGAGTGTGTTGCCGCCGTCCATACCGGGCGAAACGATGATCTTCATGGGTGCATGAGGGTATAGCAATTTCGAGCGGCTGGGGTTTGCCTCTGACTTCTTGACCATGCACACCAAACCTCCCACCTCAATTTTTTTAGAAAAAGATAAAGAAGACGCGCAACGCCCATCAAAAGCACTCGTCCGAGGTGATTGCATGTACGTTGAGGTCTCTAGAGTATAGGGGGCCTATCGATGTTTAGAAAAACCTCAGAGGCAATTAAATCGATGTTTAGACGGTCGAAGATAATGCCTCAGCGCTTTAAAATGGAGGATTTTTAATGAAACGTTTTC
Source organism: uncultured Nannocystaceae bacterium (assembly GCA_964384025.1). GTDB lineage: Bacteria > Myxococcota_A > Bradymonadia > UBA7976 > UBA1532 > CAYLJJ01. The sequence goes on from CAYLJJ010000021.1 coordinate 46,946, forward strand.
TGATAGCTTTTGCTTCCCTCGTCAGCCTCTCATTCTTTTCGATGAGTGCCTCCGCTGCCACACCACCATGCAACTCCAGCGTTGCGAAAGGTGACAAGTGTCACATCGGAGGCGTGTCTCATTATGCATGCGGTGGTGGCGCGTATGTGAAATCCACTTATGGTTCAGGCGCATGCAATGGAAGCTCTGTGGTTAACGAAGATGGTAAGAAGGTAACGCGGCGACAAGCAAGCAAGCCAGAGCGTACACGAAGGTAGAACGAGTACTTCCGCGCGCTCATCCCTGAGGTCACTTTTCATCCAAACCCAGCTGGCAGCGTGCGGCGCAAATCACTGAAGCTGATAAGGCTCTCAAGCAGCCTAAATCGAGAACCCCGCCCAAAGCGCCGTGAGCGCAAAGAGCAAACCCAGCGCGAAGACCCCAAGGTGACTCCCCTTCTTGGCCACCATCGTGAAGAAGACGGGTGAGAGCAGGGGGATAGCAATTTCAAGCAGCTGGGGTTTGCCCCTGATTTCTTGACCATGCACATCAAACCTCCTACCTCTTTTCGGGTCTTCTCTGTCCATCTCTTGGCGGTGAAGTTGGATTGGGAATAGGCATAAGGGTAGAGGTCCATGTCAGAGTCAGACAGGCGAGCAGAGGCACAGCCATTTGGATGGGACCGGCTCCTGGACTTTCAGAAGGATGCCTTCAAGAAGGTCGTAGGAGGATTCCCGAAAATCAGTATAAACGACCGCACATTGTATATATAGACGGCAATAGCTCCCAAAGGGCCTTTGCCCCTTTTCTGCTGCGAGGAACTACATATGTATAATTAAACACAAGCAACTAGCACCATTCAAAGCCAAAATCACTACATCTTCATGACTACCAAAATTTCTATCCTCACCGAGAGCCTCGTCGAGCAGCCCATGAGGATGACCCACGCCGATGTCCCCGAGGAGGAGCTGAAGCTTTTGGGGGTCAGCCCAGGGCTGATCAGGATCTCGGTCGGCTTGGAGCACATCTCCGACCTCAAACGCGACGATCAGCTCAGCTGAGCTTGCTCCAGCTCGATCTCCTTGAGGAGCGCGCCGATCTGCCCAGCGTGCTCCTTCAAGCTGGGGTGGTGGCGCGGACCCCCTCCGCCAGAGCCTTGAGTCAGGGATCCCCAAGGCGCGCAGGTTGAATCCAAATGTTTTGGTTCAGCTTTGGAATTTTGGTTCAGCTTTGGAATCTGAGAGAATAGGTGCCCTGGTGATTTGCCCGGCTCAGAGGAGCAAGAAAGATGAGCGATCAGTCCCATAAGACCGAGCAGGTTCAAGAGAGGACTCCTGCCCTCAAAGTTCCTCTACAGATGCAGTTCAACAGCGCCAGCCAGGGGCAAAGCAGCGAGCTGCTCAGCTCCATCGCGGGGCTCTCTTCTGCTCCTATACAGATGTCGGAGGGCTCAGCAGATCCGGGTGAAGGGATCCACTCTATCGCAGCGCAGGGGCTCGCGGGGCCAGGGGGTCCCATCCCACATCAGGAGAAGATCCAAGCCTCCTTTGGAAGCTTTGATATCAGCGGAGCGGAGGCGCATCAGGGAGGAGCTGCTCAAGAGGCCAATGAGCAGATGGGCGCGCGAGGCTACGCTACTGAAGGCGCGATCGTGCTCAAGGATGGAGATCTACACACCACCGCTCACGAGCTAACCCACCATCTACATCAACGGCAAGGTGTTCAGCTCAAGGGGCAACGTGGAGAGCCAGGGGATCGCTATGAACACCACGCGGACGCCGTCGCTGACGCTGTCGTCGCGGGACGCTCAGCGGAACCCCTGCTCAGCGGCTTTGGCCTCTCGCCCGCCGCTGGAGGTGGGGCGAGCGGAGCGCTCCAGATGGATCTCATCGACAGCGCCATTGAGTTGGGCCAGAGCGTGGTCGAGACCGTGACCGATCTGGGAGAGCGGGCTTACGATGCGGTGACAGAGTGGATCGATCTGATGGGAGCCAAGACTGAGCTGTTGGCTAAGATCAGCGACACCACTTGGGTGCGAGAGTCGGTCAGCGATGTCAAAGCAGATGCCCATAAGAAACACAACTTCAGCCTCAAGTTTGAGATGGAGCTTCTCATCGCGATGTGTCGCGTTGAGGCGATGGCTAAGGCTCATAAAATCGCGGGCTGTGACAGCTTAGAGCAGCTCAAGACTCTGGATGCTGAGGTCGCTGAGTGGCAAAAGGAGCGCAAACAAAGCTTCAAGAAAGAGGTAGAGACTAAGGTTCAAGAGTATCGAGATGTTGAGCTTGAGTGGCTGTCTGCCTACACAGGCCACGCAGCTCTTGAGAAAAAGAAAGTGGTCCCTAACGACTACGCCTTTGGAGCAAAGTCTGACATCAAACTGCTCCCTGGGGCAGCATCTCAGGTGATCTACACGACCCCAGTGGAGTTTGAGTGGTTGCTTACAGATGGAGCAAAGAAGGCCAACACCAAAGCCAAAACGGATAAAAAGAAAGCCCCCGTGCCTGCTTGGAACGCCAAGACAAAGAAGACCTTTAAGGAGAAAATCCAGGCTCAGCTGGACGCGGTCTGGGGCTCAGGGAACGGGATGAAGCCCTTTAAGATCACTGAACCCTCCGATCATCTCCTGGCCGACGAGGCCAGCAAATGGTCCAGCATCGTCGCCAGCTTCCGTGGGGTCGTGGAGGAGAGAGCGGGGCAGACAGGGAACAACAAGATCAAAGCTTGGAGATCTGCACCAGGAGAGCCCACCAGGGCAGACTCAGGCAACCTCTATGAGGAGGATGCTGAGGCGGACTTCAACAAAGATGGCAGCGCCAAAGGTGGCCAGCACGTCATGGCCCACGAGTTTGGACACTTCGGGATGGGCCTCCCTGATGAATACACAGAGACCTCAAAGGGCTCCAACAAGGCCGCTTTTGATAAGGCGATCGTCAGCATCGACAAGAAGATCAAGGAGTGCGATGCGATCATCGCCAAGAACTCAGGCAACACACCAGAGGAAAAGAAGGCGCGCAAGAAGGCTCAGGATGACAAACAGTGGTATCTGGACGATAAGACCGCGCTGAACAGCCCCTGGGGTACGGGGGTCGCGGGGGGCTTGGGTTGGAACATGATGCGCTTGGCGCCTCAAAACCGCCCCGCTGGGATCATGCCCATCCCAGAGGAAGCTTTCGCTGGCTATGGAGGCGATAACTATGGGCCGGGGTTACGAAAGCTTCGGGGGCAGCGCCCCAACATGCACCAAACGAGTGATCGTCAGCGCATCATGATCTGGGGTAATAAGGTAGAGCCCTATATGTATGAGGGCATCTTGGAGTTGCTCAATCAGCTCGTACAGAGTCAGTTCGATCCAGAGGTCAAGTTTGAGCACAACGTGGCGGCGGGCTCAGATGAGAAGAAGGTGATCGATGATGTGCGTGCTTGGAACATCGAGGTAGACATGGGTAAGGCTAAGGCCGCCAAAGGAGGCGCCCGAGCTCCTGGAGATGAGAAGGCGGCAACTCCTCCTTGAGTCAGTTCAGGGCTCAGCTCTCGGCTAAAATGCGCCTCTCAAAGTCCTGCCAGATCCGCTTATCCTCTCGACAGTCATAGCGCCGACAGCTCGCGGGTCGAGCCTCATAGAGTCGGCAACGCTGGCTCTCCTTACAATGATGAACACAGTAACCTGAAGGATCTGAGCGGATAACATAGGGCCGAGCCAGCTCCCACTCCAACTGACCCTCTTGCAGATCCTGGGTGGAGAGCAGATGAGTGAAGGTGCAGCAGCGAGCCCCACAGAGAGGGAGCCGAGAGAGACAGTCGATCTCAGGTAGATCTTGAAGGTGATATTTATCATCCTCCACACCCACGCGGCAGAGCAGATATTTTTCAAGCTGCTCATCATACTGAGCGCGGCGTAGAGACTCGACGCGAGCGTTGAAGCGCTCCTGATCCACCAGACCCGCCGCGACCATCTGCTCCACCAGACTCTGAATCCAGATCTGCCAAGTTTGCGCCTCTTTGCGATTCTGAGTGGAGAGGGTATGCATAAAAAAAAGCCCCCGCTCCATATCGCGACGCCTCGGCTGTAGCTTTTTGGGCGCGCTCATGGTTGCTCTTTGGGGGGCGCTGGGAGGCGGGCCTCAAAGTCCTGCCAGATCCGCTTATCCTCTCGACAACTGTAACCTCTACAGACCGCAGGGCGTTGGGCGTAGATCGTACAGCCGATGCCCTCTTGGGCGCAGTGTACACAGTAGCCGTCCTTCCGCTGCCTGATCTGATAAGGCGCAGCGTAGCTCCACTCCACAACCCCCTCGTTAAGATCTTGGACGCTCAGAGAGAAGTTCAACGCGCAGCAACGAGCCTTACAGAGAGGGAGCCTTGAGATGCAATCGATCTCGGGGAGATCTTGGAGCGTGTATTTGTCTACAGCCTCCGCCAACTGAACATGGCTCTGTTTCTCAAAGCGAGGCCGCTCTCGCTCTGAAATCTGGCCGCGACGCTCCTCAAAGCTGAGGAGGTCCAGATGCCCACCGGCGACCAACTCCTCCACCAAAGCCTGAGCTTTTACGCGAACATCCAGGCCCATAAAGCGAGTCTGCATCGCCATGGTGTGGACAAAGCGCAGGCTGTCTTTGAGATCTGTGGTGATCGGCTCCTCTAAGCGCGTCTGCGGTGGGGTGGGGGTCTTATAGAGGGCTTGGGGCTCTGCGCCTGGATGAGATAGGGCTTTTAGATTATAGAGAGGCGCTTGGCTGATCCTGCTCTGTTGCGCTGCGGAGAGGGGGCCGTCGGGGAGCAAGAGATAGCGAGGGGGGCGATCAGGATAGAGCTGACGACACTCCAACTCATAACGCATCTTCTCCAAACCAAACTTCTTGGTGACGCGGAGGATATCCTCCAGGCCGCTTACGTCTCCTAACAGCACCCTCATCCGACCCTCTGAGGGCAGGTAGAGGTTGAAGAGGGCCTCAAAGCGAGGGAGCTGCCCCTCCTCACAGAGGGGACAGTCTCTCTGAGGGCAGCGACGCTCTTTGGCTCCGGTTCCGTGGACGATGTTGACATAAGGAGCACCAGAGAAGACACCGACCAAGCGCTCTCCAGCAGCCTTAAAGTGTAAGATAGCGGGGCTCTCTCTCCACATAAACGCTCTCCTCAGAGGGCTTCATCGAGGCCCAATATACAATCTGAGGGCTGAAGACTCTCACGGATCTGCGCTCGCGCCTCCAAGCTTAGATCGTTTTCTGCCAGAGAGAGGCTCTCCAGGCCCCAAAGGCGAGGGCTCAGGAGGCGCTCAACGCTCTCATCTGTGAGCCCCACTCCATTCAGCGAGAGCTGGCGGAGAGTTTGAAGTTGGGGGCTCTCAAGGATGATCTTTAGGCCCTCATCTCCTAAAGGATTTTCGCTCAGGTTGAGATCAGAGAGCAGACCTGACTTTAAGATCCTGAGCAGGCCCTTGAGCCCCTGAGGGCTGAGCCCTGTCCGAGCCAAGTTGAGGCGTTGAAGCGAAGCAAAATAAGGCTGAGCGCCGATCAGCTCTGCGCCCATGTCTCCCAGGGGATTGCCCTCTAAGGAGAGGCTCAGCGGGACCCCTAAAGGATGCTCAGAGAGGGCCTCAAGGCTGGCTGCGCTGAGGAGGTTATCATCAAAATATAGTTCACACAGCGCCCCAGGGAGGCTGAGGTCTTGGAGCCAATCTAGAAAATCCTCATCGCTCCAGCCCAGATCTTTAATCCGCAATCTTGTAGTAGCCGCCATCTTTATTCCTCTCTGAAGCTTCGCGATTTTATCCCAGCGCGTTGAGCGCTCTGAGACTGTTCATAGCCTTTCCCCGATAGATCTTGGCAGGGGAAGGCGTTGGGGTCGAGGTGGATGTGGTCACTGAGGCGCTGGCTCCTGCCTCAGCTCGACAAACACAGCCGTTTGGACCTCGTCTTGGTGGGCGGATAGGGCGCGTCAAGGGGGCAACCCTCTATATAGAGCACGTCTTAGATCAGCTCAGCTGATTCTGCTCCAGCAGCTCGACGAACTCCCCCTCGCTGAGAACCCTGATCCCCAGCTTCTGTGCCTTGGTCAGCTTGCTGCCCGCCTTGCCCGCGTCGCCCACCACCAGCATCACCCAGCTCCGCGGTACTGGCGTCGGCACCATAGGTGCCGGAGCTGGCTACGCCAGCGAAGCAGGTGACAGTGACGAAGTCGCTGTTGCCGGGAGGACTGCCGGTACGGCAGTGGGTGTTGACGTTACCATGGGGCCTTCGACGCCTGGTTGGCTTCAACACCGAACTGAGCAGTTCACTGCTGCGAGTGTTTGTCCGCGCCGTCCATCGGCATTTTGGAGAACCTAGCGCTGAAGGTGCTTGTTTCAGAGCAGTGACGGTGATTCAGCGGTGTTGGTGGAGCGCTCAACTTGAGTGTCTCTGTCGTTACATCGCGTCCTGCCATCGCCCGAGTCGCGGCGCTCATCCCCGCACCCGGCAACGGAGGCAACGCCTCCGTCACCTGCTGAACCGCCTTAAGCGGTTCCAGCGGCATTGCCGCTGGATGAGGAGGCCGCTGGAGGCCCAGGAAGCGAGGAGAGGGCCGCCGTTGGGGATGGGCTCCTGGGAGAGTGGCACTCAGGAGGTCCCATCCTGTACCCTCTCCCGACAGATGAGCAACGCTCTGGGACCCCCAAATGGGAAACAGAGAAAGGATGCTCATCTCCCATGGCGGACGGGCGCCCCTCCCAAAAGCTCTCTCTCGAATTCCTCGAACTGCTCTCCTGCTTCCTCACCTTGACAACAAAAGTCTCTGGGTTGCGAGATCTTGTAGATTCTTCAGCCCCCCACTCGCCTCAAAATTAAACTCGTGACCTCCTTCCATTGGTCCCTCTTTTTGGTCGTGGTTTGGTTTAAGCAACCTCCACATACCAAAGGGGGGATCTTCTTCACCTTCTCTCACCTCCATCCGCCATGGCGGACAGGCATCCAAAATGAATCAACCACCAAATCCGGCAGACTCAGATTTATCACTGAAGCCATCATCCATCTTACAATGTCAGCCGATCGTCATGTCAGGCGCCAAAGTGCGTAGATGAGAAAAGGTTAAACCTCGAAGAACATCTCCATCTTCAGCCCATAAGTCTACCGCTGAGTGGATGGCATCCAGCCACGCCCAAATTCCGTTCGACGCAGAGAGGAGGAGAGGTCTATCTTGGTATGCCAACAGTGGAGAAATTTTGAACATCAAACACGCAGGCATATTTTCCGGAGGTTACTTGAAATTCCAATCTGTTCGAATTGACAGTTGGTTTCTTGCTGCGTTGATGCTCAGTGCTTGTGCGAGCGTCGATGGCGGAGAGCCTGACCTCGAGATGTCCGAGCCAGCCATGCCGGCCGAAGTCCAGGTCCTGGACAGCGAGGTGCACTACCTGGGCAGCCGCGACTTCCCGATCCCTGAAACAACCGAGGTTCGGTTAGAGACCGAGAGGCCCTTCCGCGCCATCGAAATTTTGCTCACGGGCCATACCACGGTCCCTGAACTCGAGTTTCAGCTCGTGGGCGAGGAGGGTGTGGGCCCCTGGCTGCCCCTACCCGCAAAATCGGTGAACTCCCCTGTCCAGGCGCGCGCCACGGTGGATCTGGATGGGCCAGCGTTGGCCATCGGATTGCGTGGGGTGGAGGCGCTCGACTTCGCTCGGCTGGAGTTCTTCGCAGGGGCCTACGGGGAGGCTCATATGGGTCACAATGATGATGCCACCCCCGACGAGCTGATCCGAAAGGCCTCACACGCCAGCCGCTGGGCGCTGCCACCCGCAGTAGCTCAGGCTGGAAATAACCAGCAGGTGACTCGGGTGTCTGCTCGCGGCGGATGCACCGGGAGCCTGACCGCCGGTGCTCGTGAGTTGGGCAATCATCTGGTGGCGCAGTTCGCCGGCGCGCGACACTTCGGGGGCTACGCCTGTCGCAATATTCGTGGCGGTAGAGGGCTCTCTGTACACGCGGTGGGGCGCGCACTCGACATCTTCGTCCCGCTGCATGGGGGCGCGGCTGACAATGATCTTGGCGATCCCATCGCCCACTGGCTCATTCAGAACGCGCAGCACATCGGCGTTCAGCTGATCATCTGGGATCGCAGCATCTGGAACACCTCACGCACGCCTCGGCATCGCGCCTACGGCGGCCAGCACCCTCATCACGATCACCTCCATGTGGAGATCACCCCAGACGCAGCAGCCCGACGTACACCCTTCTTCCAGGCAAATGGTGGAGGTGGAAGCCCAGTCCCCGATGCAGATGCCAACGGCAGCAACAACGGCGGTGGTCAGGGGTGGGGAAGCTGCCAGGCCAACGGCGTGCAGGGCAGCTGCTTGCCAACCGCGCAGTGCCAAGGTGTGCGAACCAGAGGCCTGTGCCCAGGCTCCAATGACATCCAGTGCTGCACCCCCGCCGGTGGAAACGTGGCCGATCCACCACCTCAACCCGCCGAGCCTCCGCCTCAACCCGCCGATCCTCCGCCTCAACCTGACGAGCCTCTGCCTCAACCTGACGAGCCTCTGCCTCAACCTGACGAGCCTCCGCCTCAACCCATTGATCCTCCGCCCAACGATGGCGGTAGGGATGATGATTGGGGTGGCTGCATAGCCAACGGCCAAGTTGGCATCTGCATCTCAACAGGCTCCTGCTGGGGGGTGAGCACCCCCGGGCTCTGTAGCGGCCCTGCCGATGTGCAGTGCTGCACGGCAGGCAACGGTGATAACGGTGGCGGTGGCAATGACTGGGGAAGCTGCTGGGCAGGGGGCGAGCAGGGTGAGTGCATCCCTACCGACGATTGCGATGGCAGACACACTTCGAACCTGTGCCCTGGCCCGGCTGACATCCAGTGCTGCACCTCCCAGAACACCTGGGGTGCCTGTGAAGCCGGCGGTTGGGCAGGTGAATGCATGGATGTAGCCGAGTGTGACAGTGTCAGCACCCCCGGACTGTGTCCAGGCCCAAACAACATCCAATGCTGTATCTGATCTAAGAGTGGGTCTCAGCGGGGAGGCTCACCCACCTTCTATAGGGTGAGGATCAGCGGAGGTAGAGGCGATCAATGATGATATCAGTGTAGAACTGATAAGTGCAGCTCCCTGCATCTCCAAAGTTGGCCCCATTGCTGTATCCATAGCTGATCAAGCCCTGAGGGGTCTCTACATATTCGCTCTGCCGTCCCGCGCAACCGCGAATATCATGATCATCGAAGATATAGAGGCTGCTCTCATGATCACCCTCATCTTGAGAGAGCCGACGGTAGCGATCTGACTCAAACCCAGTCGGCAACCACTCCTGGGCAAAGGCATCGCCTAGACTGTTGAGGTTCTCCTCTAGGCTGTGGGTTCGCGCCAGCCCCTGTACTGTGACTGCCATCACCTCGCTGATCTGTAGAGTGCCAAGCTGATCTGGGATCCTCTGGAGCAGCATCTGATCCCCACGCTCATCGAAGATCTGGGTCCAGCCCCCACCCTCGCTCTCCATGATACAGCGCACTAAAATGGCATCATCTGGAGCACCTCCGTTGGGATCGATGAGATAGAAACCATCTCCCCAAGAAAGACCATCATTGAGGATCTCCAAGCAGGAGACCTTAAGATCGGCAGCCTCACAGTTGTGGGTCTCAGGGTGGCAAACCTCTCCATCAAGGCAAGCTCCTGGGACTCCTGGACGACACCCCAAAAGACAGAGACCGCCCCCCTCTGAAAGATGGCAGAAGCGCTCAGCATCGCACTCTTCATCCTGTTCGCAAGCCCCAGAGCCTTCAGCGAAACTACGGACCCACATCGAGGCCTGAGCAGGTTCAATCGTGCCCGCCTCCTCCAAAGGATAGAAGGGTTGCGCTGAGGCATTATTGCAGAAGGTATTGCGGCTGATCTGATCATAGACGCCAAACCAGTTTGAATAGTCCCCCCCAATCCCATTGCAGCCTTCAGTCTCATCATGGGCCAAGACCAGAGCGCTCAAGTCGTCAGCCAGGGGTGTACAGTTGGCTGCCCGCAAGCGCTGCATCTCAGCGACAACGCTGGTCCCACCATAGCTCGCCATCGCTTGATCTCCCTGAAGCCGTAGGGCGCTCCAGCGAGCGTTGTTGAGGGCTTGCTCCTCATGTTCAGGCAGCAACAGTAGGTCACGGTGCGTTATGGGAAGATCATGGCTGCGGTTCATAACCAAAAGCCAACCCCCTCCACGACTCTGCATGTCACAGTAGCCCGCGAAAGGATCTTCACCGCCCAAGCCATCTGGATCGATCATATAAACTCCACTCTCTGCGAGGGGGTTATTGTCCAAGATGCTGGCGCAGGTGGCTCCCAGGGCCTGGACTTGGCACTCACGGGTGTAGAGGTTACAGCTCTGCTCTGGACCACAGCTCTCTATCCGACAACCCAATCGGCAACGTTCACCATCACAATAGAAGCCTGGATCGCACTGTTCATCCTCCAGGCAGCTGTTGGCGGGCGCGCAGGTGTGGGTCACAGGATCACAGATTCCCCCCAAGAAGCAGTTGCTGGGGTTTGTGCGGCAACCTGAGACACACTCTCCAAGGGCTTGCTCACCAAAGATGTGGCAGTACTTGCCCGATGAACACTCCAGGTCGCTGCTGCATTGTCCATCACGGGGATCTTCAGCTCGAATCTCCCCTTGACGGCAGAACCCTGCGACGAGATCACAGTAGGAACTGCGCTCGGGGCAGTCCATATCCGCCACACACTCATAACGGCAGAACAGGCTCTCATCATTGGCAGCGTCCACCACGACACAGATGGTCCCATTGTAACAGTCGCCATCTACGTTGCACTGATCGTCGAGGCAATAGTTTGGATAGCTCCTCCAAACATTAAGCTCGGGGAAGCTGGGCGCCAAGCAGCGATCGTAAATGTCGATCATGAGACACTGCTGCTCTGCAGCGACATAGTAGTTCAGCGCCGCAGCGTCCTCTCGGTTGTCTACAAAGTCCAGACCGATCCTCTGAACATCTCGCGCCTCCAAACTCAACGCAACGCTGGCCCCGCAGACATGTTCGACGCGGATCATGGAGAGCTCGATGCGGAACTTCAAACCCAGAACCAAGCAGCTTTGCCACTCTCTCACCCAAGCCCCATGGATCATGGCAGCGTCCAGATCTCGAGCCAGTTCAGCTGCGAGAATCTCCAGATCTAAGGCTTGTTCATCGCTGATACACTCACGACCTTCAGGACAGACCACAGAGATGTCTAGAGTCTGAAGGCGGCGGATTTCATTCAGAGAGGCCAGAGCTTCAGCGATCCGATCCCAGGCTGGAGCAGGATCCAGATCTCCCCCCTGAGCTAAGTAGAGTTGGAGATCTTCCGCCATCTCTTCCAAGGCTACCTCAAGCTGATCATTGATCTCCTCTGCCGCTGAGGTCCGTGCTACCGGATCAGAGATCTCCGGCATGGGAAAGCCAGCGTAGAGATTACAGCGCGCGATGGCATGACGTAGCCAGTAGTAGGCGCTCATCGCCCGTGTCGCAAGATCAACCGCCAAGCCAGGGTTGTTCCTCAGAGTCGATTCAAAGGCTGCGCCAGTATAGATCTCATCAAGCAGCTCCAGCTCTTGGCGTGCTTGCAGCATACTGGGGTGCTCCGCCCCAGGGCCTCCCGGCTCAAGGAGGAGGGCTTCAAGACGCTCAACTTCTCGTTTCATCTGCCGGGAGAGAGCCCAAAGCTCAAGAGAGAAGTCCTCTCCAAAGTTCTGAGCGTCCCCCAAACGGGTGATGAGAGTCTGCGCGGCCTGGAGAGATACTCCTCGGCGACCGTAGCGCTCCCCCCAACGACCATTGTCGGTGATCTGCAGTAGAGGAGGGAGGATATTGGTCAGCTGGACCTGTTGAGGGGTTACAGGAGGGAGGGGGAGTGTGTCTATGCTGATCTGAATGCGTCGATCCAGATAGTCCATCAGCTCAGCGAGGGTGATCTCCCGTACATTGACCTCGATCTCCTCTGAAGAGAAGGAGTCCTGGTCTCGGACCACGATTGAGACCCGATAGTGGCTCTCTCCCATTCGAGCCTCTCGGTATTGGAAGCGCTGTGTGGCTCCCTCTGGATGCTCAAACTCCTCGTTGTCCAGCTCTCCATCCCCATCAAAGTCCCACTCATAGCGGCTGATCTGGTCGGAATCATTGCCCTCAGCGACGAGCACAGTAAAGTCCATATAGTCGATCTCGTAGAGATCTGGAGGCGGCTCGATGTGATCTAGGTTGGGGTTGACATCCGCCACCGTGACACGAACAGTATCCTCGCTGAAGCTGTCCTCATCGTAGACCCTCAAGACCACGTCATAGTTGCCATTGACCTCATAGGCGTGGATCGGCTGGTTGAGATCAGCACCAGATTCATCAAAGACTCCATCTCCATCAAAATCCCACTCATAGAGGCGAACCTCATCTGCCGCAGAGAGCGCACGGCTCCCTGTCCCATCAAAATGCAGCTCGATGCCCTGAGAAACAGAGTAGGAGTGGCCTGCATCAGCGATGGGATCGATATCGGTCACGATGACGCTGAATCTCTCCTCATGTTGAGCCCCCAGAGAGTCACTCGCCCTGAGTGCACCAGAGAAGATGCCATCTTCCTGGGTATTGAAGGCCTGGAGTTGACCCTCTCCATCGTCAAAGTCACCATCGTCATCCAGATCCCAGCGGTAGGAGGCGATATGGTCTATCGGTTCGGGCGGAAGGGAGTCACCCCCATCAAGCTGTAGACCGCTGCCCTCAGCTACGAGATAGGTGTTGATGAAACCCCCATCAGGATGCCGCGCGGGATGATCTGAGGAGATCGAGATCGCTGTGGGGGCGGCGTTGACCCAGAAGCGCCGACTGAAGACACGCTCGTTGCCATTGCCACAATCCTGAGCGTTGACCCTGACCACATAGAAGCCTGGAGCGGCGATCAAGCTTTCTTTGACATAGGGCCGAGCAGGAGCCCCATTATGGCTCAGCTCAGAGTCAGAGAAGAGCACACAGCCCTCGTGAGCTGGCTCCCAACCGACCCGCGCCTCCACCACCAAGCTCTCTTCGGCAGGACCGCTGAAGTTGATCTCAGGGGGCTGCGCAATGCGGTAGCTTCGCTCCTCCATGTTTGAGTTTCCGCAAAAATCATTGACCGCCACCCTGAGGGTTCGAACGCAACCCTCCTCCAACATCTCCTGGTTTAACATCGGTCCTGGATCGATGTTGTCCTCAAAGTGGATATCTGCCTCCTGAGCCTGTTCATAACAAGCTCCCTCAGCGGGTCTCGCGCCGATGCTGATCACTGGAGCAAGACGATCAAAGAAGAGCAGCCCACCCGCGTTGATGTTAACCTCAGCGCCATCCTCATCACGCAGGATGACGTTCAGTTCATGGGGGCCATCCGGTAGGGCAGAGACATCAACGTTGACAAACACCTCATTGCCTTCAGCAGTGGCGATAAAGGTCTTGTTCCCCAACTCCTGGATCCCTGCGAAGATCGTGGCGGTCACCTGATCCCCTTCAGGATCGCTGACCCTGAGTTGCACCTCCATGTTCTCTTGGTTGATGCAGTCTTCACCCGCCCTGGGTGCCAAGATCTCGCCTGTAGGGGGCGCTTCAGAGCCCACCTCGACTATCGCTTCAGCTGGCTCTGAGCAGACCCCAAAGCTGTCACAGACGATGAGCTGGATCACCTGAGCAGTACCTGCGTTCCAGTTGGGGTTGATATACTCCGCCACCGTCGCACCTAAGAAGTCTGCAATCCCATCCCGGTCGATGTCCCAACGATACTCGACGATCTCATCGCAGGGATCGTTGGGATCTGAGGAGGCACGACCATCTAGGGCTACTGGAGTCCAGCTGTCATTCAGAGGACCCGTTTGATAGGGACCCCCAGCGTCAGCGACTGGGGCCAAGTTCTGAACATCAACAATGACCTCAACCAGATCAACGCTGCTCCGACCACTGGCATCGGTGATCCTCAGGCGTGCGCCGACGTAGATCTCTCCGTTCTCATCAGGGAGGCCCTGGACTGGGCGGCTGAACTGTTCTCCATTGATCGTCTCCCCTTCGATCAACCACTCCATATCGACGATGGCAAAGCCCTCATCCAGGGGACCATCTGTGCTGGAGGTCGCGCCGCTGAACTCTACGACCTGTCGGCAGCCTGCCCGAGCGGGGGTCGCCACGGCGCGGGCGATGGGGCCATTGACGATGTTCAGGGTGGCGATGTCGTCGTCGCTGATCCCAAAACGATCTACGACCCTCAAGCGCAGTTCATACTGTCCTACTTGATCCAGACCCAAAGCTTGAAGCTGAGCCCAGTCGATGGTTGGGTTTCGTTGGATCAGACCAGGCTCAAAGCCTCCATCATTATCCAAATCCCACTGATAACTCTGAACACCATCTCCACAGGCTTCATCGAGATCCATGGAGCCAAGGGCGTCTAGAAAGAGATCGTCGCCCAGAGCGATGGTATAAGGTCCAACGACCGCTTCACCTTGGCGATATCCTCCCGCCTCCGCTACGGGTGGCCGGTTGCCCTCCAAGATGTTGAGATCCAAAGCGCTGCGTCCAGTCTGTCCCTGGGTGTCTTCCACCTCCAAGCCCACCCGAATGGGGCCATCAAAGCTGAACTGATCATAGCTGTGGAAGACAAGGGCGCCATTGGCATCGCTATAATCTCCATCCCCATCAAGGTCCCAACGCCAATCGCTGATATCTATATCGGGGTGAGGATGGTTTGAGTTTCGAGCGTCAAGGGTGATCTGAACGCCACAGGCGGCGGGGTTGGGGTTTAAGATGATCTGTGCCACAGGCTGAGCGCTGTAGACCCTGACTGGAGCGCTGTCCTGAGCGCTGCGTCCAGCGTTGTTCTCCACCTCCAACCTAACTTCATACTCTCCAGGAGCGTTGATGCCCATGCTGGCCAGATCCTCTGCGCTGATCTCGACAATGCGACCCTCCTGATCACAGAAGATCCCAGTGTCTCGATTGAGATCGTTCTGAAAACCCTCTGCTTCCTGATAGTCGATATCCCAACGGTAGTAGCGAGGGCAGTCATTCTCCTGAGGATCGGTAGACTGGGAGGCGTTCAAGGTGAGGGTCTGGCCTAAGATGATATGATAGCCCGATTCTGGAGGATCTGTTGGATCGGCGTCCGCAGTAGGAGGCGGGCTGAGCTCATAGTGAACTGAGTAGCTGCCCACGGCAGAGCGCCCTGAGCCATCCGTCACTCTGAGCTGAACCGACACGATGGGGATCTGATCTTCAGACTCTGGGACTGGATCAAAAATGTGAGCGAACTCTATGAAGGGCTCATTTTGAACCTCAAAGGCGCCATCACCATCCAGATCCCACTCATAGAGGAGGATCTCTTCTCCTGGAACAGGGGTAGAGGATTCACGACCATCCAAGATGACCGGATGATTGATCGGAGCAGGATCTGGTGTTTGAACCACCTGCACATTGGGTTGAGCGCGGAAGAGACGAACTTGCACGTTCCCGATCGTTTGGGCTCCAAAGACATCTGTGATACGGATCTGGATAAAGTTGCTGGGCAGCATGGTCTCTCGATCAGCCGGCCACTGCATATAGCTGATCAGCTGATCCCAGGGGATCTCAATGCGTCCACGGCGCTGGAGGATAGGGCCTGAATTAAAGGGTCCAGCGATATCCACCGCGTCTGCAAAAGAGCCATTGCCGTTCATATCCCACTCGATAAAGATGATCGCATCTCCGCAATCTGCATCAGGATCGCTGGAGTCCAGGGCGTCGATCACCAAAGGATCTCCCTGTAGGACGGTGTAGGCTGCTTGATCTGTTTGGAGTTGAGGGCTGTGGTTGCCCTGATCGATGGAGATCAAGAGGGCAGTGGAGTCCTGTCGGCCCAGATCATCTGTGACCTGAAGCTGCACCTCAATGGGATCACCGCCAAACAATCCCCCTGAGAAGGAGGGAAAAGTGTGCTCGACGATGCGAGCACGCTCATCAAAATTTCCATCCCCATCAAAGTCCCAATCATAGAAGGCGATGACTCGATCAGGATTGGGGTGAAAGCTGGGGCTGCCATCAAACTGCACCGCTTGGCCACAGGCCGCAGACTCTGGATCGACGCGACCATGAGCCTCAGGGTGGCTGGGATAGATGAGCAGAGTCGTCTCTGTCTCATCCATCTCCCCCTCATCGTCCGCTGCCCTCATGCGGATACGGTTGGGGTTCTCCTGCCCACGACCTAGACCCGCTAAGCTGACCCAAGGGACACGTACCCAGAGAACTCCATCCCCATCTTCATAGAGGGAACCTCCATCGATCGCAGTATCCAACTGGAGGGGGTAGTCATAAACCAGATCGTTGAAGTCACCATCGTTGTTGAGATCCCAATGCACGTTAAGAAGCTCTCCACACTCCTCATTGCCATCGCTCACCGCAGCGCGGAGGATCAAATCTGCGTTCTCTTCGACGGAGTAGGGGCCTCCATGAGCAGCAGAGGGCGTGACATTCTCTGAGCCCTGAACAGTGATCTCAAAGGTCACGCTGTTGGTTTGCCCGATCTGATCTTCCACCATGAGGGTCGCAGTGTAGACTCCGGTCTGTTTGTACTGGTAGTCGAAGATCTCGTTTTGCTGAGCGCTCTGAAAATCAACCGGAGCCCCACCGACCTCCCACCAGAGGCCATTCTGATCATTTACATCCCAGTAATAATTGCTGATGAACATAGAGGGGTTGGGGTGAAAAGACTCATCGTGGCGAAACTGAACACGGCCATTATTGGGGCCAGAGCAGCCTTCGATCACCGTTGAAGGTTGTGCGTTGCCGATCGCTACAGGCTTTGGGTTAAATATTGTGGGAGTAAGCACTAGGGCTCCCATAGAGTTGGGGAGCTGCCCTCCAGAACGATCATAACCTATAGAATGATAAGGGCTATCATAATCTTTGATCTGACCAAAAGTACTATAATTATCCAGATGCTTCTCTTGGGTTCGAATATAGTAAATACTAAACTCATGTTGCCAATCATGGTTCCCAATATAATGAAGTTCTGGGATTCCTGTTCTATACCCTTTCTGGTGAGAGTATATCGCATATGAATTCCCACAGATAGGTGCATTATAAATAGTGCTTGTATTACCGCAATCCCAATTGCCAGTCTTCCAGAAGCCATCTAGCCAATTTGAAAGTGAACCATGCCGTTCAGTCCCGTTCCATCCCTGTTCAGTAAATGAAAGATAACGCTGATACATATCCCAGAGCTCTTGTTTTGAGAATCCATACCCAAAAGGCTCTTCAGCTGGAGCGATTACATCTCCATTCTCATCCGCAAAATTATGAATCCCCAACCAACGGCTACCAACAATCGCTCCTCCCGTAAGCTGATAGTTAGAATTGGAAGTAGAGCGGTAAGCAGCTGAGCCGTTGGCTCGCTGGTTTCTCCAGAGAAACTTAGAGATACGTTGCTTGTGGAAGTTGTTGACGATAACGCCATGCTCACGACCTGCGATTTCAGCGCTCTCCAAGCCGATATAAGCCCACTGAGAAGTAGAAGAATCAGCTGCGCCATCGCTGCAACTGGTGTTTTGGCAGTCTCGAGGATAATACCAAGCCCCCTCTCCATTGCCCCCATCGATCTGATTGTAGGCCAGGAAGTCAACCATCTGTTGGATTAGCCACTCCCAAGGTCGTCCCTCCAGATTGTGGTTGTTATATTGCAAAGGGGTCTGTCCTAGGGCATGTAAAACAGGTGCGAGTCCTCCCAAACGGGTGCCCATTCTATATACGGTCAGATGATGATCATTTCTGCTGGTCTTATGAGCGACGCCTTTGCTATCACACGTATCCACTAAGGGTCTTGGCTGAGCTGCTCCAACTTCACATGTGTTGGCCTCATCATTTGCGTTGATGTTTACTTCAATCATATCTGACGTAAGCCAGTTTGTCATTCTAATGACATCTTCTGCATATGGGTCATTATTCCACCGATAATCATTCTCATTTTCCCAGCCATCAGGAAGGACCATCCCATGATTAATGATTGTTGATGGTGGATAGGCAGGCATATGTCCATTAATCACATAAGCCCAGATAGAACCAGCATTTGTATCACCATCAGCAGCTGTAGCACTGATTTTAGAATGGTTTAACCCTGAGAAATTGGCCATTTTTCGGTGAATATACCAGAGTACTTCCTGTATAGTCATTTGAGACATGATCTCTACTTGATCAGCAGTCCAATCATTGGGATTTGTAGATGGCTGAAAAGCATAAACGAAGAAGCGCATCTGGCCGAATTGAGCCGGTTGGTTGTCACATTGAGGCTGAACTTTGACATTGATTACGATCAATGTATTTCGCTCAAAAATAGGTGCAGAGAATGTTCGTCCAATATCATGGACGGTCATCGTTGTATTGTTTCTGCTTCGATCAAAGGGAGCATCGTCAGCGTCATACTCTCCATCTCGATTGATGTCCCACCAAACACGATAGGTATCGCAGCGAGCATCACGGATAATTCCCTTCAAGCTCAGAGGAGCTCCAGAGTGCGCTGGATGGGGCAGGTCAGGATCAAGCTGAGAGTAGGGAACGATGATGACCTCATCTCCATCTGCCCAGGCCCCGAGAGGCCAGGAGAGCAACAGGAAAAACGGTAGAATCTTCTTCATTGGGGGCTCCTAGACCAAATCGGGACTTAGAGTATCGAAAATCAGGTGGGGAGACCAAGCGGGATTTTGGCCTCTTTTTCAGCGAGAACCGAGAGACCAGATGGGTCCTATTCAAGACGAGCGATAAAGGCGTAGATTTTATCCATAGGACCCGTTTCTACGCTGACCAGAGCTTCTAACTGAGCATCATAGCTGCGGACTCGGCGCCCCTCAGCGATCACCACCCCACCCCCCCGAAAAATCGTCTCTGGGAGAACTGAGATTGCTCGGGAGCTGATGTTTCTGAACACTTCAGCTTGGCGTTCAAAACGTACAAGGCCTTGAGGGAGGATTGCCCAAGCTGCGCCCTGAAGGAACTGAAGATCTCGCGCAGGGAAGGTGATCTCATGCTCACCAAAGGATGAACGGTTTGGGTCAGCGAGAAGATTAGCTGCCGATGTAACCAACAACTCTCCCTCCGTATAATCGGTAAAGAATAATTGGTTTCTCTCCAGGCTCAGAGCGAGGTGGTTAAAGTGATGACGGTTTGTGCGAGCAAACTTGAGCTGGTCCTCTCGTTCAGGAGGCAGGAGCAAGAGCTCTCCATCTGCTCCTGTGATGAGCATCGTGCCCAGCTCATTCCCCAAGGCGCCGCTGGGGATCCAAACCATATCTGTCGGTCTGGGGATGCTCTCCTGTTCTCCCCCTACCCTGATCTCTTGAAGATCATAGCGAGCCTGAACCTTAAGGGTCTCTGGATCGATGGTGAAGAGATCAGAGGCGAGGCCCCAAAGGAGGCCATCCGCCCAGAGTAGACGCCTTATCCCTCGCTCAACAGGGATCTTACGAACCAGGTGAGGGCCTCCTTTAAATTGGAGGACGGCGACCTCAGCCGATTCAGGGAGGGCCACAAAGAGAGCACTTCCTTCTGGATCAGAGATTATTTCACCCAGACCCATACCCAGCTCAAAAGACTCCAATAAGCTGAGCCGTACATCCTCTTCGCGTTCATACTGGTAGATCCTAAGCTGAGTTCTGCCTCTCTGGTCCAAAGCCGCAGCCGCCATCAGGGGAGCTCCCACATCCTCAATCAAGAGCTGAACATGGTGTCGCCTGCTGGCTCCTGAGAGTGGCCCCCTGGCGATCACCTCGATCTCGTACTCTCCTGAGTCAAAGACTGTAGGCACCCAAGAGAACAACACTTGCTGAAGATGTGTTGGGTCCTGCTCCTCCACAGGCAGGATTTCATAATGAATGTAGGCAGGGGCATCTACGATGATATATGTCGGCCCGTCATAAGCGGGCTCTTCACCCTCCCCGCTGCGGAGCCCAGACTCCACCAAAACCGTAAAGTTGATCAGTTCACCCTCCTGACCATGCACCACTTCATCTCCGCTGATGATGGGAGGCGCCTCAGAGATATCGATAAAGAGCTGATCTTCTGCTCGTCCACCATCTCCATCGAGAACAGTGACGACAACTTCAAAAACCCCCACCTCTGTGAAAATATGATCTACTTCAGCGCCATCTGCAGAATTTCCATCACCGAAATCCCAGTAAATCTCAGCGGGGAGATCTCCAGGGCTATCCTCCACCAGCGCTTCAAAGTGAAGGCTCTCACCCAACTCTCCAAAGGGCTCCTCAATCAGGAGGCTGACCGTAGGATCTCGGTTAATAATCTCCACAATCATTGAGCTGGTAGAGGGACTGCCATCGAGATCAAAGACGGTCATACGCAGCTCATAGCTGCCATCATCCGGCCAGGCATACTCGATGAGAGGCTCCTCTGTCTCCTGTAACTCTCCATTGCCAAAGTCCCAACGATAACGGATGAGGGGATCGCTCTCCGCCCCAGGGAGGCTCTCCGAAGCGTCGAGCAGGATCGACTCTCCCTCTTCGGCGATCTGATCATCACCATAATTGACAAAGAGTTGAGCGATGGGGACCACATCGATCACTGTGATCTCTCGCTCTACACTTACGCTGGAGTCCTCATCATGGAGGGTCAATCGAACGATCTGCACAGAGGAAGCTCCCACGCCTGAGAAGCGATGAGTTTGAGTCTTATCTCTGATCTCACGCCGGATGGGTTCTCCATCTCCAAAATCCCACTCAAAGGCGGTCAAAGCATCAGCTGCGCCTCCGGGCTGATCGAGGCTGACTCGGAAGGTGACTTCCTCCCCCTCAACGACACGATCAGGACCCTCAAATTCCACAATGGGCTCTAAATCAGCAACCAGGATATTCAAGCAGCCGGGCTCAGAAGGAGAGTCCTCATCATTTACCGTAAGACAGACCTGATACTCACCCTGATCCTCATAGCGATGCTCAGGCTCTCGAAGCGTGGCTCCACTCTGCTCATTCCCATCTCCAAATTCCCAGTGATAATCGATGATGGGATCAGAGGGAGATCCGGGTGCGGTCTCTCCTGCCGAGAAGCGCAACTGCTCTCCCTCTTGAAGATTGTTCATATTGTAGACAAGCAGGCCCTGAACAACAGGGATTACATCCTCTACTTGAACCAGGGTTTCGGCGCTACAGTTTGAGGCCAAGGTATCTACCCTCATCACCACACTATACTCTCCTCCCTCTGTATAGATATGTAGGGGTTCGGAGAGTTCTGCAGAGATCTGGGGTCGTGTCCCATCTCCAAAATCCCAACTATAGGAGATGATGGGATCAGCCTCATTGCCAGGGGTCGCGCTGCCAAAGAGCTGCAACAGCTCTCCCTCTCGTACGGCGTAGGGCCCTCCCAGCTCACAGCTTGGGGGGCTGGAGAGCAGCCTCACCTCAATAAAGGTGATCGCCTGCTCTCCACCCTCAGTCTCAACCATCAGGCGGACGAGGTAGGGATCCTCACCCTCCTCTGTCACAGGTTGGAGTGTATTGAATTCAACTGTAACTGCGTCAGGGCCAACTATATCAAAAAAACTGTCGTTATTCAGATCCCAATAATATTGAGAAATTTCTCCAAACTGAGGGGGAGAGCTGCTGTTACTGGCATCTAAGATCAAGGGTTCTCCCTGAGCAACTTCATAGGGTCCTCCCGCATCTGCGATGGCTCCAGGGATTAGACTAAAAGAGAAGCTGCCGCTCTCAATAGGATTGTTCCCATCACAAGAAAAAAGTTCAACATCTATCTGGTATTCACCTGGTTCTTCAAGTTGTCCTCCCTGCATATAAAAGCGACTTTGATTACCCATTGTCACAATTGAACTTACTCGTCCTAAGCAACTATTGGGTACCTCAATATTATAATAAACTACAGCCCGAGAAACTATATCTCCCTCTCCAAAAGGCATCGCCTCGGGTCCCTCTATGGGGCAACCTGAAGCATTGCAAGCGTAACCAGAGAAGCTCAGTTGGATTTCATCTCTTTGAACAGGTCGGGTGTTACTTAAGTGAACCTCTGATGCGTTGCCTTCACCACAGTGATCTTGCGCCCGGATCACCCTCTGAAGCAAGCAGCCATCTCTGATTTCCTCCTCTACGACAAGAGGGTTATCATCCATAGTGTCGGTGACAATATATTCCGCCTGTGGCATCTCATCCAGACAGGCGACCTCTAGAGAGTCCAACTCGATCTCAGGGATTTGACGATCCAGCCTGAAATTCACAGAGTCGCTGCCACGATCCTGAGGACCTTGGCTGACGATCACTTCAAGGTTGCGATTGGGACCATCCTCGATATTTGCTAGGCTGTAGTCCTCGACAATCTCAGGATCTGGTCCGCTGAGGCTGTATCGCGCCCGAGAGATCTCCTCACCGTCTATTTGAAAAATCAGATCTACAGAGCCTCCCTCGGGGGATTGAAGCTCTAAAATCAGGGGCAGAGGGCGTAGAGGAGGGCGTGCCATTCCACCGATCACAAAGGTCTCTGCACCGTTGTTGACACAACTCCCTTCTTGAGGCTCCAGGATCTGTACAGAGGGCTGAGCTTGGGCTTCTAGGCCACAGGCGATAGAGAGGAAAAAACTCAACAAAGAGCACCGCATAAAAACTCCGTTCATGGCGATCTCCTGCTCTCCCATTGTCCACAGACTGGAGAGCCCCATGTGGGCAGATCCCAACCATCTGAGACCCAAACTCTAGAGAGGGTTAGGCTCAGCCTTGTTAGAACTATTTAGGGGTGTTGTTCCCCATAGATCAAGAAATCCTAGCCAAGTTGAGATCCTGCTCTCTAAAAGCTTTGGGTTCTCAGGTTCTCTTACCTATGTGAAAATGGGGCAGCCAATTTCACACAAGATCGCTAAGAAAGCACAAAACATATGAAGCGTCACCTCCTCCTCTTCTTTCTCCCTTTGGCCCTCCTCCTGGGCGCTCTCCTGTTTTTATGGGGAACTCCTGCACCGACAGTAGAGGAGAGAGACTCAAACTATGTACGCAGACTCCCTCAGCCTCCACCCCGCCTGCCCCCCGACGCGGCACTCCTTGATGCGCTCCCCGACGCCCTCATCGACGCGGCTCCTCGATTTGAGCCGCTTCCAGAAGAGGCCGCTCTAAAACTCGAAGAGATTCAGGCTCTGGGGCTGGTCAACCGAGATCCAAAGTGGATCAAAACACGGCTGCCTAAAGGCTGGGAGATGAAGGAGCAGAGAGAGGGAGAAAACGTGCTCTATTCTGTCCAAGAGGAGGGGGATGGACAGGTCCAGTGGATCATCAAGTCTGGGCGCATCTGGGGTGCCAAGATCGACGCCCCTAAGGAGCCTGGACGCTCTGCAGATTTGAGCCTCCTAGCTCGAGCCATCCTGGGCAACGCTCACTCCAGCATGGAGCTGCGCTGCACAGGAAGCCCTCAAACTCAGGCAGCCTACTTGGGCCGAGTCAAGATGAAGAGCGGCTACCTACATTTCCGTTGTACTCCTAAGCAGACTCCCCCATATGAAGCGCTCAAGTTAGAGGTCCAGATAGAGCCTTTTGAGGCTCATGTAGGGGAACGTTGAGGAGGCTTCTGGATACTTCCTCACATCTGAGTATATTTTTATTCTATCTTATCCGTCAGTGATATGCAATAAGGCATTATAAAGGATGGCCTTATTTGGAACACTT